>JAJYVU010000119.1 GCA_021791875.1 Acidobacteriota bacterium | reverse complement strand
CCTGCAGGTGGCTGCCCAGGGTCAGCGTGCCACCCTGCGAGCCGAGCAGTCCGGATCCCGAGCTGCCGCCCAAATGCACCGTCGCATTGTCCAGCGTCTGCGTGGCCGTCGAATACAGATTGGAGTCCATGCCCGTGATGTTGATCACCCCGGGCGAATTGCCGCTCGTGTCGTTCACCGCCAGGCCATCGAAATAGGCGATCGCGTTCTGGCCGGTGATATCCAGATTGCCGTCGAGCGTCACGTTGTCCAGCGTGCCACTGGAATAGCCGAGGCTGCTGTTGTAGCCCGATGCGAACAGGCTCGCCCCCGCATTGGCATCGATCGTCCCATCGTGGATCGTCCCACCGTACATCGCGAGACCCGAGAGCGGCGATCCGCTGCCCGTCGAGAGCGTCCCACCACCGAGCTCCAGATACCCCAGCAGTTCCACCGTCCCGCCCGTGCGGCTGATCGTACCGAGGGCCGCCGGCGTGAAATACCCGCCGAGCCGCAGATCCGTATCCGTCACGGTGATTGTCCCGGTGTTCGTCCACTCGTAGTCGGTGTTGTTCCCGGGATTGCCCTGATAGCCCACTCCCAGCACCGTCGTTCCGCCGCTGCCGTTCATCGTCACCGCGCCCGCATTGGCGAAGCCCGGCGATCCGGAGGCGTTGTAACTGCTGAGATCTACCGTCGAGCCGTTCGCCCCGGTGATCGTGCCGGTCGTCGTGTTCGTCGCCCCTGACGATGTGCGCAGATTCAGGGTTGAGCCGGAAGCTACGGTAATGGCGTTATTGTTCGTGAAGCTCGAGCCGTAGACGTAGATACCGGAGCCGTTTGTGAGCGACACCGCGCCGTTGTTTGCAAAGGTCGTCGTGGTGATCTCGTTACTGCCGCTCCCATTACTGAAGACAATGGTTCCGTCGTTGATGAGGGAATTTCCATAAATGTATCCATAGGAGCCCGCCCCATCGGCCAGCACCTGCAGGTGGCTGCCCAGAGTCAGCGTGCCGCCCTGCGAGCCGAGCAGTCCGGATCCCGAGCTGCCGCCCAAATGCACCGTCGCATTGTCCAGCGTCTGCGTGGCCGTCGAATACAGATTGGAGTCCATGCCCGTGATGTTGATCACCCCGGGCGAATTGCCGCTCGTGTCGTTCACCGTCAGGCCGTCGAAGTAGGCGCTCGCGTTCTGGCCGATGACATCCAGACTGCCGTCGAGCGTCACGTTGTCCAGCGTGCCGTTGGCGCCAGAGACGCTCAGAGACACCGCAGTCGTGCCATTCGGGCCGCCAGTGCCAGCGATGGTGCCTCCGGAAATCGTGCCCGCATCGAGTGTGACACCGTTCGTCGCCGTGATCGTGCTCGAGTTGCTGAGCGTGGCGCCGGTCGCATCGAGCGTCAGCAAGCCGATGGTGACGGGACTCGAGACCGTTATCGTGTAGGTACCGGAGGCGGCAATGGCGGCGTCGTAAGTGTTGCCACTGCTGTTGTTCGGAGAGGTGCTGTTGCAGGTCGACCAGCTCGCGGACGTGAACCAGGAGGTGGTGCCCGTGGTCGTGACCCAGGTGCAACTGTAGTTCGTGGCAAAGGCCTGTCCGGCCCACAGCCCTATCAGGGCCAGCGCCGCAGCATGGCGGGCAGTTCGGTGAACCGAGACCCCTCGGCCCCGGGAGTCCGGAATGGCTTGAAGAATTGCGCACACTCGCTCGAACATACGCAGTCTCCCCGCAACGGCCGCCGATTCTTGCTTGTCGACGGTCCGCCGCTTCGTTGCTCAACTCACGCGGACAAAATCTAGACAGGATCTAAAGGAGTCCAGGTACAGCATGCAACATATTTGACTCAAGCAATTTTCGTGCCTGAAGAATGTTTTTCCTTACCGTTCAGTATCGTGCGCATGTTTCAACAGGTAACGTCACGCTGCGGTGTTGCGGATTGTAAGTTTGGCTGACATTGCACCGAAGGCGTGGCACAGCTCGCACACGGACGAGTCGCCCCGCGGCGTTCGCCATGTGGCAACGCCGGGCGAAAATTTCACATGTGTGGCGGGCGCAATGTAGCGAGAAGATATAGGCGCGCCACCTGGTCTCCGTCATAATCGCGTAATCGGTCAACCAGCGCACAGACTTCGGAGGCTCCGCGGCAATGGGCCACGGATGAATGTTGATCGGGATCCAAATCCGCCTCTTTCTGGTGATCGACGCGTTTTCGCGAATTTCCGGCATGGCTTGCGTGTTCCGCGGATCTGTCTCTTGCTCTTGCCCTCGCCAAACAACTTCTTGATTCCACTGCCGCTGGGTCTGTCTGCGGTCGTGGGCCCACAGGGCCGGCGTCACTGCCGGCTCCTGGTGCCGCTTCAGGAACTCGCCTCTCACCCCCCGAATCACGCGGTTCCTCCTCCCCGCCAACAAGCTGGCGGCTCTCGCACTTCAGCCGCGTCAACTCCTGGCGCTCTGCGGTCGTCACTCCTCCGTTGCCGCGGTCCGCGTCCCGCTCGGCCTCTTTGAACCAGGACTAGATCGATCAGTACGAACCGCCAAACTCACGGCTCCGCTGCTTCGGTGCACGTCCGGCAGGCACCAACCTGACCATCTGCTGCTTGAATTCCGGCGTATACGGATTACCCCATTTTCACTTAGACTTAACCATACTCGGACCCTCCAGTGGGAACTCCGAGGTGCCCACCGAAGCGGGTCAACTCCATACCGCAGCCGTGCCCCGTCGCGGCGAGCTTCCTGCACCGCACGAGCGATACTTTGGCGATCTTCGAGGGAAATCATTCGTCCCCGCCCGGTTGGAAGATCCCCTCGCGTTTTTTTGACAAAATAAGAAACGCTGTGGTCTCCACCAGCGCTTTCTCCTCGCGCCGGAGATCCCTACTCCGGCTCCTTGATCCGACGATGATCCTGCTTCGTCTCCTGTGCGTTGCCCACGCTTCCTCGGGCTGCCCCAGTGTTGGCTCTCAAAAGGAATGGACCCCGGGTTTCTCAAAATCATTCCCCCCGAGTCCCGCGGCACCAGGCGTTGCGCTGCGCCTCGTCCATCGCCGCGGTCGCAATCACCGCCTCCAAGCGCGCAGCCGTTGTCCAAACCCGTTCGCGTGCGGGTCTGGACAACGCATCCCCCAGCCACCGCTCCAGTGTCGACACCGACACCTCAATCTCCTGGGACACACTGGATATCTCCGCACTCTACGGCGGAAGAAGACGCGCCTCCGCCCGTTCTTTGAATTCGTTGCTGTATCGAGCCACTGTCGTTCCCCAATGCCCCCAAGGTTACCGAGGTATCGAGGCGACAACTACTGTGACACAGGGGGAGGGGGGCACGGCACCAGGCGCCGGACTACCAGACCTCGGACAATGTCTACTACCGCCGTGCAGATTGCAGGCTTGTGGCACGACCGACATTACCGAAAGCACGAACCGCGGAGCTTCTGACGCTGCGCGTCAGACTGCGTGACGTAGGAACGATTGACGAAGAGACAGACCGAAGAGACCATCAACAAAGCCGGCAGATCCATTTATCCCGCTGAGAAATCTGTTCTAGGAACCGAGACCACCCGTCATTACAGCCGTTTCTGGCCGAGCAGCCACGAAGTAGATCGAAGCGATAATTTGGTTCGGAATTACCTACGCGGATCCATTCGCGAGACCTTTCGGATAGCAGTAGACTACTCCTGCCGCAGTGGTCGCAGTCACCATGACCGACCAATGCCGCAAGACTTTAAAAACGTCTAAAACACGAAAAACTCCAGATACTTCGGATTTGCGGGCCCCTCTTCGCGCAAAATACTTTCCGTGGAGAACGATAAATGGTACGCAAAAATAACGGTTTTTCTAAAATTCCCGTAGATCTTGTTTTGATAGAGCCCGTGACAGCATTTGGCGGCACCGAAAGACACACTGTGGGATTAATTCAGGAATTATACCAGAGAGGTTTTCGAATAGCATTTATCGAAGCGGGAAAATCACTCGTTTCATCTCGAATCGACACGCCAAGAGACACGCTCACTGTCATTAGGACACATTTATCTCTGTCCCCAAAGAACAGGCAAGAGCGTTTGGCATGGAAATCACTGCTACAACAATTCAAAACAGATCGCGTTTTAATGGTAAAGTCCTGTTATTCGACAGGAAGCACACAATTTTATCGCTTACTAAAATCTACCTTCGAAAAAGTGATATCAATCGAACACACGACTAACCCGCCGAGAAATAAATGGTCTCCACGCGTGCATTTCAATCGCCACGTTAGAGTCGGCCTATGGTGGTACAGGGAATACTTCGGATTAAAGAGGCGCGCCGCCCTGGTCGATCATGTGATAACGGTTTCTAATTTCAATAAATTATGCCTCATAGAAAATGCACTTGTACCAAGTGCTCGAATCATCATCTGCCCAAACTGTATTGATGCGAACTTTTGGCGAAAAGACCATGAAAAAGCCCGCGATTTTCGAAGACAATTCAATATTCCCGATGATGCATTTCTATTCGGCTGCGTCGGCCGCCTTGCACCAGAAAAAGGTTTTGAGCTTGCCATTGATGCCTTCAGAAAATTACAAAAAAGTGGCGGCGCGAACAACTCGTATTTGGTACTCGTCGGTGAAGGAAAGATGCGCAATGAATTAGAGAGCCAAGCTCGCGACTCTAACGGAAAGATTCTGTTTACGGGATTCTTGAACGACCTGGTGCCAGCATACTCCGCAATGGACGTTGGACTATTTACGAGTCACCATGAAAAGTTTTGGTCCGGGGAGTCATTTGGGCTGGCAATGGTTGAAGCAATGGCATGCGAATGTGGCATTATTGCAATGAACAAAGGCGCAACCACCGAAATAATAGGGGAACGCGTGGACGCCTGTGAATTGTTAGAAACACGAGACGGCGAAGCATGGAGCGGGGCCATGAGCAGATACGCCAGTACCCCCAAAAATGTGCTTGCAGAGCGTTGCGCCAAATTACGAAAGCATGTGCTTGAGCACTATGACACGTCATCAGCAAACGCGCGATTAGTTGATGCCATCATGACAGTTTGAATAGATCGTAGTACAAGGAATGCCGCCGAAGATAAACGGTCTCCGGACAACTTATCCGGCTGCCCAGATTGCCGGCGCGTATTCCCGCCCATCGGAACCGCTCATTCCGCTGGAAGGTGAGCGATCTTGGAGTAGTTGCGTATTCCGGCGTATCTTGACCGCCTGTTCCCGCCGAACGTGACCGGCGATTCCGCCGGGTCAGCGCTGTGAGGGTTTATTACTCTGAGCGGCCACGTTCCGTTAACGTCCGCGACTCTGTGTGCCGCTCTTCGCCTCTCCCCGAGTTCTGCGAGGAACTGAACACTCAAAGCCCGCCAGAGAGCAAGCACTTGCGGACCGTCAGTTGCGTACCCTACGCATAGTTCGGTGCGGCGCATAGCCGGGGCGACATTTTACCTCTGATTTTCAATTGGAGACCGTGTCATCAAAACATCGCACTGACGCAGGCGAGGTGACTCAAAGAGTCGATTAAGTTCAATTCGGCGAGGCGGATGAAGTCGAAATTCGGGTGTGTATTCGTTGCGTATCGAGTAGACCCGATAACCTTTTGCGATGAAAACGTTGAAGATAGTGTCAACGTCTTCTTGTCCTCCTGCACAGTATTCTGGGGAGAGTTCGAGCAGCCATTCTGTATTTTTATTGAATTTATCGAGAGACTCGAAAAGCGGCGACAGAACTAACCGCTCGGCCCCCTCCACGTCGATCTTGATGAGCCGAGCGGCCTTCAGCGCTTCAGTGTCGATTAGTCTGTCAAGTCGATCGCATCTCACTAGCCCGTCTTGTTCTAGTCTTTCTTTCTGACTCAGCGAGGCAACTATTGTGGTGTGCCCTCGGTTAGACTGTGGCCCGCGGAACACCGGAACCATCCCAGGGACCGACCCGGCAGCAGCATGGATCGGCACGACATTCGCACATCCGTTTATCGCAATATTGTGCGCAAGTTGACTAAAGATGGACGGGCTTGCCTCGATCGCATAGACGCGCCCATTTTTGCCGACGAGCTTCGAGGCAAGAAGGGAGTAATATCCGATGTTCGCGCCTATATCTATGAAGGCCTCGCCTGGTAGCAGGGCCGAACGAACGTATGCTGTGATAGTCGGTTCCCATTGCCCCGTGAGATAAATTGTCTCGCTTATTATGTCGGGCATGATAAGTTGAATTCGTGGCCCGTCCCGCATGCGGACCGTTTGTACGCAAGCGTGCCAAGCCAGATTCTTCTGGTAGAACTCGTACATGCTCCGTCTCCCCACGGTCGGGCCGTAGCGAATATAGGTGCGTGAGAGCAACTGCGCCGCATGAATTGTCATGCGTTTTGCTAAGGGGCTGTGAAGGGACAACCTAGACATTTCACGTGGTTTTCTGGATGTCATGTGGATGCACGCGCAGATCAGTGCGCTTCGGCGTCGGTTGATGGAGGTGTTGTCACTGATGAATGACGAGCGGCGTCTGGAGTAGTTAAGACAGATTTTCGGACGAGATACGAGGAAGACTCTACTGAGTTGAGTAAACTCGGTAATGACAGTTGCTCCAGGTCTTGATTTGGCGTTTTACATCTATCGGCTATCCTCCTTGCGAGGCCGAAGGCAGGGGCGGCTCGGGTCCTTCGGACAGATTTCCGGGCGGAATAGGTTGACGTGCTCGCCGGGTTGATTAAACACGGGAACGATTCTCTCTTTAACTCTTGATCTTGAGTTTTACATCGCTCCGGTCTTCTCCTTCCAGCGGCCAGAGCCGTCGCGCAGTCTGCCGCCTCCGGCGGCAGAAGTCCGCACTCGGCAAAGACGCTGGGGTTTGGAACTTGACGCGCGTCGTTCATGACTCACGCCACCGCAGCGAACTCGTTGGCTCGAGCGTCGAAGTAGACTCCATTGGGTGTTTGGTAATCGAACGATTAATGTGTACTATTGAGTCTTGCATAATTATGTGGCCAGATCAAAACGTCTCCACCTGTTTCCAGAATGCGGTAACGAGTGAGGCACGGCGTTGCGTCGAGCGCAGGCTTCTGCAAGCGCGCTATGCCAGGTCAGTGAAGTTCGTGGCGCAGTAGTTGGGCATGGCGTGATGCGTGAGGTAACCCCAAATGCATTCGACGAGAGTGTGCAAAATTTTGTGTGCGAGGCATAGCATGAGAACCTGGAGGAGCTATGCGACGTACCAAGAAGAACCCGGCGGGCGATGCCGCCCTGCCTGTCATTCCCTCTGAACTGATTGACCAGAT
>JAJYVU010000118.1 GCA_021791875.1 Acidobacteriota bacterium | reverse complement strand
GCCCTTCGGCGCGATGATCATCACCTCGTGACCGAATTCCCGCAGATGCCGGATGGTATGGCACAACCGCGTCACGATTCCGTCGATCTTCGGCAGAAAGGTTTCCGTCAGGATGGCGATGCGTAACGGCTTCGCCATTCCCGACTCCACGCTCTGAGCGGCGGATTCCCTTTCTCTCAAAGACTCACCTCCAGGTGACCTTGGGCAGGATCTGGTCGCGATCCACCCGATCCTTATACCGGATCGCAAAGCTCAGAAGCGAGCTCAAAAGTGAATCCGACAGCTTGTGCGGCACCAGGCCCAGGTCCTGCAGCGCCGTGTTCTTGGCGTTGTAGTAGTGCGATTCCTTTTCCACGCGCGGATTCTCAATGGGGCGAATCTCCACCTTCAGTCCAGCTTCCTCCCCCGCCTTCTGCACCATCTCGGCCAGCTGCATCACGCCGAATTGCTCGGTGAACTGGTTGAAGACCCGCAGCTCGCCCTTTTCCGCCGGATTGTTGCACGCAATCTCAATGCAGCGCACCGTGTCGCGGATGTCCAGGTAGCCGCGCGTCTGCCCGCCCGTGCCGTACACCGTCAGCGGATGCCCCACTGCAGCCTGGATGCAGAAGCGGTTCAGCGCCGTGCCGAACACGTGGTCGTAGTCAAGGCGGTTCACCAGCATGTCGTCGTTGGCTGTCTCATCGGTCAGAACGCCGTACACCACCCCCTGGTTCAGATCGGTCGCGCGCAGCCCCCAGATCTTGCAGGCAAAGCGAATGTTGTGGGTATCATGCACCTTGCTCAGGTGGTAGAACGAGCCGGGCTGCATCGGATACGGCAGACGATCCTCGCGGCCGTTGTGTTTGATCGTGATGTAGCCTTCCTCAATATCAATATTCGGCTGGCCGTACTCGCCCATCGTGCCCAGCTTCACCAGGTGCGTATCCGGGCAAAGATCGTGCATGGCAAACAGCAGGTTCAGCGTGCCGGTCACATTGTCCCGCTGGGTCATCACCGCGTGGTCGCGGTCGATCATCGAGTAGGGCGCCGAGCGCTGCTCGCCAAAGTGAACAATCGCCTCCGGCTCAAACTTCGTCAGTACATCGCGAACGAACGGGTAATCGGTAATGCAGCCGACAAACAGCTCCATCTTGCGGCCGGTCTTCTCATTCCAATGCTTCACACGATGCTGAATCGACGCGATCGGCGTCAGCGTGTCCACGCCCAGCGTCAAGTCCCAGTGACGGCGCACCAGGCTGTCCACAATGGCCACGTCGTGGCCTCGCTCCGACAGGTAGAGGGCAGTCGCCCATCCACAGTACCCGTCGCCTCCGATTACCAGAACTTTCATCTGTTATTTCGTCTCCGCAAATGCGTTTTCAGGATTCTAAGGCACAAAAAAACACGCCCTTCCAAGCATCGCACATAAAGTAGAGCCAACAAAGCAGCAGGAAAATTTCCGCTTTACTCTTAAACGATTTGTAACGAAATCCGTCACGATCCGTCCAAGTTTCTGCACTGCGGACGCACTCGCTCCGGCATTTTCAGCCTGCCAAAACCCTCCATCGGCTGCGTTTCTGCCGCCAACGGCGGTACCGCGAACCTGGTTGATCGAGCAGGAAGGCCCTCGTAAACCGGAAGAATGCCGCCCCATTCCGATCTCGTGACCCGTATTAACTCATGTTTCAACAGTGAGTTAGATAATGCCCGAAGCCGCGCGAGCGCATTTCAGCGCAGATTCAGCGGCCGGAGCCGGCCGCCGCGGATGCTGCCCGCCGCAATCGCACCAGAACTTCCTCCAGCGCATCTTCCCACTTGGCCAACCGGACGCCAAACTTTGCTTCCAGTGCACGGTTCGAAAGCACGGAGTTCCCAGGCCGCTTTGCCGGCGCAGGATAATCCACCGTCGCAATCGCCTCCACCCGTGGCTTGCGCCCGTCCAGCAAATCCGCCCCGCGCTCAAAAATCGCCCGCGCAAACCCGCACCAAGTCGTCGCGCCGGCATTAGTCATGTGATATATCCCCGTCCAATTTTCAGGCACACCCAGTTCTCCGGCGTGGGCTTTTTCCACAACTCCGCGCGTCGCATCGGCAATCGCGATTGAACTCGTCGGCGCGCCATGTTGATCGTCCACCACGCGCAGCTCTTCGCGCTCGCGGCCCAGCCGCAGCATCGTCAGCAGAAAATTCCTCCCATGCGGCCCATAGACCCAGCTCGTGCGGAAAATCAGATGCTTGCCGCCCACTTCGCGAATCGCCTGCTCACCGGCCAATTTGCTCGCCCCATACACACTGAGTGGATTCGTCCGATCGTCTTCCACCCATGGCCCCATCTTCGTCCCATCGAAAACATAGTCCGTCGAATAGTGCACCAGCAGCGCATCTCGCCGCCGCGCCTCTTCGGCCAGCACCCGCGGAGCCTCCGCATTGATCGCGTTCGCCAGCTCCGGCTCCGACTCGGCACGGTCCACTGCCGTATACGCCGCCGCATTCAGAATCACGTCCGGCTCCGTCCGCCGCACCACATCCCGCACCTGATCCGCTGCCGCAACGTCAACCGTTTTCCGGTCTACGGCAACCAGTTCCCCAAAGCCCGCGAAGCTGCGATGCAGCTCTGTACCCACCTGCCCCGTTGCGCCCACAATCAGCACACGCGGAACACCGCTCACGCGTACACCTCGGCTTCACGAAATTTCGTGCCCTGGGCGTCTTTCTCAGACACAATCACGCTCGCGGCATCCACCGGCCACGCGATTGCCAGCTCCGGATCATCCCACAAAATCGTCCGCTCGCCGGCGGCTGAATAGTAGTCCGTCACCTTGTACGAGAAGCCAACCGTCTCCGTCAGCGCAAGAAACGCATGCCCAAAGCCCGGCGGAATCCACAGCATCCTGCCGTTCTCCTCCGACAACTCCACCGCGACATGCTTGCCAAAGTGAGACGAGCTCCGCCGCAGATCCACGGCCACGTCCAGCACCGCGCCGTAGGCCACGCGCACGAGCTTTCCCTGCGGCTGAATGATCTGGTAGTGAATCCCGCGCAGCACGTTCTTCTTTGAAATCGAAAAGTTGTCCTGCACCCAGGTCGTGGGCAATCCGGCCTCTTCCATCCGGCGCAGGTTCCACGTCTCCAGGAACGCGCCGCGGTTATCCCGGTACACCGCCGGAGTCAGCACCAGGACCCCCGGCAGCGCAGTCTCTTCTACTTTCACTGGTTGCCCTCCGGCGAAAGATATGGCTCGCGCAACAGTCCCAACAGATACTCCCCGTATCCGCTCTTGCGAATCGGCTGCGCCAGCGCCTCCAGTTGTTCGGCTGAAATGTAACCCAGCCGGTACGCAATCTCTTCCGGACAGGCGATCTTCAACCCTTGCCTGCGCTCCACCGTCTGGATGAACAATCCCGCCTCAAACAACGAGTCATGCGTCCCCGTGTCCAGCCACGCCATGCCCCGGCTCATGATCTGCACATTCAGCTTCCCGGCTTCCAGGTAAACGCGGTTCAAATCCGTGATTTCCAGCTCGCCGCGCGGTGAAGGCTTCAGCGCACCGGCGATGTCCACCACCTGGTTATCGTAAAAGTAGAGCCCCGTCACCGCGTACCGCGACTTCGGCGCCTTCGGCTTCTCTTCCAGGCTGATCGCCTTGCCGTTGCGGTCAAACTCCACCACGCCGTACCGCTCCGGATCATGCACCGGATAAGCAAACACCGTCGCGCCCTCCTTCAATTGCGCCGCTTCCTGCAATTGCTTTGAGAACGACTGCCCGTAGTAGATGTTGTCGCCCAGCACCAGCGAACACGTATCGTTGCCGATGAACTCGCGCCCAATCAGGAACGCCTGCGCCAGCCCGTCCGGGCTCGGCTGGACGGCATAGGAAATGTGGATCCCCCAGCCATGCCCATCGCCAAGCAGGTCCGCAAAACGCGCCGTATCCTGCGGCGTCGAGATCACCAGGATATCCCTGAGCCCCGCCAGCATCAGCGTGCTCAGCGGGTAATAGACCAGCGGCTTGTCATACACCGGCAACAGTTGCTTCGAAACCACCTGGGTCACCGGATATAACCGTGTCCCCGAACCGCCTGCCAGAATAATTCCCTTCATTGCGTCAGACGCTCCGCGTAATTCTGTTCGATCCAGTTCATATACGCACCCGTCCGCACGCCTTCCACCCAGTCCAGATTCTCCAGGTACCAGCGCACCGTATGGCGCAATCCGTCTTCGAAATTCTCCGCCGGCTTCCAACCCAGCTCGCGTGCAATCTTGGATGCGTCAATGGCATAGCGCCGGTCATGCCCCGGCCGGTCCTTCACAAAGGTGATCAGCTTCCGCCGCGAACCCATCCCCGCATCCGGCCGCATCTCGTCTACCAGGTCGCAGATTGTCCCCACCACGTCCAGATTCTTCCGCTCACTGTTGCCGCCAATGTTGTACGTCTCCCCTACCTGCCCGCGCTCCAGCACCGCCCGAATCGCCGAACAGTGGTCCTTCACGTACAGCCAGTCGCGCACATTCGCCCCATCGCCGTACACCGGCAGCGGCTTGCCTTCCAGCGCATTCAAAATCATCAGCGGAATCAGCTTCTCAGGAAACTGAAACGGCCCGTAGTTGTTCGAGCAGTTCGTCGTCAGCACCGGCAGCCCAAAAGTGTGGTGATAGGCTCGCACCAGGTGATCCGACCCTGCCTTTGAAGCCGCATACGGACTGTTCGGCGCATACGGCGTCGTCTCACAAAATGCCGCATCCTCCGGCCCAAGCGTCCCATAAACCTCGTCCGTCGAAACGTGCAGAAACCGGAAAGCCCTTTGTCCCTCATCGTCCAGCGACCGCCAGTAAGTCTTCGCCTGATCCAGCAGCGTGAACGTGCCATGAATGTTCGTGCGAAGAAATGCCTCCGGCCCAACGATTGACCGGTCCACATGGCTCTCCGCGGCAAAATGCACAATCGCTTTGGGCCGATGTTCCCGCAGCAGCGAAGCCACCTGCTCCGCGTCGCAAATGTCTCCGCGCACCAGCACATGCCGCCGGTCAGCCTTCAACGCAGCCAGGTTTGCCGGATTCCCGGCATACGTCAGCAGGTCGAGATTCACCACCGGCGTGCCTGCGCTCTCCAGCCAGTCCAGCACAAAATTGGAGCCGATAAACCCAGCCCCGCCGGTTACCACGATTGTGTCATTCAAATGCATTCCGCCAGCGCTCTCACTCTGCAACTGAATTAGGAAAGGCAATCAAGTCGCCGCCTTCAGAAACCCAACAATGACGCCAGCATATCAGGTGCCTTGATACTGGCTCCAAACTGACACATGGCGACACTTGGGCTCACGGCGGATTCACCCCACTAACAGTCCTGCATCGCCGGCGCAGGTCCCCGCACACTCGCATCCGGGCAAAACCATGGCCTCCTGTCTTTGCCAGGCTTGGTTCAAACAGACGCATTCCTCTCGCCCGAGTTGCCACAAGCATCCAAAACCTGAAGCACAAAAGGCTTCATAGTGACGCTGGTTTGTCTGCCGCTCCGAGAACTTCCTGGTAAACATCGAATGTCGATCGGACCATCCGATCCAGCGAATATTTCTCTTGGACCGCTTGTCGCGCACCGGCCGCGAGTCGATCCCGCAAGCCCGGATCATCCAGCAAAGAGTTCATCGCTTTCGCCAATGCTGCTGCATTCCCCGGTGGCACAGTAAGCGCGCTAACCCCATCGACTCCAACCTCCGGCACTCCGGAATCCAGATCGGTGTTGATTACCGGCGTCCCGGAAGCCATCGCCTCCAGTTGCACCACGCCAAACGCCTCTGCACGTGTCACCGACGGAAGCACAAACGCACGCGCCGCCTGATAGTAAGGGCGCAGATCATCCACTCTACCCAAAAACGTCACCTTGTCAGCTACGTTTCTTTCCCGCGCAAGCTGGCGAAGGAAGCCATCTTCCGGGCCCGATCCAATAATGCAGAGATGGCCATCCACCTGCGCCATGGCTTCGATCGCGAAACGAAAGCCCTTGTATGGCACCAGTCGCCCCACGCTCAGTAAAATCCGCTCTCCGAACTGCTCGCGAATTCTCTGGCTCTCGGTAGCCGTCTCACTATACAGTGCAGGATCGATAGCAAGCGGCACCACTCGGCACTTTTCCTTATAAGGCGCCAGTTCCGGTGAACTCGCAAGGTAGCGCGACGACGTCACGATGATCGCCGAAGCCCGATCCATCGCCGCGCGCACAAACGGATCACTCAGCTTCCGCAAAAAAGGTCGACCTAATGTATCCGCGTGGTGCGTAATCACCACTTTCCCCTTGTGCCCGCTCAGCAGCAGCGCCAGCGCCGCCCCGGGATTCGGCGTGTGCAGATGAACGATCTCCGCCGGACAAGTCCGGATCCCAGCCGCCAATCTAGGGGAGAGCGGCATGGAGGCAAAAGTTCCAAAGCACGGAACACGAACAACTGAGACTTCATCCATTCGCTCTCGGATGGCCTTCCTTGAGCTGCTCGAAACCACCACGCTTACCTGAATCGAGTTTGTCTGCCGGGTGGCCAGGTCCCGCAGATGTGTTTCGATGCCTCCTGGGTGAGGCGGATAGAACTTCCCTATATGCAACAAGCGCAGCATCTTTACGTTCGCACCAATAGCTGTAGTGTATAGTCTGGATGAAACGCTAAGCTTGGATAGGCTGGTACTAGGTGTCCGATAGGATATTTGTTCTCTGATGCACCAGACAGAAACAAGCAGGCGATCTGTACTCGTTAACGGACGATTTCTGTCACAACCGGTAACCGGTGTTCAGAGATACGCACACGAACTTCTGGCGGCACTCGATACGCTAATCTGCTCTGGCCAACTCCCAGAAGCCACGCTCACAGTTCTTGCGCCGCACAGCATCGTTCATCGTCCGCCATGGAAGTCAATAGAGATTCGTCAGATAGGCAAGCTGACCGGTCATCTATGGGAGCAGCTTGAACTTCCCCTGTTTGCCAGAGGGCAACTGTTATTTACTCCCAGCGGAGGTGCCCCTCTGTTCCACAATCGAAACGTCGTCACTATTCACGATGCAGCCCCCTTCAGCACACCGCACGCGTATTCCCTTGTATACAGAACCTTCTACAAGACGCTACAGCAGCTCTTGGCTCGAACGGCCCTGCAAATCATCACAGTCTCAGAGTTCTCGAAGAAGGAGCTGATCCGCTATCTGGGGCTGCCGCCGAATCGCATCTCTGTCACCATGCTCTCCGGCGAGCACATCTTGCGTGAACCGCCTGATCAATCCATCTTCTCGAGGCTCTCTCTACCCAAAGAACCCTATGTCCTTGCCGTCGCCTCCAG
>JAJYVU010000117.1 GCA_021791875.1 Acidobacteriota bacterium | reverse complement strand
AAGCAGAGCGGCGACGTGCCGCAGAATCGGGGTCCCCGGCCGCGTGGTCTTTGCGCGACGGGGTGATGTGGCGCCGGAATTGGCCCGAAGCGTGTGACCGGACAAGTAAGGGAGAACCAGAGGAGAAGAGCGCTTCATGGATCGCATCCCCATTCGTTTCCTAGCTAACGCATGGCCCCGCGATACAAAGTGAAACCGCCATATTGCCACGTGCACAAAAGAAGGCCGGCCGAATCTCACCCCCGAAGCGGATGGCTGACCATTGACATGGCGGACGTAGCGAAGATGGAAGAGACTGACTGGCCGCGTTGTGAAACTGCGCTCGGACATGAAGACTGCCTCGTCTTGGGAAGTGCTCTCGACTACTCGAATGCCTGGTCGGCGTGGAAGTGGATGATGGTCAACCCGAGAGGGTTCACGGCCAGTTCCTCGTTCTTTACCTTGTTCCGGAAGACATAGGTCACGCTGGCGGTCCACTGCTCCCGCTTGACGACCGACTGATCGGTCGGATCGGTAAACACTCTTTCGAACTGGATGCGTGCGGAATAGGGAGGCCGTTGCAGGTTATCGAGGATCACGTTCTCGATCTTTACGTCCACGAACGGACGCGAGGTGTCCTCGGTGTAGTTGGCGATGGTGTTGCTCTTTTGCTCTTGATCGATCACAGCTTGTTGCAGATTGCCATCGAGGAAGTAAAGGGCATTCGTCTGGTCCCGCTCGATGGTGAAGCGGTCGCGGCTGAAGTAAAGCTCCGCCCAACGCGCGAGGTAGTATTTATTCTCCGCTTCCTCGGGGCGATATTTGAAATCGTGGTAGTCGATGGCTTGTGCGCGGCCCGCCTTATCAATTCGGATGACGAGCGGATGGATATGGGCAAGCGCCATCTGGCTGCGATAGACCAGGCCGGCGAGGACGAGGCTGACGACGGCCAGTACCAGAATGGCGACCTTCAGGTATGTGTTCATTACCAGCGGATCGCCGTACTGTTCCAGATACCGTTCGGCTGCGCGGGTGATCTCCGGGGTTGGTTTTGCCGTGGTCGCCATTGTCATCCTCTCCATGCGCGTTAGAACATCCGCAGAATCGCGGCGGTGAGAATTCCGCCTGCACCGAACCCATGCCCACCGACGTTGCCTGAGAATAGCGAAGCGGTCATGGTGGGAATCTTGAGAAGAATGAACCCGGCGACAAAGCACAGAATGAGCAGGCCGGGCATCAGTGTAATGAGTTGTTGCGGCTCGGAAAAGCTATGCAGGCCACTCGTAAAGTACTCGATGAGCAGATGACTCATCACGCTGAGCGTAGCTGCGGCCACGACTTTGTAGAACTCGAAGCCTACGAACGCCTTCAGCCATCCCCAGAAGAGGAATTCGGTTTTGTTGAATACCATCCAAGGGATAAACACGGGGCCAACCAAGCCAATGACCGTGGCTCCAATTGCTCCATAGGCGATGATGACGCCGATGAGCGCGGTAAGAATGGACAGGATGATCTGAACCGTCCATGTGCAGAGAAGCGTGTAAGGCTCGGTCAGCGACGGAGACAGGGTGCCTGCCTGATTGAGAGCAGCGTGGATGGTATTTTGAATCTGCTGTGTCGCATCGGTCCCAATGTAATCGACCAGGCTGCTGGTGCCGCCGCTGATGAAGCCCTTGAGGGAGTAGCCGATGCCGGGAATTGTGCTGTCATAGAACTTTACGAAGCAGTAAGCGAAGGTAATCAACAGGAAAAAGCTCAGGAATCGCCCGACATTAAAACCGGCTCCGCCCTGCGCTGAGGCCAGCGCCTCCTGAACGCCGAACCAGACGAGCATGATGGTGGCAAGCGCCAGCACCATGTGCAGTCCAACCGCATCTACAGATGGAGAAGCTGTTGCAGTAAGGTTGTCGCAACCGTTCTTAATGAGAATGAGGAGATGCATGGTGAGCCCCTTTCATCAGTAATGGAATGCCCACTCCGTGCCGGCGCTCGTTTCCTGGGGCGTGACGGAATTGAAATTCTGCTGATAGTCGTTCGCGGTGACAAAGAGCGATTTCAGGTTGTCCTGTTGCACTTTCTGTCCGACGAGTTGCTGCAGGGCTTCTGCCTGAAGGATTTGGTTGGTCTCCTGCTGCGTCCGTAACTGGATGAGGAGCGCCTGGTTGATCCGTTGCAGGGTAGCCATTTCCGTGTGCTCGGCTGGACTGGAAGAATGTGAGGCGGCTTCGAGCGCGGCGATGTCCGCCTCTCGCTGTGCCGATTCAGCCCGGATTGTCCCGATGGTCTGGAGACTGCTCGCATCCACGGCGTTATCAAGATCGACGGTGGCTCCTTGCGCAGCTATGATCTGCTTGCCCACTGGGCTCAGTGAGCTGTATCCCGCGATTTTGCCTGGTTCGGCGATGCTAGCTGATTGCGTCGCCGCAGTTGCGCCGTAGCCTGTGGAGGCCGCGTTCATCCAGGCTGCCGAGTTTCCATACGTATTCTCGGGACGGACCAGTCTGCTCCATTGCTGTCGCCCGAGGTTGCTGTAGGAGGTGTAGAGGTTCTGAGGCAACGAAGCCATGCGCATGGCGAGGTTATACTCGGCAATTACATTGCGCGTGGTCTCTATGGTTGTCGTGTAGAGCCTATTGGCCTGGGCAATCTGCTGGATTGCATGGGCGGACTGGGTGGGGTCGTAGACGATGCCGGACCCGAACTGGGCGTGTGCGGGCAACACTCCGAGTGCCGCCGCAAGAACCGCGGTGGTGATTGAGCGTTTCATTTGTCTTCTCCGTTGTTACTTCTTTGCGCGTTCAACCTGAAGCCGGTTCCAGGTAGCATCCAGTGTTCGCTTCTCGGCAATGCACTTTCGGCTCGGCTTTGGCGAAATTTGAGTTACCTCTGAGAAGCAATCCTTCCGATATTGCGCCCCGAGTTGGTCGTACTGCTTCTGGAGGGCTGCCACTTTTGCCTTATGACTCTGGCATCCTGTGAAGGCAAAAGCGATAGCGAGTCCGAGTGCGAACCGCATTGCCGTTCGGTGCATGTACTGTCCTCCTTCAGAAGTCCTGTGGAATCCTGTGACTGTTGTATGCAGGCAGTAACAGATCCTGCGTGAAATAGACCTTGATGCGTTGCCCTTCCCGAACCGTGATCGTCGGCGGAATATCAAGAAAGCGGTCGAGAACGGACGTTGCCGACTGGGAGATGTTGGCCGAAGCTCCGGTTGCAAATGCCTGCGATCCGCTCGTCGAGATGATGCCGCCGCCCTCTTCGATCTGCCCTGCACCGGCGATGACGCCGAGGGCAATCGAAGTTCCGAAAATCTTCAGGTAATGATTATTGACCTTGCCCTTTACGCCGACTGCGCCGGACTGTCCCAGCCCCAGAAACTGATCGAGATCCACCGAGTAGCCGTCAGGCATAATCATGCGGTGAAACACCAGGGCCATGCGCCGCTGATGGCCGATCTCCGGGGAGCCGATTGCTCTGGCCTCACCCAGCACGACAGTCCCAGCCGGAATCAGCACATGCTGGCGATCGTGCGAATAGACGGGATTCGACACCAACACCTTCACCGGACCAGGTGCATCCCCATTCAGTCGATTCATGAGAACCGTGTCCAAGGTTGTTCCCTCGTAGATCACATAGGGTTTTCCGACAGCCGAGTCGATATCTACTTCCGGGCGGCGAGCCGTCTGCGCCTGCTCTTCGGGCGCGGACGAAGTTACAGCCGGATCGGGGGCAGATTGTGGTGCTATGCGACCGCTCGCAGCCCGACGCTGAGTTGTCAGAGAAGAAGCGGTGCCCTGCTGTGGGCCGGTTACGCCTGCTCCGTTAGCCAAGGCTGGGGAAGACGCGTTCTGGGAGGGCTTGACCGGCGCTCTCGTGTAGACAAGATTAGATGCGAAGCGGGACTGATAAGACAACTCTCGATCTTTGGCGGCAAGTTGTTGGGCTTCCTGCTGCGCAGGAGAGAGTTGCCCCTGCATATAGCCACTTGCCTGTTGGCCACACGGTTGGCCCGGGGCGCATGGAGCTGGTTCACCATTGGGGCTATAGACGGAGGCCGCGGCCTGCTGCGCGGGCGTCATGGCCTCTGGTGCGGGACCCGCCATATTCTCGTTCGACTGCTCCATGCTCTGCTCCGCCGCTACGGCATCACTTTTAAGTTCCTTCTGATTGTTCGCCGTGTTGTCCTGAAGCAGTGGCATTGACGCTTGTTGTGAGCTTGTCTTCTGGGTCGCCGCTTTCTTGCCGGTGCTGCTGAACACTGCGGCCACGATGACGAGAAGCGCGATGCCAAGGTAAAACCACGGCTTCAGATTTTTCGGAAGTACGCCTTTGGGATCGTGTACCGTTTGCCGCAGGTCGGCCTCATCAGCCAGTCCGTTCTGCGTATTTGTCATTGGCTCTGGCATACTCGCCCCTCTCATCCTTTCCGCGAGAAGTTCATTCGCTTCTTACCCAACTGGACATAACCCGAATCCATCACCTCGGGAATAATGTAGGTTCCCTTCTCAAGCTGATACGTCACAAGATTGGGTTTTCCGTCACGCAGGTCGTAGACGGAGAATTTCTCCGGCGCGTCGGTCTTGATATAGGTGAATCGCTTGTCGTGGTAGATGGCTTCGATATCAAACGGGGACGCATTGGCGCGGAATTTGTAGTCGAACTTCAGAGACAGCGGATAGGCCGCTTTGTACTGGTCGATGGTTTGGGTGATGTGGGATTCAAGTGCCGTTACCTCTTCCTTTGCCTGCTTCAGTTGCGCCGCCGGCACAAACTGCGGAGGGCCGTCGGCGGCTATGATCGACGAGCGACCGGCGGGGTGAATGATGACCTTTAAGTCCGGCTTGAGCTTGGTCCCCGATACCTCCTGGAGCGTGAAGGAATAGATATTTCCCTTGTCCGTAATGAGATTCAGGTTCGATTTGATTCCGGCTTTCGCGGGATGAACAAAGCAGAGATTGCCCACCACGTTCACAATCCAGAAATCCTTGTCTCCCACCGCGGCCTCCATGATCTTCTCGGTCGGCGGCAGCTCGATCAGAGTCGTATATCTGAGCTTGGCGTGAATCGGAACAATGTCCTGTGAGTGGTATTGAACGGTTCGCGCCGAGAAATCCTGGGCATGCGCTGTGACGGAAGAAAGAGCCAGAACGAATCCAGCGGCGAAGATGAGTATGCGTTTCATGCAGCGGCTCCTTTGGAATTCGGTTTGGATGTGTGGGTTTGTTGGTGGGGCTCAAAGGGATGTTCGTCGGCAAGACGCCGTAAACCTTCAGAGATTCCGTAACGCGTGAAATATTCTCGCCGCAGCAGGTTTTCATTGGCGCTGTTCACAGCCATCCAATGCGTAACCGAATCCACATTAAGGTGGACCTTCTTGCTGGACTGCGCTTTCCGGATCAGCATTTGGCCGGGCGGAACGAGACTCGCGATTAGGTCGAGTTCCGTATTATTCAGATGGAATGCCTCAGCGTAGACTGCGCGGTCCATCTCCGGGTTGGCCAGGAATATTTTGGTGGGGCAGCTTTCGGCGACGATGTGCAACATCCCCGATTCCTGTAATTCCTTGATCGACTGCGTGGCAAGGATCATCGCGGCATTGTGCTTCCGCCACATCTTCTGGGCCTGCATAATGTAGTCGCGGATGACCTGGTTGCGCATGAAGAGCCACGCCTCGTCCATAAGAAACGTCTTGAAGGTGGCGAGCCGCTGTGGATCGCATATTTCCTGCGAGGCCCGGTGCAGGATGTAAAACAGCAGCGGCTCCAGAAGTTCCGGCGCGTCGCCCCATCCACGGAAGTTGAACGTCTGGAAGTTCTTAAACGAAAGGGTGTCGTCTGGATTGTCGAAGAGGAATCCATATTGCCCTGCCCGGGTCCAGCGGTAGAGCCGATCTTTCAGCTCTCCGACAATGCTGGAGAGATTGGAAAGGGTCCGCTGGTCCGGCTCCAGCATGTAAATTCTCTCGATGCCGTTCCAGAGCTTGATCTCTTCCTTGAAATCCAGCTTGTATCGCTGGTCATCCCCTTCAATAAGGACGCGCAAGAGGCTGAAGAGAAACTGTTGATTCTCTCGGGTCGGAGCCAGTGAAAATGGATTGATGGTGAAATCGCGCTCCTCGCGCCCAACATTCAGATAGCTGCCGCCGAAGATGTGGGTCAGAGCCTCAAATCCTCCGCCGATATCGAAGATGAATGTGAACGGATCATACTTTTGCGCGTTCTGCAGCAGAAACGAGCACAAATATGATTTGCCGCTGCCCGTCATGCCAAGAATGAGAGTGTGGGCCACCTCCCCGCAGTGCAGGTTCAGAAAGTACGGTGTCTGATTGTCGGTCTCCATGACAGCGAGGTATTCCGCGCCGAGGTGTCGGTTGACTTTCTCGCCAGGCAGGATCGTAAACAGAAAGCTCAGATCGGCGTAATTGCTGTTCAGCAGGTAGAGGCGGCGCAGGTTGAAAGCATAGTTGCCCGGCACAATGGCGAAGTAGGCGTTGAGCTGGTTGTAGGTTTCAGCGGAGAGGGTTCCATCGGCGTTGGTAAAAACGCTGGCGAACTCGCCAACAAGGGAGTCGAGAGCGTAGCGGTCTTTGTCATAGAGCACAATCGTCAGCGAATACTCCCCAAGCTGTTGCCCATTACCAAGATCCCGCAGGCAGTCGCCTAGATCTTCGATGTCCGCCTGTTTTGACTCATCCACCAGCACATCGCGCGGGTTGGTCTTCGCCGGATCATTGCCGAGCTGCGAGACAAAGGCGGTCTTCGAGATGTTGAAATGCCTGCGCCGCTTATTGACTTCCTTGCGCCCCAAAGCAGGCGGAAGCGGCATCCATTCGGAAACCGCGATGAAGTTGGCGGGGACCTTTAGAAGTGCATCGAGTGCCAGAGGGCGTGTCTCGCCGATGGCCTCCTTCATCGTCAGGATGCGAACATAGTCGTTGCCCACACGAAGGTGATCGCGTTCCGGGTCGAGTTGGGAATTGACGATCTGATCGTGAAGGAACTGCGGATGCTTCGGCTCTCCGGCAATGCGCCAGTCGTCGTAATTCAAGAGCCGGCGGAAGAAGCGAAACTGACCTTTTGAATCCAGCACTTCGATTTGCACAAAGTTAGAAAGCTGGTGTGCGAACGCCTGTACGCACTGTTCCAGTCGAGCAAGATCACGAGCAATCTGCGACCGCAGCAGAACCTTCATGCGGTGGTTCGAGAACTGCGCTTTGAGTTCATCCAGCCCGCCAGCCGGATCATGGAGCAAACGCTGAAGTCCGACGCCGATACCCGTCTTCGAGCGGGCGCCTTCGAGGACAACAGCGTAGTAAATCTCAATCTCGAACAGCCGGTCTGACTTCTCCCGAAAATGCTCCCGGCGGCGTTTCTGTCCCGTCTGCACGATTTCGTCGTCATAATCGGCGAAGGGGATCTCCGGGTGGTTTGTTTTGAATAGGTACTGGTGGACATGGAATCCAGGGCCGAAGTTCTTGAGTGCT
>JAJYVU010000037.1 GCA_021791875.1 Acidobacteriota bacterium | reverse complement strand
ATTGAGAGCGGCGCGGCGCTGATTGACATAGGCGGCGAGTCGACACGGCCGGGGGCGCACAGGGAGGTGAGCGCAGCCGAGGAACAGGATCGGGTGCTGCCTGTGATCGAGGGGATCCTGAAAGCGCGGCCGGAGGCGGTAATCTCAATTGACACGTACAAGGCGGCGACGGCGCGGGCGTGCCTGCGGGCGGGCGTTGAGATTGTGAACGACGTGAGCGGCTTTTTGTGGGATGAGGAGATGGCCGCAGTGTGCGCGGCGGAAGCGTGCGGCGTGGTGCTGATGCATACGCGCGGGCGACCGAATGAGTGGCGTGGGCTTCCGCCGCTGGAGCATGAGACGGTACTGGATCTGGTGCGGGATGGACTACGGGCGCGGCTGGCGGCGGCGGTGACAGCAGGGGTGGCAGCCGAGCGGGTGGTGCTGGATCCGGGGTATGGATTTGGGAAGGCGCTGGATGAGAATTATCCGCTGCTGGCGCGGCAGGAGGAGCTGCTGGGGCTGGGACGGCCGCTGCTGGTGGGGGTTTCAAGGAAGTCGTTTTTGCGGCGGGTGCTGGAGCGCGAACTGAAAGGGATGGTGCGCGAGGCTGAAGCTGCTCTGTCAGCGGCGACGGTGGCGGCATGCACGGCGGCGGTGCTGGCGGGGGCCCATATTGTGCGGGTGCATGACGTGGCGCCGGTGGTGGCGGCGGTAGCGGTGGCGGATGCTGTTCTGAAGGCGGGATGATTCCGGTCCGCTCAAGCCAAAAGATGGCTTGAATGGGCCATCCTCAGATTCTCTTGACTCAATGACGAAGGGCGCGAGTGAATCGCGCCCTTGTGGTGTTTTTCGACTCGCGGTTGCTTACGCGGCGGCGTTTTTGGCGAGGGCGTCCTTGGCATGCTGGGCCAGGGCGGCGAAGCCGGCTTCGTCGTGGACGGCGATGTCGGCGAGGACCTTGCGGTCGAGCTCGATGCCGGACAGCTTGAGGCCGTGGACGAACTGCGAGTAGCTGATGCCGTTGAGCTTGGCCGCAGCGCCGATACGGACGATCCAGAGGGAGCGGAACTGGCGCTTCTTTTCTTTGCGGCCGGAATAGGCAAACTTAAGGCCGCGTTCGACGGCTTCCTGGGCTGCCTGATAGAGCTTGGATTTGGTGAGGAAATAGCCGCTCGCCCTTTTCAGGATTTTTTTGCGGCGGTCGGTTCTTTTAGTGCCACGTTTTACGCGGGGCATGGTGTTTCTCCTTTAGTTGAATCGTTTCGCGGCTGGAGGCAGGTAGACCTCTTCACTCGCGTCGTAGTTCGTTCTCGCAAAATACTCGTCTCAGCCAGCTTGCTCTCGTAGCAGCCGATCCTTGCGGAGTCGTCTGCGTAAGGTGTTGCTGCACTGGGAAGCGCATTTGCTCGAACTCTCGTACCTGAATCTCTCGGTCCGGTTCGCTTCGATCCGGCCCGGGGGCGCGAAGGCCCTGAGTCTCTATCGAGACCGATCAGGCATAGGGAATCATGCGGGCTACCTTCGCGTGGTCGGCGTCCGAGACGTAGCAGGGGGCGGTGAGCCGGCGCTTGGTCTTGGTCTCCTTCGACGTGAGGATATGGCGCATCTTGGACTGGCCCCGCTTGATTTTGCCGGTGCCGGTCTTCTTGAAGCGCTTAGCCGCGCCACGGTGTGTCTTGAGTTTGGGCATAGCTATCCTGTGGCCGCCAGATGGTTATGGCGACATTTGCCAGTGTATAGCAAATGAGGGGATCAGGCCAAACCAGTGGTTGCGAGCCAGCAGGTGAGCGAGACGCGATGGACGGCAGTGGGCTATTGGGTTAAGTGCAGGAGGTTGGGGCCGGTGCAGGAGGGGTTGGGATGGGATGAGGCGGAAAGCAAGAGGAAATGGTCCTCGTGTTTTTCGAGGAGGAAGTAGAGCTGGGCGCTGGAGGTGATTTTTTCCTGGCGGGCAAAGGTTTCTTCCAGTTGGACCTGGACTTGACTGGGGGCAGAGCAACCGCGGACGGCCCGGTAGGTGAATTGGCTGTAGAAGTCTGAGTTGGCGTGGCTGGGTGTCGCGAAGGCTGTATGCAGCCGGTGCAACGAAGCAAGCCCGCGGGTGGCGCTCCATTGGCTGGCAGCGGTCCAGGATGCCTGAAGCCAAGAATCGACGAAGCCGACCGGGGTGGTGGCGACGGGCTGGACGCGATGCACATGACCATCGTGAATGCGATAGCGAAAGATGCTGGTTTTGACGAACTGGCGGGAGTCAAGCGAGTTGGTGGCGATGCTCAACTGAAAGCCGCCGGGGGCTGGGCTGAGGACGGGGCGGATGTCACCGCGTGAGTAGCCTCCGGCCTTCTGGAAGAGCAGGCGGGAGGGTTGGCCGTGCTGGGAGATGCGCAGCAGGTCGATGCGAAATCCGCTGAATCGGGAGGTGCACCAGGGAGTGCCGTGGGCAGCGGCGACATCCCAGCCGCCGGCGACGGAGGGCGGCAGGAGAAGGTACTCGAAGAAATCGCCGAAGGCGCCGGAGATCTCCTGGTATCTGCCGCCCTGCCAGAGCAGGACGCGCTGCCAGCGGTGATCTTTGCGCTCGTAGAGCATGAGAAGGTGGTCGTCGCCGCAGGAGATGTTGAAACCGGCGACGATGCCGAGGAATTCGGGGCTGGAGTTGAGCTGATCGACGGCGATGTGCAGGTCCGCGCCGTAGATGCCGGCGATAGTGTTCTCGTCGGCGGGATATATGCCTGCCATGGGCTTGCCCGGCTGGTTGGCTCCGAGCCAGAAGGCAAGCTGATGCTGCAGCGCAGGGGCTGTTTCGTGGGATGGAGCGCGGCAGACCATCCAGTCGTACACGGCAGCCGCTAATGCGCTTTTAAAAGCTGCGATCTGGGCGGCGGTTTGAGGGGTGACCCGGTCGCCCAGAACCTCAACGCGGAAGGACAATAGGGTTCTCTGCTCGAGGCTAACCCTTTGTGCCGCAGATTGGAGATCAGAAAGGGTACAAAGCGGCTGCGCCCGTGCTGCAACTCCAAGTACGAGCAGGAGCGTTGCTGCCGCAAGGTGCGCCAGCCGTTTCATCGGTTAGAAGGATAACGCAATTTGTGGTTTTGTGTAGTGCAGTGCTGCTATTTCGCTCTTGTCACTGCGTGTTTGTCGCGGATGGGGTAGCCGTGCCAGATGTATTCGAGGGCTTCGGGGAGGGTTTGCTCTTTGACTGCGTGGTCGACGTGGTGAGCATTACGGGCGAAGACGAACTGGTAATGGTAGTGTTTGGCGGCGAGGGCGCGGGCCATGTCCTCGTTGGCGACGACCCAGTCGTGCATGCCGTCTCGCATGACGTTGGGATAGTAGAGGTCGCGGTCGCCGACCTCCATCCAGACGCGGATGGGCTTGCGCGGGGAGTTGGGGATGAGGCGGGAGTGGAGGTCCCATGCGCCACCGGGGAGCTTGGGGTTCCAGGGCCATTGCTGGTTGACGTAGGTGCCGGAGTAAGTGAGGACGCGGCGGAACCAGTTGGGATGGAACCAGGCCATGATGAAGGCCGCGGCGCCGCCGGAGCTGCCGCCCATGGCGGCGCGGCCGTTGGGATTACGGGTGAGACGGACGTGGCAGGTGGAGGCGACGCGCGGGAGCACTTCATGCTGGACGAAGTCGCCGTAGCGGCCAGAGACGGTGTCGTATTCGAGGCCGCGCTCGGAGCCCTGTGCGTCTCCGCCGCCGTTCTGAATGGCTATGGCGAGCATGACGGGGATGAGGTGCTGAGCGATGAGGTTATTGACGGTGGTGAAGAGGAGGGGGTCGGGACCATCCTGATCGACGATGAAGGGCGCGGCGACGCCAGGGCGGTACTGGGTGGGAATGTAGACCCAGACGGTGCGCTTCCAGGACTGGGGATGGCTGGTGGGAACGAGGAGGCGCGCAGGGTTGTGCGGGTCAGGATGGCCGAAGGTTCCGGGGGTGCGTGCGATGCCGGGATAATAGCGGCTTTCCGCCGAGGTCATGATGAAGCTGCAGACGCTGCCCTGCGGGACGGCAGGGTCGGGGACGGTGGCCGGGGCGGGCGGATGGGTGGGGCCGATGATGAAGTTGCCGTCGGCGTCGGGGGGCGGGACGGTACCGTCTGGAAGTTCTTTGGCAGGAACCATGCCGGGAGCGTGCGGGTTACGAATGGGCACGATGATGGCGCGGCGGGGTCCGACAGGTGGAATTTTGGGGACGCGCTGGACGGGTGCGTGGGAGGTTTTGGGCGGCGTGGCCGGAGTCTGCGTTTGAGCGAGAGCGGGGACGGCGAGGAGGGTGGCGAGGAGCGCGGGAAGAGCGGGATAGGTTAGCCGTTTCATCGGCTACGAGGATAGCGCAGTCCGGGGATGACTGGCTGACGCAGGAGGAGGTTCAGGGTTCGAAGCGGAGGAGCGTGTCAGTGCGGGTGAGGTGGAGGAGATCGCGGATGCGCTGGTTGACTCCGCGAAGGGTGAGGGTTCCGCCGCGGTTAGAGATCTCAGCGCTGGTGAAGACAAGGAGGCCGAGGCCGGCACTGTCCATGTAGGTGAGGGATTCCATATCGAGGACGACGTGGCGTGTGCCGTCAGAGAGCGTGGAGCGCAGCTGAGACTCGAAGAGTTTGAGGGTAGTCCCGAGAGTCATGGTTCCGTTGAGTTTGACTTCGACGGTTTGGTCTGGGAGTTGGGCAAAAGAGGCGTCGAAAGGCATGGGCAACACTTTAGCCCCATTTGCGCGGTCCGCCAACAGAAAAGCGGGAGGGTGGATCTCAGGCGGGTGGATGTGGGCCGGCGCCGGGCGGGTAAGGAGGCGGAGGGTAGCGAGGACAACACTTTAGACCGAGGATGGGGCTGGGCTTATGAAAGAGCCTGCAGCCGCATGAGACAAGTCGCGACAACGGGGGCGCAGCAGAACAAGAGCGCGGGGTAAAGTTATAGAAGTTAAAATTTGATGGCGCCAGATGACTATCCAGACCGAAGAGACAAATGTGAGAGATCAATTAACTGCACAGACACCGGCTGGGCGGTATCGGCTGGACTTTCGACGCTATTACTCGCCATATTATGTGGCGATTGGGTTGGTGATGGCGGTGCTGGTTCCGCTAGAAATTGTTTGGTGCCGCATAGATCGGTTAGGCGGGCTGAGCCATGTATGGGGTTCTGTACCGAGCCTGGTGATGCTGGTTGCGTGCCTGGCGTACTGCCACTGGCGACCGCTGCCGAAACTGATTGAAGTGGTCGAGATGGTGATTGTAACGGTGGTACTTTCGACTTTTCTATCGGTGCTGGTGCAGCTTGCGGGGAGAAATCACCACCCTATGGTTGACCATCAACTGGCCTGGATGGACAGGTGGGCGGGAGTTAGCACGGTTGCGGTAGTGCATTGGATAGCTGGCTGGCCGGTGCTTCGGCTGGTGCTTGCCTTGACTTACAACCTGACCATAGTTTTCATGGTGGCGGCACTGATTATTCCTTCGCTGATGGGAAGGGTGCGGTGGTCGCAGCAGTTTATTTTGTCGGTCACGGTGGCTCTTTTCATTACGGTGGCCTTGTTCTGGCAGTGGCCTTCGCTGGGGCCTTGGTCGGTAGAGGGTTACTCGCCGACGAAGCTGCAGTGGTCGGTCGCGCAGTACCTGCTAGAGCTTCGATCAGGTGTTCCACTGCAACTGGATATGGCGCGGGCAGGGATTGTAACGTTCCCGTCATTCCATGCGACGCTCGCACTGCTGTGCGCGGTGGCGGTGGGTTCGGTTCGCCAGCTGCGGACTGTGTCCTGGGTGCTAATGGCTCTGGTGTGTGTGTCCACGGTGGCGCTGGGGTGGCACTACTTTACCGACGTGGCGGCGGGGCTGTTGGTGGGCGGAGTGGCGCTTGCGATTACGTACCCTATTGTTCACCGGGTGAGGCCGGATGCATCTGCTGCGACTTTGAGGAAGTAGCTCGCGTCAGCAGGCCCTTGATTCCGGAGCATTGCCGTGCTGCGTGAGAAGGCGGAGGGTGGCCAGGATGGCGGGGAATCCCATGGAGAAGAGGGCGATGACGTGGAAGGCTGCATTGGGTTCATTGACGATGTAGCGAAGGGCGAACCAGGCATAGAGCAGGACGGGGAGAGCGGCGTAAGGATCTGAGGCGAGCGGGTTGAGGGCGGCGAGGTTGAGCGGGTGGCGTGCGGCGCGGGCGAAGAAGAGGCCGGTGAGGAAGTAGATGGTGAGGGTAGTGAGGAGCCATCCGGCGTAATTTTGGAGGGGAACGCCGAAATAAGGGCCGCCGTGGCGCCAGATCCAGTAACCGGAGGCGGTCATGGCGGGGTCCATGACGGCGTCCCATGCGGAAATGACCATGGCGGCGACAGCGGACTGGGCGAGCAGGAACGGCCAGCGGAACTTGGCGGCAGGCGGGGGCATGAGGACCTGTGCGACGCGCCAGGAGGGGTAGAGCATCATGAACCAGGCGAGCGGGATGAGGATGGGGACGTATCCCAAGCGGACGCCAAGCATAGCGCTGTAATGGTAGGGACCGTAGACGAGGCCGGTGGCGACGCCGAGCTCCTCAAAGCACCAGGAGATGACGGCGGCGAGCGAGAAGAACCACGCGGCGGGGCGCGGGCCAAGGGTGACGGCGGCGTGGGTGAGCGCGAAGGCAGTGAAGAAGAGGGTGAAGGGAGTGTTGCCGATGTTGGGGAGGTGCAGCCAGGGGTGCGTCATGGCGGCGCCGATGACATAGAGCATGACGGCGAAGAGCAGGAGCGTGGCGTAGCGAAGGGCGCGAGTGAGTGGAGGATGCGATGTCGACATGGGTTTCCGGGGTCAGGCGGCGAAGCGGCTGTAAACGAACCTGGCCCAGCTGCGGAGGCCGCGTTCCTGGAGGACGTCGCTCTGGATCCACTCGCGAATGGGGACGGCGAAGCCGGTTTTGGGACGGTTGAGGACACTCGCGGGCAAAGGCTGCCGGAGGCATGCGGTGATGTCGGGCTTGTGCGGAGGAAAACTGCCGAGGCGCAGGGGTGCGAGGTCGTGAAGGAGCTGCATGTCGACGAAGGGGACGCGAATTTCGACAGAGTGCGCCATGCCGGCCCAGTCGGTGTCCCGGAGGAGCTGGGAGCGCATGTAGAAGCAGAGTTCGAGCACGGCGACGCGGAGGAAGTCGCGAGCGGAGGCGGGCTGGACGGGTTGGAGCGGGCGGATGAATTCGTTGAGCTGATCGACGGCAGATAGCTGGCGCCAGCCGAGACGGGCCATGTCCGGGTCCATGACATGAGGGAGTTCCCATGGCATGTAGAGTCCGCGGCGAAGGAGATAGGCGCCGCCGAAGGAGCCGCCGTATTCGAGCAGGCCTGCGTATTTGGGCGAGGTGAAGCGGGCCATGAACGGAGCCGTTACGACGCGGAAGGCGCGACCGATGGAGGGAAAGCCGTTGCCGACGGCAAGGAGCCGAACGGAGCGCGGGATTTGACGAAAGCTTGGGTATCCACCGAAGAGTTCGTCTCCGCCGAGGCCGCTGAGCGCAACCTTGAAGCCGAAGTGACGGGCGAGTTTGCCGATGAAGTAGGAATTGACGCCATCAATGGTGGGCTGATCCATGGCTTCGAGGAGGTCTTCGCGGTCGGCGATGAAGTGGGAGCGCTGAATGTACTGAAATTCATGATTGAGATGCAGGGAACGGGCGACTTCCTGCGCGAGAGGCACCTCGTCCAGCGGAGTTTTGTGCATTTCGTCGAAGCCGAGGGTGAGGGCATGGACGTTTTCGGCGGAAAGCTCGGCGGCCAGGGATGCAATGGCGCCGGAGTCGCGGCCGGCGGAGAGGAATGTGGCTACCGGAACATCGGAACGGAGGTGCATGGCCAACGATTCGAGCAGCACATGATGAAGGCTGGCGAGCATCTCCTCGCGGTTGGTCGGGGTACCGGCGTTGTTTTCCGCCTGGAAGGCAGTGACGGGAGAGGCGAATGGCTGGATGCGAGGTTGCTGACCGGCGCTGATTTCAAGGAACGAGCCGGGCGGCAGGGAGTGGATTCCACGGTAGAGGGTGTGCGGTTCGGGAACCGAGCCCCAGAGATAAAAGCCAGCATGCCCGGCGGGATTGGGGGAAAGATCGACGCCGGGAACCTGTTTTACCGTCTTAACCTGCGACGCGAAGGTCAAGAGAGGAGTGGAGGCATCCGCAGATGTGGCCCAGTAGAGGGGCTTAATGCCGAGAGGATCACGGGCGAGAGTGAGCTGCTGGTTCTGCTTGTCCCAAATGGCGATGGCGAACATTCCACGCAAACGGGAAAAGCCAGCCGGACCTTGCTCAGCAAAGAGCGAAAGGACAACTTCAGTATCGCCGGAGGTCTGGAAGGTGTGTCCGCGGGAGATGAGCTCAGCGCGAAGCTCTCGGTAGTTGTAGATTTCGCCGTTAAAGACAAGGACATAGCGGCCATCCGCGGAGTGCATGGGCTGGTCGGAGCGGGAGGTGGGGTCGAGAATGGCGAGGCGGGTGTGCGCGAAGAGGAGGTGGTGATTGGGATCGCGCCACAAGCCGGAGCCGTCTGGGCCGCGACGGGCCAGCGATGCCAGTAATTTATCCGCGACGACGGGCGACTGCACAAGATCGTGGTCTTGTGAAAGTATCCCGGCGATTCCGCACATGAATGCTGGCTCCCTGCCTAGAACTGCAGATTGAGATCATCTGGCGAACACCTGACAAGAGGGGGAAGGTGATCGACCATTAAGCGCTGTAGACGGCATGTCACGGCTACGCGAATTGAAGGTAGGCTACCACACCCGCGGAAACAGTGAGGGTGGGAAGCACGATGCGGTGATTTACCGTGTGCGCCGGGCGGATGCCTGCGCCAAGGGCCGCAGAATGCGCAGGATTGGGTGGCCGTGGACGTCCTGCAACGGGAAATAAACCAGATGCGTGGAGGGATCGATGGAAACGGTGTGGGCATGGGGCATCTGGAGGGTGCCGATGCGGGCGAGCCGCGTGCCGGTGAGATGGAAGATGGCGACGGTGCCGGATTCAGCGGCGACGTAGAGGCGCTGGAGGCCGGGATCGAAGGCAAGGACGTCGGGGTCGTCGCCGACTTCGTATTTGCCGAGCATTTTCATGGTGGTGAGATTGACGACGGCGAGGGAGTGATTGGATTCACCGGCGATGAAGGCCAGATGGGCAGCGTTGTCGAGGGCGATGCCGTGAGGGTCGGCGATGCCGGGAAGATAAAGGCGATGGGTGATGACGGCGCGTGCGGGGTCTATGGTGACGAGTTGGTCGAGATGGTGGACGGCGACGAGGATGTTGCCGGTGCTGGGATCGTAGACGGTGTTGCCGGCTCCGCCGCCGAGGGGAATTTTGGTGATGAGGCGATTGGTGCGGGCATTGATGACGGCGTCGACGCCGCCGTGCTCGTCGGAGACGAAGACGCGGTTCTGGCGGGGCGCGTAGGCGATGCCGTCAGGGTAGTCGATGGGGCCGGCGCGTCCGATGATCTTGAGGGTACGGGTATCGACGGCGAGGACCTGATGCTCGCCGGTGGCGGAGGCGTAGATGCGATGCAGCCGTGGCACGACGAAGACGCCGTGCACGCTGCTGAAGCCGGGAAGATTGGCGACGACTTTGCGGGTACGCACATTGAAGACAACGAGGTGGCTGGCGTTCATGTGCGAAATGTAGAGAAGCCCCGTGGCGGGATTGAAGGACTGATAGTCGAAGCGAACCGGCGGGCCGGGCATGGGGATGTTGGCGACGAGCGCCATGCCGCTGCCGGGGATGGCATGCGGCTGAGTTGACACGGACGGGCCGGGCGCAAAGAAGACAAGGAGGGTGGCGAGAAGCGTTATCCAGAGCTGGGGCATGGCTGGTTGACTCCTTGGACAAACAACTCCATGGTAGCCGGGATGATTGCCGCCTTGCATCGTAAGAGAATGGGCGTAAAAAGGAAGCGCAGGAGGATGCACGCGTGGATGCGCTGGTGAGCCTGGTTCTGGCGGTGCACCTGACATGGATGGCGTGGGTGGTGCTGGGTGCGCTCTGGACGCGCGGGCGGCCGGGCTGGAGCGTGTTTCACGTGCTGGCGCTGGTGTGGGGCATTATCGCCGAGGTGGGGCCATGGCCGTGCCCGCTGACGCTGGCGGAGCAGTGGGCGATGACGCAGGCCGGGATGAAGGGATTTCGCGGGGATTTTCTGGAGCACTACCTGGAGGAGATTGTGTATCCGAATTTACCGGTGGACCTGATCATTACGGGCGCGGTGATTGTGTGCTCACTGAACCTGGGAATCTATGCGTGGCGGGGCGCGCGGTGGTGGCAGGTGCGGCAGTCAGAGCATCCGGCGGAACGGGTTTGAAGATGCTGTCTTCTGCCGACGGGTAGGCGGAATGAAGGTGGAAGATCGGATGTGTGGGGTCGGATTTATGGGGTGGGCCTGGGCCATTATCGTGAAAGGAATGCTGGGACGGGTGATGCGCGGGGTTGCAAGCGGGCTGATGTGCGTAGTTCTGATGGCGGCCGCAGCCGCACAGGCGCAGGCAGCGGGGCAAGGCGCAGATGGACGGGGCGCTCCTGAGGGTGCGCAGGCATCAGCGGTCACGCAGGTGACGCTGACCGTGAGGAGCACGAGCGGACTGGCGGTGCAGAACGCCGAAGTGACAGTAGAGGAAACCGGGCGCACACCGGTGAATGTGTGGACCGATTATGCCGGGCGCTGCACGTACGTGGTGCACAGCAGTCATCCATACCGGCTGAGGATTGAGGCGACGGGGTATTACACGCTGGACAGGACGATTGAACACGCGGGGCAGACGAGCGTGGTGGCGACACTGGCGCACGAGGAACTGCTGGAGCAGCAGGTGAAGGTTTCTGCCTCGCCCGAAGGACTGGACACGCAGCAGCCGGCGGACAAGGCAACGATGAGCACGGCCGCGATTGTGAACATTCCGTATGTGGACAATCGGGACATTCGCAACCTGTTGCCGTATTTTCCGGGGGTGGTGGCTGATGGGAGCGGGCAGGTGCATGTGGCCGGTTCAGAGACGTGGGAGACGCTGGACACGCTGGACGGGTTTGATATTCGCTCCCCTGTGAGCGGGGTTCTGGCGCTGCGCATCAGCACCGATGCGGTGCGGTCGATCTATGCCGAGAGCACGCGATACCCGGTGCAGTACGGGCGCGCGACGGGCGGAGTGATTGCACTCGAGACGGGGACCGGTGGAAACAAATTCCGGTTCAATGCAACGAACTTTCTGCCTTCGTATCACGACTTGAATGGGATCCGGTTCGACAAGATTGAGCCGAGGTTTACGTTCTCCGGCCCGCTGGTGCGGAACAAGGCGTGGTTTTTCGACGGGATCGAGGGAGTCTACTCAGACGTTTACATACCGGAGCTGCCGGCCGGGGCGCGGAATAATCATCCGGCGAGAGGCAGCAATTTTCTGAAGCTGAACGTGGACACGACGTCGAGCAATAATGTAACCGCTGCAGTTCTGTTTAACGATTATCACTCGCCCTATGAGGGACTATCGCCGCTGACGCCACAACAGAGCACAACCAAGCACGACACGATTTCGTGGATGCCGTACATGCGCGACCAGCAGCGGCTTCCGAACGGAGGCATGGTGGAAGCGGGTTTCGGAGTGGTTCGTATCCGCGACGGTTACGAGCCGCACGGGACGCTGCCGTTTGAGCTGACGCCGGAGACCTCAAAGGGAAGCTACTTTGAGAATCTGACGGGCTTCTCGCAACGGCAGGAGGGCAATGCCACGCTGTTCCTGCCGCGGCAGCACTGGCACGGGAGCCACGATGTGCGGATGGGAATCGACGTGGACCACATCGACTTCAGCCAGCGGGAGACGCGGGCTCCGGTGCGGTACTTGCGCGAGGACGGGACGCTGCTGAGGGAAAGCACGTTTCCGCAGATAGCGCCGTTTACGCGGCACAACGTGGAAGTGGGCGGGTATGTGGAAGACCACTGGCAGTTGAGCGGGGTGCGCGGGCTGATGCTGGATCCAGGGGTGCGCCTGGACTGGGACGAGATTGTGCGGCGGCCGCTGTTTTCGCCGCGGATTGCGCTGGTGTACGCGCCGGGGACCGATCCGAAGACGAAGATTGCCGCCGGAGTGGGGATTTATTACGAGCACACACAACTGGCATACCTGGAAGAAGCGCTGGCTGGGATTCGTAACGATACGTATTACGAATCGAATGGGGTGACGCCGGCGAGTCCGCCGGAGCAGACGACGTTTACCTATCACGAAGGGTCGCTGCACGAGGCGCGCGCGGTGAACTGGAGTGTGAGCGTGGCGCAGCAACTGCCGGGGAAGTTTTTTGCGGAGCTGGATTTCCTGGACAAGCGGACGAACAACGTCTTTACGTATGTGAACCAGAACGGGCCGCAGGCGCTGTATGGCGACTACCTACTGACAAACGGGCGGACGGATCATGATTACGAGGCGGAGATCCAGGCGCGGAAGACGTTCGCGCATGGATACACGCTGTTTGCCGCGTACACGTGGTCGTATGCGCACACGAACGCGGCGATTGAGTATTCGCCGACGATTTCGCTGCTGGGGCCGCAGCAGAGCGGTCCGCTGCCGTGGGATACGCCGAACCGGGTGATTTCGTGGGGATGGCTGCCGTTCGAGGTGCCGTGGTTCAAGAAGAACTGGGATTTTGTGTATTCGCTGCAGTGGCAGAACGGGTTTCCGATTACGTCAGTGAATGCGAATAACGAAGTGGTGGGCAAGGTGGGATCGCACCGGTTTCCGAATTTTGTATCGTTCAATCCGGGGCTGGAGTGGCGGTTTCACCTGGGGGGATTCTATTTCGGGCTGCGGGGCATCATCGTGAATGCGACGAACAGCCAGAATCCGGCGGTGGTGAACAGCGATGTGGATTCGCGAAATTATCTGCAGTTTACGGAGCCCTATGGGCGGGCGCTGACGGCGCGTATCCGGCTGATTGAGTGGAAGCACTGAAGCAGCGGCGAGACGGACCGGGAGCGCGCTTATATACTGAAGGAGGGATGTGCGGCCGGGACCACGGCCGCTGCCGCCGGATGCGGATCCCGCGCAGAGAGCGCGTGTGTATGGCTGTCATCCGCCGAGGCTGCTGAACAAAGACTCCCCTGCACGAGTCGAAGGACATTCGTCTCGAAAGGAGAAGTTTCGCATGAATCGCCGCCAGATTTCCCGCGTAGGCGCGGTCGCACTGAGTGTACTGCTGACAGGAGCAGCCGGGTGCAAGAACCTGATGAACGCGAATGGGCTGAAGCCCGCGTCAGACAGCGTGAACGCGAGCGCGAAGGTGAACCAGTATCCAATGAAGGGCATGGTGCTGGGCAAGAGCGCGCAGACGAACCAGATCATCCTGCAGCAGGGTGAGATTCCCGGTTTTATGCCCGCGACGGATGCGACTTACACGCTGAAAAACGCCGCCGTGTTCAGCAAGCTGGCTCCGGGCGATCAGATTACGGCGGACGTGGTTGTTCCGGCAGACCTGAGCAGTAATCAGCTGATCAACATCAAGGTGGTTTCGCAGCCGAGCCATCCGATGACGCTGGCGGAGCTGCCGCCGCATCAACTGCTGGTAGGCGAGAACGTTCCGGGGACGCCGATGGTGAACCAGGACGGCAAGCCGACGTCGCTGACGGATTTTCGGGGCAAGGCAGTGCTGATTACGTTTGTGGATACGCAGTGCACGGACGACTGCCCGATCATTACGCACCTGTTCGCGGAGATCGACCAGGAGCTGGCGAAGCACCCGAAGGCGTATGCGGGAAGCGACCTGATCACGATCAGCATCGATCCGGCGCATGACACGCCGGCGGTGCTGCATGCCTATGGGCTGAAGTACCTGAACGGGAAGGCGTCGGGTTTCCAGCACTGGCAGTTTGTGCACATGACGCCGACGAACCTGAAGCGGCTGGCGACTGACTTTGGGGTTTCGTATCGACAAGCGAAGGGCGACATCGAGCACACGATGGATATTTCGCTGATTGGACCGGACAACACTCTGCAACAGTCGTGGAGCGGGGACGACTGGGATCCGAAGATCATTTCGCGGGCGGTGGAAGCAGCGGCAGGCAATGCGAACACGCCGGTGACGGGCAAAAAGATCTCGTAAGGGCAAGGGCGGTCGGATGCAGGGCGATGCCCTGCGCAAGCGAAAGCGTGGGAATGCCGGAGGCGCAGATGGAGGGCGCTTCCGGCATTTCTGTTTTGCGCGGGTGGAAGTGTCGCTCGTCACATCACGGTCGAAAAGCAGCGCCGTACTCTGGGCTTGGGATCGAAGCAGGCTGCGGGGGCCGGCCCTGACGGCGCTTATGCGCGTCTGCGAATTGGATGCCGTCGGGCTCTTTCTGACCTGGGCGTGCATGTGGCCGGTCCCAGCCGCGGGAGATTGCGGCCAGCTCTCGGAAGGGAGACGGATTCAATGAAGATCGTCGTGATTGGAGCCGGGATTGCCGGATTGAGCGCCGCAATTTACGCGAGCGAGTGCGGATATGACGTGGAAGTTCTAGAGGCGCACGAGCGTGCCGGAGGACTGGCAACGAACTGGGAGCGCGGAGGGTATACGTTTGAGAATTCGCTGCACTGGCTGCTGGGTTCGCGACCGGGGAGCCCGATGCACGCGCGCTGGCGGGAGCTCTTTGATATTGAGCGGCTGAAGTTTATGTATCCGGAACCGTTTGTGCGGCTGGAACCGGCAGAAGGGCCGGCACTGAACGTGCCTCGCCAGGTGGACCAGCTGGAGGAGGAGTGGCTCGCTTACTCGCCGGAGGATGCGGAGGCGACGCGCCGGTTTGCGGCGCAGATTCGCGAGCTGGGCAAGGTGAACGTGCCGGGGATGGAAACAGGGCGGGTGTCGAACTGGCTGGGCATGCTGTTGAATGTGCCGCATCTACCGCTGCTGCATGAGCTGACGACGATGACATGCGAAGAGTACGGAGCGGGATTCAAGAATCCTGTGATGCGGAGTTTCTTTCAGGGTGAGGAGACGGGGAGGATGTCGGCGATTGCGGTGCTGCTATCGCTGGCGTGGACGAGCGAGGGCGATTGCGGATATCCGATTGGGGGATCGCAGGCGGTGATTCGGGCGATGGTAGAGCGGCTGCTGGAGCTGGGCGGAAAGCTGCACTGCAACGCGAAGGTAGCCGAGATTGTGGCCGAGGATGACGCGGCGGTGGGGGTGCGTCTGGAAAGCGGCGAGCGGATCGGTGCGGACTGGGTGATTTCCGGGGCGGATGGGCACGCCACGATTTTCGATCTGCTGCACGAGCGGTTTGCGGACCGGGAGACGCTTCGGGTTTACGAGGAGTTTGAGCCCTTTCCTTCGTACCTGCAGGTGTCGCTAGGGGTGGGCCGGGAATTGAAGAGCCAGGCGGGATTTGCGACGTGGCTACTGAAGTATCCGATGGAGATTGATCCGGTGACGCGGGCGACGCAACTGGCGATGCGGTTCTTCCACTACGATCCAACGTTTGCGCCGCAAGGCAGCACCGCGGTGACGTGCGTGATACCGACGCGCAACTCCGGTTACTGGATGGGTCTGCGGCAGCGGGATCCGGAGCGCTATGGCCAGAAGAAGCAGGAGATTGCCGAGAGCGTGATGGCGGAGATGGAACGGCGGATTCCGGGGACGCGGGAGCTGATCGAGGTGACAGATGTGGCGTCGCCGGCGACGCTGGTGGACTGCACGGGCAACTGGCAGGGCAGCATGGAAGGCTGGCTGCTGACGCCGCACACGGGATACCAGATGCTGCCGAATACGCTGCCCGGGTTGAGCAAGTTCTACATGGTTGGGCAGTGGATCATGCCGGGCGGCGGGCTGCCGTCCGGGCCGCTGACGGCGCGGCCGGCGATCGAGGCGATCTGCGCGCACGACCATATTCCCTTCACCGCAGGCAAGAAGTTTCAGGCGGCTTAGGGGCAACTTTCATCGAGGATTGACTTGTGCCAGCGCTGCGTCCGAGCCCGGAATGGGCGCATGCAGGCGTGTGCGAATAGTTGCCTGAGGGATGCGGGAAACGCGCTTCTGCGCGCGAGAATGCAGAGAGGCGCGTGCGATCAAAGACCACATGGATCGCTACGAAGAGAGCATTTTGCTCATCCGGGCGCAGGTGGGGTGGGTGTTTTTTCTCCGAGGGAATCCAGAAATTTCTGTTTCCCGGTGCGCTGGTGGGTGGAGTAGAGATCATCTTCGGTATTCTGGTTTTGCTGGGGTGGTACGCGGGCTGGGCTGCGATTCCGCTGCTGAGAGTAGTTAGAGCCTTTTCACTGATGCAATGAGGTGTCCTGGATCGATCCGGTGTGGCCGTTCTCTGATGGGACGTCGACGCCAACTTCCTTGTTCTCCCCAACATCTTCAGTGAAAATGCTCTAGCGGCACACTGGTGACCACAAAGCTGCCGTATCTGGAAGGGAATGGATGGTGGGCCGTACTGCATGAGTCGCGCACGAACGCGAGCATGCTACTTGGACTGTTGTTTCTGCTGCCGGTGGGCGGAGGGTCGCTGGCGTTGGATGCAAGAAGGCGCGCGCGGAAGCAGAGCGGGTCCGTTTGAGTTTGCCGGGCTGGACTGAGGGTTTGTATGGGATTGATTCCGCGCAGGACGAGCGGAATAGCAGTGGTTTGTGTTGTCGTCGGGCTGTGGGTGGTGACGGCGCCCGCGTGCGCGGCCGGGCAGATGCGTTCCAGTAAGACCGCAGAAGAGGCAGCGGTAAATTGCGCGAAGGCGGGAATCCGGAGCCAGTGTGCATGGCGGCATTGGAAGGTGACGGATGCGGAGTTGAGGCGGCATGGCATCCGCCTGGGCGGATGGGTGCAGATGGATGGTTCGAGCGTGGCCGCAGGCGGACAGCCGCAGGCGGATGGGTTCATCGGGCAGTACCTGATTGACCTGGCGGCGACGGTGGACACGGAGAAGCTGCTGCACTGGCCGGGCGGAACACTGAAAGTGGAGGGCCAGAGCCACAGCGGATCGAACATCCTGGAGAAGCAGATTCCCGCGATTCAGGATCCGGACAACATGGATGCGCCGCCGGGCACGTGGCTGGCGCAATTGAAGTATCAGCAGAATCTGCTGCGCGAGAAGGTGCAGGCGCAGGCGGGGCTGATGTATGTGGACAGCCGGTTTCTGACGGTTCCCTACGGCGGGAATTTTGTTTCGCTGGATTTTTCATCGGACGGGTCGATCAGCACCTTTGTGCTGCCGACGTATCCGAAGGGTGCGTGGGGCGGCGACGTGACGGTGGCTCCGGTGAAGGGGTTGTCGTTTGCCGGGGGCATATACAACGACCACAGCACGGAGCTGAATTACGATCCGGGTGGAAACCTGCTGATTACCGAGGAAGCGTGGGAGGGCCAGCGGAACGGACGCCGGTTCAAGCTTCAGGTGGGCGCGTGGCGGGATACGGGGAAGTTCCGGCGCTTTGAGGGCGGGACGGTACACCATGCATCAGGCGTATATGTGGTGGCGAGCGACAAGCTGTGGCAGCCAGCCGACGCGAGCGACCGCGGCGTAGGGATGTTTTTCCAGTACGGCTCTGCTCCGGCTTCCGTAGCCAAGCTGCACCGGCATGTGGGCGCAGGCGTGGTGTGGGACGGGCCGTTGAAGGCGCGGCCGAAGGATGAGATCGGACTGGCTTTCAGCGACGGGCTGCTGACCAAGCAAAGCGTGTTTCGACATGGATTTGAGAACGAGGTGGAAGTGTATTACCAGATCGCGGCCTGGCACGGGCTGACGATCCAGCCGGATGTGGAATTATGGCAGCATCCGGGCGGAGGCGCGGGGCCGAATACGGTTCTGGCGCTGGTGCGCGCGATGTACAGCTTTTGACGCGGGCGGATTTGCTGGTGCGGGCCGCGGTGACGGCGGTGATTTCCTGGGGTGGGTTGACCTTTGGAGGATTGCGCCGCGCGCAAGTTTTGGACTATGGTGTGACATCGGAGATACGCGAGGAAGTGACCGCGGTAAGGGGCGTTCGTGGGAGGCCTCCGAATCAGGATTGGCGGTGGTAGTAATCTAGGAGCAATTTCACCCGTTGTTGAGTTTTAGAGGGCACCGACCGTGGATTGGGGCAAATTACCTGACCTGGTGTGTGTGGCGCTGCTGATCTGCGCGTTTGCGTCGGTTTCGCGGAACAGCAAGACACACCAGTCAAAGATCTGGCTTGTGGGCTGGGTGATGATCGCGGTCCATTTTGCGGCGTCGCTTTTTCTACGGATACCCGGTTTCATTGCCAACGTAGCGGACTGGATTGCGCTTTCGGCGCTGAGCGGCGCCGGCCTGGTGTTTGTGTGGGCGGCGATTCCCTATCGCCAGCGAGCTTCAAGCCGGTGGATGCTGGCGGCACTAGTGGGAACAAGCACGCTGTACATTGGCCTGATCACCCTGCCTTCAGCGGGACTTTGGATACTGGAGACTGCCGCGGTGCTGCTGGGTGCGGCGCCACTGGCGGTGACGCTGCTGACGATGCGGCGGTTTCAGCGTCCGGAGCGGTGGGTGGTGGTGGTGCTGTACTGCGCGCTTTCGGTGTTTGCCGTGGCGGTGCAACCACGGTCCAATGGGCCTTTTCTTACTGTGAGCGGGCTGCTGGTAGCGGCTTACCTGGCATGCTGCATCACGTTCTGGTTTGCGTACCGGCGTTGGACAACGGGGTCGTTCATCACGATTGCCGGATTTCTGGCGTGGTCCTCAGTCTTTGTGGTGGCGCCGGTGCTGCAACACTACTGGGCGGGCGTGCATGTGCAGAGCGAGGTATGGAATCTGCCCAAGTACGTGGTGGCGGCGGGGATGATTCTGCTGCTACTGGAGGACCAGATAGCGCACAACCGGCACCTGGCGCTGCACGACGAACTGACAGGTCTGCCGAATCGGCGGCTGTTCCATAACCGGCTGGAGAATGCGCTGGACCGGGCGACGCGGAGCGGGCAGAGTGTGGCGCTGCTGCTGATCGACCTGGACAGCTTCAAGCTGGTGAACGATACGGCGGGACACCATATTGGGGACGAACTGCTGAAGCGGGTGAGCAGCATCTTTCTGACGCGGATACGGATATCTGACACAGTGGCGCGGACGGGGGGCGACGAGTTCTCTGTGATTCTGGAGGGTCCGGTGACGCGGAGGCAGGCGGCAGATGTGGCTGCTTCGCTGAAGGCAATGCTGGCGGAATCCATCGACATAGAAGGACACCGGTTGCAGGTTGGCGCGAGCATCGGTCTGGCGATGTATCCGGAGGACGCGACGGCGGCAGAGCCGCTGTGCGTTGCGGCTGATGTGGCGATGTATGCGGAGAAGTACGTCTCGCGCGAGCAGAGACGGAACGCCGGGTTGTCTGGATTGCCGGAGAGCCTGCGGCGTCCCTTGCAAGGCTGAGGCGGTTTCTGCTGAAGGGTGAGCGGGGCAAAGTCAGCCAAGGCTTTCTGAACCGGTACGAATAAGAAGGTCGCCGAGGGTAGTGGGAGGGAGCAGCGTATCTCTCCGGGCATCCCCAAGTGTGCCGGGGTCATCTTAGAGCGCCAGAAGAAGAGATGATTTCCATTACGGAGTCGGTCACGATCACCGCATCCCCCAGTGTGATATGGACCCAGCTTGTGGACCTTGAACGCTGGTGGACGGCTTCGAATCCGGATCACATTCGCCTGGAGATTCAGTCTCCGGACAAGGGCGTTGGCGAAGACACGCAGGTCGAATTTGAAGAGCGGGTCGGCGGCGTGAGGATTGTCGCGACGGGGCGGATAGTGTCTCTGCATGAGAACTCTGAAGCGACATGGGAAGGCACGGCGACCTATCGCTGCCTGGGGTTCCGCGTGCGGGTCGAGAGAGGGATCAAGTGGCGGATTGCATCGATGAGCGACCTGGCGATTGTATCGGCGAGCGTGTGGTCGGTGTTTCCCGTGGGCCTTGTGGGGCGATTTATGGGGTGGTACGCGAAGAAATCGCTGAAGATGGCAGAGCGCGAACGGGAACACGCACGGGATGAGCTGGAGTATCTGAAGGGGCTGGTCGAGGCGGATGGAGCAAGAGACCCAGTACTTCCCTATAAGGTGAACAACCTCTAGGAAATACTGCGGGCAGGCTCGGTCGTGGTGGGATGTTTCTGCCATTGCGCCGGGGTGCCGGAGTAGTTCCTCGTGACCTGAGCGTGCGCGATGCCAAGGTCGTAGCCGCGAACGATGGTGACGCGAATCTGGTCGTACTGCAGTGCCGTGGGATCGTGCTGGAAGAGTGTTGTGACCGCGCTCCTTGCGAATGTTTCCCGTGCAATGGATGGGTTCTGGACTCGCACGGTGATGTCCAGAATGTGATAGAGAGTGCCGTTGGTCCATTGGTGGAGATCCATGACACCTGCACTTTGGACGCCGGGGATGGTCTCGATTACGGCAGCGTCCTGCTGAAGGCTGGTGAGCGCACCCCAGTGGGTGAAGAAGTGAACGGCGAAGGCTGCTCCTACAACGATGACCGCGCAAGACGAGCCGAGGATGATCCAGTTGTATTTGCGAACCGGATGTGGAGTGACCGGGCCGCTTGATTCAGCGCTCACGACATAGGTGCCGGCGGCGAGATCGTGGAAGCCCTGACGGCTGGGGCGGTTGAAGAAAATGAGATAAAGGGTGCCACCGCCGAGGCCGACAATGATGGCGGCCAGGAGGATGTCGAGGAAGAACGAGTCGAATCTTGATGGCAGTGTGGCGCCATTGAGAAAGAAGGGCGCCTGTAGCACGGCGTAGCGCAGAGTGGCGCGCGAAAGGGTGATGGTGCTGCCGTTGGCGTCGACGACGCGGAGGCGCATCCAGCGCTTGCCGAGGGTCTGGCCGTTGCCGATGCGGCTGTTGAGCAGGGCAAAGTACGGCAGCGTGAGGAAGAAGCCGACGAGGTGTCCCCATGGACCCAGGCGGGAGAGCGGAGTGAAGAATGGAATGGCGAGAATGACGATGCAGAGGCTGACGAACAACCCATCGACGATGAAGGCGAAGACACGCGGCCAGAGTTTGCCGAAGTTCGAGACTGGAGGAACGAGTGTTTCTGGAGCGGCAGCCGGTGGCTGCACGGGTGGCACTGCGTCTGGGATAGCCTGATCGTCCACGAATGCACGCTCCGCCAGAGGAAGTGAAAAGCCAGAAGCAGTGTTGCTGATAAGTTGCGAAATGGCAAGAAGAAAGCCCGGAAGCGAATTCCGGGCTTTGTGGTTCGCTTTCTTTCGTTCTATAAAGTTTGAGATTCAGATTGGCGGTCAGACACCTGCTGGAAAGCAGCGCGTGTGGGCCACTTGCGGGGCGATCCATGAGAGGGAGCGGAGAATGAAGAGGAGAGTGGTACACAGGCTTGTGATAACGTTAACACTTATCGCATCGATGAGCTGCGTATGGGCCACCGCGCAGAGCAACCGCAGAGAAGAATTTGTGCGAAAGTCGGGAACCAGCCTGACGTTGGGTGGGCAGCCTTTTCGCTACAGCGGGCCAAATATCGAGTGGTTGGGACTTGAAGGGTATGGACCAGCCGATCCAATGGGGCCGCATTACCCGAGCCACGCCGAGGTGAATGACGTGTTCGCCACCGCGGCCATGATGGGAGCGCGGGTTGTGCGTTCACAGACCATGGGCGACACCGTAGGCTGCGGGAAATGCATTGAGCCCACCAATGGCACATTCAATGAGGCGGGATTCCAGGGTACTGATTATGCGCTGGCCGTAGCGCGGAAATACGGGATGAAAGTGATTATCACGCTGGTGGGTGACTGCGCCACCTGCTCAGCGGGCGGCATTGGGCAGTATCTGGCCTGGGAAAAGAAGAAAGACATGCAGGATTTCTTCACCGATCCGCAGGTGATAGCGGCGTTTGAAAAGCATATCGACGCAGTCCTGAATCATGTGAATCCACTGACCGGCATAGCTTACAAGAACGACCCCACAATCATGGCGTGGGAAAACTGTAACGAGTGCGGACTGATGTCCATCCTGATGGGGGCCAACAGACAGTCGTTGCAACAAGAGTCAAAGTGGGTGGAGGCGATCGGCAAGTACATCAAAAGCATCGACAAGAATCATTTGTACCTGGATGACTCCGGACTTTTCTATTACTACCCGAAGGTGCTTGACGATAAGAGTGTAGATATCACGACGAATGAGTATTATCCGCACTGGGTGAAAGTGTTCGATAGCAAGCAGGTGATGACGGCGGAGACGTTTCGCCGTGACGCAGCCACGGTGACCGGCCATGGCAAGGTGTACATCGTGGATGAGTATGGCTGGGATGTGACGGATTGGCCGACCAGGGCAGAGTTCGCAAATGTTCTCAACACGATGGTGCAGGACAAGAATATCTCCGGTGACGCCTATTGGGCGCTGCAGGCACACAACACCATCTATGGCTGGCAGCCGATCCCGGCGAATGTGAGGAATGCCGCTTATTCGCGGAGGGGAGAGAGCGGGCAATGGTGGGCTCTCTACTGGGGCGGAATCAATACCCTGATCAACAGCAGGAAAGACATGCAGGCACGCGCGGAGATGCTTCGCACGCATGCTTTTGCCATGGCGGGTATTCCTGTGCCACCTTATCCTGTGCCGCCCGCCCCGGTAATTACAGTCAAGGGGTTGGGTGTTATTGCCTGGCGCGGTTCAGCCGGGGCTGTCAACTACAGCGTGCAACGCCAAGCCAGTCCCACTGCTCCCTGGAAGACCATCTGCGATCGTTGCGCGACGGACACCGATACACCCTGGGTTGATCCCAACCCGCCAGGATTGCTTCGCGTGCGCTACCGGGTGATTGCGTACAATGCCGACGGGGTAGCCAGCAAGCCGTCTGCTCCAAGATAGGTCTTGCGTTGGGCAGGCGCGCAGAACCTGCGGATGGCAGACGCGGGACGGCCTTCTGGTGATTTGGCCCTTCCTGATCGAAGGGCCAAATTATGGTTCCTTTTTTCAAAAACCGGTGCGTGTGCAGGGGTCAGATGCGCATGGGCATGATGATGTAACGGTACTTGTAATCTTCCTGGCCGTCTTCCGGGCGCATCTGGCCGGCGGACTGGGCGTCTTTGAATTCGAGGCGGACCTCGCCGGTGTTGCCGATGGCCTTGAGGAAGTCGAGGAGGTAGGCGGAGTTGAAGCCGGCAACCAGAGGATCGAAGCTGTAGGGGGTTTCGATGGTGTCTTCGCTTTCGCCGGAATCGGTGGAGGAAGCAGAGATCTTGAGCTCGTTCTGCTCGAGGCGGAGCTTGACGGCACCGGAACGCTCGTCGGCAAACTGCGAGGTGAGCTGGATGGAGCGGGCGAGGTCTTCGCTGCGGACGATGACGAACTTGTTGTTATCGCGGGGAAGGACGGCCTCGTAGTTGGGGAATTGTCCGTTGAGGCGGCGGCTGGTGAGAACGCGATGTCCGATGCGGAAGAAGAGGGTGTTTTCGTCGTCGGCGAACTCGATGGACTCAGCATCAGAGTTGGCGAGCAGGGATTGCAGTTCGGCGAGCGCCTTGCGCGGGATGAGAATTTTCTTTTCTGCGCCAATGGAAGGGAAGTTTTCGCCTGTTTTCTCAATATGGGCGAGGCGATGACCGTCCGTGGCGACCATGGCGATGGACTCGGCCTTGAGGATGAGCAGGGAGCCGTTGAGGGTGTAGCGGGATTCCTCATTGGAGATGGCGAAGATGGTTTTCGCGATGAGGTTTTTGAGTGAAGCCGCGGGGATGGTGATGGCACCGGTGGAAGGAAACTCTGGGACCTGGGGGAAGTTTGCGCGGGCCATGCCGACCATCTTGGTGTTGGAGCGGCCGGAGCGGATCTGGACCCAGTGGTTATCCATGAGCTTGATGCTGACGTCACCCTCCGGCAGCAGCTTGACATAGTCGTAAAGCTTGCGGGCGGGGATGGTGCATGCGCCGGTTTTTTTGACGCGGGCGGTGCAGGAGGTGCGCATGCTCTGGTCGAGGTCAGTGGCGGTGATGGTGAGGCGATCGGCATCCGCTTCAATGAGAAAGTTGGAGAGGATGGGAATGGTGGTTCTGCGTTCGACGACGCTTTGGGTGGCGGTAAGTTCGCGAAGGAGATCCTGGCGGCTGAGGCTGATCTCCATGCTACCTGCAGCTTTTTCCTGCTCAACTCCGACCGGCATGCTCGTTTCTCCCACTACGTTTTGACCCAAACATACACCACTGAGGCGCAGGTTAGAAGCGAATCCAACACGATGGCGCGATTTCCGTGATGTGAGTTCATTGTAGGCAGGGTGAGGTGGTGGAAATCGCGGCGATTGTGTGAAGAGCCGGGACGACGGAGTTCAGCAGATTTGGCTCCGGTGCGGGGTGTGGTGCGGAGTGGTTTTGCGAGCGCGGGGTGAGAGTCAGGTGTGAGCGGATACGGATACTACGAGTTTATAGAAGTGATATTTCCCAGTAGCCGTATCCGTTTGGCTCGGAAAAGTGGAAATGTAATGCAAAACCGCATGGATGAAGGAGTTGGAGATGTGTCCAGTTTTCTAAAACCGGGTACGAGGATTTCGCAAAAGTAGGAAAGAGAGTGGAAAGAGGTTCACACCTGTCCGGGGTTCTCCTGCTTTTGCACTGTGGGATACTCGGGGGCTATGGAAATCGGGGCAAGAAAGTGGGAAATCCGGGCAGAGCGAAGCAGAATGCGGAGTCTGGCAGCCTGGGAATTGCACAGCGGACGAGTTGTCCGCTAGTTCCACAGAGGAGCGGACGACGGCGGAAAAGTGGGGCGGAAATGGTTGCCGTGGCAGTGGCTGGTATTTGTGGAGAAAGGAATTAATTGTCTTGCTGATGGGACCCGACCGGAGGCAGGGAGGTTAAATTTCTGTCGAGGCGAGGGAGAAAGATGGCGAAGACAGTTCCCTGCCGCTGCGGGCGGCGAGTGGAACGGACGCGGATGCGGCCATGATGGCGGGCGATGATTTCGGAGGTGATCCAGAGACCGAGGCCGTTGCCGGAATTGCCCTTGGTGGTGAAGAAGGCCTCGAAGATGCGCGGGAGCGCGTCAGAGGGGATTCCGCAGCCATTGTCGGCGATGGTGATGCGGACTCCGCTGCGGCTGGTGGGCCAGTCTGTGGCGGGGCGGCAAGCGACAACGAGGCGAGTGTCGGGAATGTGCGGATCTTCGGAGTCGGCGTCCTGAAACGCGTCTGTAGTGCGCTGCTGGAGGGCGTCGAGGGCGTTTCCGATGAGGTTGAGGAGGACCTGTCGGATTTCATTTTCGAGGCAAGGAATGGGAGCGACGTCACGATAGCGGCGCAAGAGGCGGATGTGATGGTGCTGCATGCGGTGACGGAGGAATGACAATGCCGAGTCGAGAATGGTGGGAATGGCAGCCAGCCGGGGCTGGGTGCTCTGCTTATGGAAAGCGAGCGTCTGGGTGACGATCTGGGAGATGCGGGCGACTTCGACTTCGGCCATCTGGAGGTAATCGTAGGCTTCGGATGGAAGCTGGTAGCCGCGGAGGAGGTAGAGAAGATTGGTGACGGCTTCGAGAGGGTTATTGATTTCATGCGCGATGCTGGCGGAGAGTCGGCCGAGCATGGCGAGCTTCTCAGTCTGTTGCAGGATTTGCTCGGATTGCTTGCGGGCGGTGATGTCGCGGGCGATTTTTGAGGCACCGATGATGACGCCGTCCTGATTGCGGATGGGAGAGATGGTGAGCGAGACGAGAACCTGGTGGCCGTCTTTGTGCCGGCGCACGGTTTCGTAATGGCTGACACGCTCGTTGGAGAGGACACGGCCAAGGATGCGGATCATTTCCCCTTCGCGGCCGTCCACGGAGAGGAGGTTGATGTGCTGGCCGACGGCTTCCTGGGCGGTATAGCCAAAGATGCGTTCGGCGGCGGGGTTCCAACTGGTGATGATGCCTTCAGTGTTTTTGCTGATGATGGCATCGTCTGAGGATTCGACGAGGGCAGCCAGCAGAGCAAGGGACTCGGCCTGATGACGAGGGTCGAGCGAATGCTTGCGGACGGAGCGGTCTTCGCCGTCGTGAGAATCCAGAGGCGATCGAGGAGCATGCATATCAGACGGTCACCGGGGGAGAGTTTACGGCTTGCCTGCGAATGTACCACGAAAGACGAGGGGAAGATGTGGCTGCGTTGTGCGCGGAACGGTGTGAGTTGTTCTCTTCGATAGCTTTAGGAGAAATGCTCTACGGGAAGCGCGAGATCAGGGAAGGTCGCGAGGAGAGGGCAGCGACGGACTTGCTCCAGACGCGACGGTAACGAGAGATGACGAGGAGTCGTACGGTGAGGGCGATGACGGCTCCGATGAGAGTGGCAACGGTGCGGCGCTCGGCAACGAGCGGACCCGGTAGCTGATCGAGAGAGAGCAGGAAGACGATGTAGCCGGTGATAGCGGCGGAGAAGAGCGCGTAGTTGACGTTGACGATGCCGAAGGAGAACCAGGCAAAGAGCACGGTGAAGGCGGCGAGGGCAACAAGGTCGGGATGAATGTGGGCGAGGCAGAGCGTGACGATGGCGGCGCCGGCGACGGTGCCGACTCCGCGGGCGAGGGCGCGATTGACCGTGTCAGTGACAGCGGGACGCAGGACGATGAGCGCGGTCATGGGGATCCAGTAGCCGCTGGGGTAGTGGAGTTGGCGGTAGATTTCGGTTCCGAGGGCGAGGACGAAGGCGAGGCGCAGCGAGTAGGGGATGGCGGAGTTGAGCATGCGGCGCTGGCGGAGGGATTCGGCCGTGTCGACGACGAGGGTGCGGAGGGTCGCTTCTTCTTCCAGCAGAGTGTGGCGGAGCGCGACGACGCGTGTGCGGAGGTCGGCGAAGATGTGCAGAAGCAGGGACGAAAGCACGAGCTGGATGAGGCCGCCGGCGAAGAGCAGGCCGCCACGTTCGAGAGCGGCCAGGGGCGAAGCAGGGAATGCCGAGGCGACGAGGTAGGTGATGACACACTGCTGGCCAACCCACCCATAGCCGCCTGGCAGCGAGGTGAGCATGCCGTATCCAAAGGCGAGGAAAGCGGCGACGGCGACCATGAGAATGCTGTGATGGCCGATGAGAACCCCAAGGAAGCCGGCGAAGGCCATGCCGAGCGTGACGTAGATCATGGGGGGCAGATAGCTGCCGGCGATGGTCTGCTTGCGGCCGAAGCCGGTGTTCATGGCTCCGCCAGCGGCGATCATGCCCGCGGCGGGGTGGCCGACGGCGATGCCGAGGATGAGGCAGACGGCGATGGGAAGGGTAAGGATGAGGTCGGCGCGGAGGGTCTGGTTTTCCCAGCGGAAGACGTAGCTGTCGGTGAGATAGCGATAGCGAGCGGCGGGTTCGGCTGCGGGAAGCGTAGACATTAGGCAGTTGCTGGGTGAGATGTCATGGCGTCGTGACGAGATGGATGGTTACGACGCCATGAGCAGCGCTGATGGGAGCTAGTGGAGTTCCTTGACCGGCATGCCCTGTGGGATTTTGACGTGGAACTGATCGTCCGTCAGGTTGAGGTTGAAGTGAATCTTCTGGAAGGTGACGAGGATCTGGTATTCCTGCAAGGGGCGACGGATGGTGATGTAGGAGGGGAACTCCTGGCCATCGAAAATCTTGAGCGGGCCGAAAGTGGCCTCGGTTTCGACGCTGCCCTGGGGATCGTAGATGTCTTCCTCATAGGGTTCGAGGGTGGCGCGGTCAAAGTGGATAACGCGCTCGGGTACGAGGACATTGCTGTCGAGTGATTTGCGGCGCAGGATGGTGAGCAGGTACTCGGGCAGGATGTCAATGTGCTTGTGTTTCGGAGTGATGACGGTCTTTGTATCCGCCGTCAGCACGACGAGGTCAGTGGGCGAGATGGACTGAATGAGGAGCGAATCAAAGAAGATGTAGGGGCGGAGATTTTCGAGCGGTTTCGTCGATTCGTGCGTGACCTGATTGGTGCCCGCGAAAGCCTTGTTCTTGGGCGGGATGATCATGGTGAAGTTTTTGCCGTCGGAGGCCATGTCAAAGGCCTGGGAATGGATGACGGGCAGGAAGCCGATGACGCGGATATCTCCGGGCTTGCGCATGAGGACGTAGCCGCTGAAGGAGGCGTAGGTTTTCTCTTTGCCCTTGAGGATGCCGCCCTCGGTGAGCTGGAAGGTGACCTGCGCGCTCATGGAGTGGATCTGGTCGTAGCGCTGATTGATGAGCGAGGAGAGCTGCTCGGCGGTGGAAGAGAGGATGGTTTTGGGCATGCGGGCGCGCGGCACGCGGCGCACGTGGACAAAGCATCCGGTGAGCGCGGGCAGGGTCATGGCCAGCGCAATGGCAATCCCTCTCGTTTTGAAAAACTTAAGCAATCGTCCGGTTTCTCCGTAAAGTTCAGTGCTGCTGTGCTTCCCGTACTGCTTTTCGGTAGGCGGCTACTTCTTTGTCGTGCTGTGCCAGCGTGGCCGAAAAACGGGAATGTCCGCTGGGATTGGCGGTGGCGGCGACGAAGTACAGATAATCTGTCATTGCCGGGTGTAACGCCGCGCGGAGCGAGCCAAGGCCTGGATTACAGATGGGTCCTGGCGGCAGTCCCAGGTGGGTATAGGTGTTGTAAGGCGAGTGGGACTTAAGGTCCGACTCATAAATGACGCCGCGATACTTATGCTGGAGAATCGCAGCGTATATGACCGACGGATCGGTCATAAGTGGCATATCTTTCTTCAAACGATTATAGAAGACGCTGGCGACGAGTGGGCGCTCAGCGGGGATGGGTGTTTCGCGCTCGATGAGGGAGGCGATGGTAACGATGTCGTGGAGACTGGGCGGATCGGTCAGTGCGCTGGCAGTGCGCTGCGAGCGTTTTTTGGCTTTTTCAGCGTCAGCAGGGGGGACTGCGATGCCGAGTTTGGCGGCTTCGACGCGAAATTGATCGATCATGGTTTCGGCGATTTCTTTAGCCGAGGTGCCGGGGGTGAACTTATAGGTGTCGGGGAAAAGGTAGCCTTCAAGGCTGGGCGCATGGGGGTCGAGATCGCTGACGAGTGAAGTGTCGTGTTCGGCGACCTGGAGGAAAGCTGCTTTCGTGGTGAGGTGGGCGGCGGCGAGGCGGTCCGCTATTTCGAACATGTTGTCGCCTTCCGGAATGGTGATGCTGACGGAGTAGACATCGCCACGGCGCAGAATGCCGTACACGGTGAGAAGACTCGCGGGCTGGGCGAAGCGGTACTCACCGGCCTTGAGCGTGCCGCCCTGAATGTAGTGCAGGATGAGAAAAGCGAGATGGCTGCGGATGATGCCCTTTTGTTGCAGGGCGGTGGCGATGTCGCGGGTGGTGGTTCCGGGCGGAAAGTCAATAAGGGTGGCAGTGCCCGGGGCGATGGGGACTTCGACGAGGAATGCGCCCCAAGCTGCGGCAAAGATGAGCAGCAATGTCACCAGAAAGAAGAGATATTTGCGCAAAAGACAAATCCGGAAGCCGTTTTTCTCATTTGATTCAAAACCAAGGGGCTAAGGTGCGGCAAGAAGCGGAAATCGGGCGGGAATCACACGGATTGCGATGGGCACGGGGTATTTTGCGGTCAAATCCAGAGTTTTGAATAGGTTTGGTGTCTGATAAGGTGCTGGCACTACACTTGTCGGCATGGCGAAAGAAGATGGGAAATAGGGAAATGCCGCAGGATGAGCCGACGAGCGCGCTGGGGCGGGTGATGGGGCTGGACGTGGGTGACCGGCGCGTGGGCGTGGCGGTGAGTGACGAGTTGGGGATGACAGCGCAGCCAGTGCTGACACTCGTGCGGACCAATCGGAAACAGGATATGAAGTCGCTGGGGCGGCTACTGCGGAAATATGGCTGCCGGGAGATCGTGGTAGGCAATCCGCTGTACATGTCGGGCGACTTGAGCCCGCAGGCGGAGAAGGCGCAGGCGTTTGCGGAACAGCTGCGGCAGGAGTTCGGGCTTCCGGTGCATTTATGGGACGAGCGGCTGACGACAACCGAGGCACACCGGCATTTGCATGCGGCGGGGCGAGCCGGCACGGAGCATAAGCAGGTCGTGGACCAGGTGGCGGCGGTGCTGATCCTGGAGAGCTGGCTGGCGGCGCGGCCCGGGAGATAGGGGCTGGCCGAGGTTGGCGGTCCGGGCGGAGCCATGCAGCGCACGCAAAGGACCCCATTGTCATTTCACCTTCGCGACGCCCACGCTGCTGGGGCTCCTGGAAGGGTTGCCGCTGGCGACCGGGAACTGGACGGAGCCTGGATGCGTAGCTTTGTAGCGAGGAGAGCGATATGTACTGCACAGCTTGCGGTCAACATCTGGTTCCAGGGGCGGTGGTGTGTCCACGGTGCGGCCGGCCGGCAGGAGTGGCGCCGGTTCCGGTGATCTACAACCGGGTGCACCGGCATTTTCAGGTGTTGTGGATTCTGTGGCTGGCATTTGCTGCGTGGACGGTTCTGCAGGGACTGATTGCAATCTCCATTTTGAGTGGGGTGTTCAACCGATGGGGTATGCACGGTCAGGGGCACATGATGGCCTGGCCATGGCCGTTTTGGGGTGAGCATGTGCCGTGGATGGTGCCAGTGATTGCGGTCATTCTTGGGCTGCGGGTGATATTGAGCGCGGCGACGGGCGCTGCGCTGATGCAGCGGAAGCCATGGGCTCGGGTGCTGGCGATAGTGGCGGCGGTGCTGACGCTGATCAAGCCGATTGCGGGGACGCTGCTGGCGATCTACACGCTGTGGGTGCTGGCACCGGGACTCTCGGGGCAGGAGTGGGAGCAGATGACGCGGCCGGGCGTTCCGCCCGTGCAGATGTAGGAAGTTGTGGGCCGTGCGAGGAAGGTGCTTGCAGTTGCGGCGAGTTCCCCGCCCCGCCATACAATAGCGGCATGGAATATCCGATTACTCGTATGCGACGGATGCGCCGCACGGAGCCGCTGCGCGCGCTGGTGCGGGAGACGCATCTGGAGCCGGAAGCGCTGATTCTGCCGCTGTTTCTTTGCCCGGGCGAGGGCGTGCGGCGGGAGATAAGCTCGATGCCGGGCGTTTTCAATCTTTCCATCGATGAGGCGGTGAAGGAAGCCGAAGCGGCTGCGTCACTGGGCATTGGTGGGCTGCTGCTGTTTGGCTTGCCGGAGACGAAAGACGAAGAAGCGACCGGGGCGTGGGCCGATGACGGCATTGTGCAACGCGGGCTGCGCGCGCTGAAGCAAAGCAGCGCGGCAAAACGGCTGGTACTGATGGCCGATGTATGCCTGTGCGAGTACACGACGCACGGGCATTGCGGGGTAGTGCGGGAACATGCCGACGGATACGAGGTGGAAAACGACACGAGCGTGGTGCTGCTGGCGAAGACGGCGGTGTCATTGGCGCAAGCCGGCGCGGACGTGGTGGCTCCGAGCGACATGATGGATGGGCGCGTGGCGGTGATGCGCGGGGCGCTGAACCATGAGGGTCTGGAACAGACGCCGATTCTCTCGTATGCGGCGAAGTTCACCTCGGCGTTTTATGGGCCGTTTCGCGAGGCGGCGGACTCGGCTCCGCAGTTTGGCGACCGGCGCAGCTACCAGATGGACAGCGCGAATGTGCGCGAGGCGATGCGGGAGATCGAGCTGGACCTGGGCGAAGGTGCGGACATGATCCTGATGAAGCCGGCGATGCCTTACCTGGATGTGATTCGGGCGGCAAGGGAACGATTTGATGTTCCGATTGGCGCATACCAGGTATCGGGTGAGTACTCGATGCTGCAGGCCGCGATTGCGAAGGGCTGGCTGGACGGCGAGCGTGCGATGATGGAGTCACTGCTGGCGATTCGGCGGGCCGGGGCGGGCTTCATCGTGACCTACTTTGCGCAGGAGGCGGCGAAGCGGTTGGGGTGAGGTGGTAGGCGAGGCAGGGATCGAACCTGCAACCCCCAGCTTAGAAGGCTGGTGCTCTATCCAATTGAGCTACTCGCCCCTGCAAGGTCATTCTAGCCCAGGTGCGTGCGGCAGGGTCCGTTATGGCAGGCAGATACAGCGGCGAGATGCGGCAAACGGGCCGGGAGTGCGATACTGGTTCTCGATGCCGATTGAAGATTATCGCGGAGCAGCTGAAAAGATTGCTTCCCTTCTGAAGACACTCACTACGCTTGGCGGGCTGCGGCTGAAGTACCGCATCACGGCGGGCGCGGGCGCGGCCGATCCGGATGGGCTGGAGGCGCGCGAGATTTACGTGGAAATGGCCGGGCCGGACGCAGGATTGCTGACGCAGCGCGGCGGCGAGCTGCTGCGTGCGCTGGAGCATGTGGCGGCGAAGATGATTCGGCTGGAGAACGAGGAGCACGACAAGATTTCGTTCGACGCCAACAACTTCAAGGCACTGCGTGCGCAGGAGCTGAAGCTGGCGGCGCAGACGGCGGCGGACAAGGTTCGCGAGACGGGGCAGCCATACTGCTTTGCTCCGATGAGCTCGCGGGAGCGGCGGATGCTGCACCTGGCATTTCGCGGTTTTGAGGACATTGAGACGTCGTCGAGCGGAGAAGGATTGCAGCGGTTTGTGGTGGCGTATCCGGAGGGATATGACCAGCGAAAGTTTCGACCGGCGCCGCAGGCGATGGCGCGAGGCCGGAGGCGGTAGCGGGACGAAACCTGAGCTACGAGGATGAGATGGCCGCGGGCTTCCCTGCCCTGCGGCCATTTTGATTTGGCGTTATAGGCTGAGTCTATGAACCCGATTCAACCGCATCCGCAAGTTGCCGAAGTCGAAATGTTGGCACAAGAGACGATCGTCGCCGTTTCAACGCCGCCGGGGCGCGGGGGGATTGGGATTGTGCGGATCTCGGGCCCGCATGCGGTGGAAACGGCGGCGGCGATGGTGCGGCTGCGGCATGGGTTTGAGCATGGGCGGGCGCGGTTCGGCGAGATTTATGCCGTGGCGGAGACGGGCGCAGGAGGTGAAGCGCAGGAGCCGGCGAAACTGGACGAGTGCGTGGTGACTTTTTTTGCGGGTCCTCGGTCGTACACGGGCGAGGACCTGGTGGAGATTGCGGCGCACGGGTCGCCGGTGGTGCTGGAACTGCTGGTACGGATGGCGCTGAAGCAGGGCGCGCGGCTGGCGCGTCCGGGCGAGTTTACGGAGCGGGCGTTTCTCTCCGGCCGGATGGATTTGACGCAGGCCGAGGCGGTGCGCGATCTGATTGAGGCGCAGACGCTTTACCAGGCGCGGGTGGCGGCCGAGCAGATGGGCGGCGCGCTTTCGCGGAGGGTGCAACCGGCGAAAGAGGCGCTGGTTGAACTGATTGCGCTGCTGGAAGCAGGCATCGATTTTGCCGAAGATGATGTGGATGTGACGCCGAATGCGGAAATTGTGACACGCATAGATACAATTCGGCCGGAGCTAGAAAAACTGGCGGGATCGTTTGAGCGTGGACGCCTGGTGCACAGCGGATTGACGCTGGCGATTGTGGGTCGTCCGAATGTGGGCAAGTCTTCCCTGTTCAACCGGCTGCTGGATAAAGAGCGGGCGATTGTGACGGCGATTCCGGGCACGACGCGCGACCTGGTGACGGAACGGCTGGCGGTGGGCGGGATTCCAGTTGAGCTGGTGGATACGGCGGGGCTGCGCGAGAGCGCGGACGAGGTGGAGACGATCGGGATTGAGAAATCGCGCGAGGCGCTTGCGGATGCAAACCTGGTGATGGTGGTGACGGAAGCGGGGATTCCGCTGAGCCGAGAGGAGCGCGGGCTGCTGGAGTCGCTGGCCGGACGGCGCGTGGTGCTGGTGCGGAACAAGTGCGATTTGGGGGTGAAAGCCGAGCCCGCCGAATATGTAACTGAATTGGTAACGGAAGTGCGAACCGTGCGAACGTCGGCGATTACGGGCGAAGGAATCGATGCGCTGCGCGCTGTGTTGCTGGAGATGGTGCGCGGAGCGGGAGACGGCAGCGAGACGGGGATGCTGACGACACTGCGGCATCATGAAGCGGTGAAGGGCGCGCTGGCGGGGTTGACGAAAGCGCGAGAGGCGGCGCAGAGCGGAATTCCGCACGAGATGGTGCTGCTGGATCTTTACGAGGCGCTGCGGGAGTTGGATTCGCTGACGGGGGAGACGACGGCGGACGATATTTTGAATCGCATTTTTTCAAGTTTCTGCATTGGGAAGTGAGGTAGCGCCCCGGGGAGGCTGGGAGATGGTGCTGCATGAGGTGGTGAATCTGAAGAGGTGGTATGTGACCGCCGCGATCGCTCCAGCGCTGGCGGCGGTTTACTATTTGCGATCGTTGCTGGCGACGTACGGGCGGCTGCCGGAACAGGTTCCCGTGCATTTTGGACTGGATGGGCAGCCGAATGGATGGATGAGCTGCAAGTTGTGGCCGGTGGTCTCGCTGGTACTGATGGTGGTGATCGAGGCGCTGTTGTTTACGACGCAACCTGGGATTCGGCGAGTTCCGACGCTGATGTACTGGGGCGTGTGCGGGCTACTGGCGGGAGCGTTCAGCGAAATCAATTATTCCGCGGCGGATGGGCGGGCCTACAGTTTTCGGCCAATGCTGCTGGGTGTGCTGGGTGTTTTGTGCGGAGGGATTCTCATCACATTGGCACTCGCCGGATGGTGGCGAGTGCCGGGGTAGGATTTGCGTTGCAGCGAAAGGAAAAACCTGCGGGGATTACTTCCCTGCTGGTGCGCGGGATGGTTGCGAGACGGCGACGCCGACGCGGGAGTCTGCGCAGCCGTAGTAGAGAAACCAGCGGTGCTTGAAGTAGACGAGGCCTTCGGCGAAGGTAGTTCCGGCGCCGTACTGGCCTGTTTTCTCGAAGGCACGCTCAGGATAGAAGAAGGGCCTGGTGGTGCGGGCCAGCAGTTTGGCGGGGTCGCTGGCGGAAAAGAGAGCCTGGCCGTCGGAGTATGCGCCGGGGCCGAATGCGGGATCGCCGTCCTTGAGCGCGTTTCTTGCGTTGTAAATGACGACGATGCCTTTGGAAGTGAGGACGGGCGGTGGACCCATCTCGGGAAATCCACTGTCAAAGAGCCCCGGGCGGCGCTTGAGCAGGACGAGTGCGTGGCCGCGCTTGTTCATGACCGGCGTCCAGTGGATGAGGTCTCGTGACCAGGCGAGGTGGACCTGCTTTTCGCCCCAGTACATCCAGTACTTGTTGTGAATTCTGGCGGCGATAAGGTGGCCGTGGACGAGGTGAGTGAGGATTCCGCCGGATTTGTAACTGCGGAAGGCCGGACCGAGTGTGTGAGGAAAGATGGGGCCGTATTTTTTCCAGTGGAGGAGATCTTTGGAGGTGGCGAGGCCGATGCTGGTGGCCTTGCGGTTCCACTGGGTGTAGGTGAGGTAGTAAGTACCGTGCGGGCCTTCGGTGATGCGGGGATCTTCGACGCCGCCGGGCCATTCGCGGCTCTTTTGCGCGTCGTTGGCGGGATAGAAGACGGGTGTGGCTCGCCGTGTGAAGTGGATGCCGTCGGTGCTCCAGGCAAGGCCGAGACGCGAGGTGTGCATGCCGATGGCGTCCTTGCCGGTGTTGTCTTCTGCGCGATAGAGGACGTAGACCTTGCCGTTACGGACGATGGCAGCGGGGTTGAAGGTGCTGGTTGCCTCCCAATGGACGAGCGTGTGGCGAATTGGGTCGAAGAAAACGGCGCGCGGGTTGGGCGTGAGGATGGGCGCGTCGATGGGGCGGGTAAAGTGACCGAGGGTCCAGTTGGGCTGCGCGGAGCACGAGGGGGGTGTGAGGACAGCCGCAGTGGCAAGGAGACAGACGGCCAGGGATACG
>JAJYVU010000036.1 GCA_021791875.1 Acidobacteriota bacterium | reverse complement strand
CAATGTTTCAGAAGAGACCAAGTGGTGCCGATGCAGCCGCGTGGAATTGATTGGCGACCGGGTGCGGTGGGAGTTGAGCCGGACAGGGGAATACGATCTCTTGGAGTCGTACCAGCGCAAGCCGCATTTGCAACTTGCAAAAGCAACCGATGACAAGGCGCTATTGGCATTCGTGAAGGCGTGGGGTCCGCTCAGGCCAGTGCGTCTGCCATTCACAAGCGGTGACGATCCGATCAGCGAATACCGGATAGAGCGCGACCTTCTGAAAGCCGAGATTCAACTCGTTGCTTCGATCAGGCAACGTGAGTTGCGCCGGGCGGCCCTATTGGCGGCGCTGGATGCCTTTGAGAAGCGCGACTATGCGAATGCGCGACTGATTGAAATGCGAGAACACATGGGCGTTCCTATGAGCATTCCGGGGAGGTCGATGTTTCCCGATTTCTTTTTCGACAAAGAAAATCTAGGTGCGTCAGAGCAGGATATTGATGAGGCTTGCGCCTATCTGGTTTCCACTCTTCCCATGACGGATTACTCCCTCAAGCTCATTGTGGAGCGAGGCAAGCGAGGCGACACAGTGCGAGCATGGCCGGGGCTGCGCAGTCTGGTGGACGCGCTGCACTGGATGGTTTGGCAAGACGTGTACAGTGAGCGAGCATTCTTGTTTTGCGCCGAATGCGGCTTGCTGTTCCAACTGGATAGCAAACATGAAAAGAAGTTCTGTTCCACGCAGTGCGCGCGCCGAAAGGCGAGCAGAGATTACGAGCGACGGAAGCGGGCAAAGGAGAGAAAAAGCGATGGCACTAAAAAAGCGCGGTGACACTTGGCATACGCATTTCTTTGTGGACGGTGAGCGATTTAGAAAATCACTCGATACTAGCGACTGGCGGGAAGCGCAGCGCAAAGAGCGGGAATTGATTGCGGAAGCCAAGGCGGGCAAGTTGATGGCTTCCAGAGATGAATTCTCCCGGCTGGCTTTCAGCGAAGCGGCGGACAGGTTCATTGCGGATCGGATTCCCCGGCTGGCTCCGCGTAGCGTCCAGACAGAGAGGGAACGGGCGAAGGCAATCAAAGCGGTCATCGGCAACGTTCCGGTTTGGCGTCTGACGGTGGAACAAGTTCGCGCATACCTCAGAAGTCGCAAAGCGGCTGGCCGGTCCAATGCGACACTCAACCGGGAATTGGACATTATTCGCGGGGTGCTGAAGAGGGCAAAGCGGTGGCATCACTTCTCGGAAGAGATTCGCCCGTTGCCGGTTCGGGAGAACATCGGACGGGCACTCACCTATGAAGAAAAGGTCAGGCTGCTAAAGCGGGCGGCTGCGCGTCCTGAGTGGCAGACGGCGGCATGGGCGGCACGGCTGGCCCTGAATACGACTATGCGCGGATGCGAGATTAAAGGGCTGCGCTGGTGCGACGTGGACATGATCGGGCGGACGCTCACGGTGAGGCGCAGCAAGACTGAGGCAGGGGAAAGGGTGATTCCCTTGAACGCGGACGCTTGGGAGGTCATTCTGGCGCTATACAGGCAGGCTCAGGGCTTGGGCAATCCCGAACCGGGACACTACCTCTTCCCGGCTGTGAGGAAAGCGCGGCACGGTGAGCGGCAAAGCAGCGAAAAGCAGGATAAAGAGAAGCTGGACCCAACCCGTCCCGTTGTCACTTGGCGGACAGCATGGCGGAAGCTGACGCGGGTGATTCAATGCCCGGAATGCGGACTGCTGCAAGACCCCGCCGAAAAGTGTTCGGGCTGCAAGGCAGACACGGAGGACATGAATAGCCCATTCCACGGCTTCCGCTTCCATGATCTACGGCACCAAGCGATTACCGAACTGGCGGAGTCCAGGACGAGCGATCAGACCATTATGGGGATTGCCGGGCACGTCTCGAAGAAGATGCTTCAGCACTACTCGCACGTTCGCATAGAGGCAAAGCGCGACGCGCTGGACGCACTCTCCATGAGGCCGGTTCAAAAGCCCGAATCAAACGACACAATGAAGGGTTACGACACAAACAACGACACAAAATTGCGTGGGGAGATGGAAGGGCTTCCGCAAGTGACTGATTTAATGGTGGAGCTAAGCGGGATCGAACCGCTGACCTCCTCGTTGCGAACGAGGCGCTCTCCCAGCTGAGCTATAGCCCCACGTAGCGGGAAGACTTTCCTCATTTTATAGCAAATTGGTGGATCGGGTAAGGGTGCGCGGGTGGCGCCGCGCGAGTGCGGATTTTGGGCTGAAGAAGCGGATTTTGGGGAGAGATTGGGGCGGGGTTTGTTTTGACATACCTCTACGTCTAGGGCTATAGTTCGCGATACCAAGAGATCGAGGGGTGAGGGTGGCGAGATACGACCTGCAGGGAAGTCTGGATTTGCTGGTGCTGAAGACGTTGTCGCAGCGCGGGAAGCTGCATGGGTATGGGATGGTGCTTCATATTCAGCGGGCGAGCGATGAGCTGCTGCGCGTGGAGGAGGGTTCGCTGTATCCGGCGCTGCACCGGATGGAGAACAGCGGCTGGATTGCGTCGGAGTGGGGTCTGACGGAGACGGGGCGGCGCGCGAAGTACTATCGACTGACGGCGGCGGGTCGCAGGCGGCTGCAACAGGCCGAGGGCGATTTCGAGGAACTGGTGAAGGGCGTGCGGGCGGTGCTGCGTTACGCATAGTAGAACCAGCGGTTGCAGAGGGATACTTCGCCGGTTTGCCCGAATGGCGTTTTGTGAACTGAGCGAAAGGGATGATTTATGAGGCTTTGGCGAGGAATCATCAATCTGTTTCGACGGGAGCGGGTGGAGGCGGAGATTGAAGCAGAGCTGCGGTCGCACCTGGAGATGGCGGCGGAGGACGCGGTGCGCTCGGGGATGAGCGAGGAGGAAGCCCGGCGGGTGGCGCGGGTGCGGTTCGGAAATCTGCAAGTGATGCGCGAGCGGACGGTGGGAGCAGATGCGGCGCTGTGGGTGGAGGGGCTTTGGCGGGATGTGAGGTTCGCGCTGCGGCAGATGAAGAAGTCGCCGGGATTTACGGTGACGGCTGTGTTGACGCTGGCGCTGGCGATTGGGGCAAATACTTCGGTGTTCTCCCTGGTGCACGCAATTCTGCTGAGCCGCCTGCCGTTCAAGGATCCGGGCCGTGTGCTGAGCATACAGTACTGGGGTGACATGGGCCTTGGCTATATCAGCGGTACGAAGGACGCGGAGGCTACATTTCGGCATGCCGCCCGGTCTTTTACCACGCTTGACAGTGCCGCGATTTATGTCAGCACAGGCACGAACGTGGTGCTGCGCAAGAATGCGGCAGAGCGACTGCAGGCCGCGGAGGTCAGCGCGCAATTTCTGCGTGTACTTGGTGTCACTCCCATCCTGGGACGGGGCTTCGCTCCCGATGAAGATGTGCCGGGTAAAGATCATGCGGTTTTAATCAGTGACCGGTTGTGGCGCGAGCGGTTCGGCTCTGAACGGGGCGTGATCGGCAGGAAGATACGGGTCAACGGATTTGTATTCGAGATCATTGGCGTGCTACCACCGCACTTGAACTTTCCTGGACGAACCGAGCTTTGGACGCCGACGATTTTCGATCCGCATACTTCCCTGATTGAAGCCGGAGCTTTCATTCCTCACCTGATTGCGCGGGTACGGGCAGGCGTGCCCATTGGCGCAGTGCGCGCGGAGGCTAAATCGCGCTGGCAGCAGGTCCGAAAGGTACGCGCTTCGGCTGAGAGGCCCATTCTGACGCCCATTGCTTCAGAGTTGACCAAGTCCATTCGCTCTTCGCTATGGCTGCTCTGCGGGGCGGTGGGGTTTGTGCTGTTGATTGCCTGCGCAAACATTGCATGCCTGATGCTGGTGCGGACTTCGGAGCGTCGTGCGGAGCTTGCGGTGAGAGCAGCGCTGGGTGCCGCACGGGGCCGCCTGTTGCAGCAGCAGTTGGTGGAATCCATCCTGATCGCGATGCTGAGCGGCGGGTTAGGGAGTGGTCTGGCAGAAGGCATTCTGCGGCTGCTGTATGTTTTTCGTCCCCAGGCACTGGCTGCGTATCCTCGCCCACATTTGAATCTCGAAGTCCTTGCTTTCACCGCTGGTGTTGCGCTGATTGCTGGTGTGACATCCGGAATCGTGCCCGCCGTGCTGGCCGGACAGAGGGATCCGGTGGAAGCCCTGAAGCATGGCGTGTGGCGGAGATCGGGCTACAGCAGCCGATTTCGGCAAGGGCTCGTCATGGCAGAAATCGCCATGACATTTGTCCTGCTGATTGGTACCGGCCTTTTGATTCATAGTCTGGTGAATCTGGGGCGGGTGCCACTTGGTTATCGGGTGCGAAATGTCCTTACATTTTCAGTATCGCGCTCTTCGGCCCGTTCCACCGGCGGGAAGAAATCGCTGCATCGAGACTCACAAATCTATGCGGAAGTGCTGGACCGGCTGGCGGCGATTCCCGGAGTTGAATCCGTAGGCGCAGCCGACGATGTGCCTCTTTCCAGGCAGGCCCAAATGCTCATGCCTGTTTCGGCGGAGCATCCGGAGCATGCGGGAGGCAAATCCATGGCGGCGATACCACGCATCGCCAGCGGCGGATATTTCCGCGCCATGGGCATCTCGCTGGTAGAAGGACGAACATTTTCGAAGAGCGATTCCAGCGGAAGCCAGAAGGTTGTGATTGTTTCGCAGGACGTGGCGCGGCGGCTCTGGCCGGGGGAAGACCCCATCGGTCACCGGCTGCATTGCATGTGGTTTTGCCATCCTCCGGCAGTGGTGATTGGCGTCGTTCGCACGAATCGGAGTTTTGGGGCACGGAGCAAGGCGCAGCCGGAGTACTTTCTCCCCTTTACACAGCAGGGATGGCCGTTTATGACTTTTGCCGTGCGGGTTCATGGGGATCCTGCATCGTATGTCCACTCCGTTCGGGAGGCTGTGGCCGCTGTCGATCCGGCGGACCCGATTTACGACGTAAGAACGATGAGGCAGAGGCTGGACGCGTCAGAATCCCTGATTCGGTTCGAGGCGTTTGCCTTGACGGGATTTGCGTGTCTTGCCTTGATGCTGGCAGTGATTGGACTGTACGGAATTCTCTCTTACCGAGTGACGCAGCGGGTTCGGGAGATCGGGCTGCGGATCGCGCTAGGCGCATCACGGCAGGCCATACATTTCTCTTTTGTTCGGGAGGCGATCGCCCTGACGGTCACTGGGGTTCTCATAGGCCTGGGCGTATCGCTTGCGCTGGATCATTTCTTGTCCACGGTTCTGTTCAGGATCAAGCCGGATGATCCATGGACGATGGGGGCAGTGGGTTCCCTTTTCTTTGTCATTACCCTTGCTGCCGCGTATTTACCGGCGCGGCGTGCGGCCGGGGTGGATCCGATGCGGGTGTTGCGGATGGAGTGAGGGATGAGGTGGGTCCCGCACGCTTGGGGTGGTGCGGGACCATGTTTGTTGCTGTGATTAGCAGTGGGCGGGGATGTTGTGGCGGTGGCAGACCTCTGTGAGGAGGCCGTAGAGGCCGTCGAGGACGGTGTCGACGGCGTGATGACAGGTCGGTTCGTCGGAGGGCCGGATGAGCTGCTGGAGCAGAGCGCGTTCGGTGGCGGAGTGTTCGCGGTCGGCCTCGATATGCACGGTGAAGTAGCGGTAGCCATCTTCTGTCTTGAAGCCGTAGAAATCGCGGAGTCCTTCGATTTTCTTTTCTGAGACAGCAGGAATCTGGCTCTCGTAGGCATAGAGCGCGGCGACGCCGGCGGCGGTGCCGTGATTGCGGCAGGCAGAGCGGAAGCCGTCGATGAGAGTGCGGGTGGAGGTCCAGGGTTCGATGGACTCGACCTGCTCGCGGGTGAGGCCGAGGCTTTCGGCGAACTTGAGCCAGAGCTCGGGGTGGTTGGGGGAACCGGCCTCCTCGTCGATGAGGTTGGTGAGCAGGTGCCTGCGGACGGACTGATCTTCGGTTTGGGCGTGGACGGCGGAAAGATACGTGGGGAAGGCGGCGACGTGCTGGTAGTACTGGGCGGCGTAGTCGCGGAGTGCGTCGAGAGTGAGCTCGCCGCGGGACCAGGCCTGGTAGAAGGGATGCTGGAGGAGGTGCTGGGCGGCGATTTTGGCTTCGATCTGGTCAAGAACGTTTACGGCTTCGCGATTCATGGGGATTCTTTTGGCTCCTTGGAGCATTTCTCCTCTACGGCGTCGGGAAAAATGCTGTGCGGCGTGATGTTCGGACAGATTAACAGGAGCGCGGGATGGGCGGGTGAGCGGGTTTCCACAGACCGGGGATAAAATATGGGTAGATCGATGCGAAGCCTGTGCAACCAAGTTCGCCTGAAGCGCTTTCGCCGTGGACGTCACGACCGCGGGCGCGTCGCTGTATTCTGAGGCGCCAGCGCAGACCCGATCGAAAGATCCGTATCCCAAGGACCGCAGTACCCCCAACCGTTAAAGGAAGGATGACCCATGTCGAATACTGGGAAGAATGCCGATAGCTTTGGGAGCCGTTCAGAACTGAGGACGGCTCACAAGACCTATGAAATTTTCAAGCTCAGCGCACTGGAGAAGAAGGGCGTAACGCTCTCGCGCCTGCCCTACAGTTTGCGAGTGCTGCTGGAAAACCTGTTGCGGCATGAGGATGGAAGCCGCGTGACGGCGGAGGACATTGAGTTTCTGGCGAAGTGGGACGCGAAGGCGGAGCCCTCGCGTGAGATTGCGTACATGCCGGCGCGCGTACTGATGCAGGACTTCACCGGGGTTCCGGCGGTGGTGGACCTGGCGGCGATGCGCGACGCGATGAAGGAGCTGGGCGGCGATCCGCACAAGATCAATCCGCTGCAGCCGGCGGAGCTGGTGATTGACCACTCGGTGCAGGTGGACGAGTTCGGAAACAAGCAGGCGTACTCGATCAACTCGATGCTGGAGTTTCAACGTAACCGTGAGCGTTACGCATTTCTGAAGTGGGGGCAGTCGGCGTTTGACAACTTCAGCGCGGTGCCGCCGGGGATGGGCATTTGCCACCAGGTGAACCTGGAATACCTGGCGCGCGTGGTATTCACGAAAGAAAGCAACGGCAAGGCGCAGGCGTATCCGGACACGCTGGTGGGCACTGATTCGCACACGACGATGATCAACGGCCTAGGCGTGCTGGGCTGGGGCGTGGGCGGCATTGAGGCCGAGGCGGCAATGCTGGGGCAGCCGGTATCGATGCTGGTTCCGCAGGTGGTTGGCTTTAAGCTGACCGGGAAGCTGCGCGAGGGCGCGACGGCGACCGACCTGGTGCTGACCGTGACGGAGATGTTGCGCAAGCTGGGCGTAGTGGGCAAGTTTGTGGAGTTCTACGGGCCGGGCGTGAGCGAGCTGGCGCTGGCCGACCGCGCGACGATTGCGAACATGGCGCCAGAGTATGGGGCGACGTGCGGCATCTTCCCGGTGGACGCGGAGACGCTGCGCTACCTGCGGCTGACCGGACGCAGCGAAGAGCAGATTGCGCTGGTAGAGGCGTACTACAAGGAGCAGGGAATGTTCCACACGGCAGATGCGGCGGAGGCGGAATATTCGCAGACGATCGGGCTGGATTTGTCGCGGGTGGAGCCGAGCGTGGCCGGGCCGAAGCGTCCGCAGGATCGCGTTCTGCTGAGCGAGGCGGGGGCGAGCTTCAAGAAGCAGGTGCCGGCGCTGAAGGGTCCGGCGGCCAACGGCAATGCCAACGGCGCGCGGCAGGTGGCGAGCTGGCAGGGCGAAGGCGGTCGCGACGAGAGCTGTTCGGAGTCCGCGCACAGCGACAAGCCTTACACGTCAGTGAAAGAGCGCTTTGGCGTGGACGTGGACAAGTACCTGGACGATGGGTCGATTGTGATCGCGGCAATTACAAGCTGCACGAACACGTCGAATCCGTCGGTGATGGTGGCGGCCGGAATTCTTGCGAAGAAGGCAGTCGAGAAGGGGCTGAGCGTGCCGCCGTGGGTGAAGACATCGCTGGCTCCGGGCTCGCGCGTGGTGACGGATTACTACGAGAAGGCGGGGCTGATCGAGTACCTGAACAAGCTGCGCTTCAACGTGGTGGGTTACGGCTGCACGACGTGCATTGGAAACTCGGGTCCGCTGCCGACGGATGTTTCGAAGGCAATCGACGAGCACGGGCTGGTTGCGGTTTCGGTGCTGAGCGGAAATCGTAACTTTGAAGGGCGCATTAATTCGGATGTGCGGGCGAATTACCTGATGTCTCCGCCGCTGGTGGTGGCGTATGCGCTGGCGGGGCGGATCGATCACGACTTTGAGAAAGAGCCGATCGGCAAGGGCAAGGATGGCCAGCCGGTGTTCCTGAAGGAGATTTGGCCGTCGCAGAAGGAAGTGGCGGATACGATTAGCGCGTCGATTAACTCGGAGCTGTTCCAGAAGGAATACGCGACGGTGGCGGCGGGCGACAAGAACTGGCAGCAGCTGAGCTTCCCGAGCGGCGACGTGTACCAGTGGGAGCCGGACTCGACCTATATTCGCAAGGCTCCGTACTTTGACGGGATGGGACCGAAGCCGACTCCGGTGAAGGACATTGTGGGCGCGCGGGTGCTGGCGGTGCTGGGCGACAGCGTGACGACAGACCATATTTCACCCGCGGGCTCGATCAAGAAGGATTCGCCGGCGGGGCAGTACCTGATCGCGCATGGCGTGAAGCCGGCGGACTTTAACTCGTACGGATCGCGGCGCGGCAATCACGAGGTAATGGTGCGCGGCACGTTCGCGAATGTGCGTCTGAGGAACAAGCTGGCTCCGGGCACGGAAGGCGGCGTGACGCGGCTGCTGCCGGAAGGCGAACAGATGAGCATCTACGACGCCTCGGTGAAGTATGCCGAGCGGAAGACGCCGCTGGTGATCCTGGCGGGCAAGGAGTATGGGTCTGGGTCGTCGCGCGACTGGGCGGCGAAAGGGCCGTGCCTGCTGGGCGCGCGTGCGGTGATCGCGGAGAGCTTTGAGCGGATTCACCGTTCGAACCTGGTGGGCATGGGGATCCTGCCGCTGCAGTTCATGCCGGGGCAGAGCGTGGAGAAGCTGGGCCTGACAGGCGAGGAGACCTACAGCCTGCCCGGGCTGGCGCAGATGCTGGACGCGAAGTTTGCCAACGGGCGCACCATCAAGGTGAGCGCGGAGAGCAAAGAGCGGACGATCCAGTTCGAGGCGAAGATACGGATCGACACGCCGCAGGAGATTCTGTACTACCAGCACGGCGGGATTCTGCAGTATGTGCTGCGCGGGCTGGTGCAGGCTTAAGAGTTCTATACAAGACAGTGCTTTGCAATGGGGCGCTCGATATGGGCGCCCCTGATTTTTGAGGGATTGGGGAGGGTTACGGGCGCTCTTCCACAATCGGTACCGAGGAATGCACAGGGAGCGGGGGCGAGATGATGGTTCGGGCTGGGGCAAACGGACCTAAACTGGAAGACACTGATGGCTGTACTGACTGACATGGAGTTTGAGCGGGGCCTGCCGGCGTCGCTGGATGCGGAGCGCACGATCCTGGGCGCGATTCTGCTGGACAACCACGCGTACAACGAGGCGGCGGAGCGGATTGGCGCCGATGATTTTGCGCATGGAGCGCACCAGCGGATTTTTGCGCGCATGGCGGAGCTGATCGACAACGGCCGGCCAGTGGATCTGGTGACGCTGAGCGAGGAGCTGGCGCGGCGCAAGGAGGTTGAGTCGATTGGCGGCGTGGCGTACTTGTCGTCGCTGACGGAAGGCCTGCCGCGGAACCTGGCGATTGACGAGTACGTGACGATCGTCAAGAACAAGGCGCTGCTGCGGCAGATTATCCTGATTGGCTCGGACGCGATTACGCGCGCGGCGGACCAATCAGAAGACGCGCTGGACGTGCTGAACGCGACCGAAGGCGCGCTGCTGCAGGTGACCGAGCGCAGCATTGCGCAGGGATTCTCGAGCATTCCGGAGATTGTGAGCGGATCGTTCGGCACGATCGACAAGCTGTTTGCCGAGGGCTCGCGCGAGATTACGGGACTGGCGACGCACTTTGACGATTTCGACAAGATGACGAGCGGATTGCAGCCCTCGGAGCTGATCATTATTGCGGCACGGCCCTCGATGGGCAAGACGGCGCTGGCGATCAACATTGCGCAGAACGCGGCGGTGCGCGGCGGCAAGGTGGTGGCGGTGTTTTCGCTGGAAATGTCAAAGGAGTCGCTGCTGCGGCGCATGCTGGCGAGTGAGTCGCTGGTGGATTCGCAGAAGATTCAGAAGGGATTTTTCACGCGCGACGACCAGCAGAAGCTGACGATGGCGCTGGAGCGGCTGGTGGAGTCGCGGATGTTCGTGGACGACACGCCGGGAATTTCGCTGGCGGAGATGCGCGCGAAGGCGCGGCGGCTGATGCATCAGCAGGGTGGGCTGGACCTGATTGTGATTGACTACCTGCAACTGATGTCAGGGACGCCGGCGAGCGGGGGCGGAAAGCGGTTTGAGAACCGGACGCAGGAGGTCTCGGCGATTTCGCGCGGGCTGAAGGCGCTGGCGAAGGAGTTGAGGATTCCGGTGATTGCGCTGTCGCAGCTTTCGCGCGCCTCAGAGCAGCGCGGCGGCGACAAGAAGCCGATGCTGAGCGATTTGCGCGAGTCGGGCTCGATTGAGCAGGACGCGGACGTGGTGGCGTTCATTCATCGCGAGGCGTACTACCAGCGTGACGAGGAGCCGGACCCGGAGACGCAGGGCAAGGCGGAGATCATCATCGCGAAGCAGCGCAACGGGCCGACGGGTTCCGTGCAGCTGGCGTATCTGTCAAAGTGCACGCGGTTTGACAACCTGGCGTACAGCGAGCCGGGCGAATACTGATTTCCTGACGAGGCGTGGCGGGCTTTTTAGAGCATTTCCCCTATTGCTTTGAACTTTCTGAATTCGGCCAAGCGCAGCCTTTCTTAACGGAAAAGCTGCGTTGAGATTCTCTCTTCGGTCTATACCAATCGGGGAAATGCTCTAAACCGCAGGTCCCTTGGCTGCAGCGCTGCGCGCCTGCGCTCGGAATGACAATACTTGTAGAGCAGGGGCGTTGATTTCCTGCGGGGAATTCCGTTTGCTTTATTTGTAACAATGAATGTTCTATTTGCTGCCTGCTTCGCCGAGAGCTGCGCGGAGGCTTCCGTGCGCGGCTTCGAGGCGGGCGGCGGCGGCGGTGCGGTCGAGGGAGAGCCGGTGCATGAGCACGGCGACACGCACGGAGCCGGCTTGATGGAGCAGGGCGGCGGCAGCCGGAGCGTCGAGGCCGGTGAGCGTGGCGACGATGCGGGTGGCGCGGTCGCGCAGCTTTTTGTTGGTGGGCTGCAGGTTGACCATGAGGTTGCCGTAGACGTAGCCGAGGCGCACCATGACGCCGGTGGAGAGCATGTTGAGGACGAGCTTGGTGGCGGTGCCGGCCTTCATGCGAGTGGAACCGGTGACGATTTCAGGGCCGGTGACGGGCGTGAGGGCGAGGTCGGCGGAGGTGGCGACAGGCGAGTTGGCGACGCAACTGAGGCCGATGGTGAATGCGCCGAGGGAGCGGGCGTATTCGAGCGCGCCGAGGGCGTAGGGCGTGCGGCCGCTGGCAGCGATGGCGACGAGAGTGTCTTTGGCGGTGAAGCCCTGGGCGATGAGGTCGTCGCCGCCAAGCTCGGGGTGGTCTTCGGCGCCTTCCACGGCGGTGCGGAGGGCGATGTCTCCGCCGGCGATGACGGCCTGAACCATCTCGGGCGAGGTGTTGTAGGTGGGCGGGCACTCGGAGGCGTCAAGGACGCCGAGACGGCCGGAGGTTCCGGCGCCGGAGTAGAAGAGGCGTCCACCGGCAGCCATGCGGGCGGAAACTGTATCAATGGCGGTGGCAATTTGCGGGAGGATGCGCTGGACGGCGTCGAGAGCTTCGTGGTCGCCGAAGTGGAGCAGCTCGACGAGGGACGGGGTAGGGAGTTCGTCGAGGTGTTCGCTGCTGGGGTGGCGGGCTTCGGTGGTGAGGTTGGAGAGATGATCCATAGGTTCGAATCTCGAGATAACCGCAGGGTGTAAATATGCTAGCGCATTTCTCCTGATCGGATGGAGGACCTGAAATCTTACAAGTGTGTCCGCTCTTTGATGGAGTGGCCGCGCCGAGTGAATCGGTCTCTTCTACACGCTCACGGGGAAATGCGCTAACGCGCGCTGTGCACTGCTGGACTGCTGAAATGTTTGCGATGCGCGGCTATTTGGGGAAGCGTACGCGGAAGTCGAGAAGGATGCGGGTGCGGACGGCCGTGGGTGCGCCGTTGAGGAGAAACGGGCGGTAGCGGAAGTGGGAAACGGCCTGATAGATGGATGAGACGAGGTAGGGGTCGGTGGATCCGAGGATTTGAAGGCCATGGACGCGGCCATGGGTGTCGATGGAGGCGGCAAGCTCCACGAAGGCGTGGCTCATTTGAAGGAAAGAGAGCGGTCCATTGTGCGCGGCGCTGGATGGGATGAGGTGCGTGGCGGCTTCTCTGGCGGTGAGATAGAGGATGGATGTGGAGGGCGGCGGCGCTGGACGTGCGTTGGCGGGTGGTGCGAAGAAGGACGGATCGATGCGAATGAATGACTCACCCCGCTGTAGCGTGGCGGTGAGGATGATCCGAGGGCCGATGACGGCGGTAAAGTGCTGGGCAAGATATTGGCGGCCCAGCTCTCCCACGGCGGCGGTGGTGACAACTTCGGAGATGCGCGTGTCGGCGATGCGCAGCATGGGGTGGTGGGACTCGAAGCAGAACGTGGGGTACTGGGGCGGCAGGTTGCCGGGCGCCGGCTGGCGGGAATCGATCTGGACGCAGGGCAGCTGCATGGGGCCAATGAGGCGCACGCGGTAGCGGAAGTGCGCGCCGGTGAGGTCGGGATGCCGGGGGATGGGCGCGACGATCCAGTGATAGACGAGGCGTTCGGGCATGGGCAGGTCTGGGTTGCCGATGGCAAAGCTGCCGTGGGGCGTGACCCAGGCCTGGAGGTGGTAGCCCTTGCGATCGAAGACGAGCACGTATTCGTCGGGTGCGGCCCACCATTCTTCGAAGGTCCCGGTTGCCTTGGGGTGGCCGTTGGGCTTGTAGGTCTGATAGGAGACCTTGATGTGCCAGGGGGGCAGGCCTGGAGCCGTGAGTCCGTTGCGAAGGGCGCCGAGCTGCAACAGAGCCAGCGGGTTCTTCGGCATAGCGGGCGGGGCGGGCTTGGATTGCGCGGCGAGAGCGAAGGCCGGGAGCGCGAAGAGCAGGGCGCAGAGAAGGATGCGGTGCGGCGCCGTGCGGCGACGAACGCACATCTCCGCGAGATGTGGCGCACCCGGCGGGGGCGGGTCGGGTCGTGGCGCACCCGAGATGTTCATTTGCGGCGGAGGGATTTTTTCGTCGCGGTTTTCTTTGCCGCGGGTTTTTTTGTAACGGAGCTGGTTGCTTTTTGGGTTGGAGTTTTCTTTGCCGCGGTTTTCTTTGCAGGAGATTTCCTGGCCGGGGCTTTCTTTGCCGGGGTTTTCTTTGCAGGCGAAGTCTTCTTTGCCGGCGCGGGTTGTTTTGTGGCGGATTTCTTCTTTGCTGGAGCCTTTTTGCGGGCGGCGAGAGTCTTTTCCGTCAGGGCGCGCTTGAGCTCGTCGAGGTCGACGGTGCGGGCGGATTTGCGGAGGCGCTCGATGTCGTAGAAGGCGCGGCGCTCGGCGAGGAAGACGTGGACGACGAAGTCGACGTAGTCGAGGAGGATCCATTCGCCGAGGCGGCGACCTTCGACGGAGTTGGGATAGACGCCGAATTTTCGTTTGAGCTGGAGTTCGATTTCGTCGGCGATGGCGACGGCCTGGCGCTCATTGGCGGCGCTGGTGATGAGGAAGAAATCGGTAAAGCCTGCGTCGGCAGCGTCGAGCTCGAGGACCCGGGTATCCTGACCTTTTTTATCTTCACAGGCGGCAGCGGCGGCGAGGACCATCTGGCGGGTTTCGTTGGTGGGCATTCGTTCGGTTCGGTCTCCTTGCGGGTATGGTAGAGCAATTCAGCGCGGGGATGCGCGCGGGAATCAGGGGGTGCCGTTGCGGTAAAGGCGGTGGTCGCGGATGTAGGCGAGGACGGCCTGAGGCAGAAGCGAGGGGTTGGGGTCGGCGGAGTGGAGCGCGTCCCGGAGTTCGGTGGCGGAGATGTCGTGCTGTAGCTGGGGCAGGAGGTAGAGGCGCGAGCGGCGGCCGTGCCGGTTGCGCAGGCCGAGGGTGAGCAGTTGCGGATCGGGGTGGTCGTCGGAGGCGACGGAGATATCGTCTGGCAGGGCGTTGGCGATGCGGCCGAGGTCAAAGCCGGGGCGTGCGCCGATGATGAAGGGGAATTCCATGAGGAGATCGGAAGGGCGGTGCCAGAGGGAGATGTTGAGGAAAGCGTCAGCGCCGCAGATGACGTAGAGCTGAGCATCGGGCGGCAAAGGTGCGCGCAACCGGCGGAGGGTGTCAATCATATAGTTGGGCAGGCCGTCGGGGCGCGGGGCGTCGGCTTCGCTGAGTTCGAGGCGGGGATGGCCGGCGAGGGCGAGGCGGGTCATGGCGAGGCGGTCGCGGTAGGGGGTTGCGGGACGGCCGAGCTTGAGTGGCTGGAGGCCGACGGGCGCGACGAGCACCTTGTCGAGATCGAGGGTTTGGAGGGCCAGGCTGGCGAGGGCGAGGTGGCCGGTGTGGGGAGGGTCGAAAGTGCCGCCAAAAAAGCCGATGCGGGGCGGGCGGGATGGAGTTTGACTCACCGTGGACTTGCTCCGGGACCTAGACAATGCGGACGGAGGCTGCATCCGCCTGGGCTGAATCGGCTTGTTCGTGCGCGTGATAGGAGGAGCGGACAAGCGGGCCGCTTTCAACGTGGCGGAAGCCCATGCGGAGGGCTTCTTCCTTCATGAAGGCGAACTCCTCGGGGGTGTAGTAGCGGGCCATGGGCAGGTGGTCCTTCGAGGGGCGGAGGTACTGGCCGATGGTGAGGACGTCAGTGCCGACGCGTGCGAGGTCGCGGTAGACATCGAGGAGCTCGTGCATTTCTTCGCCGAGGCCGACCATAACGCCGGACTTGGTGACGACGGTGGGGTCGGTTTTCTTGGAGAATTCGAGGAGGCGGAGGGTGCGCTCGTAGCGGGCGCCGGAGCGGACGGCGCGATAGAGGCGCGGGACCGATTCGGTGTTGTGATTGAGGATTTCGGGGTGGGCGTCGACGACGATCTTGATGGCCTCTTCGTTGCCCTGGAAGTCAGGGATGAGGACTTCGACCTGGCATTGGGGGGCCTGCCTGCGGATTTCCTCGATGACCATGGCGAAGGCGCGGGCACCGCCGAGGATGTCGTCGTCGCGGTCGACGCTGGTGATGACGGCGAATTTGAGGCCGAGCATGGCGACGGCTTCGGCGACGCGGCGGGGTTCGTCGAAGTCAATGGGCTCGGGACGGCCCTTGGGGACGGCGCAGAAGCCGCAGCGGCGGGTGCAGAGGTTGCCGAGCATCATGAAGGTGGCGGTGCGGTGATGCCAGCACTCGCCGATGTTGGGGCAGTGGGCGGACTCGCAGACGGTGTGGAGATTGAGGCGGCGAGCCAGCGACTTGAGGTCGTGGTAGTTTTCGCCCATGGGGGCGCGGGCCTTGAGCCAGTCAGGCTTTTGGACGGGGCGTTTGGGGGCGAGGTCGATCTGCACGAACGGGCTGGAAGCCATAACCCCCTATTGTAAGGGACGGGCTGTCTCCAGAGGAGATGTCCTGCCGAACCGTAATCGCTCGACGAAGAGGTTCGGCAGCCGGGGTAACGCGCCGGTTTACTTGTCAGCTAACGATCACAGGCAGATAATCAAGGGCAATCATCCAAGTCGATGCAAATCACCCGCTTACCAGGCCCTTTGCGCGGCTCCTGTGTCCCAGTCGGGAATTTCCAGAGGATTACCCTATGAGGTTGAAAACGCTTGCCTGCGCATTCGGCGCTGCCCTTTTGCTTGTTCTGCCTTCCCATAACACACTCGCTCAGGAAGCATCGGGCCCGGTGCAGGCATTGATTCGCTATCCGAGCATTCACGGTGACACGGTGGTATTTGAAGCCGGCGGGTCAGTGTGGAAAGCCGGAGTGCAAGGCGGCGAGGCGGTGCGGCTGACCGCGGATTCGGGCTACGACTCGCATCCCCTGGTGTCCCCAAACGGAAAGTGGGTCGCCTTTACGGGCTGGTTTCGTGGCAATACGGATGTTTATGTTGTCTCGATCGACGGCGGCCCGGTGAAGCAGCTCACCTGGCGGTCGATCAACGGGCCGGTTGGTGGCAAGATCGGGACGGCGCCGGACAACACTGTGATTGGCTGGACGCCGAACAGCCGCGACGTGATTTTTCTATCGCGGCGTGACAGCTTTAATCCACAGATTGAGCGTGCATTCGAGGTGCCGGTGGCCGGGGGATTTCCCACGGTATTGCCGATGCCGTGGACTGGTCCGTTGTCGTTTAATGGCGGCGGCACGGAGGTTGCGTACAACAAGTTGTCGCGCATCCTGCGGCCCTTCCACCGCAAGCACTATTACGGCGGGCAGGCGGGCCAAATCTACACCTATGATCTGGCGACCGGCGCCAGCACGCAGTTGACCCACTGGAAAGGCGAAGACACGTTCCCGATGTGGGTGGGTGACAAGCTGTATTTTGCTTCAGACCGTGGTCCGAAAGGCGTGCTGAACCTGTGGGTGAGGGATCTGAAGACGGGTGCGATGCAACAGGTGACGCATTTCCCTGTTTACGATGTGGACTGGCCGAGCGCAGGGAATACGGGCATCGCGATTTCGGACGGCGGCAAGCTGTATGTGTATTTATTTGCGACAGGCAAGCTGAAGGCCGTGCCCGTGACGGTGCCGCTGAGCGGCAGGCATACGCTGCCCTATGAATATGCAGCGGCGAAGATGATTCGTGGCGCCGATGTGGCGCCGGATGGCAAGCTGGCGGTCTTCAGCGCGCGGGGCGCATTGTTTACCGTGCCGGTGGATTACGGGCACACCACGGACCTAAGCAAGACGGTGGCCAGCAACGACGAAGATCCGGCCTGGTCCCCCAATGGGAAATGGATCGCCTATATCCAAGACAAAGGCGTGGACAGCCAGGTGATGGTGCGTCCGGCGGACGGGACCGGCAAGCCGCGCGCATTGACACAAGAAGGGGAACTGACCGTTTCCGGGCCGCTGGTGTGGAGTCCTGATGGGCAATGGTTGTCTTATACGAACTCGAAGCAGCAGTTGTGGCTGGTGAATACCAAGAGCGGGGCGCAGAAAGAAGTCGCCTCTGATCCGCAGATGGTGGTGGGCGCATTCCAGAACATCTCGTTCTCGCCGGACAGCCAGTGGCTGGCGTTGTCCAAGCACTTGCCCAATCAACTTCGCGCTCTCTTCATCTATGACGTCAAGAGCGGCGACCTGCACCAGATCAGCCGAGGCGATTTCAGCGACAGCAGGCCAGCATTTTCCCACAACGGCAAGTATCTGTTTTTTGTGTCGGCCCGGCTCGTAAACCCTGTGCTTTCGAGCTACAACTTCGGAGCCTCGGGTGTGGTTCCGGATGGATTGTATGTGACCACGCTCCAGGCGGATACTCCTTCCCCGTTTGCTCCGCGGACGCAGCAGCCGACGGCAAGCTCGCAGCAGAAGGGCAAGGACAAGAAGGCCGACGCGAGCAAGAGCAAAGAGAAGACCGCCGGCAAGGGCAAGCAAGAGGCGAAGAGCAAGAAGCCGAAGACGCCTGCGGTCAAGATCGATTTCACGGGGCTGATCCAGCGTGCGGTTCAGGTGCCGGTGCCAGCGGCGAACATTTCGCAGGTGGCCGCCTACAAGGGAGTTGTCTACTATTCGACCACGCCGGTGCCAGTGCTGGGAGGGGCTATTCCCGGCCAGGCGCCGGAACTACGTGCCTACAACCTGAAGAAGCGGAAGGCGCTGACGCTGGCTAAGGGGCCGGGGTTGGACCAAGGCTTCGTACTGTCGGCAGACGGCTCGACGCTGCTCTACAATCTGCACGGCCATTGGGTGCTGCGTCCTTCGGCGTTTAAAGCGCAGGTCAAGAGCAAGAAGCTGAATACCGCGAACATGCAGATGCGTGTAGATCCGCGTGCGGAATGGACGGAGATCTACAACGAAGCGTGGCGCCATGTGCGCGATTACTTCGTAAATCCGGAGTTGATACAGGCCAAGTGGGCGACGATCGGCAAGGATTACCGGGCGCTGCTGCCTCTGGCCCAAGACCGGGAAGATCTGAACTACATCATGGGCAATATGATCGGCTCGCTGGGCGAGAGCCATATGTATATTTTTGGCGGCGCCATGGGCTGGAAGACTCCTCCGCAACCGACGGCCGGTTTGGGTGTGACATTTGGATTGAACGCCCAAGCCGGACGCTACTATCTGAAGCAGATCTACCATGGGGACAATACCGTACCGGGCTATTACGCGCCGCTTGCGCAGCCGGGGCTCAAGGTGAAGGAGGGGGATTACGTGCTGGCGATCAACGGCCAGCCGCTCACCGCCCCGACCAATCCATACGAGCTTTTGCAGGGCACCCTTGGGCAGACCATCACGCTGAGTGTGGCGGCCACCCCCACGGGCAAACCGTGGACCATCCTGGTGAAGCCGGTGGTCAACAGCGGCAAGCTGCACCTGCTGCACTGGATTAACAACAACCGGAACGAGGTGAACAAGCTTTCCGGCGGCAAGGTGGGCTATGTGTATCTGGACGACATGGAGGCGACTGGTCTGCACGAGTTTGTGCGGCAGTACTACAGCCAACTCAACAAGCCGGGTCTGATCATCGATGACCGCTGGAACCTGGGCGGCTTTATTGACACGATTCTGTTTGACCAGCTGACGCAGAAGGAGGTGGCAGGCTGGACGAACCGTCATGGTTCGTATGAGGTGAGCCCGCAGAATGCGTATATCGGCCACATGGCGGCGCTCATCAATGGCGGCTCGGCTTCCGATGGCGACATTTTCGCGTATCGCTTTCAGCAGTATCACCTTGGGCCGACCATCGGTTCACGCACCTGGGGCGGGGTGCGCGGATACGACAACACCTTTACACTGCTGGACGGCGGTCAGCAGGTGGTTTCCGAAGTCGCCATGTACGGAACCGACTCGAAGTGGGTGGTCGAGAATATCGGCGTGATCCCGTCGATCCCGGTGCACGTGAATCCTGGCTTGCTGGCGCAGAAGAACCTTGATTCCCAGATTGAAACCGCGGTGCATGTGCTTCTGAAGGAGATTCAGACGCATCCGGTGGTTAAGCCTCCGCGGCCAGCATGGATGCCTGCGTTTCCGGAACAACCGGCCTATCCGCCCGTTACCAGGTGAGCGGTAGCGGTTATTTCGGGTAGGAGGGGTCCATGATGGCGCAGGCTTCTCCGCCGAAGGGTGCGTGTACGGCATGGATATCTGTGCCGGATTTCGGGATGTCGAGCCAGGGAGCATGCTGCGCGGCGGTATAGCGGGGCCATGCAGCAGGGCCGGTGGGGACGCCGGTTTTGGCGAAGCTGGACCAATAGAGGTCGAGGTCGCGGCCGATCCGGAGGTCCTGCGGAGTGGGTTTGGCGTGGCCGGGGAAGAAGTTGAGGAGGTAGAAAAGCTCGGAAGTGTGGAAGGCGGAGGTCTGGCCGGGGTCGGGACGGTCAAAGCGGTAGACCCAGGTGGGGTATCCGTGGGCGGCGTGCCAGTTTGCGAGCAGGCGGATGGCGCAGTGGAAGTCGTGGTCGGTGGCGAAGCGGGCCGAGGGTGAGCCGAGCAGCGGGCTGGGGTGGTTGAGATAGTCGGCGTCGAGCCTGGCGGCGGCTTTGTAGCCGAGGGTTTCTGCCATGACGTGCGCGAGCTGGCGGGAGGTTTGGCCGGTGGGGACAATTTCGCGGGCGTTGGTGCCGAGGATGAGCGGGACGGGATCTTCCTTGCCAGCCTGGTAGACGCGCCAGGGCATCTGGGGCAGGACCCAGCCGTTGACGCTGGCTCCGCGATAGCCCCACCAGGTGACGGGCGGCGGAAGTGGCGCTTGTTTATCGATGGCGAGAACCTGTGCGGCGGTGAGGGCGCGCTGCGCGGCGAGCGTGGGCCCGAGGGCCCTGGAGACGGGCGCCCATGCGATTTCGGATTCGCTTTTGGTGGCTGTGGGCATGAGGCCGAGGACCTGGCCGCTTTCTTCGAGAGCGGAAGTGAAGAGGCCGCGAGCGAGCGGCGAGGTGAGGAGCAGGCCAGTGTCAACGGCGCCTGCGGACTGGCCGAAGATCATGACCTTGTTGGGGTTGCCGCCGAATCTGGCGATGTTGTTGTGGATCCACTGGAGTGCGGCAATCTGGTCGAGGAGGCCGTAGTCGCCGGAGGTGTGGTGGGCGGATGCTTTGTCGAGAGCGGCGGTGCGGTAGAAGCCGAAGATGTCGAGGCGGTACTCGATAGTGACGAAGACGACGCCGTGGGTGACGAGCGGGAGACCGCTGGAGAAGCCGTCGCCGGCGAGGTTGGAGCCGCCGTGGATGTAGACCATGACGGGAAGGTTGCGGGCGTGGGCGGATGTCCAGACGTCGAGGTGGAGGCAGTTTTCGCTGTAGTGGAGGGTGTCCCAGTGGTTCCAGCCTTCGTCGAGTTGTGGGCAGGGCGCGCCGTGGCTGTCGGCGAGGAGGGTGCCGTGCCAGGGTTTGGGCGGTTGCGGGGCGCGCCAGCGGAGATTGCCGACGGGCGGCTGAGCGAAGGGGATTCCGAGATAAGCGAAGATGCCGGGTGCGGGCTCGGTGCCTTCAAGGGCGCCCTGGGCGATGGTGACACGAGCCTTGGGAGTGGGCGCGTAGGCGGGCTTGGATTGAGGCTGGGCAGCACAGAGCGCGGGAGTGAGGAACAGGCAGGCAAGGGAGAGCGCAAAACCCAGGATGCCGTGCATATCCCGCCGAATCGAGGGTTGCCGCTCCCTGTTGGTCGCGTCAACTTCATAGTGCGTGCAGGGGTTGGGGCTTTCCGGGTTTTGCGCTGGAATGCGGCGGAGTGCTTGCATGGGGCGGGTTCCTTTTTCGGCCCGAAGTTGCGATGAGGCCGTGAAATTTTGGCGAGCGAAAGAGGCGTTCGCTTGAAGTAAAGCGATTTTATGGAAGCGATGCGGGGAGTGGCAAGGCGGGAATGGCCTAGCGCACGGTTGCCGGTGCGCGCGGGCCGCACCTGGGCACTGGCGTGTTGCCAAGTGCAAGGCGGCGGGGAATCACTCCACGCGCAGGGCCTGTTGCGGATCGAGCCTGGAGGCCCGCGTAGCCGGCATCCAGACTGCCAGCAGGGCCACGAGAGACAAGATCACCGGGACAGAGACGAATACCATGGGATCCCAGTTTTTCACGCCATAGAGAAAACTGGCGATGAAGCGGGTGAGACCCAGGGCTGCACCCACGCCGACGACCACGCCGATGAGGGCGAGCCGCATTCCGTGCCACACGACCAGATTGCGGATGCGGTCCCTGTCAGCGCCGAGGGCCATGCGGATACCCATCTCCTGCGTGCGCTGCTGGACGGAGTAGGCCATGAGCCCGTAAATACCGATGCCGGCGAGGATGAGGGCAGCAGCTCCGAAGATCGAGAGGAGCAGCATGTCGAAGTCCTGACGCGAAATGGACTGCGAAACTACTTCGGTCATGGGGCGAACGCGTCCGACGGGAAAGCCGCCGCTGGCGAGCCGCAGTTGCTTCTTTGCGGCGGCGATGTACTGGCGGGGATCGCCGTGAGTGCGAACGAGCCATACCATTGGAGCGATACCGGTATTGAGCGCGGTCATTCCGTTGGTGACCTGGGCGAGGGGAACAATCATCTGCGGCTGCGGCTTGTGATTCAGGCCCGCGCCGCGGATATTGCCGACCACGCCGATGATCTGCCGCGGTCCCTCGACAAACTGAGGGCCGATGCCCTTGCCGATAAGAATCTGCTGGCCGATGGGGTTCTGCTTTGGCCAGTACTGTCTGGCCATGGCTTCGTTGATGATGACGACGCCGGGAGCCGATGCGTCATCCTGCTGCGTGAAGTCGCGGCCTTGCAGGATGGGGATATGAAAGACGGAGAAGTAGCCGGGCGATACGCTCATCCAACTGGCACCCCCGGTCCATGGGGACTTTCCCGTGGGCCTGCCCAGGACGTTGAAGGGCAATCCGTAGCCGCCTTCGAGGGGCAGAACGCAACTCATAGCCGAGGCTTCTACACCCGGAATGGCATCTAGCCGCTCGCGCCCGTCGCGTGAAACCTGCGCGACCGCGGCGGAGGTTTTGAAGTGACCGCTGGTGAGAGCCATTTGCAGCGTGAGGACATGGCGAGGATCGAATCCGGGGTTGACGTTGCGCAGCGCCAGGAAGGTTCGGATGAGCAGCGCCGCGCCGATGAGCAGGACGAGCGCGAGCGCAACCTCACTGATCACGAGCAGGGAGCGGACCTTGCTTTGGCGGAAGCCGGTTCCGGAGCGGTTGCTGCTTTCCTTCAGGGTGCTGTTCAGATCAGGACGCGAAGCGCCGAGCGCGGGAGCCAGTCCAAAGAGGACTCCGGTGAGGAGCGCGATTCCCAGGGTGAAGAGGAGCACGCGCCAGTCAATGCCGACCGCGGCGCCGTGCGCACCAATGCGCGGCAAGCCCGCGGGGCTGACGGCCAAGAGCGCACGCACGCCCACGTAGCCCAGTATGAGTCCCAGAACGGCGCCGGCGAGGGAGAGGACAATGCTTTCTGTCAGCAGCTGGCGCACGATGCGGATGCGGCCGGCTCCCATGGCTGCGCGGATGGCGAACTCGCGCCGGCGCCCGGTAGCGCGCACGAGAAGGAGATTCGCGACATTCGCGCAGGCGATGAGGAGCACAAAACCCACGGCCCCCAGCAAGACGAGCAGCGACTGGCGGGCACCTGCAACCACAGAGTCGCGGAGGGGCTCGACTGCGAAGCTGTTTTTCGGACCAATCATGTTGGGATAGCGGCGGCGGAACTGGTCGGCTGCAATCTTCAAGCGAGCGTTGGCCTCTGCGAGGGTGATGCCCGGCTTGAGGCGGCCGGCAACGAGGAAGTAATGGCCCTGATTGGTGCTGTGGGGATCAATCTGAAAGGGGATCCAGATGTCAGCTTTGGGGTCGGTGGCGAACGACTTTCCGATTACGCCGACGATGGTGTAGGGGACGTTGCTGAGCGAAATGCTGGTGCCCACGATTTTGGGATTGCCGCCGAACCTGCGCTGCCACAGCCCATAGCTGATCACGGCATAGTTCCCGCCGTTGGGGGAGTCTTCGGCCCTGGTGAAGGTGTGGCCCAACATGACCGGCGCGCCAAAGAGGCGGAAGTAATTCCGGGAGACATGAATGCCGTGAATCTGTTCGGGGACGGTTCCGGTAAGGTTGAAGCCCGGTCCCCCGAAGTCGTAAGCGGTCACATCCTCGAAGACTCCCTTGAGGCTTCTCCAGGTGTTGAAATTGGTCGGCGAAGCAGACGGTCCCTTGCCCTGTGGAGAAGTGAGCAGGAACTGCACGATGCGGTTCGGGTGGGGGTAATCGAGCGGCTTGAGCAGAACCGCATTGACCACAGTGAAGATGGCGGTATTGGCGCCGATGCCCAGAGCGAGCGCGGCAATCGCGGTAATGGTGAATGCCGGATTGGCAATCAGCATCCGGAAGGAATATCTGAGGTCGGCGCGGAAGTCGCCCATCAGGAGGTCACCTCGGATATGGATTTTTGCCCGGGGTAAGGATGCATGTTGGCAGGTAGGTATACGACTGTGGCCGGGAGAATGTTCCTGACTTGAGCGAAGAGGAGAAACTGCCGGGCCGCAAACGGGGCTATCCGGATGCCGCCACGAACGGTATGAACACCGGTTCCAACGCCGCATGATCAAGAGCGTGCGTCCCGGATTCACGGTGCGCCGATGAGTGCAGAGCGGCGGTGCGGGCAGGAAAAAAGGGCGGCTGGTGAGCCGCCCCTGAGTGCTGAGCCAATAATGGAGAAATTCGGGCGCCGTCCCGCTGTAGTTATGCCGGTGAGGGGCTGCCTTCGGGCAGGTTGCCGGTTCCGCGGTCGGGTGCGGGCTTGAGGACCTGCGGGGTGGTTTCCGCGGTGGCCGAGCCGCCACCGCCGGAGGGTTTGAGCGGCGGGAGTTCCTTGCCCTCGACGATCATGCGGATTTCTTCGGCGTCGATGGTTTCGCGCTCGAGCAGTGCGGCGGCCATCTTGTGCATGATTTCCTGATGGTCGTTGATGATCTGGTAGGCGGAGCGATAGGCTTCGTCGACGAGATTGCGGACTTCGGCGTCGATCTGGCGGGCGGTTTCCTCGGAGAAGTCGCGGTGTTGGGCGATTTCGCGGCCGAGGAAGATCTGCTCGTCCTTTTTGCCGAAGGTAAGCGGGCCGAGGCGGCTCATGCCGTATTCGCAGACCATCTTGCGGGCGAGGTCAGTGGCGCGCTCGATGTCATTGCCGGCGCCGGTGGTCATGTGATGGAGGAAGATTTCCTCGGCGATGCGGCCGCCCATGAGGATGGCAAGCTGGGTCTCCAGGTAGTCCTTGGTGACGGTGTACTTGTCTTCTTCGGGCAACTGCATGGTGAGGCCGAGGGCCATGCCGCGCGGGATGATGGTGACCTTGTGGAGCGGGTCGGCATGCTTGCGCATGGCGGCGACGACGGCGTGGCCGGACTCGTGGTAGGCGGTGTTGCGCTTTTCCTCGTCGGTGAGGAGCATGGAGCGGCGCTCGGCGCCCATGAGGACCTTGTCCTTGGCGGCTTCGAAGTCGCGCATGGTGACAACTTTCCGATTGGCGCGTGCGGCATTGAGGGCGCTCTCATTGACCATGTTGGCGAGGTCCGCGCCGGAGAAGCCGGGTGTGCCGCGGGCGAGGACGCGGAGGTCGACATCGTCAGCGACGGGAACTTTTTTGGCGTGAACGCGGAGGATTTCTTCGCGGCCGCGGACATCGGGCCGGCCGACAACGACGCGGCGGTCAAAACGGCCGGGGCGCAGCAGAGCGGGGTCCAGGACGTCCGGGCGGTTGGTGGCCGCGACGAGGATGACGCCGTCGTTGGCTTCGAAGCCGTCCATTTCCACGAGGAGCTGGTTGAGGGTCTGTTCGCGCTCGTCGTGCCCGCCGCCGAGACCGGCACCACGATGGCGGCCGACGGCGTCGATTTCGTCGATGAAGATAATGCAGGGGGCGTTTTTCTTGCCCTGCTCGAAGAGGTCGCGGACGCGGCTTGCGCCGACGCCGACGAACATTTCGACAAAGTCAGAACCTGAGATGGAGAAGAACGGGACGTTGGCTTCGCCGGCGACAGCGCGGGCGAGGAGGGTCTTGCCGGTTCCCGGAGGGCCGACGAGCAGGACGCCCTTGGGGATGCGTCCGCCGAGCTTCTGGAATTTTTGCGCCTCGCGCAGGAATTCGATGATTTCCTGCAACTCCTCTTTGGCTTCGTCGACCCCGGCGACGTCTTTGAATGTTATTTTTTTCTGCTGCATGGAGAGGAGGCGGGCGCGGCTCTTCCCGAAGGAGAGCGCCTTGTTTCCGCCGGATTGCATCTGGCGGATCATGAAGAACCAGAGGGCTACGAGAACGAGGATGGGCGAGAGCTGAATGAGGATGCTCCACCAGGCGCTGCCCTGGTTGTCCTTGATGGTGACGGCGACGTGGTATTTATCAAGGATGTCGTAGAGCGCCGGGTAGTTGGTGGGCACGATGGTGTGGAACTCGGCATTTCCCTGGCGGAAGTGACCATGCACATCGCCGCCGATGACGGTGACGTCGCGGATCTGGCCCTGGTTGACATCGCTTAGGAACTGGGAAAAGGAGATCTCCTGCGTTTTGCCCATGTTGCTGCTTTTCTGGAATACCTGCCAGAGCAACAGGCAGCAGGCAACGATGAATACCCAGAAAAGGATAGTTTTGACGGTTGAGTTCACGTGTGTCCTCTCTTCACGCACGACCAAAAGACGAAAAAGTAAGGCAGCCCGATTACGGGGTGGTTACTTAATTCCCGCTTTTACCATGTTAGACGCGGGAGAGTGCCCAGACGGAGCAAGAGCTTTGCGGCTGGCACAAAAATCCACTGAGTCTCTTCAGGTGACGATACGCCATCTTTATTTTAACTCCGGGGCGAGTTGGGAGGGCGGAAATAGCCGGGGAGGGGTTAACGGACGGGGAAATGGGGCGTGGTGTGGGGAAAGCATTGAACCGCAGGGGTTTAGAGGAATTCACCGGCGGGAGGGCGTTGAAGCTGGGGGATCTTGAACGTTCCAGGGGCAATGGCGGCAGCCGGAATGGCAGCAGGAGCCGCGGCGGAGGTGGTATTCGCGGGTGAAGACGAGGAATGGGCCATCCATGTAGTAATCGCGGCCTTCGACGAGGGGCGGGTTGGGGTTGTCGGCGGGTTCAGGCACGGAGGTCGGCTTCGTTCTGCGCGGACTGCGGCGGGAATAGCGGTGCTGGCTGCGGCGCGGCGGTGTTGTTGGTGGCGGGATCGGGCGAGAGGTTGGGCGGGGGGAAGGTGACGGTGCGACCGGGGATGGCAGTGGCGCGTTCGCCGGGGAGGACGATGCCGATGAGGTTGACGGGGTCGGCGGCGGCGATGGTGAGGGGTGGCATGGCTGCGAGGGGGCGATTGCGGCAGGCGCGGAGGGATTCGACGGCCTGAGGCAGGGCGAACTGCTCACCGGAGAAGCCGGAGACGAAACGGCCGCCGCGGACAAGGCCGCGATCTTCAAGGCGGCGGAAGAGGCCGTGGAGCTCGCGCCAGCGGGGGAGCGAGGTTTCGTTGGCGGCGAGGTCGCGGAAGACGACGCCATAGCGGTGGAGGAGCATGAAGCAGGCGGATTCGAGCTGGAGGTCGTAAGTGACGGCTGGGGCGAGGGCGGAATTTTCGGGGGAGGTGGGTTGGGAGTGGGCCGATTCGGTTTGGTCGGCCAGGAGGCTCCAGCGGCCTGCGGCGTTGCGGAGGGTGCGAGTGGCGCGGGCGGAGGGTGCGGCGAAGGCCTGCTTGCGGCGCGGATCGATGAGGGCGCGGAGGGCATCGAAGCCGTCGGCGGTGACGAGGCCGGCGGCGACGAGCTCCCAGATGGCGCGGGAGATTTCCGCGGGTGAGGTGGCGAGCAGGCGGGTAAGGTCAGCGGCGAAGAGCGCTCCGCGATCGGTGAGGAAGGAGCGGACGCGGTTGGCGAGGGGGCTGAGGCAGGCGGTGAGGTGGGCCTCTGGAACCTGGCGGTCAGCGAGGCAGCGGTCCATCCAGTGGGCTTCTTCGCGAAGGAAGAAGGTGATGGGCGCCATGCTGGTGGGCACGACGCGGCGGGGGCCACCGGATTCGGGAGATTGGAAGGCGGGATGGGGCGAGATGCGGCCCCAGCCGATGACGCCGGTAAGGCAGAGGGTGTCGAGCCAGCGGGGATCGTAGTTGGCGACGCGGGCGGGAAGGATGCTGCGCTCCCATTCGATGGCGGGGGCCTCGTATCCTTGCAGGGCTCGGAGGGCTTCGAGCAGGCCCTGTTCGCCGGTGAGCTGGCGCTGCGGGCCGAGGTGTTGCCAGTCGAGGAGGAAGCGCATGTAGGTAGCGGGCGGGACAGGCTCAATCTGCTTGCGCAACTGTCCGATGGTGCGCTTGTGAATGCGCTGGAGGATGCGGCGCTCGCACCACTCGATGTGGTGGTCTGCGGTGGTGGGCGGATGCTCGAATGTGCCGCGGAGGATGGTGCCCGTGGATTCGAGATAAAGGAGCTGCGCGAAGACGGGCTGCGGCGCGAGGCCAAGATGGGTGGCGAGGTTGTGGGCGGTGACGGGGCCGAGGATCTGGAGCCAGCCCTGGATGGCTTTGCGGAGGACTTCGTCGGGGCTAGACGGGACGGTTGCGTGGGGGAATTCCGGGACGGGCTGGGAGAATTCAGCTTCTGGAAAGAGCACGCGGAGCCAGCCAGCACGCTCGGCGGCGCAAAAGTAACTGATGGAGTTGCATTTGGCGAGGAAAGCGCGATGGGTGGATTCGAGACGGGTGAAGAAGGTAGCCCAGGGAGAGGTGCGAGGATCCTCTGAGATGGAGGATGGGACGAGGACGAGGGATTGGAGGAGGTCGAGGAGCTCGTGCTCGTCGCGAATGTCTGGCCAGAGGGTTTCGCGGACTTCTGCGATGGCCTGGGGTGAAAGGCGGCCGGCTTCGCCGAGGAGATTGGCGGGGACTGCACCGCGGAGGCTGACGGCGCGGGAGCGGCGCTCTTCGAGGTCGGCGTCGTCGAGGAAGGCGTAGGGGTTGGCGTTGAGGAGCTCGTGGGCGAAGGCGGAGGGTGTGGCGGTGTCGACGGCGAGGCAACGGATGCGGCCGGAGTCAATGCCTTCGAGGATGCTGACGAGGCCGGTGAGGTCCATGGCTTCGCCGAGGACGTCCTGCATGACTTCGGCGACGAGGGGGTGGTCGGGGATCTGGATGTCGCCTTCGATGTTTTCAAAGCAGGCAGCGGCCTGCGGGAAGACGCTGGCGAGGAGATCGTCGGCGCGGGTGCGCTGGACTTGCGGGGCGACTTTTTTGCCTTTTTGGAACCGTAACAGTTGCAAACTGCGGTTGGCGGCCCACTTCCAACGGGATTTGAAGATGGGCGAGGCGAGCGAGGCCTGTTCGAGGAGGCTTTGGACGGTCTGGGTGGTGAGGAAGTGGAAGACGTCGCTCAAGGGGAAGCTGTGCTGCTCGGCGAGGGAGATGTTGATGCCGTTGTCAGTGGCGGCGGCCTGGAGTTCAAAGTTAAACCCGCGGCAGAAGCGCTTGCGGAGGGCGAGTCCCCATGCCTTGTTGATGCGGCCACCGAAGGGCGCGTGGAGGATGAGCTGCATGCCTCCGCCTTCGTCGAAGAATCTTTCTGCAACGATGTTGGTTACAGAAGGGACAGTGCCGAGGATGGCGCGCCCGGCGGCGATATAAGCGATGAGCTGCTTTGCGCCGGAGTCGCAGATGCAGCACGCGTCTTTGAGCCAGTCGATGGTGGCGGCGACTTCGGGTGCGGCTTCACTGATGTAGCCGGGGAGGACGTTGGGCGTGCGGCGGTCGATTTCGGAACGGAGGCCGGAGACGAACTCCGACAATTCCATGGTGCGCTGGGGGGCTTCGCCGCTCCAGAAGGGAAGCGTGGGCGGCAGGCCCTGGGCGTCTTCGACGAGGACGCGGCCGGCGGCCTCGATGCGCTGGATGCGCCAGCTGGTGTTGCCGAGCTGGATGATGTCGCCGGGGGAGGATTCGACGGCGAAGTGCTCGTCGAGGGTGGCGATCTGGACGCCTTCGGGCTGGGCGATGACGGGAAAGAGCGCGGTGTCGGGGATGGTTCCGCCATTGGTGACGGCGGTGATGCGCGCGCCGCGGCGGGCCTGGATGCGGCTATGGACGCGGTCGCGGAGAATGTATGCGCCGTAGCGGCCGCGGCTGGATTCGATGCCTTCGGTGAGGAGGGTGAGCGCGCGGTCGTATTCGTCGAAGGGGAGGTCGCGGTAGGGATGGGCGCGGCGGAAGACGTTGTAGAGGGTGCGCTCGTCCCATGGCTCGGCGGAGCAGGCGGCGACGATCTGCTGCATGAGGACGTCGAAGGGGCGCGGGGGAATTTCGAGGCGGTCGAGGATACCGGAGCGCATGGCGCGCATGAGGGCGGCGGTTTCGACGAGGTCGTCGCGGGTGGTGGGGAAGAAGCGGCCCTTGGGGGTGGCACCGCGCCAGTGGCCGGCGCGGCCGACGCGCTGCATGGCGACGGCGATGGCGCGGGTGGAGTTGATCTGGCAGACGAGGTCGACGGCACCGATGTCGATGCCGAGCTCGAGCGAGGCGGTGGCGACGAGGACGCGGATTTCGCCGGCCTTGAGGCGGCGTTCTGCTTCGAGGCGTAGCTGGCGCGAGAGGCTGCCGTGATGCGCGGCGACGTTTTCCTGGCCGAGGCGCTCGGCGAGCTGGAAGGCGAGTCGCTCGGCCATGCGGCGCGTATTGACGAAGACGAGAGTGGAGCGGTGCTCATTAGCGAGCTCGGCGATGCGGTCGTAGATGCTGTTCCAGATGGCGTTGGAGGCGACGGCTCCGAGTTCGATGGATGGGATTTCGACGGCGAGGTCGAGGGTGCGGTGCCGGCCGCACTGAACGATTTCGACGTTGGGGTTGCGCGTGCCGCCGAGGAAGCTGGCGACGAGTTCAATGGGATTTTGCGTGGCGGAGAGGCCGATGCGCTGCGGCGCGGGATGGGCGAGCAGGCTGGCGCCTGGGGTGAGGGAATTTTCGGCGGTGACGAGGGCGTCAAGGCGTTCGAGCGTGAGGGCCAGGTGGGAACCGCGCTTGTCGTCAGCGACGGCATGAATTTCATCGACGATGACGGTGTGGACGCGGCGGAGATGCTCGCGGCTTTTGAGCGAGGTGAGCAGGATGTAGAGCGATTCGGGAGTGGTGACGAGAATGTGTGGCGGGCACTTGAGCATGGCGCGGCGCTCGGAGGGTGGGGTGTCTCCGGTGCGGACGGCGGCGCGGATGGGCGGGCAGAGGTAGCCGCGTTCGAGGGCGAGTTGCTGGATTTCGCGGAGGGGAGCTTCGAGGTTTTTCTGGACGTCGTTGGAGAGCGCCTTGAGGGGCGAGACGTAGACGACGGAGGTTCCGGCGGGGAGGCGGTTTTCGAGGGCTTCGCCGAGGAGGCGGTCAATGCAGATGAGGAACGCGGCGAGGGTTTTGCCGGAGCCGGTGGGCGCGGAGATGAGCGTGGGTGTGGCGGCGAGGATGTGGGGCCAGCCCTGCTGCTGGGGTTCGGTGGGCGTGCCGAAGCGGCGTGTGAACCACTCCTGAGTGACGGGGTGGGCCCATGCGAGCGCGTCGGAAACGGCTTTGGGGGCGGGCGGGTACGGCATGGTTTATTGTACTGCTGGTTTTGCTGTTTGTTCGCCAATAGTGGCCGTCGGGGTGGGTGCGTGCTTCGCACGCAAATGCCGAAATCTACCGCCAAGACGCAAAGGTGCGTGAAGGGAAAACACCTCTCACCGCAAAGAACACAGAGAACACAGAGATCGGCCACGAAGATTTGGCGTCGACGCTTTGCGCCGATTCCCACGCAAGCCAAAACCGGACTTGAATGGGCCATCCAGATCTCGTGTGTTGGAGGAGGAATTAGAAGGTTGTGGGAACTGATGGGGTGTTGCGCGCGTAGGTAGGGACGGGACTCAAGTACAAGTGTGCGCGTGAGGGAGTGCGGTTTTGGCGGTGACGATTGAGGGGATGACGGAGGGGCAGCGGGAGCGGAAGTCGAGCGCGCTGCGGCAAGCATTGTGGCTGGCGCTGGCGTTTGGGTTGCTGAAGTATGGTTTGCAGACGCTGGGGCAGGTGGTGATGCAGCACGCGGGGTACGGGATCTTTCGGGATGAGCTGTACTTCATTGTTTGCGGGCGGCACCTGGCGTGGGGGTATGTGGATCAGCCTCCGATGGTTCCGCTGCTGACGCGGATTTCGGAGCTGGTGTTCGGGATTCATTCGCTGGCGCTGTTCCGGACGTTTGCGTCGTTGGCGGGCGCTGCGGAGGTGGCGCTGACGGGAGTGCTGGCGTGGCGGATGGGCGGCAGCCGCTGGGCGCAGGCGCTGGCGATGACGGGCGTGCTGCTGGCTCCGATGGTGATCGGGATAGACGCGACGATTTCGACGAACATGCTGGAGCCGGCGCTGTGGACGATTGTGGCACTGGCGTTGATGGAGCTGGCAAGGCTGGCGGAGCGGGGCGTGCGTTCGGGGCCGGTGGTGGCGCGGTGGTGGGTGGTGATGGGTGCAGCCGCGGGGCTCTGCATAGAGAACAAGTGGACGATCGTCTTCTTTCTGGTGTGCCTGCTGGCAGCGCTGCTGCTGACCGAGCAGAGGAAGATTCTGCTGAGCAAGTGGTTTGCGGTGGGGTTTGCGCTGATAGTGCTGATCGCGCTGCCGAATCTGATCTGGGAGGTGCATCACCAGTGGGCCACGCTGCAACTGCTGCACAACGACCAGGTGGACGGAAAGAATGTGCACGTGGGTCCGGTGGCATTTGTGCTGAACCAAGTGAAAGTGCTTGGGTTGCTGATGGCTCCGTTGTGGATTGCTGGCGTGGTGTGGCTGCTGGCGGGGCGCAGGGCGAAGACGTTCCGGTTCCTGGGCGTGACGTATGCGCTGTTCTTACCGCTGATGATGATTCTGCACGCGAAGGACTATTACCTGGCGGCGATTTATCCGCTGTATTTTGCGGCGGGCGCGGCGGCATGGGATGGATGGCTGCAGAAGGCGTGGCTGCGGCGCGGGGTGGTTCCGGCGTATGTGGCTGCGAACGTGGCGTTGACCGCGGTGGTGCTGCCGGCGATTTTGCCGGTGCTGCCACCCGTCAAGGAGATTGCGTACATGCAGCGGCTGCATCTGGCTCCGCCGAAGATGGAGACGGGTGCGACGGCGACGCTGCCGCAGTACTTTGCGGACATGCTGGACTGGCGGCACAAGGCGAATCTGCTGGCCGATGCGTATTGGTCACTGCCGGCGGCGGAGCGCAAGGAAGCGGTGATCTACGCGAAGAATTACGGCGACGCGAGCGCGGTGAATGTTTATCGGCCGGATGTTCCGACGGCGATCAGCGGGCACCAGAATTATTTCTTGTGGGGACCGCGCGGGGCGACGGGCAAGGTGATGATCATCTTTGGCGACAGCATCGCGACGGATGAGAAGGAGTTTGATTCGGTGCAGGTGTATGCGCGGGATACGAATCCACTGGTGGAGCCGTATGAGCGCGGGCCGATTCTGATTTGCAAGGGGCTGCACGGGAACCTGGAAACGCTGTGGCCGAAGGTGAAGTTCTGGTACTGATGTGCGGTTGACAGAGGCTGCGGGATGGGCGCAGTGTGTGAGGCGCATGATGGAGGTGCGTATGCGATTATCGCCGTTGGGTTCCGCATGCACGACCGCGGTTTTATCCACCATTCTCACCCTGCCGCTGCTGGCGCAACCCGCGCCGAAGAACGTCACGATACAACTTGCCGGAATCGGCACAAGCAGTCTTCGACTGCACTGCAAGGATGTGAAAGACCTGAGCCAGTGCGTCGACGGCGCGCAGGGGTTGAGCCCGCAAGAGATGAAGCGGCTGAAGGCAATGACTCCGAAGCTGCAAAAGCAACTGGATGAGGAACTGAGCAAGGCGCAGGATCGCTCGGGAACATGCTTTACGATGCGGGTGTTTGAGTTTCCGAAGGGATTTCCTGACAAGAATGCGAAGGCGCAGCCGAAGGTGAGCGATTGCACTCCCGCGTCGCGCTTCCACGAGCGGGGCTTGGTGCAAGGCGTACAAATTTATCAGACGAAGAAGCCGCGCTGAGCGCAGAGGCAGCGCGACAGGAAATAGAAGAGACAAGAAAGGACCGCACGGGGCGGTCCTTATCCTGCGTGAGGAAGAGAGTTGGAGTTACTTCTTCGGCGGCGCGATGACGTCCTTGGCGGACTTGGCGACGCGGAACTTGACGACGGTCTTGGCCTTGATCTTGATCTGCTCGCCGGTCTGCGGGTTGCGGCCGATGCGGGCCTTGCGCTCTGCCTTGACGAGGCGGCCGATGCCGGGGATCACAAATACACCGTTCTTCTTGGTTTCCTTGATCGCGGTTTCGGCGAGCAGGTCGAGGAAAGCGGCGGCCTGCTTGTTGGTGAGTTCGAGCTTCTCTGCCATGTGCCGCACGAGAGCGGTTTTGGTCATCGTAGTTGCCATACGGTAATTCCTCCAGACATCTTTTTGTCGTTCCCGCCCCGGAGCGGATGTGCTCTCCGAGGGGGTGGTGCCGTTCTCAAAACAGCCAGTGTTTATGCGGCTTGAGAGAACCTTCCGCCGTTTACCTTGCGGCTTGCAGAAAGCTTTGTCAATGGCAAAACGCCGGTTTCCACAGGTTTTTGTGGGTTTTTTGCTGTTTTTGGCCTGTTTTTGAGGAAAAACGGAGCTTTGGAGGGGGCTGGCCGAGCGGCTTTCCGGGCGAAAAGCAAAATCTATCGCAAAGGCGCAAAGGACGCAAAGAAAGGCCAGGGAGGGCGGAGAGAGGGTCCGGGGATGCGGATGGAAGCGCAGATTTCTCCGCACCGGCGTGCGGCGCCTTCGCCCGGCAATGACTGCCAGGGGGGAGGGTGCAGTGCGATCTGTCGCCAACAGCGGACTAAGGATGGGGTACCGGAGTGGCGCTGGGCTAGTAGAGCGGGAGGGGTGGCAGAGAGGGCTTTCTGAGGCGGTTTTCTGCCGAGGGCGGCGCGATGGCGCGGTTGAGGAAATCGACGAGGGGAGCGGCGAGGGTGAAGTAGGCGGCGACAGTGCGCGGGAGGGCCGAGTGCAGGGCGGCTTCAGCGGGCAGGGCGGCGGTGACGCCCCACTGGCGCCAGCGGATGTACTCTGCGGCGGGGTGGTTGGCGGGGAAGCCTTTGGGGTCGCGGGTGAGGGCATTGGGGTCGTGGAGGCTGAAGCGGCGGCGGAGGGCGCGATTTTCGATGAGGGAGCGGAACTCCTGGTGGCGATCGAGGAGGTAGCGGCGGATGGCGAGGAGCTGGTCTTTGGCGGGCATGTAGACGCCGGCGGCGAGGATCATCTCAGTACCGCTGAGGTGAAGGTAGTAGCCTGCGCCGGAGGTTTTTTCCATGTCGGAGCGGCCCCACCAGGCGGCGATGTGCTGCTTGTAGGGCGACTTGTCGGCGGAGAAGCGGGTATCGCGATAGATGCGGAGCATGATGCGGTTGGCGGGACGGATGTGATCCGGGGCGTAGTCCATCATGCCGGCGTTGACGGCCTCGATGAGGGCGAGCATGGGGGCTTTGACTTCGCGGTCGTAGATGGGGCGGCGGGGCTCGAACCACTCGCGGCGATTGTTGCGGCGGAGGCCGCGGAGGAACCGCAGGGCTTCGTCATGGAAGTGGGGGACGACGTGCTCGGAGTGCGAGGTTGGCGAGTAGGCAGCGGACACCGCATCATTATGACAGCGCCATGTTGCGGTTTGGTTAGAACAGGTTTACATCACGTTCATAATCAGGGGAAGTTGTTGCTGCGATGGGCAGTGGCGTGATGGGAATGGCATGAAGCAGTCTTTGAGATTGAGCGTGATGGCGGTGGCGGCGGCGCTGGTGATGGTGAACCCGGCGGCGCTCGCGGCGAGGCATCGTCTGCTGACGCAGGGGCAGGCGCGGCAACTGGCGCGGCTGGTGGCGAGGCACGAGCACATCGACCTGAACAACCAGTGGATTGAGTTTGACACGATGGATGTGGGCGCGCCCTATCTGCCTGGGTTTGCGAGCTTCATTGTGCTGCGCGAGGCCTCGACACCGGGGCCGGACACGACACTGCGGCGGTATGCTGTGAGCCGCGAGACGGGGAATGTGTGGGAGATGACGCTGTGCCGGAAGTATGATTTTCCGGCGCTGGCGGCGCTGCGCAAGAAGCTGACCGGGCATGCGGAAGCGAGCGCGGCCGAGGATGCGGCGGAGCGGAAAGCGCTGGGGTGCGAGGCGGACGGGCGCTGACTGGCCTTCCAGGCGGATGCACGCTGACGCGCGCCAGCCGGTAGCGTTGAGGTGCGCTGCTCCCACTCAAGCCAAAACCGGGCTTGAATGGGCCACCCGCGGAAATTCGACCGGCGATGCCAGCAGGCAAATGTGATGAAATGCGTCTGCCGTGAATGGTGGAACCGCCGAAGCCTGGTTGGCATGGAGGAAAGATTACTTCTGTCCCCCACTCAAGCAAAAGAAGTGTCCAGTCCCTATAGATCCTTTACAGTTTGTCTCGGGACATCCTTTACAGTTTTTGGTTCTGAACTTTCCTCC
>JAJYVU010000116.1:6798-7941 GCA_021791875.1 Acidobacteriota bacterium | reverse complement strand
GCCTTTCCTTTGGTAACGAATGGAATACTGGATCTTACATAGTTTCACTTTACCATGAATCAAGACAGCCGCTCTTTGGCGCGAGCCGGGCATATTACCGGTCGTACATACCCTCTGAGTCTCCTCTAAATTACTCTTCCAATCAGTGCAGTCTTGCTAACGTAGTAGTCGGCGGCCAAACCTACGCAATGCCAAGTTTGGTTCCAGGGTCCGAGAACCTCTGTGATGATGATTTAGAGAACGCGGTCATCCAGCCGCAGCGCCAGAACACGCTATATTTCGGAATGCGTCAGTTGCTGACCTCTTCCATCAAATTTAGTTTAACGGCCTACTGGAGCGGACGGAGCGACTACAACATAAATGCGGCGCCCGGGGCGAGCGCCACAATTACCAACGCGAATCCATACTTCATTCCGGTCAATGGCGCAACAAGTGAGTTGGTAGATTTTAGCTTTGCTCCAGCCATCGGCTCCAATTATTACAACGGCAGAGGTCTTGCTCTGCACGAGATTGGGGTAACTCCAAAATTTACGTTCAAACTGCCTCACGGATGGACGCTTTCCTGGGCAACTTATCTTGGGCAAAGCGTTACGACATTAAATCAGGCGGGAGTAAATTCTGCGGCAATGAGCGCAGCTCTGTCGGCAACAACAACCGCGAACGCGTTGGACCCATACAACGTTGAAGACACGGCGCCATCGGTTATAAACAAAATTCTTGATTATCAGAATTACTTTAACGCGACTCAACGAATGTTGGAGACGAAGGTAATAGCGCAAGGGGGGGTCGCAAAATTGCCGGGTGGTGAGGCCAACCTTGCGGTAGGCGCGCAATGGCAATATCAGAGCTATGATGATGTAGATGTAAATGCTCCAATTGGGCACCACCCTGGTAACCTCCCGGCGAATTTCATCTCCCAGGGAGACTCGGCTGCTTTCGGTGAACTGAGACTGCCGGTTATCGGACCGAGAAATGGAATACCTGGAGTGCGCCGTCTTGTTTTGGATACCCAAGGACGAATAGATCATTACACATCGTGGGGATCGACCATTAACGAACGGTTCGCGGCTGATTGGGCGCCGACGCGTGGCCTCCTAATCTATGGTACTTGGGGGACGTCCTTCATTGCGCCGGGGTTGTCGG
>JAJYVU010000116.1:0-6788 GCA_021791875.1 Acidobacteriota bacterium | reverse complement strand
ACCAGGCGCAGGTCATACCCGTCAGCCCATTCGGACCGGGACCGTTCAATACTCGGCCGACCATACTCATGGCGGGTACTGTGCCTGGGTTAGGACCAGAGTATGGTACGACTTACACCGCAGGATTCTCTGTCAGACCCGCGTGGCTTCCTGGCAGTTACTTTCGGCTTACGTATTACCATATTCACATAACGAACGAGCAATCCGGTTATCCGTGGACCTCTAATGCCTTCTTTTTCGACAACTACCCGTCCGGAATCGCGTTCATTGAGCAGCCTACGGCAGCGCAGCTAGATGCATTTATAACGAGGTATGCTCCTAGTGACACAGTCGTTGGAATGGTATCAAGTCTTGGAGCACTCAATCAGTTGTATGACAACCCCGCGACGACGCCGTGGGTAGTGATTGATGCCGAGGGAACTAACTTCGGATCGATGTATACCGATGGCATCGATTTTAACGCGCAGTATGATCGTCGAACGCCGTTCGGGGAATTGCTTGCGACGGCGCAAGGCACTTACTCGCTTCAGCGTAAACAATCGCAACTTACTAGGATGGTGTCATTGTTGCGTTTGTCCGGGAGCCGGCTGCTGGTTCGCGGTACGCTCGGAGATCAGTATCATCGTTGGTTCGTACGGTTTGCGGTGGATTACTCTTCCGGATATCCGGTCTTCAGTGTTCCAGACCAAAATCGGGTCGGGGCATTTCACCCCGTAAATGCAACAGTGACGTATCGCATGAAACGGCATGTTTTTGGCGTAAAGCACACGCTACTGATGTTTAAGGTTGAGAATATTGCGAATGAAAATCCGTCTTATCTGAATGAGCCGCCCTTTGTAGGCAACGGCAACATGCTCGGCAGGCTATTCGAGGTTGGGTTCACCGCGAAGTACTGACAGCATGCGGCGGTGTCAAGCAGATGGTGTTTGGCACCGCCGCCGTCAATGGGAAAGTTGATGAAAGCTAAGAAAGCTCTGAAGGCGTGTGGGATCATTGATTGCCTGCAAAGTCCTGCGTCACGTGTGCGACTTGCTTAGTAGAAAGTAGCGGCATGGCGAAGCGCGTGACAATAGACTCGGAGTGGTGTCTTGGACGAGCGAGTAATGTCGCGTAGCGTCAGCATCATCGATGATGGCTGGGGGTGTAGCATGGTGCGTGCCCACAGCTCTGGCTCGCGCTGTGGCTCGTTGCATGACGATGGGGCGCTCAGGGAGTGGAGGGACTTTCCTCGTGAGGCGGCGAAGGAAGCCGACGCGGAGCTGCTGTTGTACGGTGGCAACCAGCAGATCGATCACGAGGCGCACGACCGCACCTATCTGCATCTGCTTGGCGTACAGCATGAGCTGGCCAAAGCGGTTCGCGCCGTCAACCCAAGGACCATCCTGGTGATCGTGTCCAACTGTCGGGTGGCGGTGATCTGGGAGCAGGAGAACCTGGCGGCGATCGTTGGCGGGATGTTCCTCGGCCAGGAGCAGGAGCAGGAGCAGGGGCACGCGCTCGCGGATGCGAGTTTCGGCGCGTACAACCCCGGCGGCAAGGTCAGTACCACGTGGTACCGGCACGTCGACGACTTGCCGGCGTTTCACGACTATAACATGGGCAACGGTCGCACCTACATGTACTTCCAGGGCGTGTCACTGTACCCGCTTGGCCAAGGCTTGAGCTACACGACGTTCGAGTACTCGGGTCTGCGGGTGACGGGGGATGTCATCCAGCCCGGCGGGAAGATCAGTGTCGAAATGCTCCCCACCAACACGGGCGCGCGTGAGGGCGACGAGCGGATCCAGTTCTACGTGCACGTACCGAGCAGCGCCCCATCAAGCAGGTCGTGGGTTTCGAGCGTGTGCACCGTGCCGCCGGGGCCAGCCGAACCGTGCGCTTCACGCAGCCGCACGCCGATTCGGCGTTGTGCTACTGGGACGATAGGAAATATCAGTTCGTCGTCCAGCCCGGGGACGTCGATCTGATGATCGGATCGTCCTCGGCGGACATCCGCCTGCGCAGCCGGGCCAGGCTCGAAGCCTGACAGTGTAAGGGCTTGGCGCGAGTGTCGCCGCGCCATGAATGCCGCGGTGTCGGGACCCAGTGATGCGAGGCGGCGCTCGACGCTCCCCCCCTGCGTCGAGCGCCGCGGGGGGCGGGGGGCTTGATTGAGCGAGGTGCCAAGATGAAACTTCGGAGTGCCGAAACGCAGGCAGTAGCGGCTCTGATCGCTGTCGGACTGGCGGACCGCGCGACGCTAGGTGCCGATCCTGCTGTTGCTGAAGAGTTGCTTGAAACACTCCTTGAGCGCGGTGAACTCCTAACCCAGGGGACGCGTGTTTCCGCTCGGCATGCAATGAGACCGGGGCGGCTACCGTGCAGCCTCGACGGCCATCAGTCCCGAGAGCACTGCCAGGCGCTCGGCCTGCGGCATCCAGGCATGGCGTCGCGCCCAGCTCTTGGTTCGGCGCTTGATCGTCCGGAGGTGAGTGTGGTTACGCCGCGCGTAGCGCGCCCTATCCGCCCGATCGGACCGGGCGTTGAACCGCAGCTTCCCGGTGTGCACTCCGGACTGGTTTATCACCTGCAGCTCAACACTCCGCAACCCCCAGCGCTGCTCATAATACAGTCCGGAGGGATAGCCAGAGAGGATCACCTGGCGGGGCAGCGTCTTCAGCAACCCCAGCATCTCGAGGTGGTCGCGATCTTCATAGCCGAAGCGGCACCACCGGCCCGAACTACGCCTCGCATGCAGACACGGTGTGTCGCAGTACCCGAGTTCCGGCCCCTGATAGGCAAAACTCACCAGGAACCGGTGCCCGCAGCCGTGACTCAAGTCCACCGGATACTGGCACGGAGGCCACTCCAATGCGCGCTCGTAGCGGTCGATTCCGATCTTGCGCAGCGTTGGGTGCCTGCACTTCATGAGTGCTCTGCCGCCAGGGCGACTTTAGATATAGGTGTCGTGCAGGGGCATAATAGCGACGAGCACCTGATACAACTCCGATGTCTACGTGGATCAAGACTGCGCGCCCCCCCAGGCCGAACTCGGTGCCTCCCGAACATGCGGCTGCAGCGTCGGATCAAGTGCCTACGTTGTCATCTCTCGGGTCGCACGCGCGGGAGCGTTTCGGCGTGCGCAGTAACATCGCGAGAAAAGCTAGGATGGACAGAGTAAAAGTGATGTGCGCTCTGAGTCACATGAACCGGCCCACAGGCCGTAAAGTCAGCAGCGAGGATATGGAGCGCCTGAATCGGAAGCGGAACAAATTCACTCGTGAATGGATCTATTGTCGGCAGATGAAGAGAAAACTACTCGTCACTGTTATGAAATAACCCGCCTTATTCGTGAATACGTATCTCGGAGACTACACACATGCAGCGTAGCTCGTTTCAGGGTGTTGACTTGAGGAGCGACTCCATTCCAGAGTCTTCCGTAGATAACACGGCCGGCCACCGATGGCGCGCGTCGGCGCTCCGGGGGCTGTGCGCCACGGATCGGCACGGAGTATAGGTTGTGAAAGAATCTACCTTTTTGACATCGGTTCGGCTTGGCGTCATTGGCGCGGTAGCTTTGTGTGCTATGCAATCGAGTGCGGTATACGCAACGACCGCGTCTTCTAATGGAATTCGCTTTGACAGACTCACAATCGGCGAGTTGCTCGGGAATTCAACCACGCGAGAAATCGTCGTGAGATATATTCCGGAATTCCGGAGTTCACGAATCCCGCAGTCCATGCGGCACGACCCACTGAAGGCGATTCAGGCGGTTGACCCGCGTGTTACGCATGAGGTCCTGTCCGAAATATACGCTGCGCTGGCAAAGATTCCCGTGAGTTCGGCCGCTGCTGACCTGTCCCCGCCCCCCCCGGATGGGCCGACGAACATTCCCGACTCGGAGCTTGATCCCGCCCGGCACCTGATGCCATCTCAGCTCGAGTCGGTGTTGCACAAGCCACTTCCGGAACAATACATATGGACATCCGAGAATAAGTCGGGACGCTATTCGCTGAGGCCTCACTATTTCCGCAGAACGTTTCACGTTTCACAGCTGCCGCCACATGCAACTCTGTATCTCGCAGGCCCACGACAGGCGAGAATTTATATAAATGGACGGGAAGTAGGACATTACCAATTGAACCCGGACCTTGTGAATATAGAGCTCGTCACAATGGGCATCCGGGTATACCACTTCAACGTGACGCATGCCCTTCGTGTAGGTAGGAACGTCGTTGCTATCGAAGCGGTTCGTGGTCCGATGGGCCATAACGAGGCGCTGTCGCCTGTCAGCAAACATCTGCAGGACGGGAAGTTGCTCGCAATGATGATCGTGCCTGCAGCCCGGGGAATCCAGGCCAGACCACTGGTGATGAGCGACGGAACGTGGAGGGGCTCCGTGGAAGCGGTTCCGGAGGGATGGGAAAAACCAGACTTTGACGACTCTGTATGGAAACGCGTTGACGATCTCGGGGGCATCGAGAGCGCAATCGGGCTGTTCCAGGGAAACGCCGATGCTGGGATGTATGCCTGGCCGGGCTATCAGGGCATTTCACCGTTCCTCGCGCAATTTCCTCTAGAAGCGGTTGATGTTCGTCGCGTCTTTGCCGGCATCGGAACCATAAAGCATGTCGGCGCGCTAACCGGAAATGCGCGAGACGGTCTATTTACGGTTACTCTGCCAGCCACACACGTGCGCCGAGACGATGCCCCACAGGTGATGCTCGACTTTGGCCGCGAAGTATCCGGGCGGATAGAATTTGTCTCTGACTCGAGCGCACCAGCCGAGGTCACTGTTCAGTACGGGGAGTCTGCTGCCGAGGCTATCTTGCAGCCATTCCTGGGAGTAGACCCGATCTATATTCCGCCTCACGGGACGGCATATGGTCCGAAGAGCGGGTTCCGATATGTGCTCATCCGCTTCACCGGTGGACGCTCGACTGTGTTTCGGGCGATTCGGCTCGCCGGCATTGGGTATCCAGTGCGTTACAAAGGGTTCTTCAAGTCATCCAGTCCTTTACTCAACAGGATGTGGACGATCGGGGCATATACCGCACACCTGTGCATGCAAAGTGGCATTTGGGATGGGGTTAAGCGGGATCGAAACCGCTGGGCCGGCGATCTTGACGTAAGTGGCAGAACGATTGATGACGTGTTTGGCACCCGTGTTCTAATGCAATCGACGCTGAATAAGTTGATTGGTCCCGCACCAGTCGACAATCACGTCAATGGTATTCCTGGCTATTCGGCGTTCTGGGTAAATGAGCTATTCAACTATTATCTGCACACGGGATCCAAGAGCGAACTAGACGCCGTGCATAGTCGGCTGGTTGAACTCTTGACGTACATGGAGAAAGATCTAGATCGGCGCGCGTTGTTTTCCGATCTGACACATGGCTGGCCATTCGTAGATTGGTCGCCTGGAATGTATCGGTATGATCGACAGACGCGTATGGCGACGCAATTCGAATACTACCAAGCGTTCAAGGACGGCTCGTATCTTCTGAATGTTTTGCACGACCAAAGGAATGCGAGGCGGATGGCGGCAGAGGCGAACGCACTGAAAGCAGCGGCGCAAAAGTATATGGTAGGCGCGGATGGTACTTTCGGAACGCGCTGGCAGCCAAACGCCTATGCGGTGTTGTCCGGGGTCGCCACAAAACAGCAATATTCGGCTATTTGGCGTCGCGTCTTGTCCCATGTTGGGAAGAAAAAGTACAGCTCATACGTCATTACTCCGTATTATAACTTTTACGTAGTCAGCGCGATGGCCAGGATGGATCACCGACATGCGGCGCTCAAGTGGATCCGGCAGTATTGGGGCGGAATGGTAAACGAGGGGGCCACTAGCTTTTGGGAGGGCTATAATCCGACATGGCTTAAGGGGTTTCTGTATCAACAAAACCTACAGGCGGATGCGAGCTGGGGATTTCATGTCAGTCTGGCGCATGGATGGGCGAGTGGTGTCACACCGTGGTTGATGGCTCAGGTGTTAGGAATCCGTCCGACTGCGGGCGGGTTCGCAAAGGTTACCATTAGGCCGGATCTTCTCGGTCTTAAGTGGGCAAAAGGAGGCGAGCCGACACCCCACGGAATCCTTCAAGTATCGATTCGGCGGCGTCGGAAAGATGGATATATAACGACTGTCGATCTTCCGGCTGACGAGGTCGCAAGAGTATCGGTTCCGGTACGGGGTCCAGGAGCCATAGTCTTGGTAAACAGCCATCCGATGAGAGCGATATCTACTGAGCGCGGTAAGCGGGAGGTGGTAACGCTGAGCGGACACGGTAAGTACGTGATTACGAGTAAGTGACGAACGCGACGTCGACAAGTACAAGTCAGAACGGAAGTACGGTAGTGCCGACAGGAAGAGTCGTGGTATTGGATGTTGGCAAAACGCTGTCGAAACTCAGCCTATGGGATGAAGGAGGTCGGGCGGTCGTTGAACGTGCGCGCTACAACGCGCGCGTCGAGGCGGATGGTGGCCTATGCCTTGATGCGAAAGGGATAGAACAGTGGGCGATTGGTGTGCTTACGGAGTTTCGCAAGGTGGGTCCGATCGCCGCCATTGTGCCTGTTTCTCATGGTGCTGCCGCGGCAATCATTCGCGACGGGAGGCTGGCGTATCCGGTGCGTGACTATGAAGACCCGGTCCCGGTACGGCTGCGTGAAAGTTATGACATCCAACGTGATTCATTTGATCTTACGGGATCCCCGGCACTGCCCGGCGGTCTAAACCTTGGAGTGCAGCTCCACTGGTTGGAGGACGAACACGATGCTCCCCTGAGAAAGAAGACGTACATCGTTCC
>JAJYVU010000115.1 GCA_021791875.1 Acidobacteriota bacterium | reverse complement strand
GTAGAAACCGACCGGATGAACGTCTACATCCTCCAGGTAATGTCCATACTACGGCAAGCATACTGCTCACCGAAATATCTCTACTACCTCTTACCAGGTCAAGCGAAGATGGTTCGCGAGGCGGATGGATCACTCCGCAAGGAGATTTTGATTTCAGGCGTTTCGGAGTTCGACAAGCAGTGGGATGAGTCGGTCGAAGCGCTGGAGCGGGCTATTGAATTGCTCCGCCATCCGCAGGAGTTCGGTGCCATATCGTCACAGTATTTGCCATATATCTCAATCCTCCCAGCCTTCGCAGCGCTTCAGAATTCTGCACAGTTGCTTCCCGCGATTCGCCAGCTTGACGCTCAGCGGAAGATCCGCCACTGGTATTGGGCAAGTGTGTTTACCAACCGATACTCTGGATCAGTGGAATCAACGACTGCGCGCGATTATTTGGATGTGAAGGGATGGTTCGAAGCTGACATAGCCGAGCCGACGCTGATCCGCGAGTTTCGCGAACGTTTCAAGTCACTCGATCTACGGAAGGAGACCAAGCGGGGCAGCTCGGTCTATAACGGCATCTTCAACCTACTCGTTCTAAGCGGCGCCCGTGACTGGATGGCCGGCACGGTTCCGCAGTTTGACGATCTCGATGACCATCATATTGTTCCCAAGAGTTGGGGCAAAGGACGCCAGCTCGCGACATCGATAGACTCAATTCTGAACAGGACGCCTCTCACAGCAGACACGAATCGCAAGGTTATCAGTGACCGCCTGCCGAACGGGTATCTTCCGGAGCTAATTTCAGCCAATGGGGAAGCAGCAGTACGGGCGATCCTGGAATCGCATTTCATTTCTCACGCGGCATTCAATATCCTTCTGCGAAACTCTTTTGGTTCGGACGACTTCGAAGCGTTCCTTGCCGAGCGGCAGCGAACGCTTCAAGAAGCGATTGAAGATCTCCTGATCAAGGAGCGTCTGGACCTTCCTCCCCAGCTGCGCGAACTAGACGCTCAAGTGGAGGCCGTGGAGTTGACCTTGCGCCGAATCATTGACGAAGCCTTAGGGGGTGTCGCCTCTCAACTTCCGTCTCACGTGCTTCAGAAGATCGATGAGCGGCTCCAGGCTGCCGCAAAGAAGAATGCTGCGCTCGATCAAAACTACTACCAGACGCTGGCAGGCAGACTTGAATATGCCGATCTGCGCGAGGTCCAGGATTCAATCTTGAGCAAAGCGACCTGGCCGTTTTTTGAAACGCGCTTTGCCAACAAAGAGACATTGGCGAAACGGTTCGACCAACTCGCTGAGCTCCGTAATGGAATCCGCCACAGCCGGACCGTAGACGAGGTTACGCGTAAGGACGGCGAGGCCGCGTTGCTGTGGTTTCGACAGGTGCTTGGAAAATGATCGCCGACCTCAATCCGTATGCGGAGTACAAGGAGTCTGGCCTTCCCTGGCTCGGGAAGGTGCCTGTGCATTGGGAAGCGAAGCGCGCAAAATCAATTTTTCAGCGCGTTGATATTCGCTCAAAGACAGGTCAAGAGGAACTTTTGACTGTGTCATCGGCTCGTGGAATCGTGCCCCGCAAGACAGCAAACGTGACGATGTTCAAGGCGGAATCGTATCTCGGTTACAAATTGTGCTGGCCAGGTGATTTAGTCATCAATAGCCTTTGGGCGTGGGCAGGCGGGCTTGGCGTTTCAAAGCATCACGGCATCATTAGATCGGCCTATGGAGTCTACCGCATCCGAGAAGATGCGCCGATGCTTCCTGCATTCATTCACGAAGTTGCCCGTTCATCGTCGTTCAATTGGGAACTTAAGGTCAGGTCGAAGGGGGTCTGGATTTCCAGACTTCAGCTAACCGACATTTCCTTTCTTGATGCGCCGATGCACATCCCACCCGTAGTCGAGCAGGATGCGATTGTGCGGTTTCTGGATTGGGCGAATGGGCGGCTGGAGCGGGCGATTCGGGCGAAGCGGAAGGTGATTGCGCTGCTCAATGAGCAGAAGCAAGCCATCATTCACCGCGCCGTCACTCGCGGCCTCGATCCCTCCGTCCCCCTCAAACCCTCCGGTATCCCCTGGCTCGGCGACATTCCGCAGCATTGGGAGATGCCTCTCTTTGGTCGCTTACTTAGGGGAGTCGAACAGGGCTGGAGTCCAGTCGGAGCTGAGGGAGAAATTGCATTGGACCAATGGACCGTTCTGACTCTTTCTTCTGTGCGACGCGGCACATTTAATCCCTCAGAGATCAAGCCTGTGTCGCGAAAGGCCACGATTCCGTCCGGCATTGAGATCCACGATGGAGATATCCTTCTTACGAGATCTAATACGCGGGATCGAGTAGGCGATGTCTGCATTGTGCGCAATGCACGAGATAGGACGATCCTTTGCGATCTGATCTATCGTCTCCGAGTCAGAGACAGCGAAATTGTTCCTGAGTTTTTGGTATATCAACTTCTATCACGAGCAGGTCGCGCGCAAATTGAGCAAGATGCAAGAGGCTCAAGCGGGACAATGCCTAAGATTTCTCAACGCCATATTAAATCATGGCGTATTCTGCTTCCTCCAACGAATGAACAGATGGACATTGTCCACCGAATCGATGCAGATTGCGCTCCTATACTCACCGCCATTTCCCGCCTTGAACGCGAAATGGACCTTCTCCGCGAATACCGTACACGCCTCATCGCCGATGTCGTCACCGGCAAGCTCGATGTGCGCGAGGCCGCGGCGAAGTTGCCGGTTGAAGAACAGACCATCGAGCCAGAAGGACTCGTAGAAGACGACTGCGAGATGATTGAAGATGAGATCGCGGAGCCAGTGGGATGACGACGCCATCCACAGCGAAATACCTGGCGAGCCGGATCGATGAGCTATGCAAATCGCTGGAGAAGACGGCGGAGGTCGAAGCGTGAGCCAGCCGCCCGCCAACCCGAAGCTCTACCACATTGTCCATCTGGAGAAACTGACCTCGATTGTGGCGGATGGGGCATTGCTGTGCGATGCGGTGATTGCGCGGCGGGTAGGCGGGGGCACGACAATTGGCATGGGCCACATCAAGACGCGGAGGCTGACGCTTCCGTTGGAGAGCAGGCCGGGATTGCACGTAGGGGATTGCGTTCCATTCTACTTCTGCCCCCGGTCGGTGATGCTCTATTTGATCTATCGGGGCAACCACCCGGATTTGGCGTACCAGGGCGGGCAAGACGCTGTTGTTCATCTGGAATTTGATCTGCACCGGGTTGTAGAATGGGCGCAAGCCGAAGGTTTGCGCTGGGCGTTCACGCTGTCGAACGCGGGCGGACGCTATTTTGAAGACCGGAACGATCTGCGCAGCCTGGATGAGGTGAACTGGCAGGCCGTAGATGCCACACAATGGGCTGGCGCACTGATGGACGGCAAGCAGGCCGAGTTCCTTGTTGAACGCGCGGTTCCCTGGGAGTTGGTTGACCGTATTGGTGTGATGACGAACGGAATGGGGCCAAGGACAGGCGCGGCCATCGCTCAGGCCGCTCACCAGCCGATCATCGAAGTCAGGCGGGATTGGTACTACCAAGCCGCCGGAGGCAAAGGCCATGATGGAATTTACAACGGGGAACATTCTGGACTCGAATGCGGAAGCACTGGTGAACACGGTGAACTGCGTTGGCGTGATGGGACGCGGCATCGCACTGCAATTCAAGGAGAAGTTCCCGGCTAACTTCAAAGCCTATGAGGCGGCCTGCGAGCGCGGGGAGTTGCAGCCGGGACGGATGTTTGTTTTTCCGACAGCTTGGGTGACCGGCCCTAAATTCATCATCAACTTCCCGACCAAGAGACACTGGCGCGGCAAGAGCCGAATCGAGGATATCGAAGCCGGCTTGGCGGCATTGCGACACGAGATTCAAGCGCATGGAATTCGTTCTATTGCGATTCCGCCGCTCGGCGCGGGCCTGGGAGGGCTGGACTGGAAACAGGTGCGCCCGCGCATTGAGCAGGCATTGAAGACCCTCGACGATGTGGAGGTTTTGGTCTACGAACCGAACCCGTTGGTGGCCAGTCAGGTGGCCTCGACCGCGCAACCGCCCAAAATGACGACTGGTCGAGCCGCGCTGGTGGGCCTGATACGCCGCTATCTGGATGGCTTGCTCGACCCAGCCGTAAGCCTGTTGGAAGTCCACAAACTGATGTATTTCATGCAGGAGGCCGGTGAACCCCTGCGCTTGAAATTTGTCCAGGCGCTCTACGGACCGTATGCGGAGAATCTGCGCCATGTTTTGATAGCTGTCGAAGGATATTATCTGAGCGGTTATGCGGACGGAGGTGATTCGCCCGAGAAGGAGCTGCAATTGGTTCCGGGCGCGGTGGAAGATGCCGAACGGGTGATTCTAGAGAATTCCGGCACCAGCGAACGGATACGCCGGGTTGCAGACTTGGTGGATGGCTTTGAGACTCCCTTCGGGATGGAACTGCTGGCCACGGTGCATTGGGTGGCCAAAGCGAACCCGCCACGCGGTGCCCAGGAGATTATCAGCAGAACGTATGCGTGGAATGAGCGCAAAAAGCAGTTCACGGAACGACAGATAAGGCTCGCGCTTCAGGTATTGCAAGAAAAGAAATGGCTGAGTCCGCCTCTCGTCCAGTAGGCATTGCCGCAAGATCTATGCTCAGGGCACAATGCAGTCGGAAACAAGCACTTCTGCGGACATTCAACGAGGGTTCGCCTGGATTCGATGCGTACTCGATGTGCTTGCCCGATTCGGGGCGCTACGTTTCGCAGGATGTTGATTCCAGGCCGAATTCTTGGCGCGTTTTAGTTGATGGGTAGTTGACAGGGAGAACGAATGCCGACGAACACCTCCGAAGCTGGCTTGGAAACGCTCATCGTGCGCCACATGACGGGCGTCGACGGTTTGGCGATCGCCCCCGGTACCGCGGCCGAGAGGCCAGAGGCTTCTGGAACGGGCTACTTTGCCGGAAGCGCGAAGGACTATGACCGCGCAGTGGCGATCGATGTGCCGCAGCTCATCGCTTTTCTCAGTGCCACCCAGCCTGAAGCCTTCCGCAGGTTGAGCATGACCGAAGACCCGAAGGACTTCCAGCGGGTGAAGTTCCTGACGCGTATCTCCAGCGAAGTGGGCAAGCGCGGCGTGATTGATGTGCTGCGCAAGGGAGTGGACGACGGGCCGCTGCACTTTGACCTGTTCTACGGGACGCCCTCTCCTGGCAATGCGAAGGCCGAGTCGCTGCACGCGAAGAACCGCTTCTCTATCACGCGCCAGTTGGCCTACAGTATGGATGAGACGCGGCGCGCGCTCGACCTCTGCCTGTTCATCAATGGCCTGCCCATCGCTACCTTTGAGTTGAAAAACAGCCTGACGAAGCAGACGATCGAAGACGCCATTGAGCAGTACCGCCGTGACCGCGATCCGCGCGAACGGCTCTTCGAGTTTGGCCGCTGCGTTGTCCACTTTGCTGTGGACGACAGTGAAGTGCGCATGTGCCCGGAGCTGAAGGGCAAGGCTTCGTGGTTTCTGCCCTTCAATAAGGGCTATAACGATGGCGCGGGAAATCCACCGAATCCCAACGGACTGAAGACGGACTATCTCTGGAAAGAGGTTCTGACTCCGGCTGGATTGACGAATATTCTCGAGAACTACGCTCAGATTGTCGAAGAGAAAGCCCCGAAGACTGGAAGAAAGCGGCGCAAGCAAGTTTGGCCGCGCTATCACCAGCTAGACCTGGTGCGCAAAGCGTTGGCCGATGTGCGAGCGAATGGAGAGGGCAAGCGCTACTTGCTGCAGCATTCTGCGGGGAGCGGAAAATCAAACTCCATTGCATGGCTTTCTCATCAACTGATTGGGCTCAAGCGCAATGACAAAGAAGTCTTCGATTCGGTCATCGTCGTCACGGATCGGCGTATCCTGGATGACCAAATCCAAAAGACAATCAAGCAGTTTATGCAGGTGGGCGCAACGGTAGGCCATGCGGAACACTCCGGCGACCTGCGGAAGTTCATCGAGCAAGGCAGGAAGATCATCGTTTCTACGGTGCAGAAGTTTCCGTTCATCCTGGACGAGATCGCCACGGAAGCGGACAAGGCGTTTGCCATTGTCATCGATGAGGCCCATTCGAGCCAGGGCGGTAAGACCTCTGCCGCCATGAGCGAGGCGCTCACCTCGAAGGCAAAGGATGATGGGGCCGACCCGGAGGATGCGGTGAACGATGCGCTCGAAAAGCGCATGGCAGCGCGCAAGATGTTGAAGAACGCCAGCTATTTTGCGTTCACGGCAACCCCCAAGCCGAAGACGCTGGAGATGTTCGGTATCCCGCTGCCAGCGGATGCGGAGGGCAAGGTGAAGCATCGCCCCTTCCACTCCTACACGATGAAGCAGGCCATCGAAGAGCGCTTCATCCTCGATGTGCTCAAGGCCTACACGCCAGTCAACAGCTACTACAAGCTCATCAAGAAGACGGACGACGACCCGGAGTTCGACACAAAGAGAGCGAAGAAGAAGCTGCGTCGCTACGTGGAAAGCCATGACCACGCGATCCGTCTGAAGGCAGAGATCATGGTGGATCACTTCCATGAGCAAGTGATGACGGCTGGGAAGATCGGCGGGCAGGCGCGTGCGATGGTCGTGACCAGCGGCATCGAGCGAGCCATCCAATACTTCCACGCCTTCAAGGACTACCTGATTGAGCGGAAGAGCCCCTACCAGGCCATCGTAGCCTTCTCTGGCGAGCACGAGTACGGAGGCGCGAAGGTAAGCGAGTCATCCCTAAACGGGTTTCCCAGCGGTGACATTGCGGAGAAGATCAAGAGCGATCCACACCGTTTTCTAATCTGCGCCGATAAATTTCAAACCGGCTACGATGAGCCCCTGCTCCACACCATGTATGTAGATAAAGCACTTTCCGGCATCAAGGCCGTTCAGACGCTCTCGCGGTTGAATCGCGCTCATCCGCAAAAGTACGACTGCTTTGTTCTGGACTTCCAGAATAACAGCGAAGCGATCACCTATGCCTTTCAGGACTACTACCGCACGACACTTCTTGCGGAAGAGACCGACCCGAACAAGCTGCATGACCTGAAAGCGTCGCTCGACGGTGCCCAGGTTTACTCGTCCGCACAGATACAGCAGGTCGTGGAACTTTTTCTGAGCGGAGCGGAACGGGACAAGCTCGATCCGATCCTCGACGCGTGCGTTGCGGTCTATGTGGGCACTCTGGATGAAGACGCACAAGTCGACTTCAAGGGGAAAGCCAAAGCCTATTGTCGTACCTACAGCTTTCTTTCTTCAGTGATCCCCTATACCAACGCGGAGTGGGAAAAGCTTTCCATCTTCCTCAACCTACTGACGCCAAAGTTGCCAGCGCCCAAAGAAGAGGATCTCTCTCAGGGGATTCTTGAAGCTATTGACATGGACAGCTATCGGGTCGAGAAGAAGTCCGCGATGGATATTGCATTAGCGGACACTGATGCGGAAATTGAGCCAGCTCCGGCTGACGGTGGTGGCCACAAGGGCGAACCGGAATTAGACCGCCTAAGCAACATTCTGAAAACATTCAATGAGCAATTCGGCACACTATTCACCGACTCGGACCGAGTCGCAAAGCGCATCCGAGATGACATCGCGCCCAAGGTCGCAGCCGATGCGGCATACCAAAGTGCCAAGGAAAACACTCCGCACACAGCACGGATGGCCCATGATGAAGCCCTTGGCAAGGTCATGCAGCATCTTTTGAAAGACGACACCCAGGTATACAAGCAGTTTGTCGAGAACGAGTCCTTTCGGCGATTTATAGGCGATATGGTGTACCAGCTGACGAGTAGCGAGGGCGGGCTCACTACATCAGGTGAAGCAGGTAGTTCTTACTGATCCGGCATGAAACGAATGCGTTATTACAGCGTCTAACATGGCAAGAGTTCATGCGACGGAAGGAAGTTGCCTGAGGCTGTGCTGAATGAGCGGCGC
>JAJYVU010000035.1 GCA_021791875.1 Acidobacteriota bacterium | reverse complement strand
CACCCCCAACGCCACTCCAACCCGCAACACCGCCAAATCCCCCACCGCCACCGCCCTGTCATTCTGAGGTGTCGCCGAAGGACCTGCACTTCCGATCTCTTCTTCTGTCCCTCTGTGGTGAGAGAAGTTACTTGCGTGCGAAGCACGCCTTCGCCGGGGCGGCCAGTCCTGCCGGGAATTAACCCCAAAATTGCTACCCTGGAAATAGAGGCTCAGAAAAGGACCACCCCAGCGGTCCCTTCCTGAGCCTTTTTGCTGTCCAAAACACCCAAAAACTAACTCATTGATTCCACAGGGCTTACGAGACTAATCCTCCCGCAACCACCTTATTTTTCAACCACTTACAAGACACTAATCCGAAGAAAAAATGGGTGGCCCGTTCAAGCCTTCCGTTGGACTGAGTGGGAATTCGGGGTCCCCACGGACGGGTCTTCGTCCGTGGGGTGAAGAATCGGCGCGCAGCGCCGACCAACAACCCAGCACCTGATTCTAAACAACTTACGAGACTAACTGCCTCGTAACCATCTCAGAATCAATCACTTATAAAACATTAATCCGGCCTGAAACGGAAAGGCGGCGAAGCCGCGATTGCCCGTGCGGCCAGCACCGTCACAACATCGACGAGCCGCAACCCATTCCCGAACCTATCCCACCCCAGGCCGTCTTCACCATCAACTCAAACAACCAGCGCTCCGCCTGATCCTCAACACCGGCGACTGACAACTAGGAACTGGAAACTGGAGACTGTTACCCGATCGCGAACCACCGCACCGCGGCAATCGCGGGGATCGCCAGGAACCACGGCGACGCAAAGTGCGCGAGTGCGACCGACGCCAGCACGATTCCCGCGCGAAAGGCCCACTTGGAGACGCGTGCGCCCATCGTCTGCGGTACCTGTTGGAGCGGCTTCCCTGTCCGGCGCCATTGTCGAATCCCGCCCGGAAGAACGGATACATCCGCGAATCCGCGCGCACGGAGCTGTCCGTGGGCGACCTGCGCCCGATGCCCGCTCAGGCACACCAGCGTAATCGGCTGCTTGCGATCCCACTCCTCACAGGCACGGGTAAGGCGGCGCAGGGGCACCAGCTCTGACCCCTCTATGTGCCCGGCGGCAAATTCTCCCGGCTGCCGCACATCAATCAGTCTTCGATTTTGCTTCATATGAAATATCACCATATTCCTATATGGTGATATAGTCAAACCATGGCAAGGCGTTCCCCGCGAAGCGAAAGGATGATCGCAGTCATTGCCCGCCGCTTTCGACTCCTGGGCGAGCCCTTCCGCCTCCGTCTCCTGCAGACGCTCGAACAGGGCGAACTCACCGTGGGAGAACTCGTTGAGCAACTTGAGGGCAACCAGCCGAACGTATCCAAGCACCTGCAGATGCTGCATGACGCAGGCTTCGTCAGCCGCCGTCGCGAGGGCAACTCCGTCTATTACAACATCGCCGATCCCATGGTGATGCAGCTCTGCGACCTCGTCTGCAGGAACGCCGAGCAACGCGCCCGGGACGATCTCCACGACTTCCGCCACACCAGAAGAACCTGATCCGCACTGCGCAAGCCTTTGCGCGCGGCCATTCAGACGCGGATACCACCCCGCGGCTATCCCACATGGTTCTGGCTGCCCAGCCGCGTTCGCCATGCGGCCAGCCACGGCGTTCCGCGGTAGGAATCCGCCACCACCCACGCACCGGCAACCAGCGCCCAGGTCACAATTGTCTCGCTCCAATCAAAAGCGCCCCTGGAACCTGCCGCCAGGATCGGCACCCACACCAGCACCAGGAACGCGCCCATCTCGACCGTCACAAGCGCCGCCGCCAGCCGTGCATAGACACCGGTGATCACACCCACACCCGCCGCGATGAAAGCTGACCCGGTGAAATAGGCAAACGCAACGTGCCATGGCAGCCAGCCTGGCACCAGCTCGGCTGTGTGTTGGAGCTCGATGAAATGGCCCGCGCCGAAGATGATCAGCGCAGCGCCGAAGAGCACTCTTGCGACGCACAGTCCCTTGTCCCCCGCGATGAACCCCGCGTGGCGTCTGTCCCACTCCGTGGCGAACCACGAGTACAGCACCCATGCGCCCGCCAGCATCGCTGCCGTTTCGCCGGCAGACCAGAAAGCATCCAGGGAGGGTGTCAGGATCAGATAAGGCAATCGGAACACAACCAGCCAGAGCAGCAGGCAGGCCAGCAGCACCCGTGCTGCAGGAGCGGCCGTGCGCTGCCACAGCAATGCTGTGCCACATGCCAGGGAGACGAGAGAGCAAAGATACACCAGCGCCTCGCGTGCAGGCACGCCGTTCGATACAGGACTCCATACCGGGGCGAAATGCCTCTGGACCAGCCCCATGATTCCCACGCCAACCATGGTGGCCGCAAAGAGCACATGACCCACGCTTGCAACCCGCATCCCGCTTTCCCCCGCCGGTAATCTCCGCGATTACGTACAGCCATACCTTGTACGCCAATCGCATCTTTCCGGCAACATGGGAACGGCGTCTGTGCGCCCGCGCGGTTCAGCTGATCACTCGCTGAGAGCGAGCTTCCTGTGGACTGTGGAAGCCAGATCCCGCGCGCGTTCCGGGAAGCTCTCCAGAATCGTGCAGGTATACCGCCTCTCGCGCAGCGCCGAGCACGCGTCGAAAGCCGTCTCGCGGCTGAGATCGGCAAAGCGGGCTCGATACTGCCCGTAGCGGAGCCGAACCACCAGGCCGCGTCCGTGATGCAGCAGCGGCGGCGAGGAGAGCCGCGCGCTTTGCAGAACGCGGCGCACTTCGATCGGGCTGCGGAAGTCATACCCGATCTGGATCACATAGTCGCTGCTGCCGGAGGGAGCCGGCTCCACCGCCGGGCGTACAAGGGCGGCCTCAACAACCCGACGGCGCACGGGCCGGGGCGGTGTGGGCCGCGGATGCGGAATCGCGGCGCGCGCAAGCACCGTGGTTGGACGCGAAAAGGTGCTAAAGCCGCGATTGAGCAGCGCCATCATCTGGAGATCACGCGCCCGCGCCGTGGCGCCGCCCATAACCACCCCGATCAAACGATGGTGATCGCGAATGGCCGACGTGACGATGTTGAAACCGGAGGCATTCACATAGCCGGTCTTCATCCCGTCAGCGCCCGGGTACTCCTCCGGGATATGGTCGAAGCTGTGAAAAACGTGCCCGCGATAGAGAAACGAATGGACATCGAAAAAATGGTAGTACTGCGGGTAGGTCTGGATGATGGCCAGTGCAAGAGTGGCCATATCGCGGGCGGTGGTCCACTGGTAGGGGTTCGGTAAGCCGGAAGCGTTATGGAAAATGGTGTTGGTCATGCCCAGTTGGCGCGCTTCCTGATTCATCAGTTGCACAAAGCGCCATTCGTTGCCGGCTTCGTTCTCGGCCAGAACCACGGCCGCGTCGTTGGCGGAGTGCGAGATGATGCCCAGAATGCAAGTGCGGACAGAGACCGTGGTGCCCGCGCGCAGCCCCAATTTCGTTGGCTGCTGGGCCGCGGCGTGCGGCGATACATGAAGCCGCTGATTCAGCGTCATGCGGCCCTCGGCCAGCCGCTGGAAAGTGAGGTAAAGCGTCATCAACTTGGTGAGAGATGCGGGATGAGCGCGCTCGTCAGGATGGTATTCCTGAAGAACTCGGCCGGTTTGCGCATCCACCAGGATGGAAGCGTGGACAACGGCGTGAGCTGCGCGCGCCTGGGCGAGCACCATGATGAAAAGGACCAGCCATCCAGCAAGCCCCCGCGCGCGCTTCGCTGAAGACCTCCATTTACCGCAAATCAGCTTGCTCCCAGGACACCGCTTCATTTACTCCCCTCGGCACCAAGGTAACATTGCAAGCGCCCGACCTCGGACCACTTTTCAATATCGTCTGTTAATTGCCCTGATACGGCCCCATCCTGAGCTGCTTCCGGAACCTGCTGCCGCAGAGCCTTCCTCAGCGCATTGGCGCATCATCCCGGATACTCGTCAGAGGGCGCCCGCATCCACCGATACAGAAAAGATACAGGAAAAGCCGCGGAGGAGTCTCGGGCAGGCCGCGACCGATCTCACTAAGCGGCTCTCGCAGGCTCTCCCCGCCCTGTCAGGAAAGCCTCGTATCAGCCTCCGGAATTTCGTTGCCCGGACCAACTGTTAGTCTGGAAGGCGAAATCCATCCGGCAAAGGAACTCACGAACAGCCCATGCACCTCAGATCACTGTCATGGTTCGGAAAGATCCCCTCGCTCACACTTCTCGTTTTCGCCGTCGTGATATCTCAGGCTGGCGGCGCTTCCGCGCTTATCCTTTTCCATCGTCCATGTAACATCCTCGCATCCAGGACTCCTTGCGTCGCTGCCTACAGCACCACGCGAGCCCTCTACCGCCGGTACAAAGGCCCGCTCTATCAGGTCACGCGCCAGTCAGATAAAACCTCCATCAACATTGGCCTTCTCCGCGACGGGTACGCCGATGCCGCTGCACAGGACGCCTTTTGCGCACACACGGTCTGCACTATCACCAAGATCTACGACCAGTCGCCCAACCATAACGACCTCATACCCGCACCTCCTGGTGGCGCGGCGCACGGCCCTGGTCCCAGAGGTTACGACCTCCCCGCGGTAGCCAACGCTCTCCCCATAACCGTGCATGGGCACAAGGTCTACGGCATCGCTATCTCCCCCGGCATGGGCTATCGCGACGACACCCCTGTAAGCACGGCCATCGACGGCCGGCCCGAAGGCGTGTACATGGTCACCTCCGCTCTCCATCTCAACAGCAAGTGCTGCTTCGACTTTGGCAATGCCGAAGTGAACAATCGCGACAACAACGCTGGCCACATGGATGCCATCAACATCATGTGCCACCGCCATCCATGCAAACCCGATGCCGGGCTCGATATGGAGAACGGCATCTACGGCCATCTCCCCGTGCCTGCTGGCACCACCTTCGTCACCGACATGGGCGCCAACAATGGCCAGGATTCCTATGCCATCTATCAGGGCAACGCCCAGTCCGGGGGCCTCACCAGCACCGGCATCATCCCTCTTCCCAAGGGCTATCAGCCAATGAAGCAGGAGGGAGCCATCATCCTCGGAACCGGCGGCGATAACAGCAACTGGGCCTCGGGCTATTTCTTCGAGGGCGTGATGACCAGGGGAATGCCCGATGCGAAGACCATGAAAGCAGTGCAGCGCAACATCGTGGCCGCGAAGTACGCTGGCCATCTTCAACCATAACCTGGTGACCCGGCCGTCCTGCCACAGTCTCCGACGGGGGCGGCCTTCACAAACTCTACGCTTTCTGCTTCCGGAATCCCATCGACACTTCCATCGATCCGGTAGCTGTCGCCCCGGCTGTTAACCTGTGTGGAAATTGCGCCGAAGGCGCCGCTCAACTGCCCGCCATGTATCTCATTGCTCTCGGTGTCCCCTGCGCCTTTTCTGCCTTCGCAGGAAGAACCGGTAGCGCCGTGAAGCGTAAACTGAGAACGAAATCTCTTGCAGGGGCTAGCCGTGGACCACTACATAGAGCGCGTCGTCGACCTCACTGAACCGGAAACAAATCAGATTTTAAACCTCACCGTGGAAGAAGCCCGCGCGCACCTGCTCACCGGCAGGCCAGATGCAGTCCGAGGAATCCATGGATCGTTTGCCCTGATTGCCCGCGAAGGCAAGACCGTGCGTATGGCCCGCTCACTCGACCGCCCCATGCGCTACTTTCTTGCGAAGCGGCAGGAAGGCCCCGTGCTCATCGTCGCCCCCCGAATCGACACCATCTACAACTGGCTCAAAGGCGAGGGACTCGAAGCGCAGTTCCACCCCAGCTACACCCGCATGGTGCCGGCCCACTACATTGTCGAACTGCAGTTGATCGGATGCCCCGATCCGGATCCCGTTTATGCGCGCTTTTTCACGCCCGTCTCGGCGTCGCTTTCGACAGACCTGGATGAAATCGGCAAGCGATACATCAGCGCACTGGCCGAAGAAATATCGCAGTGGCTCAAACAAGTGCCTGAACAGGAGCCCATCGGCGTTTGCTTTTCGGGCGGCATTGATAGCGGAAGCGTCTTTCTGACCACCTACTTCGTCATGCAGCGACTTGCCATCAGCCCTTCCCGGCTGAAGGCATTCGTCCTCGATTTAGGCAAGGGACCGGACGTGGAGCAGGCCCGCGCATTTCTCGATGCCCTCGGCCTCGGGCTGTTCCTGGAACCGATCGAGGTCGCCCCATCCACCCTGAACACAGAACAGACCATCCGAATCATCGAAGATTACAAATCGCTCGACGTAGAATCGGCCACCATGGCCGTCGCTTTGTGCGGCGGTATCCGTGAGCGCTACCCGGAGTGGAAGTTTCTGCTCGACGGAGACGGCGGAGATGAGAACCTGAAGGACTATCCCATCGAAGAGAACCCGGAGCTGACCATCCGCAGCGTGGTCAACAACCAGATGCTCTATCAGGAAGGCTGGGGCGTCGGCAAAATCAAGCACTCACTCACTTATAGCGGCGGCCTCAGTCGCTCCTATACGCGCACGTACGCTCCGGCACACCACTTCGGCTTTTCCGGCTTCAGCCCGTATACCCGGCCCGATGTCATCGCCGTGGCGGAAGCGATTCCCTTCATCAAGCTCACGGAATACAGCGTAGAGCGCCTCTACGAACTCAAGGGCGAGATCGTCTCGCGCGGCATCGCCGCTGTCACCGGATTCAAGATGCCGGTCTTTCCCAAACGGCGCTTCCAGCACGGAGCAATCCCCGAAGACGCGCTTCGTACCCGGCTACCCTGGCGTGAAGCCGAGTACAGAAAAAAGTTCCTCTCTCTGTATCTGTGAGGCGCAGTGGCACTGACTTATCCGCAAAGCGCCGCAGCCCGCGACCAGTGGATTCTGGACAGACGGCCTGCCCGCGAAACTGTTTCCGCCAGCCAGCCCTACGCCTGCTTCGTGGAAGAGGAATGTGGCCCGGACGGCCGAGTGGAACCGGTCGCCACCATATTCCTCACCAACCGCGAATGTCCTTTCCGCTGCACCATGTGCGATCTGTGGCGCAACACTCTTACGGAATCGGTCCCACTCGGCGCGATCCCCGCGCAAATCGACTTTGCCCTGCAGCAGCTATCGGCGGCTCGCGTCGTCAAGCTTTACAACAGCGGTAGCTTCTTTGATCCCCGCGCAATCCCCCCGAACGACTATGCAGCCATTGCCGATCGTATCCAACACTTCGACCGCGTCATTGTCGAGTGTCATCCAGGCTTTGTGAATGAGCGCTGCCCCGAATTTCGCAGCTTGCTCAGCGGCCGGCTCGAAATCGCGATCGGCTTGGAAACTGCACACCCGGAGACTCTCGAAAAACTGAACAAGCGGATGACGTTGCAACAATTCTCCGCAGCGGCCACCTTTCTGCGCAGCCACGATATCGACCTCCGAGTCTTCATTCTCGTGCAACCCCCGTTCATGCGACCCGATGAAGCGCTCCACTGGGCAAGCCGCTCCCTCGATCTTGCTTTCGACTGTGGCGCCACCGCAGCCACCCTCATCCCCACGCGTGGCGGCAACGGTGCCATGGAAGCACTCGCTGCCTCTGGGAATTTCACCACTCCCAGCTTGAGCCTGCTGGAAGACGCAGCAGCCTATGGACTGGCCCGAAAACGCGGCCGAGTCTTCACAGATCTCTGGAACATCCAGCCGGAGGTCGAGTGTGCGCACTGCTTTCGGTCACGCCTGCAGCGGCTCCGCGAAATGAATTTACATCAATCGCTCACCCCCGTAGTCAGGTGCAAGATGTGCGGCAACCCGTCTTCGGAGGAATCTTGAACGAGCGTTATGACGTTGCGGTCATCGGAGCGGGCTTCGCCGGTTCACTCCTCGCCATGATCGCCCAGAAGTTCGGACTGCAAGTCATCCTCCTCGAGCGCGGACGCCATCCGCGTATGGTCATTGGCGAGTCCTCTACACCACTTTCGAACCTTCTTCTGGAAGAACTGGCTACGCGTTATGATCTCCCCAATCTCCGCCCGCTCAGCAAGTGGGGAAGCTGGCGTGACACCCATCCTGAACTCGCATGCGGCCTAAAACGGGGATTCAGCTTTTTCCGTCATGACTCGGCATCCGACACCATTATCCATCGGGAAGATCAGCTCCTCGTCGCCGCCAGTCCGCATAATGGCATCGCTGATACTCACTGGTACCGTGCAGATTTTGACGCATTCCTCACTGCAGAAGCGCAGCGCCTCGGCGTCACCTACCTCGACGAGGTGGAACTGCGCGAGTTCGCGAGAAATGAACGCGACACTTGCCTCTCCGGCATACACCACGGGCGCAGCTTCAACGTCTCGGCGCAATTTGTCGTGGACGCAACAGGGCCTCGCGGTTTTCTGCATCGCGCCTTGCAACTGGCCGAGCACGAACTACCCGATTTCCCTGCGACGCAGGCGCTCTACAGCCACTTCACCGGCGTGTTGCGGCTTGAGGAAACACCCAACATCGCTCTGGATGGCCGGCCGCCATATCCAGTCGACGATGCGGCCATCCATCACATCTTCGATGACGGCTGGCTTTGGATGCTGCACTTCTGCAATGGCGTGACAAGCGCGGGAATCGTGGCCACTGCCCCGCTCGCCGAGCAGTTACACCTCGCCGAAGGGCAATCGGCATGGGATCGAATGATGCACCGCGCTCCCATCCTGGGCGCCCTGTTTCAAAACGCGAAACCCGTCCAACCCTTTCGCCATATCCCGAGGCTGGGATTTCGCAGTGCCGCCATCGCTGGACGCAACTGGGCACTGCTGCCGTCTGCAGCCGGGTTTGTTGACCCGCTCCTCTCCACCGGCTTTCCTCTCACGCTGCTTGGCATTTCCCGGCTTGCCGAAATTTTTGCCCGCGACTGGAATACAAATCGCTTCGAATCTCAGCTTCAGCAATACTCGGCAAGGACTGATGCAGAACTGCTCGCCACGGCGCGCCTGATCGGTGCCTTGTACGCAAACATGTGTGACTTCCAAGTATTTGCCGCATTGACCCTCCTGTATTTCGCGGCGGCAAGCTATTCAGAAACCGTTCGCCGCCTTGGACGGCCCGAACTGGCGCCGTCTTTTTTGCTTCACGATCATCCCGTCTTCGGTCCGGAATGCGCGCGCGTACTGGACCTCGCCCGCTCAGACCGCAGCATCAGCAGTTCTGACGATTTGATGGACGAAATCCTTCGCGTAATCGAACCCATAGACGTCGCTGGGCTTTGCGACCGCACGCGGCGCAACTGGTATCCGGTCGACGCCGATGACCTGTTGCGCGCGGCAGACAAGATCGGTGCAACCCGCGACGAAATTCTGCGTATGTTGAAGCGCTGCGGATTCAATGCAACTGCTTCTTCGCAGTGTTGAGCACAAAGTGAATCGGCTTGTCGGAAATAATTCCCTTGCCCTCCTCGACCGTGATGAACTGGTCGGGGCGAATATTCTTGAGAATCTGCACATCACCAGCCGGCCATAGAATCTTCAGGCTGATTCGCTTCGAAGGATCGGGCTTGCCGAGGCCAAACGTGAGCCGCAACTCACTCTGCGAAAGATAACTTGACCCGCTCTTCACCATCTCGCTCATATGCTGCCCCGTCGAGGTAGTCAAAAACACTTTCGCACCAATGCCGTCGCGGTTTGAGCGCGTGCCCACTGTCTTTATTTCGAGCATGTCGTTCTCGTTGGCCCCATCGTTGCGCCACAGCCGCGCCGCGCCGTTGCTGGTGGTCACCACCAAGTCCAGGTCGCCATTGTTGTCGATATCGCCGTACGCCGCGCCGCGTCCTACCAGCTTTTCCTTGAATGCTGGCCCCACGTCATTCGACACGTCCTTGAATTTTCCGTTGCCCATGTTCTCGAATAACAGTGGCTGCTCTGCATAGCTCAGCGAGGGATCCAGAACGGAAATGTCATCGTCCACGTGACCGTTGATAGCAAAAATGTCAGGCCGTCCATCCAGGTTGTAATCGAAAAAGAAGGTGCCAAAAGTCAGTGAATTGGCAGATGGGCCCGCAATTCCCGCGCTGCCGGCCACGTTGGTAAACAGACCATTGCCCTCATTGCGATAGAGAGACATGCTCTCATGAGTAAAATTGCCTACGATCAGGCTCTGTAATCCGGAGCCGTTGTAATCGCCCGAATCCGTACCCATGCCCGCCCGCGCTTTGCCCGAGCTGCTGTACGCTACCCCCGCCGCGAAACCGACTTCAGTGAAGGTCCCGTTGCAATTGTTGCGGTACAGCCTGTTAGGTTCCGTGTCATTGGTGATGAACAGATCGATGCAGCCGTCATTGTTGTAATCCACCAGGGCTACACCAAGAGCCTTGTCATTCGAATCGTAAAGCCCGGCCTGCTTGGTCACATTCGTAAAAGTGCCGTTTCCGTTGTTCCGGTATAGCGAGATGCTTTCGCCCTTGTAGAGTTCGGGAGTGCAATACGATTTGTGAACACCGTCCAGCGAACACCATTTGTCGCTCTTTACGGACCAGTGCACGTAGTGATCCACAACCAGGTCCAGCTTGCCATCATTGTTGTAGTCAAACCACGCTGCCGACGTCGACCAGCCTCCCGAACCAACACCTGCCTGCTTCGTCACGTTCGTAAAGGTGCCATTGCCGTTGTTACGGAACAGGTAATTGTGGCCCAGCGCGGTGATGTAAATATCGTCGTACCCGTCGTTGTTGTAATCGCCCACGGCGCAACCCATGCCGTACATCTGCACATCCAGGCCGGCCTGCTTGGTCACGTTCGTAAAGGTGCCGTTGCCATTGTTCCGGTAGAGCGCCGGATAGGACTTCGTCCGACCTCCATGCCCCGGCCAGTCCATCGAGTTCACAAAAAGAATGTCCTGCCACCCGTCGTTGTTGTAATCGATGAAGCAGACGCCACTGCCCATGGTTTCCGGCAGATACTTCTTGCCGAAGGCCCCACTGTTGCGGACAAAATCAATTCCTGCCTGTCTCGTGATATCCGTAAACCGTATCGGTCCCGTAGGCCGCTCTTCGCTTGCTGCAGCGGGAGCGTGGACACCGGCATGCGATGCTGCCGCGTGCGGTTTCGCAGAAGCTTTCTCAGCAGCCTTCGATCTTGACTTACAGCCGGCAAGTAATACAACGGCTGCAAGCAGGCAGTATGCGACGAGAGAGAATCGAGTGGTCAAGTACGGCCCTTCAGAAAATTTATTGCTGCGCGACTCCAGCACTTGCACTGAATGCAGGCACTTCGACGGGTGCAGCCTTCATACGGCGTGAATCAAGCCACATCTCAACAAGCATGGCAATCGGCCCCACCCAGAATAGAGCATAGAGTTCGGCGTAGACGCTCTGATCAAGGCGGAAGAACATTTCCAGCAGCGCTACCAGAAACGCCACAATGCACTGCCCCTTCTTCGACCGTACCGTTGTCTTTGGATCGGTGATCATGAAAAAGATAAAGAGTTGGTATTCCGGCCCTGTGATTGGAGACACCTCCGAGAGCCACGGCTCGTGAATAATCCATGAACGGATGACAGCCAGAACAAGAAACGAGATAACGTAGGTCGCGCTGATATGAAACCGCCGCAGCCGCCAGACGATAACAGAACCGAGCACCCAGATCACAACCATGGAAGCAAGATTATTGCCCCATTGAATACTGAGCATGGCTGCGCTCGCAGGCAGGAGAAACAGCACGACGCTGATGCCAAAATTAGAGGGATTAAAGAGATGGCGGCCTTTCAACCGCAGGACATATTTGGAAGTAATCGCAAGCGCTGCTGCCACGGCGTAAGGCCAGAAATCCGGAGAGCGCAGCAGAATACCAACGCTGATCCCCGTGATGTACGCACTGGCCACATTCAGCCATTTGCCCAGAAAGATACGCCCCAGAACCAGCTCGACGGTGATGGATGTCGCAATCGCCAGCAGCGTCCGCTCATAGCTCTCAAGGATTCCGAAGGACAACTGTCCGGCCAGCAGGATAAGCGTAATAAAAATGGGTGGAACGTAGCGATTGTCGAGCGAGAGCCACCGTTTCCACTTCGGCGGACGCGACGGGGGTGACGCCGGGATAGCAATCGTGGACTGGCTCATTTCGGCTCCTCGATCTGGTAGAGCTTATCCGGCTTGAGGTTCGTCACCGTCTGGATGGTTCCGGAGGGCCAGTGGATCACAGCCTTCTCGATGTGCGGATGTTCGCCCAGCCCGAAGTGTAACCGCAGCCCATTTTGGGCGGCAAACCCTGACCCCGCCGCGACCTCCTGAAGCTGCTTCTTCCCATCCCAGTACAACGTAAGCTCAGCGCCAATGGCTTCCCTGTTGCTTCGAGTTCCTTCCAGCCTGAACTCGATCCACTTCTCTGCGGGATTCACGTGATTCTTGTAGATGATCAGCGGACCATTCTGATTGGCGACCACAACATCCAGCGCGCCGTTATTAAACAGGTCGGCCACCGCGACGGCTCGTCCATCGTGCCTGTCGGTAACGCCAACCGCACGGGCCACATTTTCGAACTGACCGTTGCCGTCGTTGATCCACACACGCTTTTCCTGGTAGCCGGAGAGACTCCTTCCATCGAATGCCGGCCAGTTCTTCGCATCTCCAATAATGTTGCTGTTGCCCGAGGCGACTTTGGCAAAGTCATACCAATAGCTCCGCGTGTGGCTCAAAGAGATGTAGCCATTGGTCAAAAACAAATCCAGGTCGCCATCGTTATTGAAGTCGCCGAACTGCGCGCCAAAGCTCCATCCGCCGAGTTCGATACCGAGTGCACGCGCCATGTTGACATACTGAGTCGATTGACCAGATGTCCCGTCTTTTGGCACCCACAGATTATTACCTTGAAGCAGAATCCCCGGCTCAGAAATATTCGACACATAAATGTCGAATTTGCCTTGGTTGAATACATCCCCAAATGAAACATCCATGCCGCTCTTTGGGGAAAATCCAATGCCCGCCTGCTTGCTGACATCGTAAAATCGCTTGCCGTTATTGAAATACAGCTGATCAATGCCATAGTCGTTGGCAATGAATAAGTCCTGGTACCCATTCCCTGTAAGATCGGCAGCGCCGGATGCCAGTGTCCATCTGTGGCCTGTCAAGCCCAGCTGCTGGGCCACATCTTTAAACTTGCCATTGCCCATATTACGGAACAGGTAGTTACGCCCGCCGTTGTCAGCATATTCAAAGCTATCCGGCATTATCTTCGTGGTCTTCAGGTGCCACAGATTGATCTTCGCCGGGTAATACCCTCCTACAAAGAGATCCAGCTTGCCGTCATTGTTGTAATCAAACCACAGCGCGGTGTTGGCGTTCATCCACTTGGGAAAACCAGCCTGCTTCGTCACATTGGTAAAGCCATGCCCATGGTCGTTTCGGAACAGCATCGGCTTTCCCCACTTAATGAGAAACAGATCGGGATAGCCGTCATTGTTGTAGTCCCCCCACACGGCACCCATCGAAACGCCGGTGCCGGGCTGGTTCACATTCGCAATACCCAGTTCGGGGGCCACATTCGTAAAGGTGCCGTTGTGATTGTTGCGGTAAAGAGCATTCATGCCGCCCACGCGGCTGGTCGTCACGTAGATATCCGGCCAGCCGTCGTCGTTGTAATCAACTATTGAAACAGATGCCCCCAGCGACGCCACCTCGGGCATAATCGCCGCGAGCTTTTTGTCCAGCACCGGCTCCTGGTGGACAAAATCAATTCCGGCTTTCTTCGTATCGTTCGTAAAATAAAAACCGTAGCGGGCAAGCGCCGACTTCTCGCTCAATCGAGCGGCACTGGCCTTATCCTGTGACGCTCTCCGCGTAAGAACAACCGGAACAGCTATGAGCCCGGCAAAGAACAGGAAAAGAATTGCTCTTGCTATGGGACCACGCTTCATTGGCTGGATGAACTCCTGAGGGCGTCTTCAAAATTCTCGGGCGTAACATATCGCGTCTGGTAAGTCTCCCAGTCCTTCCGATGATGACGATATTCCCACTCGTCCTCCAGCGGCTTGGCCGGCGTGTCGTAGATTTTGCGCGCATGATAAGGAAGAGGCAGAACCGTTGCCGAATCATATGTATTGTAATCCCCGTCCTTCACCCATCCATCCCCCGCAAGCACGTAATCCCGCACCCAACCCGGGGGTAGCGGCGGCAGTTCTGCAAACCGCAGAGACAACTCATCGCCGGCATTCATGATCACGTAGCGATCATCAACCTTTCGCAGCAGCGGACGCACATCTCCATACCGCGTGTAGTAGCCGGTGAGATCTTGCCATATCTGAGTCGTCGCCATAAGGTGGTTGTACTCAGGAATTTCCGGCGACGACACATTCGCTTTATAAATCTCCGAGTAGCCACGGTAGTGCAGGTTCGCGTATTCAGGAGAAAGGCGCGTAATCTTCAGCGGGGTATCCGGCAGGCCGCGTGCCCACTCTATCTGGTCCCAGTAAATCTCCATGTTTGTGCTCAGACGCACAACATGCGGATCACCGGGATGGAAGAGCCCCGTGAGGTTGATAACGCATGTCTTGTTCCTCCCCGCCGGGAAACCCAGGTTCGGTCTGACGACATGCCAGACGCCATGAGCGTCTTCAATGGAAAGGCTGAGCGGTTTCGGCTGCTCGTGATGCCCCTGGCTGATGGCAACCATGATTGTCGAATCAGCCGGATGCAACCAGCCTTTTGCAATCAGGTAGAGCGGACCAGATGTGGGAATATCCTTCCCCAGATAAATATCCACATAGTGGTCGCGCGTAATTCCCTGGTATTGCCCAAGCCCAAAGTTATCCAGATATTTGCCGTCACGGTAGAGTAGTGTTTGCGTAACATTGTCACCGTTGTCGTCCACGGCGCGGACGATCGGATGTGGCCTGCCGGTAGCGATAATCCTCAGCTTCTTCGGTGGAACGACAAATCGTTCATCGGTGTAGACCTCAGTGCCCTTGGGGTGATCCACAACCATCAGTGACAGATAGTCGTAATAGTACGTCTCCCATAGCTCGTCTGTAATATCGAGGTCATAGTGGTCATTCCGCGGAACCAGTTCCCCACGCGGTATTTTGTACCACTCCGATGTCTTCACGATAGCGGCGCTGCCCTGCCCGTTGATTCGCAAACCAATCGCAGCCCCCCACGGCGCGGTGTCCATCACAAACTTCATCTTCTTTCCGTTCCATGCGTACAAGAACGGGCAAGACCCCTTCAAACGCTGCTCTGTAAGCACTTCCTGATCAGCCTTCAACGCAAACTCGGCCGTCACCGTTCCATTCGGCCAGGTAATGCGCGCCACCTGTGTCTGGGTGTGAGTTCCGAGACCAAAGTGCAGTTGCGGCCCCGTAATCGGAAGCTCTTGCGTCATCATCGCCGACCTGATCTCGATGCTGCCGCCGATCCCAAAGGGATTCACTCGCTGGTCCCCAGTCGTCTGCCGGGCGCGTGGACGAATCGTCTGCCAGTGATAATTCTTGGTGCCGTGGTTGAGGTCTTCCTGCGCCTGGCCGTCAGCAGTAAGACCAAGCAGCGCCATCCTCCCATTGTCGTGAACATCAGCAAGGCTGAAGACTTCCGCAGGCCCCACTGAATGATTCAGCAGAACGAATTTCCCTGACCGGTGCGCCAGCCAGATCAGGGCACCTGCCGTCCGGCTTGCAGCCGGAGAAACCTGGCCCAATAACAGATCGATCGCACCATTATTATCGATATCCGTCGCGCGCAAACGAACCTGGCCCGCAAGGTTTACTGCGCTGTCTGGCACGCTGGCAATCTTTGCCGAGTTCCATCCCTGATCGTTGCCCATGAGCGAAAGCCGGCCAATCGTTCCGTCAGGCAACACCACGACAAGATCCATAAAGCTGTCGGCGTTCACGTCTGCCGCCGTGATCGCTTTGGCACTCGCAAACTCACTTGGTACGGGAATCTGGACAAACTTGCCGGCGCGGTGGTTCACAAAGACGTGCAGATGCCCAGCGCCATCAATGATGGCGGCATCAGGGCTCCCATCGCCAGTCAAATCCGCCCAGACAAACTGCCGAATCCCCGAAATTCCCGCAAAAGGGTGAATCGGCGTGAACGTGCCGTCTCCGTTGTTCCGCAGCACTGTGGGAAGACCCGATGACTGACCAAGAACAACGTCGAGATCTCCATCCGCTTCAATATCGACGGCCCACGCTCCCGTGTAAGAAGCATTCAGTACCGAGCGAGGGAGTTTGGTCGTTGCCGTCACATTCGTATATGAGGTCGGGCTGTTCTGTCGCATCAGGCGGAAACCACCTGCCCCAGCCAGCGCAAGATCCGTCTTGAAGTCGTAGTTATAGTCGAGCCCCAGAATCCCTTCCGGTGTCGGTGCCACACCTTTAGGCCCGCCGGGAAAAGCAAAGCTCACACCAGTCGCGAGCCGCACCTCATGCCCGTTGGCAACGACAACGGTCGGCGCCCCCTTGCCATCCAGAGAAACCGAGCCGATCCAACTCCACCGCTCGTTGTCGTGCTCGGTGCTGATGCCCGGAACTGGCTGCGCGCTGAATGAAATCGCAGTATCCGCCGGAGCGGGTGTCGACGACGGCGAAGGCAACCGCAGGAAATGCGTGAAAGGCTGCGCGTCATTTCCCGGCGCCGGTCTTATCTCTGACAAGTCTGCTCTGAAAGCCGAAACCTGCATCAGCGCATTGCGTAAAAATACGCTGCGCAAGGCCGCAGCATGGGGATCAGTGCCAGCCGCAGCGCTCTCGAGCGCAGTCAGCTCTTGCTTCACCTCACTTGGCCAACTACCGCTTTGTGCGGTAATGCGCGCAACAGTCGAGTGCAGCGTCGCGGCGTCGCCTCGCTTGGCCGCAATCCAGCTCAGATCCACCAGAGCAGCAAGATTGTCGGGCTGTGCAGTAAGAATCCGTTGTACGAGGTCTTGATATTCGGCATCGCTGCCCGCGCCTCCCTCGCGCTCAACAGCAAGAGCCAGTGAGTAGGTAGCGCGCAGGTTTTTCGGATCAAGTCTGACCGCCTCCCTGTAGTCGTGAATAGCCTGCTGCGTCTCGCCGCGCGCAGTGTTGAGCAAACCCAGCAGGTAATACACCCTGCTGTTGTGCGGAGCGAGCTTCAGCGCCCGGCTGAATCGCTCATTCGCCAGACTGAAGGTGCGCTGGCGCAATGCAAGAATCCCCCAGTCCGCCCATGCCGCTGGCTCGCCCGGAGCAATCTGGGTGGCCTTCTGCAGGCTGCTGTCTGCCAGAACATCGTTCCCCACCTGCAAAGCCGATAGCCCCACATAGAAGCTCGACACATACTGCTCGTAAGCCTTTGAAGATTGCCTTGGCAAACCACTATGCGAACGGCATCCGGCGAGCAAGAGGACGGCAACAGAGAGGCCAGCAACAGTCGCGCTTGCGATCGGATGTTTCAGACTGAGGAAATGATTCTTCATGGACGGCTGATAGCTATCACCATATCCTAGTAACGCCCCGGCATGCAGCATCTCCCGCCTGCCAATAGCCAGGCTCCCGCAGTTCAAAAATGCAATCGCCCGAAAAGTTGATGAAGAATGCGTCACTCCGTGACAAGTGCTGAACCCTCCGCCACTTCAGCCGCCAACTTCGATGCCTCCAGCTCCCGCAGGTCGCGTCCTCGCGTATCAAGACCCGTAACCGCAATCATCACCATCGACAGCACCGCTAGAACAGCCACAATCCCGGCCGCCACTCCCAGCGCCGGCACCAGCGCCAGCATCCCCAACACCTGCGCCGAGACGCCGCCTGCTTTGCTAAAGCCGGCCACCCATCCCGTGGCCCGCCCTCGCACCCGCACCGGATAACACTCCGCCGCATACGGCAGCAGCATCGAGATCACCGCGCTCGTTCCAATCACCAGGAGAGAAACGGGAATAATCGGATCCGACAAGAATCGTAGCGCCTCATTATCCCTTAGCAGGATGGCCACCAGCCCCAGCGTGGTTACCCCAATCGACGCCAGCAGCGCCCTCTTCGTGCTCCATACGCTGTACAGCCAGGTCGCGAGCGCGATCGTGGGAATCGCAATCAGCGACGATCGCGCGATGATCTGGCTGGCTGCGCCCATACTTCGGCCTTCCGCCATCAGGCTTCCCGGCAGCCACAGCATCACCCCGAAATTCACAAATCCCCACGCCAGCGCCGCCAGCGTCAGCGCCGCCGTCACGCCCAGCACTTCCTTCATCTTCACCGGTGTTGCCGCCGGCTGCACTAGCAGCGAAACATCTTCCGGTTCTGGCACGGCGCTCGGCAGCTTCTCCAGTACGATCCCGAATCGTGCCAGCGTCTCCTTTGCTTCGTCAGTCCGCCCCATCGCCTGCAGGAATCGCGCCGACTCCTGCAGCTTCGGACTCACCAGAATCAGCACAAGCGCCGTCGGCAGATCGATCAGCCACATGATCCGCCATCCGAAATACGGCTGCAGCCAAGCCGACAGCAGGCTGGTGGCGAAATATCCGCCCACCGTTCCCACGCCGCCCACCAGCACCAGGCACCAGCCGCGATGCCGGGTTGGCATAATCTCCGCCAATAGAGCATAAGTCACCGGCAACATCCCGCCCGCGCCGATTCCCATCATGAAGCACATAGCAATGTTCCATGAGAACGCCGGCATAGCCCCGCAGATTGCCGTGCCCATAAAGACCACCGCCGCCAGCAGGATCGACGCGCGCCGTCCATAGTAGTCCGACAGGGCGCCCCACAGGAACGACCCGATCGTCGTCCCCAGCAGCCCTGCGAACGGCAGTAGCTCAACATGCGCGAATGTCAGGTGGTACTCCGCCCGCATGCCTGGGATGACAAACCCCAGCGTCACCGGCTTCATCACGTCGATAATCAACGCCACAGCCAGCACCAGCATCTGCGTCCAGTGCGCCTTGTTGAGCGGAGCATCTTCCGGCGGAGCGATTTCCTCGTAAGTCACCTTCGATTTCCGCCGCGGCATCAGACCATAGGCTGTGGCGAAAGTCCCGGCCACAATCAGCCCCATCCCGATTTTCATCCCGTTGCCCATCGGCATGCCCGCCAGGACGAAGTGGGTCTTGATACCCATCAGAAACATGGGTAAGTGCAGCATGACACCAACAGTCACTGCGACGCAGCCGGCCCAGAACCAGAACGCATGCCGCCGGCTCGAAAATAATGACGCTTTCTCCCTCACGACATCTCCTCACAAAGTCGACTCACCCGCTCTGGTCTGCTTTCCCTCCCGCCAATATAACCAGGCAGAGTAATTCCCCAGAGGACAAGTCGTTTTGTTTTGTTCAGCAACGGCAACGGCGAACGGCGATGGATGCTTCGTCCCTGTCGGCTGGCCGCGCGTAGATGCAACTCAGGCCGACTAAAAATTCAGCCCTGCAAGCATCTCCGAGGAACCCCCAAATGCGCAACCGGCTAATCTGCTGAATTTCATCTCCAACTTTCGGTTGAGATTCTTCTACACCCTGATCGCCGCACTTTGTGGAAAATGGAGATCTTCTCCCATGCCCTGCAGCATTCAAAACCGAATGGTCAGGCTGAAGTCCGCGGATCTGCCTGGACCGGTCACCGGCTCGATCCGGCTCTTCGATCCGCTCGCCAGGAAGCGATCCATATTCACCCCTCCCAATGGCATCTCATATTCCTTCCCCAGCAGGTTATCAACCGCCGCGCTCAACTCAAGATACGGCCGACGATACGCGGCATGCAGGTCAAAGAGCGTGTAGCCCGGCGTCTCCTGCTCCAGTCGATGCGGATCCACATTCGACTTCCGATCCACGGCATAAATACCCGCACCGCCAGACCATCCGCAGCCCGACCGCAATTTGATCGCGTCATCCAGGGTCACCCGCAAGTTCAGCGGCATCATCTGATAGAGACCGGTGTGGGTATCGAGCCTCTCGCCGTGCAGCCATCCGCCCACGGCGCTCAGCCTGCCAGTTCCAAAGCCGGTGCTCCTCCACAAAGCTGCGTCCGCGGACAAGTCACCGCCATAAATAATCGCCGAATGATTCGCAAACCGCAACTGCGCAAACGTGGCCTCACCCTTGGTGATCATCGTCAGCGTATTTACACCTATGTAGTCATGAATGCGCGTCACATACGGCGTCACCTTCATCTTCCACCGGGCATTCGAGCGATCATGCAACACCAGGGTCCCGCTCACGGCATGAGCAACCTCGGGCTTCAGGCCCACGTTGCCCACGTAATAGTTTCCATCTCCAAACCAGCCAATCATGCTGCTGGCCATTAGGTTCGTCGACCACTCATAGCGTTCATACAGGCTCGGCGCCCGCGACTTCCGCGCATAGCCCGCTTCAATATCCGCGTACGCATCCAGTTTGAATCGCATCAATGCCGTCGCGTCAAAATCCGCATCTGTGCGCGCGCGATTCTCCGCGTTAAAGGCATTCGCGTCGGCCGCATACATCGCGGAATAGCCATGCACCGGCCCCGTGTCGCTCCATACTGTGTCGTTGCGAACGCCCACCAGCGTCGTCCATTTCCGGCTCCATCGGCTGGCCACCTCCACGTAGGTCCCAATGCGCGTGCGATGTCCGTTGTTGATATTCAGGAACGAATTCGGCCCCATCATCGGCGCGTTGCCCGCCACCGCCGGCCAGGTGTCATTCAGATCAAAGCGGTGGAGATCGTTCCCCATGCGCAGCAAATGCTGCGGCGAAAGCGAGACCTCGTATTTCACCGTGTAGCCAAGGTCTACGCCGTGATCATTCATTGGCATGAACATCGGCATTGGGAAAGTAGCTTTGTCGTGGCCGATATTCATCGAGTGTGAGGTGCTCTGCCAGTAGCCGCGGGTATCCAGCACCGCGTGTACAAGTGTCTTGCGGTAATGCAGATTCAAGGACGTTGCATAGTTGCGCACCATATCCATCCGTGCATTCACAAAACCCTGGTGCGGAATATGGTGCAATCCGGCCCGCAGTACAATCAGGTTGCTTTTATCCTGTGCGGCCATTATCAGCGTCACATCCGTGCTCTGCGCATAAGTCGAGGTGACTTTGTGGCCTGCCCCGTCGGTGTAATCGCGGTTCGTCTCCCACGAATCCGTGTACCCAATCCCAAAGTGCTGGGCGGCCATCCATTCCGACGTGGAAAAGCCATAACCCTGTCCATTGCTGCGATAGAAGCTCGAGGCATTGCCATCTTCGATCACCGGCTTTCCCGGCATGGCGAAGACAGGCGGCGGCGATTGAATCGAGATCGTTCCACCCAGGCTGTCTCCTCCCATGCTCACAGGCGTAATACCTGCCATCACCGTGATCTTGCCAACGTTCGATGGAGCGATATACGACAGCGGAGGATTCATGTGGTTGGGGCACGAGTTTGAAACACTCATGCCGTTCACGACCAGTTTTGTGCGTTCGTCCCCCAGCCCATGAAGCATCGGAACGGATGCGAGCTGACCGTTGCCGCGCAAGCTCACCCCAGGAATCTTCGCCAGCAGATCTGCTGAATTGTTGCTCCGATCCCGCTCCGCCTGACTCACGGTGAGCAGACTCGCCGCTGCGTCCTTTGCACTCAGTGGTTCCACTGTGATTCGCATGCTCACTTGAGCAAGAGGAAGTACGGCATTCACTTTGGCCTCGGCGGCAGGTGCGACATCGATTCCGCGAAGAACCGTGACTTTGAAGCCCTTTGCCTGAATCGTAATCTGATATCTCCCTGCCGGCACATTTCCAAAATAGAAAGCCCCTTGCCGATCGCTGAGGGTAGACTTCTTCCACTCGGAAACCGAACCCTCAAGCGTCACTTCCGCTCCCGAAATCACGGCGCTTGTGGGGTCCTGCAACTCACCTCCTAGAGCTCCCGCTGCAGACTGCTTGTGAGTCCCAAAGTTCGTGTGCAGCGGCGTCGAAATCCCGTCGGCGGCGCGCGTGTCTTTAGCACCCTGCGCATAACCGGCATGCGCCTGTCCGCACACCACGATCACAACCAGGATTGCCGGCGGCATTCGGCCTTTCACGTGAACACCCCTTTCTGCTTCCCCCTGGCCGGCCGTTGCCGAGCCTTGTAGAACTCGGCTTCAACGAATGCATACATTCACTCAGTGTTTCCAGCGATAGTCGAGCTCAACATATCCGAATTGCGCGTTGTGACCCGGCGGATAAATCGCCTTGATCACGCCCTTGCCGGTCGCATGTGCGTAATAGAAATCCACTCCCAGATGCGACGTTGCCTTCCAGTTGGCGCTGATGTCGGCCACCGTTGCCAGCGATGTATGCCCGTTGGAAGGACGCCCTACATAACCAAATACCTTGTTGTCGAAGGCGCCACCGCCCTGGTACCACAGATCCTTTGCCGACGTCAGACTCACCCAGTGCAGATCGCTGCGCAGCGCAAGCTTCTTGGTCGGCGTGTCGATCACCTGCACAAAAGTGTCCGTGTTATTCATCAGGTTGTAGAACGGAAAGCGCGCGTACAGACGCGGCGTCGTCAGGATCTGGAAGAACGTGCTGTGCTTGTTGTCCAGAGGATTGTTGTCCCCTGACGAGCGAAACCAGCCGCCGCGCACCCACGGCTCACTCGCAACACTCGTAAATTTGTAGCCGCCCTCCAGAGCAGCGGCGCCGGCGCTGTCGCGCTGCTCGCCCCAACTCCCGTTCTGCCACACGCCCCAGAACATGAAGTCGAAATCACCCGGCCCCGCGGGAATCGCAGCAAGCAAATCCCCTCCATAAGTACCCAACCGAATGTTCTTGCGATCCGCTTGCCGCACGGCCAGCGGGCGATTATCTATTTTCAGAATTCCGGTTCGACCATCGTGGTACCCAATTCCGAAGGCTCTCACCAGCACATGCCCTTTGGCTGCTTGTCGGGTAAACGCCAGGTATTGCACATCGACGTTCAACTCCGCATTGCCGTTCATGTTGAACACGCCTTTGTCCGAACGCGCCGCAAGCGCTGTAATATCCCATGCACCCGCTCCGATATGTGCATCTGCTCCGTCAAAACTGCGCTGCCCTTCGGTAAAACCAAAGTTGCTGATCAGCCGGTTGCTGGCACGATTCGCCTGCAGCCACGCGATGATCGGATTCTTGGGATGGGTCTCTTCTCCATCAAAGAATTCAAAGCGCCCCAAGCGCACATCCGTGTCCGGCCGATCGAAGCGATAGCGCACCCATCCCAACTTGAAAAACACCGCCGCGGGATCGGCATTGTTGCCGTTCGCTGCATAGTAGGTCCCGCCCAAACCCAGTTGTCCCTGAGCTGCAATTGGAGACACCGCGTTTGACGGCAGCCCCAACACCGCGGGCTGAGATAACTCCAGCCGCCAGTTCCAGTGATGGACCTGTTGCGCCATTCCAACTCGCAGCAGCGAGCCCGTATAGCTGTAAGTACTCGATTGATGCGGCACCTCAAACCATTGCCAGGCATTGACACGCGCGCGTTCAAACGCGGAGAAAGTCACATGGGAACTTTGTCCATAGGTTGAAATTCCAGTTGTAAAAAGCAGAACTACGGCTACGGCCAGGAGAGCGAATTTTTTCGTCTTCATGCGTGGACGCCAGACTGCTGGAGATACGGCCTCTAAGTCAATCGTCCCGACGTTTGAACCCTCTCTACTACTTTCGATTGACTCGCCTGCGGACCGGCGGTGGATCGCACGGAAGGCCTCGGTATTGCGGCCCATTTCCCCATCTCATCCGGTATCCCCTCGCCTCGCCGCCTGTGCCAAGAACGAAAGAGCGGGATCCGAGACGCGCACTCAAAGCTCACCTTGTCGCAATTCATTCCTCGGACAGCGGTTAAGCCGCTCTCGATAGCATACGGATTGGAACACTCGCGCTCCTTGCGATGAAGATCTTTCCAATGACGAATCATTCTCTGGTGTGGCGACTATTGGAGTGACTTGCCAGGAACGCTCCTAAGTCCCAGCAGCATTGGGCAGAATAAAGTCAAAGGACCTGATAGAAGGCACTCTGGCGCGCCCGCTATCTCTTGACTGCCTCTTCGGATACTGCTTTGATCGCCGCAATATTTTGCGCAAGATCGAGCGGCAGAGAGTGTCTTTGGAGTAGGTACTCAGGGCTGTTATAAGTGAGCCAGACCGCCCCATCCGCGTCCTGCCAGACTAATGCCTTCAAAGGAAGATCGATGGCGATCGTCGGCGAAGCGACCATCAACGGAGTCCCCGCCCTGGCGTTACCAAAAATGAGCAGCTGCACAGGATTCATCTGCAACCCAGCTCGCAGTGCGTCGCCGCTGTGATCAATCCGGGCAAGGATCGGTATTCCTTTCGACCGGATCGCATCCTGTAACCGTGCCATCGTTTCGAAGACTGAATATGGGCTCTTCAGATGCACAAGGCCACGACTGGACTCAGATGTCATATGCCCCCTCTCCCTTTGGAACGCCTTACGACTTCGCGCTGCGCTCCAGTTGCCATCATTGCTGTGATGCCATCCGACCGACCAAAGAGACCTTCCGATGGGCGGCGCCTTTGACCGGGGCGTGTCTGTAAAGGTCTCAGTTCACATTTACATCCCTCTTCGCTTAGCGTCAAAGTTGCGACTAATTCCACAAGAATGTTTCCGCGGTATCTCAGCGTGATTTCGCGGAGACCCTATCCCCACCACTCACCCGGATAGTCCCAACGGTCTGTCGGCAACCCCTCCGAAAGTGTATTCACAACCTGCTTCCATCGAGGGTTTCGGTCGATCCGGCACCGCAGTACTCTTTCAGCATCGTGATCCGGCACAGGCGCTGGACCGCGAAGTTATCTGAGCAGTATAGGTAAGCCACACAATTATGCAGCCGCATCACGATTCGCCGTAAACCCCAACGCCCGCTTCCGGCTCATCTGCGACTTCAAATTGCAAACGCCGCCACAGGTATTCCAGCATCAGTCAGCGCCCAGAACGCCCAGGAGCGAACCGAGGTGAACGCATCCAGCCTTAGTGGCAGTCACTCGGAACGCAACCGTTATCACTCTCGCGAATGACCGCATCGGAAGTCCATCTGCCGAGTGTGTGGGCACAAACATGAAGTATTCGCCGGGAGCCGCACTTAACTCAAATCGCCCTTGGCTAATCGAGGAAGGATTCAGGCAAGTCGAACACTCCGCTACGCTCTGGCGACTCAAGCTGCGCGGACTGAAGAAGGATAATTCACAATGACCTTGAAAAATACGGAGCGGACGAAATCTGCGCAGTCTGAGACCGGCTGTGAAGAGCATATTAATTTACTCGTTTCTTCAGCCACAGGTGGCAATATCTCCTCATTCGATGATCTTGTCCGATCTTACAAACATACGGTGTTGTCCATTGGTCGTAGAATGTCTGGCAACATGTGCGACGCCGAAGACATTGCACAACAAACGTTCATGAAGGTTTTCATGAACCTGGCAGCATTTCGGAAAGAGAGCTCTCTCTCCACATGGTTGATCAGCATTGCACGAAATGAGGCCCTCATGTGGAAGCGAAAGCAGTCCCGACGGAGAGAAATGCCGCTGGTGGCGCACGTCCACGAAGGGACGGAAATGCCGCTGCCGGTTGAAATACCCGACCAACGGCCCGATCCAGAATTTCTCTGTTTTGCAAAAGAGTGCGACACATTGCTCAATGCAAAACTGGCTCAGTTAAAACCCGAGATGCGAATGGCACTTCAATTTTGCGACCTGCAGGAAAATTCCATGCATGGAACAGCCCAGATTCTCGGCACGACGGTGATTGCTGTGAAATCCCGAAGACGTCGAGCTCGACTGGCGCTGCGGGCAAAGCTCGAGCGCCACTTATCTTCTGCACAGCTAGGGTCGACCTCGTTCAAATGAGCGCACACTCAGAGCAAACGAGAGACGTCGTGTCGCTTCTACCTCCGATTCGAGAATGGTATGCGAGCTATTGATGTGATGAGTCCGATCAACTCGACTTGCCGCGCGCTTGGTTCGTCGGCTGATGCCTGCAATCGACGTGTTTCACCACCGCCCCACACTCGCATTCTCACTAGCTCATTACCACTGGCGGCGATCACGTGCCGACGACAATTCTTCCAAAAGGGGTTGCGCAACCTGCCCCTATCGGGGGTTTCGAGCCCTCCAGCACTGCAGTACTCTTTCGGCATCGTGATCCGGCGTAGTCCCGAGGTCACGGAGTTCGCAGAAGCACGTCGAGGATTTACCGCCGCTGGGGCCACTCATCCGATTTCGCACAGTTCCCATAATCGCCGTACTCGGGGCACTGGTGCTTTCCGTCGGCGACAACAGTAACCGCTCACTCAAAGAGGAGCTGAGTATGGAGAACACGACTTGGCAGGACGAACTCTTCCCAATCGGGCAGGAAACTGATGAAGACTGGAAATCCACGGCACAGCGCCTGCAGCGCTGCATATGCCTCCTGTTGTTGAAGAATCAACGATTGCGTATCGCACTGTTCGCAGCGAACTGCAAGATTCACGATAGCGCCCATGCAACCAGCCTTCCGGAGAACGACTCGCTAGGAACATCCAGCAACGTTTCCAGTCATCAATAACGGCAAGTACTTTCTGATTTTGACCAGGAGAGAAACCCATGCGTGCTGAACTCATTGTCGCTGCTCTCGCTCGGGAACCCAACCGCTATGCACTGGTACGAACGGCAGCAAAGGCTGCCCGCATGCTGCACCGGCCGAAAACCAGAATCCCGGATACCATCAATGATGCTTTCCGTTTTCTCGCTCTTCCCCGGAAGAAAGCTCCCGCGAGTCAAATTCCTCGACAGCAGATGCCGCGATCGAACGCCGCTTAATTGCCCACAACCGGCCAAAGATCAAAGACCGAAAGGCAATACAAGAGGACCGTTTTCCAATTCTCTCAACCTGCTCTGCCAAATCCCTGGCGGTGCATCAGACATTCATCATGAGGAGGAGTTCCATGTCTGTCTCTCCATCACCCGCTTTGATCCCGCCTTTCTCATTCGACACCGCGACTCTGAAGGTGCGAAAGGCCGAGGACAACTGGAATTCGCGCAATGCTCAACAAGTCGCCTTGGGATACACTCCCGACAGCGTGTGGCGGAATCGCGCCGAGTTCATTACTGGAAGAGATCAGATCATTCTCTTCCTACAGCGCAAATGGCAACGCGAACTTGAATATCGCCTCATTAAGGAGCTTTGGGCATATGACAGGGATCGCATCGCGGTTCGCTTCGCCTACGAATACCGCGACGACCGTGGCCAATGGTATCGCGCCTACGGCAACGAGAACTGGGTGTTCAATCAGGATGGAATCATGCACCACAGGTACGCCTCCATCAACGACCTGAGAATCCGTGAAGCGGAGCGACTGTTCCGCTGGCCCCAGGGGCGACGTCCTGACGGCCACCCCGAACTAAGCGACCTGGATCTGTAATCACAACTCGCGACGATGCGAGAGGTTGAGCGATTATGTTGATTGCCTGCACTCTTGTAAGAAAAGATGATGCCGACGATAACCTTCTCGTCATCGACCTCGCTGCTGGATGTAGGAGCTTCAGGGAGCCAATCACAATCACAACTGCGAAGCCAGTCGAGAGTTCATCGTGGCCGTTCCCGCTCAACCCGTTTGCCCCGTCTGCTCGTTTGCCATGAACGCAAATTTGCAACACTTCCTTACAAGGATCCCCTTATGCCCGCATCAAGCTCATCCCGTGTCTGATTCATCACCGGAGCGTTCACCGGATTCGATCGACTCCTTGCCAACAAGCCCCTTGCTGGTGGCGAACGAGTCATCGCTACCGCTCGAGATATCAGTAAGGTGAATGACTTCGTGCGTCAGTATCCCGCGAGCGTTGTTGCTCTGTCGCTCCACATCGCTAGCCAGGACCAGCTCGCTGAGCCCCGCAGCGGATCAGAAATTCAAATTCAAGCGCATTGCCTCTTGCCGCTCTTTACCCGCACGGAATGCGGTTCGGACCCAGTGCCTCCTGATACATGCCGCGGACCATTCTTCCAGGATGACGAAGCGAAGCGCGGCAATAGCCGCACGCGATGACAAGTTTCCATACCGGCTGCGCGCCGACTTATCCGACGTCATGCGTCAAAAAATCCGCGCTTCATCGCAATGGTGACCGCATGGGTGCGATCATTGGCGCCCAGTTTGGAAAGTATGTTTTTCATATGACCTTTCACTGTTGCTTCCGATAGGTGCAGTTGGTCGGCAATGATCTTGTTCGAAGCACCCGCCGCGACGCAGCGAAGAATTTCGATCTCTCGCTCAGTGAGCGAATCATCAGCCACATGCTCGGCAAGCTCTCGGGCGATCTCAGGAGGAATGCGGCGCCGCCCGGCATGCACGGTTCGAATCGTGTCAATTAGCTCGGTACGGAGCATCGTCTTGAGCATGTAGCCGGTGGCTCCCGCTTGCAAAGCGCGCAGAGCTTGGACGTCGCCAAGATACGTAGTAAGTACAATAAAGCGCGCAGCCGGAAACTCACCGCGGATGGCCTTGATGGCTTCAATGCCATTGATGCCGGGCAGTCGAAGATCCATCAGAGTGACGTCGGGACGGACGCTGCGGAATCTCTCAATGGCTTCCTGACCGTTCGCCGCTTCTGCAACAAGCTCGATCGTCTCTTCTTTCGCCAATACAGCCGCAATTCCCTCCCGCAGAAGGGGGTGATCGTCAACAACCATGATTCTGATCTTTCCGCCATTTAGCATCTTTACCTCCTTCGCCTCCATTGACGACTGAACCATGACACAGTCCTTCCGCTGTCGTCCTTTCTATAGGCGACCTTTCCTGGAATATCCAGCTCGACTTCTGTCCCGGCGCCGGAATGACTCCATATCGATAGTTGTCCGCCCAACGCGCGCGCTCGTTCGCGCATTCCTTGCAGCCCCCAGTGGCCTGAGCGTCCAACCGCTACCGTCTTTTCCTCAATGCCAATTCCATCATCGCGAATTCGCAGAACCAGGTGCGACTTGCCGTAAGTAAGCTCCGCCTCAACCCGCGTCGCCTGAGCGTGTCGGAAAGCGTTCATCAACGCCTCGCGGCCTATGTAGGAGGCTTCGTCACACATGAGAGCCTGCAGCGGCCTTGGGGTTCCAACCACGATGAGTTGAAACGTAGTCGATTCCGAGGCCAGGCTCGTGCCGAACTCCGCCAGCACATTCCCCAGATCCGACCCCGATTCCGCGCGCAGCTCACGGACCCGCTCACGACCTTCCACCAGAACTCCGTCGGCACGCATCAGGGCCTTCTCTACTGCATCGTGCAGCGGGTCAGCAGCGGGGATCTGTAGCAGCACCGCCTGAAAACGAAGCACAAGTCCTTGAAAGCCTTGCAGGAGAGTGTCGTGTAACTCGCGTGCGATTCGCTCGCGCTCTCTCAGGCGAGTATCAAGACGGTTTTGGATCGCTGCGCTGATCTGGTGCAGGCGGAAGAGATAGAACAGCCACAACAGGGCCACCACCGTCGTCCACACCAGGCTCTTGAACCACAACGTCTGATACCAGGCAGGCAGGATCTTGAAATTCCAGACCGCCGGTGTTTTTGCCCACACCCTGTTGCTGTTGCAGGCCAGAACTTCAAACTCATATCGCCCCGGAAGAAGATTCGTGAAGAACGCCTGACGTTGACTGCCTGCATTGATCCACTTCTTCTCCAGTCCTTTAAGCCGGTAGCGGAACCTTACCCGCTGAGGAACGGATAGGCCCAGACCGTCATAATCAATTCGAACGCTCTCTGTATGCGGAGGCATGATCGCAGTCGCGTATGGGGAGTAGCGCTTGCCATCGGCATACCCGTAGCGTATGGCCATTAATGGCGGAAACGGATCGCGCACAATTTGGCTGGGATCAAGGCGCGCTACACCGCTCGTAGTCTGGATCCAGAGCACACCATCGCGTCCCTCCACAATTGTGTGAAAGTAGAGACCCATGCTCTCCGGAGCCTGAGGTAAATCGCTGGCCATATTGAATACCTCATCGTTGACCTGAAGACTCGCATTCCGCAGCACCCTTTCCACGTCACGCTGAAAGATGTGGATAATTCCACTTGTTGCGGTCAGCCACAGTCCATGTTGCGATGTGGCTACTAGACCCGTGACCACGCCGAAGCTGGCCCCATTCCTGGCGTACACTTCATGAAATTCATGACCGCGCAATAGCGCGAGGCCCTTTTCGCCACCGGCCCAAAGCTGCTTGGCGTTACCGCCGACCGCGAGGACGGGGCCCAACGTGAGGCCCTGTTTAGCCGAATAGACCCTGATCCGGCCACGGTCCACTTCCGCTATGTTGTTTTGCACGCCAATCCACACGCGACCGTCATCATCGGCATAGGCAGTGTTTGCAGTCCAGTCAGGGTGCTCCGGCAGCAGTTTTACCCAAGTCCACTTCCCATTCCGGAGATAGTATTCCCCGCTTCCGGAAATCGAAACCCAGACGATGCCTCTCGGTGTAATCGCCAGTGACTGGACACGGTTGCTCAGCGCATCCCGCGGCAGTGGTATTTCCACAAATCTTCCATCCTGCCAGCGCCAAAGCTTGTGCTGGGGGTAAAGCCAGATGCTTCCATCTGGAGCGCGATACGCGCCAGCAACATTCTTCGGGCTTCCTGGAACCACTTTCCCATCGGGAATGTGCACAACCCTTCCGACATCGGTGCCGGCCCAGATGTTGCCGCTGCGTCCGACCACAAGGCTGTAGGTGTGCGTTCCAGGTAGTACCGGATACCACGTGAGATTGCGATGCCGAAAACGATCCAGTCCGAAGTAGGTGCCCACCCAGATATTTCCCTCGCGATCTTCAAGAAGACCGAGCGAAGCACTCCCCGTGAGTCCTTGTCGCGAACCGAAATGCTGGATGCCGGGGCTGGAATTGGCAATATGGAGACGCAGTGACAGTTGCTGGGAAGAAATGCGGAAGATTCCGCTGTTTCCGTCCGGGTCAGTCACCCATAAACTCCCGTGGCGATCAAAAATGGCCTCTTGTGACGAGCTGGTCTGGGTTAGCCAGCCTGCCTGGCGGACGCCCTCTTGCGGCGGCAACGAGAGCATACGCATGCGCTTGTAGTCAAGGAACCAGACTCTACCGTTCGAGGATTCGGCGAATGCTCCTACGACTGGACATGAAATACGAGTGTTGATAAAGTGCCGGGATCCCTTGGGCAGAAACACAATCTGTGTTCCAGTACCAGCCCACAGTGTTCCACGATCGTCTACGAAGAGCCTGTCCGGCGAGTCGCCCAGATAGCCCCATGACTTGAAGTGCGTTTTCCATTTGTGACCTTCAAGGAGCCCCAATCCGCCGGTTGCTGCGACCCAGATTTTTCCGTCCTGATCTTCGGCGAAACACCGCACAATGCCGAACGGAAATCCCTCGTGAATGAAATAATTCGTGACACGTCCTTCCTTCAGATAGCTGGCGCCGCCGCGCAAGTATCCGATCCAAAGACCGCCGTCAGTAGTAGCCAATAGCGCCGAGACGGCGCGCGAACGAAAGCTTCCGTCCAGTGGTTTGTACAGTTCAAACGAAATGCCGTTGAAGCGAAAGAGTCCCTCCGTAGTTCCCACCCACAGATATCCGTCCTTCGTTTGGGCAAGAGCCAGTACGATACCGGACAATCCGTCTCTACCGGTCCAGCCGGTGTGATACATCTGATCCAGCGGTTGCTGTGTATCCATTCCCGAGCCCGACCTGCACGCCCCCGCAACCACCAGCCAAACGCACGCAGCCAGTATCCATCCCCGTGTGCCAGGCGACCTCGCCCGGCCACGCGCGATGCACTGCCGGAAGCATCGGATCAGCATCGCCGGCAATGCCCCCGAGCGCTCGAATAGGCTTGAGGTTGCAGACATGTGAAATTTCCGTATGCGTTGAGAGCCTGAGCATAATGCCGGACACCTCGAGTCCGCAAGACTCAAAAGAAGCAGATACAGACGACCCTTCCGGGATTGGCGCAATGCCGCTGTCCCGCTAACGTGAGTAAGTGCAGCGACTGTACTCGATGTTTCCAAACGGCCCCCCCGGAGTTGCGCTCGTGGCCTTGAGGGTAGTAACGGTGGCCCTGCTTCTGGTCGATGAGATTGCTTATCGAGATGGGCCTTCCGGTTTTGCTGTCATTGTGTCTTCGGTCGTGGCGTTTTGCCTTATCCTCGGAGCCCTGACCCCATATGCCGCGATTGTCGCTGCAGCCTTGGAGTTGTTGCGCCTGCAGGTGAAGCCTCATGGGGATGTGTTTCATACCATGGTGGCAGTCGTCATAAGCCTTTCGATTGCTGCACTGGGCCCGGGTGCATACTCGCTGGACTGCAAGATTTTCGGACGGCACGTGGTGAGCTTGCCTTCTGATAAGGACGATTCATGAAACCGGCTGAGCCCCCGAATCATCCTCGTGCAACGGGATTATACCGCTGTCAAGATTCAGCCGGCCCAACCCTCTTCATTTGTTGGCTGCCCGGCCATCGGTTCTTGCGCCTCCGGACCTGGGGCTGTTTCTCAGATTTCCCGGGAGTGATTGCCCCCTTGGCAGCCGCGCCAGACCGCCTGCAAATCTTTGGACGACGCCTTCTCATGACAGCGAAGACAACAATCTTCAATCCAGCTCAACTTCGACGAACAGACATTGGAGAAGGATCGCAATTCGCCATCTACAGAAGAATCGTTGTGCCAATCGAATCCTTCTCTTCATCAGAACATCCGAAACGCACCATTCAAATGTTTCGCAAACAGGAGTACGAAGATGGCAGGCAAACTGGAAGGCAAGATTGCGCTGGTCACGGGTGGAAGTTCAGGGATAGGCCTCGCGACAGCAAAAGAGTTCATCAAGGAAGGCGCTTTCGTCTTCATCACCGGACGCCGTCAGGCGCAGCTCGAATCAGCTGTCGCCGTATTGGGAAGCCACGCAAAGGCGGTGCAGGCAGACGCTTCGAGGCTCACGGATCTGGATGCGCTCTATCAACAGATTCAGCATGAAAAGGGCCGTCTGGATGTGCTGTTCGTCAATGCTGGAGGTGGTTCATTCGCCCCTATCGGACAGATCACTGAGGAGCAATTCGATGAAACATTTCACACGAACGTAAAAGGGGTTCTCTTCACTGTCCAGAAGGTTCTGCCGCTGATCCCGGACGGCGGGGCGATCGTGCTGAACGCTTCCATCGTCTCAGTTCAGGGCAACCCCAACTTCAGCGTCTACTCGGCCAGTAAGGCGGCGGTCCGTTCCTTTGCCCGCGGATGGACCAGCGACCTGAAAAATCGCAGGATCCGCGTCAACGTGATTAGCCCCGGCCCAATCGACACTCCAGGGCTCAGTGGCCTGGCCGAAACCGAGGAGCAAAAGAACGCGCTCTACCATCAGCTGGCTTCGACCGTGCCGCTCGGTCGCCTCGGCAAACCGGAAGAGATTGCCAGGGCCGTTGTTTTCCTCGCATCCGATGACGCCAGCTTTGTCGCTGGCATCGAGCTCTTTGTAGACGGTGGAACAGTCCAGATTTGATTCCCTGACGTCTTGAGATTCGCCATCTGGTTATAGAAATCCAAACAGGCCTTTTGGCCTCGGTTTTCGTTCATCTGGCCAGCGACTGACGGATGCCACTACAATCTGTGCAGTCGGATTTGCCCACGTACCCCATTCAACCGTGTCGAACCTGCTTCGGTGAACAACGGGCGCGTCCATGCAACCGGCGACACCTCGATGGAGACTTCATGAAAGCTACAGCGCAAACGGTTACAACTGAAGCTCACCCCAAAGCCGCTGCCGTTATGATCGGCTTGCTGGGGGCCCTCGCCGGCCTGATGTTCGGACTGGATATCGGCGTCATTTCCGGCGCGGAACAGTTTATTAAGGCGGATTTCGGCATCTCCGACACCATGCTGGAGCACATCGTGAGTTGGATGATGCTCGGCGCTGCGGTCGGCGCCATCGCAGGCGGGTGGATGGCGAAGAGCCTGGGGCGCAAGCGCTCCCTGATGTTGGGCTCGCTGATTTTTGTTGCGGCCTCCATCATGTGCGGCGCGGCCGAGTCCGTAGCCGTTCTGCTCACCGGACGCCTGATCCTCGGCGTCTCTATCGGCATTCTTTCCTTCACGGCACCCATTTATCTGGCGGAAATCGCGCCCGAAAATATTCGCGGCTCCATGGTGTCGTTTTATCAGTTGATGATCACGATTGGCATTTTTGTCGCCTACCTGTCCGATCTGGCCTTCAGCTACTCTGGCAACTGGCACTGGATGCTCGGCATCATTGCCATTCCGGGCGCTCTATTCTTTCTGGGGATCTTCTCGCTGCCCGACAGCCCACGCTGGCTGATGATGCGCGGACGCAAGGAAGAAGCCACGAAAGTGCTTATCAGGCTGCGCGGCAACCCGAAGATCGTGGAGCAGGAAGAGCAGGAAATCGCAGCACAGCTCAGCATCCCGCAGCACGGCTGGCACATGTTCCTGCAGAATAGCAATTTCCGGCGCTCGGTAGGCCTCGGCGTGCTGCTCCAAATCGTGCAGCAGTTCACCGGCATGAATGTGGTGATGTACTATGCTCCGATCATTTTCAGGGACATGGGATATCAGAAGGAAGCGCAGATGGTCTTCACCGCCATCGTCGGTTTGACCAACGTATTGGCTACATTCATTGCCATCTGGCTGGTCGACAAATTGGGCCGTAAGCCCATCCTCTACACCGGCTTTTCTGTCATGGCCATCGGCATGGCAGTCGTTGGCATCATGATGCATCTGGGCATCAATACCCATGTCGAGCAGATCTTCACCGTCGCGATGCTCCTGCTCTTCATCGTCGGCTTCGCCATGTCGGCAGGTCCACTCATTTGGATTTTGTGCTCGGAGGTGCAGCCGATCAACGGACGCGACTTCGGCATTGCTCTTTCCACGCTGACCAATTGGATTGCCAATTTCGTGGTCGGCGCCACCTTCCTCACCCTGCTCAACAACTTTGGCCATGCTCAAACCTTCTGGCTCTATGCCGGATTCAACGTGCTGTTCATATTGATTACGGTTTTCCTGGTGCCGGAAACCAAAAACATCACTCTGGAATTCATCGAACGCAACCTCATGGCCGGCAAGCCACTGCGCAAGATAGGTCGATAAAAGGCGATCAGCCAGTCCGAAAACGCCACAAGAAAAGCCGCACGTTATGTGCGGCCTTTTCATATCCGGAGGCTGTGTCATCTCCGGGAAATCTGACTCGAGTCCCGCACATCAGTACGAATGGGCGTCTCTATAGTGCCTCGACAGAACCCGGTTCTGTGAGTCGCAGCTATCATCGCGCACCGGATCCCTCCTTACCGTGCCCTCCCTGGCGCTCTCACCTGCTTCCGTCAGCTGAGCTCTGTCTTGATGTGGGTACGAATGAGCCGGGGTACGAGCAGAAGTGTCACCGCATAGAGGAAGATCGATGTGGCCGTGAACGCAAGATGCCCGTGGCGCACGTCCTCAAACAGCAGCTTGACCGCTCCCAGGACCAGCGCCGTCCACGCCAGCCACGCCAACTCTTTCCGCTGCCATTTCGAACCGCTCCACGCGAGTCCGAGCGCAAAGGCGCAGGCAACAAAGGTCCTGATCACGGCCACGTGTTGCGGGCCGGGCGTGAATGGCGCCGCATGGAGTTTCGTCCCGATCCACACCACTCCCCAGACTAGGAGTCCCCCCGAAGTGCATACGCTCAGGGCCGCACCCGTCAACACCAGCAGGCGATTCCACCAAAAGTCAGCGGCGGATTGCAAGAATGCGATGCAACACAGAACGGCCGCGACCGTAACCAGAACCATCGTTCCTCCGGGCGCACCAGGAAGCGGTCCGGCAAAAGCTTTCGCGCTCCACAGTAGCAACCCCGATGCGACGGTAATCACAGCCAAAGCGGCGAGACTGTGGAATTCCAGCGAGAAATGGTGGATTCGCCGCGCTGCAAAACTTGTTCCCACGGCAAAGACTGCGACGCAGATAGCCAGCCACGTGCCGGGCAGGCTCAGGAAACACCCTGCAAGCAGAAGAGCCAGGCTACCCGTCGCATAAACGTGATAGTTCCGCTGCGCGTGGACCCGCTCGAACCAGGCAAAGCTCACAGTGTAGCCTGCCGCCGAGGCCACCAGGCAGAACATCCCGAGGATGATTTCCGCCCTGCCCGACCAGAAGGTCAGAAAGCTCCGATACGTAAGCAGGAACGCGGTCAGTGTCTGCGCTGTCTCAAAGACGGATATGCCGCGGCGCAGCAGAATCGTCTGCGTGCTGGCGCTCGCCGCATACAGGAAAAGCAGCAGAGGCGCAGCCGTCAGCAGAAACAAGGGCGAGACCGCGGGATAATCAGGCCGCGAAGCTGCCGGGCTGGAATAGACCGTGATTAGCCCTCATTTCTCACAGGCAAGTTGTCGAGAGCGGCGGGTGGAATGAAGAAAAGTGATTGGAAAGGCCGTCATTTCATGGCATAACTGCGT
>JAJYVU010000114.1 GCA_021791875.1 Acidobacteriota bacterium | reverse complement strand
AAAGCAGTGCGCTCTTTGGGCTAGCAGCCTGTGGTTAAAGTCCGGGTGCGTGATTGCGGAAAGTGCTGGAGTGTGGTGCTGATTTTCCGTAGTCTTCAGTCATGGGGATGGGGACGCGTCAGTCACAGGAGAAGCAGGAAGAGATCTGGATTGCGAACGCTGAGCTGGCGCGTTCGCCGGGGCATCCTTTTTACCAGCGGCTGAACGTCCTCCTGGACGGAGAGAAGTTCGACGTGTATGTCGAAGCTCTTTGCCGCAAGTTCTACGCGGAGAAGATGGGCCGGCCTGGTCTCGTTCCCGGAGTCTACTTTCGCTCGTTGCTGATCGGATATTTCGAGGGTATCGACAGCGAGCGCGGGATTGCCTGGCGGCTGGCCGACTCCTTGGCCTTACGGCAGTTTGTGCGCATTGGGCTGACGGAGCAGACGCCGGATCACTCGACGATTTCGCGGACGCGTCGGCTGATCGATGTGGAGACGCATCGGGCTGTATTCACCTGGGTGCTGGAATTGCTGGCCGATCGCGGTCTGATCCAGGGCAAGCGCGTGGGCATCGACGCGACCACGCTGGAAGCGTCGGCGGCGATGCGCTCGATTGTGCGGCGGGATACGGGCGAGAGTTACGACGAGTTTTTGACCGGACTGGCGAAGCGTTCGGGCATCGAGACGCCGACGCGCGAAGAGCTGGCGCGGCTGGACCGCAAGCGCAAGAAGCGCACGTCGAATAAAGAGTGGAAGAGTCCGACGGATGCCGACGCGCGGATTACGAAAATGAAGGACGGACGCACGCATCTGGCGCACAAGGCCGAGCACGCGGTGGACCTGGACACAGGCGCAGTCGTGGCGGTGACCCTGCAGGAGGCCGACAAGGGCGATACGACGACCGTAGACGTGACGCTGTGCGAAGCCGGCGAAACGGTCGCCGAGCTTGCTGTGCGCGATGCCGAGTTGCATCCCTACGGCAAGCCGAAGGTGAACGTCGAGGGCATCGAAGAGGTGGTGGCGGACAAGGGCTATCACTCGGGTGCGGCCCTGGAGCGGATCGAGAGTTACAAGGTGCGCACCTATATTCCAGAGCGGCAACAGAAAGGCCGGCGCAACTGGGAAGGCAAGGCTGGACAACAGCAGGCAGTGTACGCGAATCGGCGGCGAGTGCAGGGCAAATATGGCAAGAGGCTACTCAGACGGCGCGGCGAGTTCGTAGAACGCAGCTTTGCGCACTGCTACGACACCGGAGGTATGCGGCGCACTCATCTGCGCAAGCACAACAACATCCTCAAGCGGCAGCTCATTCATGTCGCTGGATTCAATCTGAGCCTGATCTTCCGCAAGCTGCTGGGCGCCGGCACACCGCGGGAGTGGATCAACCGCGGCGGAGCACTGCTTTTGTTCATTTTGGCGTTGTTTACCCGCCGTCAGGATCGCCATCCGCGTTCAGGAAGACCGAATGTGCGGTGTCGGGGCATCCGGCTCGCGAATGTCATACCCTCGCACGGTTCAGAGCCGTGCCAGAAAATAGCTACTTATACCACGGGCTGTTAGACCGTGCTGGCCAATGCCAAGGGCATGAGCGTGCTCGCAGCGGCTCCAGCACCATTTTCTGCATAGTGATGCGGCGCATATGCCAGCAACAGTGCAACACATTTTTTACACGATTTTCAGCATTGAAATCGAAGCTTGAAGTGCGGTATGCTGAGCTCGATTTTGCGAGGGCCACTTCCACTCCTTGCGATTCATGGCTGCCACGATCCGGCTGTGTCTCGCCATCCACTAGTCCTGTGACCGCGTGAAGCGGTTTTTTCTGTAGTGAAACTTGCGGCGGGCTTTTGCGCGTGTGAAGCGTCAGTGGATCAGGACCCGATGGCGGTTTATGGTTTCATTCCATGCGCCGGCTTCGCGCTCCAGGTCCTGCAGGGTTGGAATTCTGCGCTCTCCGAGGCATTGGCGGCTGAACAAGCCGATTTCGATCTCGGCCTGGTTCAGCCAGCTGCCGTGCTTCGGAGTGTAATGCGGTGTGAACCGGTTCCAGATCCAACCGCCGATCTGCTCTCCGAAGGAATCCGTGAGCGCCTTGCGGGTGTGCGAACTCAGGTTATCCATGACCAGATGGATGGTCTTCGCTTTGGGATACTGGGAGGCGATCTCCACCAGGAAGTCGGCGAACTGCGGTGAGGAGCGGTTCGGAGTGACTCGGGTGAAGTGCCGCCCCGCTTTCGGTTCCACGCCGCAGAACACGTTGGCCGTTCCTTCCCGCCTGTATTCCGAGTCGCGCCGGGCGATCCGCCCCGGTCGTGCGGGCCGAGGCGGACGAACATCGGCATGCAGCACCACCGGCTTCTCATCCACGCAAACCACTGGCTCCTCTTCGCAATGCGGCTGCTCGTACACGGCCAGCACATCTTCCATGCACGCGATGTATTCCTCATCCAGCTCGGCGATGCACCACATTTTTTTTCCGCCAAGGCTTCAGATCATGACTTTGAAGCAGGACGCGGATGGTTTCCCGTCCCACTGCCGGCGTCAGTTTTCGCTTCACCGCCTCTTCGGCAATCAGTCGCACTGTCCAGCGTGCCCGCCCCTCCGGCGGGGGGCCACACACCATCGCAATGATCCGCTGGCTCTGCCGGGAGTCCAGCGCCCGCTGCTTGCCAGGACGCGGCTTCTCATGCAGTGCTGATTCCAGGCCTTCTTCCTCATGGCGGCGGGCGATGGCCCGCACCGTCTTGGGCGCCATACCCACGTTCCGCCCTACCTGCGCTGCCTTCTGTCCCTGATTAAGCTGCCACAGGATCAATGCCCGCCTCAGTACTCGCGCAGACTCCCGCCCCCGGCCCAGCATACTGGCTATCTGCCGCTGGTCCCGCCTACCAAGACACACATGCACTCGATGGTATTTCTGCATGGACCCAGGTTCAGACTATTTCCAGCCTCGGCCAAGTACCTCCTGAGGTACACCATCACGCGGTCACAGTACTAGTGCCTACAGCTGACTTCATTCAGTGAAGCTTTTGTAGTCGAATATGTCGTGGCGGCCCAGACATGCGTTTGCGCCAAATCTCTAGTGCCGTATCGACAGCCCTCCGCTGGCAGGAATTCCTCGATCCGGGTCCTGCCAAGTTGACGAGAAACGGCCGACACGGCCTATTGGTTTCAGGATAGAAGGGCGGCTGCGGCACAAGAACGCGTAGGCGACTCTACGGACACATGGAACCGGAGACGGCTCTCCGGGTTACACAGTCCGGCATGGACACAGCCCAGTTGATTTCCTAGATCGATTCCGAGATATTCCGTCTCCCAGAAGCCCGCGCGCTTTTGGCCTGCGGCACGCAGTCAACCACGCAAAGCCACGCAGAGGCAAGCGCATCCTGAGCGCCGACGTAAGCGGCAGGATCACTGCAGCACAGTGGAAATGCTGGGCGAAGCAGAAGGCTGCAGCAAAGAAGACTTCCTGATCGATCTTCACTTTGGGCGTCCGCCCACCCGCCCCAATTTGCACCTGTTGCCTTCCCAATGGGAGTGTGCAATCATTCTCCTGTTGGTAGGCCAAATGAGAGGAGCGGTGGCGATGCCGAGTTTGTCGAAACAAAAAAAGGACGTGCAGCAGGGCACGCTGGCGCTGATGGTGCTGAAGACGCTCGATGTGCTCGGGCCGCAGCACGGTTACGGCATTGCGCGGCGGATCGAGCAGATCAGCGGCGATCTGCTTTCCGTGAACCAGGGAACTCTCTATCCGGTGCTGCTTCGGTTGGAGCAGGAGGGCGCCGTCAAGTCGGACTGGGGGCCTTCCGAAAACAACCGTCGCGCGCGCTTTTATCGGCTGACCCGAGCGGGGCGCAAACTTCTGGAATCCGAGAAGCGCGAGTGGGAGCAGACAGCCGCGATCATCGCTCGGTTCTTTGAAGTCAAGGCGGAGGACCTGGCATGAGGTCTCTCCATCGATTCCTGATCCGTCTCCGCAATCTTGTCACTGGCCAGCGCGGCGATGCACGGCTGCGCGAAGAGATGGAAGACTACGTGGCGCGCGAGACGGAAGCCAATATACAGGCCGGAATGAGGGAGGAGGAGGCGCGGCGGCAGGCGCGGATGAAGCTTGGCGCTGCGGAGGCGATCCGGGAGCAGTACCACGCAGAGGAGGGATTGCCCATACTGGAATGCCTGGTCCAGGACACACGATTCTCGCTGCGGCAGATGAGACGCGCACCGGGATTTGCGTTGATGGTGGTGCTGACGATGGCACTGGGGATCGCGGCGACGACGACGATGTTCACGGTGGTGTATTCGACGCTGCTCAGGAACTTGCCTTATCCACAGTCGAAGAGGATTATCGCGATTCACGACACGCGGATTACAGGGCGATCGGCCGGTGGGCTGATGACGGGTCCGCGATTCTACGACATTGAGGAGCGAAACCGGAGCTTCTCCAGTCTGGCGTACTTTTACTTCAACGAGAGCACCCTGATTGTGGGAAAGAAGTTGCCCACCCACGTGAATGCAGCGGTAGTGAATGCAGGATTCTGGAATGTCTTTGACACTGCGCCGATGCTGGGACGCATACTCGATGCGAAGGACGACGTGCCGCATGCACCGCTGACCGTGGTGTTGAGTTATCCGGGGTGGCAGCGGCTTTTCGGAGGCGATCCGAACGTAATCGGTGAACAGGTGACGCTGGATCAGCAGACGGCAACGATTGTGGGCGTGATGCCTCGAGATTTTTCTGCGCCGGCAGGCGTGGACTTTTGGCGCGCGTCGCAGCTTGGTCCGAATAGCTGGGGCAGTTATCGGGGCGACGGACTGCGGGACTGGAATGTATTTGGGAGGTTGCGGCCGGGTGTAACTCCGGCGCAGGCTCAGGCCGATCTGGAGCGGATCGGGGAGCAACTCAGGAGGGAGTATCCGTCGAGCGACGGCGCGTGGCGGTTCACCAGCGAGACGCTGCGCGAGGACCTGTACGGTCCCGTGCAACCGGCATTGGTGACCTTGCAGATCGCGTCGGCGCTGCTGCTGCTGATCGCTTGCATCAATGTGGCCAACTTGCTCTTGTCTCGCGCGACGGCTCGGCAGCGGGAGGTTGCGCTGCGGCGGGCGCTGGGTGCGTCGCGACGGCGCGTGGCTTTTCAGTTATTGGTGGAGAGCGGGCTGCTCGGGTTGGCAGGTGGCGGTGCGGGAATCCTCTTGGCATTTGCGCTCACGCGTACTGCCGCTACCAGCCTGCCGGGGATTCTGGGGAGGCCGGGCACGATCCACATGAACGGGATTGTGATTGGGATCGCTCTACTGATTTCGCTGGCGACTGGAATCGTGTTCGGAGTGGCTCCGGTGCTGGAAACACGGAAGGTGCAGTTGCATTCGGCGCTCAAGAAAGGTGAGGCGCGCCTCGGAGGATCGTCGGGTAACCGGTTGCGCAGCGTCCTGGTGGGGACGCAGGTAGGTCTGTCTCTGGTGCTGCTGGTGGGTGCCTCGCTGCTGGCGGAGTCGATGTGGAACTTGATGAAGCAGCCACTGGGATTTAAGCCGAAACACCTGCTGACGTTTCGGCTGGTACTGCCGTTTAGCACGAAGCCGGCAGTGGCACGCAATTTCTACAATGACGTGCAACAACGAATTGAAAATCTCCCAGGAGTAGAGGCTGCGGGGCAGATCAATGCGCCGCCGATGATGGACTTTCATTTGCTCGCCAGATACGATGCCGACTGGCTGCCGCAGGTTCCCAATCAGCCGGCAATCAGCGCGGAGACCCGCAGTATCGCCGGGAATTTGCTGGCGGCAATGGGGACACCGCTGGTGGCGGGGAGAGCGTTTACGGCGGAGGATCAGGTTTCGACACTGCCCCCGGTACTGGTGAACGAGGCCCTGGTGCGGGAGTTTCTGCCGAAGGGAAACCCAATCGGACATCACCTGCTTCAGAATGGACGGGCGCACGAGATCATTGGGGTGGTTGCCGATGTGCGAGGGGTCACGGGAGCGATCGCGGCGGAGCCTGGACCGGTTGTCTACTGGCCTGCGAATGCCAATGGCAGTTGGCATCGCTACTTTCTGGTGCGGACGACTGTGCCGCCGGAACGACTCGTAAAGTCGATCCGCGAGCAGGTTTACCAGGCGGACCCGCGCGAGTCGGTAGGCCGGATCGAGACGATGGATCAGCTACTCAGCGATGCTGTGGCGCAACCACGGCTGAACGCAGCGGTATTTGCGTCCTTTGCCGGGATCGCATTGCTGCTGGCCTGCGTTGGAATTTATGGAGTGGTATCGTATTTTGCCGCGCAGCGCAGGCAAGAGATTGGCGTCCGGATGGCACTCGGAGCGACGCGAGGTGACATTACACGAATATTCGTGTGGCGGGCGATGGTCCCGGCAGCGATAGGCCTGGCGACCGGTACTGTGGTCTCGCTGGCGGCGAACAGGCTGTTACGCAGTCAGCTATACGGGGTGCAACCGGATGATCTGCGGCTTTACCTTGCATCCCTGCTGGTCCTGCTGGCGCCCCTGCTGGTGGCTACCCTCAGGCCGGCGATACGCGCAGGCAAGACAGAGCCGATGGAAGCGTTGAGAACGGAATGAATGCAGGGTCATCGCATGAAGGATCTAAAACGGAGGGGCGCTCGCATCCGTAACCCGGTGACGAGACAGCACCACGATGTACGGGGCCTAATCGGGGCAGGCTCAAGTCACCATAGACGACTATGCGTCAAGGTTGAGTGCGGAGCACTGACCGGTTTGCGGGTACAAATCACGCGAATCTTACGACGGGTGTTGCCGCCAACGCGAAGACCGTTATGATAACCCTGTATGAAATGTGGCGATTGTGGCGTCGCAAACAACGAAGGCGACCGTTATTGCTCACAATGCGGGGCGTACTTAGCAGTTGAACCCGGACCAGCGCACAGGGAGCTTCTGCAGCTCTCTCAAGCGAATTTCCTAATTACCGTTGCATCTGGACTCTCCCTGATCTGGGAGAATGCCTCCGGTCTATGGGCAGAGGCGGCAGAAATGTCGCAGCTTGGTGCTCGCCGTGGCGTTTGTATTTTGCAGGGATTTGCAGAGGAAGAAGCGGCCAAGGCTCTGATTTTGCTCGACGCCATTCGTTGTCCTGCATCCTTTGCTGATAAGTTTACCAACCTAGTGAAACAGATCGACCAGCATGTCGGAAAAGGCATTTACGCACGGTACTACGGAACATCTCCAGGCGATATGACCGAAGTCAAAAGGATCGTAGACTCCGAGCGTAAGGGCTTCTATCGCGAGGGGGAATACGGGGAGTTCATTCTTCCAAACCAGATCAAGGCTAATCGCGAATCGATGCTCTATGTGAGTTATGTTCGCAACGACGACGGAACGCGTGGATGGCATGCACCGCGTGCGCCCTTCGAATTTGAAGGGCGCATTTATCCAGCTACGATCCGTGTCTTGGACGCCCTTCACGCCGCAGGGGTCTTCGAAGTTGAAGCCCTGAAAGTCTTCCGAGACTACTGGCAAGAACTTCCGTTCGCCGACGTCGGAACTGATCCGCAATCTGCTGCGTTGGATACGTTAGTCAATTGGACAAAGTTGACCGATCTCAACTTTGGAATGCTGAAGAGGTTGGATCAACAGAATCTGCTCTTGCCCACTGCTACGGTCGAACACCAAAATACGATAATTCGCGAGCTACTGTTTCCGCTCTATCCGTTTGACCTGAACATCACCAGGAATTTCCGTGACCTGCCACCGCCTGATTCGCCGTACTCCTATTAATTCTCTGAAAAAGGTGGGCACGACGACGAGAAAGGTATCGAAATGGATCCCGCGGAACTAGGAACCGAATGGCCCAATGTGGGAAGGGTTGTGTGGCTCGCGGGCGGCCTCACCGCATACAACAATCCAGGCCCTGACGTTGAGGTGTGTGTCCTTCCGCATCGGACACAGCGGCCCCGGCGAATCCCGATCCAGTCGTGATACTCGTCGTGCGCCTGCTTGCGCCGTCGTCCGTGACCGATGATCGAATCCTGCCCGCAAACCGGGCAGCGGCGTATGATGATCTCGTCCGAGTC
>JAJYVU010000005.1 GCA_021791875.1 Acidobacteriota bacterium | reverse complement strand
CACTCGGCTTCATCCACCAAAGCCTGAATCAGAAACATCCCCATACCTCGGGTGTCTTCCTCGCCATGCAGTTTTCGGTCGATGTCCGGTGAGGGTGGTTGCTGTCGCACCCCGACTCCGTCATCTATCACTTTTACTTCGAGCCCGTTCTGGCTCATCGAAAGCACAACCGCAACACTGAGCGACTCATTCAGCTTGTTGCCGTGCTCGATAGCGTTGATGCAGGCTTCGGCCACGGCGGTCTTCAAGTCCTCAATCCGCTCCTCGTCAAATCCCATCAGCGCAGCCATGCTGGCAGCGGTGCTCATGGCGACCTTTTCAAAGCCCAGCTCCGACGGTAGACAGACCTGGACAGAACTTCCATTCTTCATGGGCGAACGATCTCCTGCTTAGAGGAATCGAGATGACAGATCGCCAGGGCGGTCATGTCGTCGGCTTGCGGTGCGTGGGATGAAAATGAGCCGATTGCCTCCCATACATCGTCGAGCATACGCTCGGCTTGCGGGCTTCTGCATGCACGAAAGGTCTCCACCAGCCGTTCCAGGCCAAATTCTTCGTCCACTCCACCCGCCTGCAGCGTCTCGGTCAGGCCATCCGTGTACAGAAGAATTCTGGCCCCCGGCAAGAATTCAAACGTCTCGGAAGAGTACTCCATGCCGGGAAGCAGGCCCAACGGCGTTCCCGACGCTTCAACAATTCGAACCCAGCCGTCCGGCAGCAGCAGCGCGCCGGGATTGTGACCGCAGTTCACAACTTCGATCCTCGGCCCCTCCGGATCAAGGCGCACAAAAATAGCCGTCACATAGCGCCTCTGCGCCTCTGCGCCCTCTTCCCAGTGGTGCTGGCTCATGCGAGTGGCCAACTCGGCCAGCGGCAGCGGATGGCTCGCCAGGGACCGCAGCGCCGAACGAAAACTCGTGGCCACAATGGCCGAGGCGAGTCCCTTACCGGCCACATCTGCCACCACCATCAGGTGCGAGCCGTCCGGTAGTTTCATCGTGTCAAGGTAATCGCCGCCCACCTCGTAGCATGTCGTCGACCGGCCCGCGATCGAAAACGACTCGATCTTCGGCATGGACTTCGGCAGCAAAGAAAGTTGCAGCGAGCGTGCTGCATCCAGATCCTGCTGCACTCGCGCCCATTCCAGGTCCCGCTCGTGCAGGGTTGCATTTTCCAGCGCAACGGCCGTCTGCAGCACCAGGCCTTCAATGAAGTCCTGCTCGTAGACGCTGAACTCCGCGCAGTTCGGGCTTGCAACCACCAGCTCGGCCAGCATGTGATTCTCTCGCGAGAGAAGCGGAAAACGGCGGCATCCCTCATACGGAGCGGCAGGTATCTCCCCGTAGCTGATTCTGGGCTCCTGAGAGCCTTGCTCAAGAAACAGGGCCCCGTTCATTTCCAGCTCCAGAACCAGCAACCGCGCAGACCGATGCAGAACCTCATCGACTCTCATCGTGGAGTGAACTTGACGCGTAGCTTCCAGCAGAGCCTGGAGCCTGGCCACCTGCTGCTCCAGCGGCAGCCCCGTCTGCGGGTCATACGACGATTCCCTGTCCAGATCCAACGAAAGACTCCTCTGCTCAACGTTGGACCAATATACCGCATCTGTTTTCGGGAAATCAGCTACGGCCTGCCCTCGCCTCGATGGGCAGAACCCTGCTTCCACCGGCCAAAGCACGATCGGCACTTCCCCCGGTAACAGCATCGCTTTCTGCTGATTACTACAGAAGTCAACGATAACGCCCGGGGTTGGAGGAGTATACGCGAAACCGTCTCTATACAAAAACGGAACGAATCTAGTTCACAAATACTATGCCGCCTCGGAAGACTCTGATTTTAATCATTCCCCGCTGTGGATCGTCAGGTCGGAAGTCTTGGGAAATCGCATGCGGCGCTGTTTCTAAAGAGTAACTTCCCCACAAAAGTAATCTATTCCGTGTAACCCATGATTTCTTGACTCAATTACCGGATCTGCGGGAACCTTCAAGACGAATTCAGGTTTCGGGAATCGGCCTTACCTTATTGAAGCAGCCTCCCTTCCCTCTGGAGGAAACGACGCAATGCAAATCGCTCTGCTCTCGACCCAGCATACGCTCTACGCGGCGCTCAAGACTGCTTTGGGAGCGAATTTCGAGATTTATCAAATCCGGGATCAGTATTCCGTGGAGGAATTCCTCTCCGGAGACGGCTTCGATATAGCGATCCTCGATTTGAATTCTGCCATCGGTTCTCTCGACTCCCGCAAGGAGCTTGCCCGCACCTACATTGCGGCGGGCGTGGCCCTCATCTTGCTGGCCGACGACACCATGCGCAGCTGCGCCACGGAACTGGTCAAGGAAGGCGCCTACGGATATTGCCGGGCTCCCCTGCATATCGCCGAGCTCAAGGCGATGCTTCGCCGCGCCAATGAAACATCGCAGCTCAAGCGCGAACTGCGGGCCACGAAGAGAAGGCTCGAAAGCAATCTGGCATGCGACCAGATGATCGGCTCAAGCCCGCAAATGCGGCATGTCTACAGCCTGATTCATCGCGTCGCCAGCTTTGACAACAATGTTCTTGTCACCGGCGAAAGCGGCACCGGCAAGGAACTCATCGCGCGAGCCCTGCACAACCTCGGTGACCGCGCCGGCCGGCCGTTTGTGGCCGTCTCCTGCGGCGCCATTCCGGAGACTCTCATCGAGTCTGAACTTTTCGGACACGAAAAAGGTGCCTTCACCGGCAGCAACGGGACACGCGCCGGCCTGCTCGAACAAGCCGCCGACGGAACAGTCTTCCTCGACGAAATTGGCGAGCTCAGCCTCTTCACGCAGGTCAAACTGCTGCGCGTTTTGCAGCAGAAGGAATTCATGCGCCTCGGCGGTACGCGCCTCGTTCCGCTCAGGGCGCGCATCATTTTTGCCACTCACAGAGATCTCGATGAAATGGTCGTCCGCGGCCAGTTCCGCCAGGATCTCTACTACCGCATCAACGTCGTCAAAATTGAAGCACCACCCCTTCGCGAACGCGCAGAAGACATTCCCAGGATTGCGCTGCACTTCCTCATGCAGTACTCACAGGCCTATCAGAAGGAGATGCAGGAGATCGATTCGGCGGCCATGAGCCAGCTCATGACCTACTCCTGGCCGGGCAATGTGCGCGAATTGGAGAACGTGATTCAGCGAGCCGTGCTCCTTTCCATGGGGAATCGCCTCACCGTCGAGGATCTTCCTGACCATCTCCGCGAAGAAGCCGGCGTCGAACTGCTTTCCGGTTCGTTTGAACGGCAATTGCGAGACTACAAGGTGAAGCTGGCAGCCGCGGCCGTGCGTGAAAGCAACGGCAACAAGACCCTGGCGGCGCGCAGCCTCAACATTTCTCGCGCGTACCTGCACCGGCTGATTCGTCTGGCGGATTCGAACGATCACGATCCCATGGAAGAGCAGGAACCCACCTCCTCCATAACCATCATGTAGCCGTCAGCCATTGCCCAATCAAAATCCCGCAGCCCACAAAACTGCGGCTTTTTCTTTGCCGTGATCGAGATTCACCCCTCAGAATCAACCTCCACCTGAGAGAACCGCGCCCGCGATACCATACTCTGCACCGAAAAGCTGTCTTCCTCCTCGCTCCGCGGTTTCCTCACAGACCGAAACTATCAGCTGGACTAGCGGTTCGGTGACCGCAGTGGAAACCTTCGCGAGAGTTACCCACTAGAAGAGCCATGCGTGAACTGGCCATAGCGGACAAAGCCGAGCCACTGGGATACAGGGAAGATATAGACCAGGGCGAGGAGCGCAGCTAACACGACAGACGAACAGAGGGCTATTATAAGAGCACCTTTCGTTCGAGCCTGCCTCGGCTCGACACTGGAGCATTTCGCAGAGCGGCGTCGCCGTTATCCAGCAACATCGCCATGATGGCTGCGACGGGGAGCGGAAACATCAAAAACGGCAGCGCGTACCAGGTGGCACCCATCGGCTTCCATATCTCTCCAGTCGAAGATATAAGCAGGAAGACCACACCGAGCGCTACCCCGCCGAGAAATATCCTGCGGGATACGCTGGTAGCTCCGGCCCGCAGTTCTCCATTTACCGCAAAGAGAACGGCCGGAACGAGCAAGATTTGGTCGTATAAGAACAGAACCTGCATCGGAACAATGAGGATCGTCGCCGCCAAAGCCAATCCGACACCCTGAAGAAAGTCAGCGGAAGCTGCCTCGGCATCCAGGAGCGTCCAGAGACGGCGGACGCAGAAATACGCCAGGATTGACGTAGCACCAAGACCGACCCACTTGCCGAGGAGCATTTCGCCGAGTGGATGATTGATAGAGGAGTAGGCGCTAAGGCTGGCGATCCAACTGCTGAACCAGTGCGGAACGATCATGTCGGCGGCAAGCCAGAGAGAGCCGAGCGAAACCGCAAAGCCCGGGAAGATGCTAAAGCGCCGCCGCCGCGCACACCAGACGGACAGCCAGAGCAGCAGCGGCAACGCGATCTGGGGCTTGACGACGGCCACGGCAAAGAAGACGCCCGCGAGGCCGTCCCAACCCCTTGCGACGGCCGCGACGGCGCCCGTCATGAGCACGAAGGCAACGTCGGTCGGCTGCTCAACACGCAGTCCCCACACCGTGGGCCACGCCGAAATGCAAAGAGCTACGACACAGCTCGTTGTCAACGGCGTGAGGCCTGTAATGAGACGTTGCGTCCACCACCAGAAGCTCACGGCGAGCGCTGGGAGCATGAACGCCAGGAACGCCATGCTGACCATCCCACGCGACAGGTTCACGGCGGGCACCAGCAGCGGAACGATCAGCGCGGGATAGGAAAAATACTGCGGATCAGACCTTGAGCCGGGCTTCAGGACGTGACCATAAATCGTCCGCTGGATGTCGTGCAGGGCACGGATCGAGTAGGGGCTGATTCCGTGCAGGGCGTCACGCGTGCCGACGACCCTCGGCGTCAGATCCGAATAAGCCCGAGGCATCAGGAGATTTATGGCATACAGGTGAAAGAGCGTCGCGGCACTCAGAAGTATCGCCGCACCCACAAGCGACGCGCGTCGCCAATTCTCCCTGAGATAATGCGCTGCGTTCATGCGGTTCATTCTAGCGCCGGGAACCCACGGTGCGAGAGCGGTGACGGGTTGACTTCCGTTCGGCTCGCAAGTACGCATCGACTGCTCTTGAGTCTCGAGTAGGAGGACCAGGCACGACCTGGCCAATCTGATGATCTTTCGCTTCGAAGTGAGGCTGCTGGCGGATACGTCGCCGCATTGAGCGTATCGTACTCACAATCAAACTCGCCGGTGAGCAGGACAGGCTGCGCGTGCAGCCTGCCTTGCTCATGGGCGAGGATGAAATCGGAGGAACGTCCGGCGTGGGAACAGAACCCGCGCCGGAACTTCGATCCGGCTGGAAACTGCGGGTTGATTAATTGGCAGCGGTGAGCTGGTTAGCAATGGAAGTGTAGATCGCCTTCAGGTCACTGCCAATGGGGCCGATCGCGGCAACAGCAGCCAGCGAAATCAGGCCAACCAGCAGAGCGTACTCGATCAGGTCCTGGCCTTCTTCACGGTTCAGAATCATCTGAAGCTTCAGAGCCAGCATGGAGAGCATATTCATGATTATTTCCTCGCACTTTGAAGTGAGGTGTCCGTCCGCAAGACGAACCCGTGCCAAAGACACTTGCAAATCAGGGGCCATCATGGGGATTTCCGGCAATGCTGATAAATCAGCAACTTAGGCCGGAGCTATCGGAGGGTGCCATGCTCACCAGCGTATACAGAGGAAACCGGCGGCGGCATAGCCTGTACACAAGCATGGGGAAATAAGTTGGGAAGCAGAATGATCCCTGAGGATGCAGGAAACAAATGCGGCCGTAATCGCCTGTATGGTGGTGGGCCTGTTGCGGCCACCGCGAAGGGCGAAGCGGCCGGCCGCGTCAGGCAGGGATGAGCCGGAAACCCAGCGTAGGGGATCCGGCAGCCCTTGCCAGTCTACCCATTGAAATACGGCGAAAGAGCGGCATGGAGCTGCAGATAATAGTTATAGAGAATGCTTCCAAACGGCTTCAGGGACGCCACCGCGGCCAGTGAGATGAGCCCGACCAGCAAGGCATACTCGATCAGATCCTGCCCCTCTTCACGCTTGAGCGCATGCCAGATTCGATAGACCAGTAAATTCAACTTTGCCTTCATGTCGCCACCCTTCGTTTTGCCGAGCGCACACCTGGATCCATGCGCAGCTAGTATGAATTGAGTAGCAACCCGCATGCCATCCGGAAACCAGTCTGGACCCGTTGTAGCCCACAATACAACACAATTTTTCGGCTTTCCCCCGCGCATAACCGTCTACTCTGAGCTTATCGGGAACACTGCTGTATACATCTGAGTTATCACTAACCCACCTGAAACCAGATAGATATGTTATCTCCGTGCCTTCCACAGGTAACTGCCCGTTAACTTTCAAATAATCCCTTGAGGGACTCGATCTCAGGAATTCGCCTCTATAGATATACGATCCCCAGCCATGGTCCCTGTCGCCTCCACGGTCCCGGCCGGCAGTTCGATCACCGAGCGCGCGGTAAAGCAAGCCGAAAGCCTGCCCGGTGGTACGCTGGAGCGCACCTTCTTCACCACGCAGTGGCGATCCAGGTAGACAAGGTCGATCGCAAAGCGCATCGCGAAAGTATGCACGGATTCACAGGGAAAAATCCATAACCCGCTGCCCGGCGCAAGACCGTCACGGCCCAGCAGCCCTTTGCGGCGTGTATAGGCCGTGTCTGCCACTTCAAGATGCGTCGCCAGATGCTTGCCGCGGGTCTCGTTGTATGCCGTGGCAAGCTTTGGCGCAGGAGGCGTCCTGCGAAAAAGCCCGGCCACCCTTTGCAGGATGGACCGGGCTTTGGCTTCAGTCACAACGTTGTTTTCCATGGATCCCTTAACTATGGAGCTCCACTGCCGGTGCTCATGCCCGTACCACTGCCCATCGAGCCAGATCCCATCGATGTGCTCTGAATGTTCAGTGGCTTCTCCGGTTTCTCAGCCTGCTGCAGCTTCTCCACCGGAATGGTGGCTGGCGCAGGCGCCGTCACTGCCGTGGCAGGCACCGGATTGATTGGCGGCATTCCCTTGGGATTAGGCAGGAATTTATCCGGGAACTTGATCCTCGGCTGCGGCTGACCAGGCTGGATCGGCTTCACAATCTCTGGAGTCACAATGACGATCAGCTCTGTCTGCTGCTTCGTGTCCTGCACCGACTGGAAGAACCGGCCGAGGATCGGAACATCGCCGATGAACGGGATCTTCTCAAAGGTCTTGGTGTCGCGATTGTCCAGCAAGCCGCCGATCACAAAGCTCTGCCCGTTTTTCAGTTCCACGTCCGTATCCACATTGCGGACGTCGATGCCCGGCACCTGGAAGCCGTTCAGCGTAACGCCGTTGGCATAATCCAGCGAGCTGACGGATGGGGCCACCTGCAGGTGAATCGTGTTTCGCGGAGTGACGGTTGGCCTGAAGTTCAGTTGCACGCCGTATTGCTGAAACTCAATTGTGACCATCGGCTGTACTCCGGCGCCGGTCGCCTCGACCACAGGAACCGGATATTCGCCGCCGGCCAGGAAGCTCGCCTCTTTGCCGTCCTCAGCCAGCACATTCGGCTGTGCCAGGATTTGCACCACGCCCAGCGTCTGTAGCGCCTGGATGGTGGCGCCGAGATTCAGATCGGGCCGGAAGATGGACAGGTTAAGCCCGTTGCTGACATTCGCCGTAGCCTGGGAGCCACTGAACGTCACCGACGGAGGGCTGAATTGCCCGGTCGTGATGCCCCCAATCGAGTTGGTCGCACCAAGACTATAGAGGTTGAGGCCCAACTGTCTTTCCCTGGTCAGGTCGAGGCTGGCAAACCGCACCTTCAGCAGAATCTGGGGTTTGGACGGCGGTACTTTTACATACAGCAGATTCACAACCTTGCCTGCCGTCGCCGCAATCTCCTGCACCCGGTTGGATTCGTCCAGGTTGTCCACGGTCCCGCTCAGAAATACCGTGCCGTTCGACCCGGAAACTACGATGTGCTGGCCCGGGAACTGGCTGTACAGTTCCTGCCGCACCGAGCGAAGCTTGGCGTCCATGAGCGCTTCACTGGGCCGCACCGTCAGGCTGAAAAACTGCTTCTGCCCGCCTACTTCCCAGATGATGAGGCTGGTCTGGCCCTCTTTTGTGCCGTTGATCATCACTTCCGTCGGCGTGATGCCCTGCGCGACCGCAAAGCCACCGGGACCAACGGAGACGCGGATGATAGGCTGCAGCGTGTCTACCAGCACTGACTTGCCGACCGTGACGGAGAGGTCGTTGGTGACCTGCGTCGTCTTGCCTGATGAGTTCGTGCTGACCGTCTGCGCCATGCAAAGCGAGACACTCAGCAGAACCGTTGCGAGTACGCCCTCGACTGGGAATGATCTTTTCACACTCATCCTCACGGTTGTCCTTTAGAAGAAGCGAACTTTGTATTGCTCTGGCTTGTCCCATTGATCACTTCCATCACAAACGGCGGCGGTGCCGCAGGGCGCCGCACCCTGCCCCCTGTATAAACAGGGCGCTTGGGAATAAGACCGCCTGCGTAGAGATTGGCCAATGCGTAATTCGGAAGCTTGTCGTGCTTGGTGTCCAGCGGGTTCCGAAGCACCAGCTGAATATGGGTCTGCGTTGATGCCAGACTCAGCTTTTCCGCCTGCTTGGGAGTCACCAGCAGATTGACGACCTGAACCTGTTCCGGCTTTCCGTTGGCGTCTTTCTGAATATTCGTACCCGCTGAAAGCACCTTGATGTCCTGAAGCAGCGTGTGCACTTCCGGGTCATTCGACGTGAGGCGTCCTCCCGGAGGATTGCCCGAGATCAGCACGTCCACCGTCTTCCCGGGGGTCACGAAACCAGCCAGACCAACCACATCGTCCACTCGTACGGCGCATGCGCGCATCCCTTTGGGGATAACCGCTGCCAGGCCACCTCCGGCCCCTTTGGCTGCAAGACGGCTGTCCAGAATTGCCTCGCCTTTGTAGATGGGTGAAATCACGCCGCGTCCGACGGCGTCGGACGCTTTCGTAATCGCACCCGGAGGCAGCGCACCGGCAATCTGCGTAGTCCCCAGGTCATGCACCGTGATGATCGTTCCGATGGGCAGATCATTCGCAGCCGCAACAACCGTGGTGGTCTTGACGATCGGGGCTGTCATGCGATTCCCGACAATCCGGACTACAAGGTAACTGCACAACGCGGCAATTACGAATGCAGTGACGAGGATGGTTATAAGTCTACGAGTCATGCGACGACCTTTACGCAGAAATTCAACATTACGGTGGCAATTGTAGTTCCAAATCAGAACCCTGAGAAACTTTCTTTCACCCCCCGTTTCCGGCCGTTTTCCACCTCCCGGTGTGAACGTATGTATACCACTGTCCTTCGCCCTGTATCCGGAAATTGATCGTTACGGTTTCGATTCGTTCCTTACTAGGCTACAGACGCCGATTCGCTTCGGAGGCAAAATTGCTTTGTGGCTGATTAGCCTCACTGTACACTGCTCACCAGGTTCGCCGGATACAACGCCTATCAACCGCTGGCAGTCTGCCGGCCCCTCTTACCCCCGGAGGTTGGATGTCTTCCCGCATTGTCACCGTATTCTCCGAGCAGAAAATTGCGCAGGCGGGCTCGCCCTCGATGATCGCCTCCGTCGTCGCTCATTTTTTAACTGTGGCGATCCTGTTTGTTCTCGTTAAGCTCGGAGTTCCCCATGTCGTGAATGTCCCGCCGCAGGAACTCTCGATGGTGCGCGTGCTCACCTACAATCCCCCAAATGAAGATGCCCAGGCCGGGAATGACGGCCTCCGCTACCAGAGCCACCATGCCCCTGCGAAGAAGGCGGCCGGGGGAACTCTACGTCCACAACAGCGGTTGCTCCCATCTCACCCGAAGATGAAAACCGGGCCGCAGACCCTGCTTCAGACACATCCAAACAAAACTCCGCCGCCAGAGCACGCCATCATTCCCACTGTGCTGCTGACTGCCGCCCACCCAAAGATCACAGAGAAGATCTTTACGTCTGTCCCACACAGGAACCCGGCTGCGCCCAAGCCCACCATGCTCACGCTGCCAAATGCAGAAACCCATGTTGCCGACATCCTCCTCAGCTCCGCGCATTTCACGACAACGCACCTGGTGCTGCCGCCCAGCACGACCGTACCCTACCAGCTACGAAACCCAACAGTGAATGCCCAGATCGTGGAAACAACGTCCCCCTCTCAGCATCCGCCCACGCCGACCCGGCTCTTTGCGCTCTCGGATTTGAGTGCAATGAAGGGCATGATCGCAATCCCCCAGTCACAAAACGAAATCCAGAAAACGGCTGTGAAGGGTTCTGCCATTGCGGGATTGAAAACCCTTACGCCCAGCTCCGGCGTGATGACACGGATGGGCCTGAGTATGCTGCCCTCTAACCTCCCGGACCCCGGCACCACCGGAAAGCAGGCCAGCGCCGATCCGAATGCTTTCGCACTGAGTCGAATCCACGGATCGAGTAGCCGGTCCAACTCGAAAAACACCTCCCTCACTGCGAACAACGGTCTGTCTACACTATCCGGAACCTCCAATGCGCAAAGCCCCAGCAGCAATGGCCTCGGCAATCACATCTCCTTCACACACCTGAGCCGTCCCAGTACTGGACAATTCGGTGCAGTCCTCATGGGAGATTCTCCGGAACAGGACTTTCCAGAAACAGCTGATCTATGGACAGGCAGGAATGCCTACACTGTCTACATCAACGTGGGTACGCCCACAAGCTGGATACTCCAGTACTCGCTGCCCAAAGCCGCCACTCCCGCGCAACTCCGGGGAACGCTCAGCGCTCCATTCCCGTATGACATGCTGCGACCCAATTTTGCTTCCTCTGAGCTGAACGCCGATGACCTGCTCATTCACGGCTTCATCAATACCGAGGGCAAATTGGTCGATCTGACCGTGGAATTCCCGCCAGGCTTCAGCCTGGCCCAGCGCATCCTGAAGGCCTTAGCGCAATGGCAATTCCGTCCGGCCACGTTGAACGGGGCAGCCGCCAGGGTGGAAATCCTGCTGATTATTCCCAACCCCCCGAATTAGCCTCAACAGTGGTCACGCATAGGACTTGGTCCACGGGGCGACCGAGACCAGATAAGCGACCCGGCAGCGCGGGGCTGCGGTTAAGAGCCAAGGACGGTACCTGGAGTTTTGGCGATAGCTCTGCCCCTGGGAATCTCTAGCTTCCACTGCCCGGAAGCGTGTCCAGCTAGGATTAGCTGCTGAGTCAACTGGCGTGACTGCTGTGAGTCACGTCCTGCTTCACGCTCTTGGGAGGCATAGTGAGATTACCATTGGACCCGGCCTGCGATGGTTTCGACAGTTCCGGGAATGGGAGGAGCGGGGATTCAGAAAGAGAAAACCCGTTCAGGTCAGAAACCAGCTCATCAAAAAAGCGGTTCAGATCTCTGCGGCTCGCCAGACGCCCGACATCCGCCAGACCTTCTCCGGCAAACCCCTCCGCAAGCATGAACGCCATACCTACACCATCATCTCCGGTGCGCACCACCCGGCACTGGATCGTGATGGTCTGATCGGGCATGATCGGATCAAGATTCCTCTTTTGCAAAGTCACCCGCAGCAGGGTGCGCGGGTGCCAGCGATCAGCGGTTCGAAGAAATAGACCGGTACGGCTGATATCTGGTACGGCGTGTGGTATCGGAATACCGCCGTCCCAATAGAAAGCCATCACTGCCGGGTAGGCATGTCGTGCGGCCCGGCGTCTGTCGCGGGCTGCAAAGACGCGTGCGAGCCATTTCATCGGTGCCTGCATCGTACGCCTTTCAACATTGGTTCCGTCCGCGGTGGGCGCATCGGCGATCGGTTCTACGCCCTCCAGAATAGCGCCGATTTCTTCAATTGTGCCAATTAAAATTTGATCCCCCATTTGCGTCTGAGAACCAAAAATCGTATGCACCGGCAAGAGCAATACACTGTCAAATGCGTGTGGATCCGGATCCCCTGGCACCCCGAGCACCCCTTCCTTCAAACCCACTACACAAAGCTTGGTGTCCAGATAGATCCGGTCGCAGGGCCCGCTGCACGCCGCATCCCGCCGCCGCTTCGCGCTGGAAATCCACACCCCTTCGTTGGTTTTCAGTTCGCGTTGGGACAGGGCAGTCCAGAAGGATCCCCCCGCCTGGTCGGCAACCGAAACTCCCAGGCTCAGGAATGCTTCGCGCGTCTTGTTGTAAGCATAGTAGTGTTTCCGTTCCATGCCCATTTTCATCCGGTTAAATTGGGTCCTGCTCCCCGTTTCCAGAGATAACAGCTTGCATTGAACCTGGTCTTACTTTCCCCTGAGGGGGGCAGAAGGGTACAGTCAGGCATCCGCACTTTCAGAAGTGCACATCTGCCGCAGGGGCCACATCGTTGGTCCTTCGTGCGTTCGTTTTTTGGGGCTTTCGGACTTCGTGCAATACAGTTCTGGCAGTTGCTCTTAGCGAGCCTTCATCTTGCGGCGCTGGATGATGATGAAAAGCAGAACCACCGCCACCACACCGGCGACAATGCGAATGATTGAGGTTGAATCCATATTATTTCTTTTCCTTTCTTCTGTTTACCCGTGATGTAGAAGTGTTGGCATTACCTTGGCAATTGCCAGCAGCGCTGGACCCAGCGTGACAAGCAGAATCGATGGGAAGATGAACAGCACGAGTGGGAACACGAGTTTCACGCTCGTTTTTGCCGCCTGCTCTTCCAGCATCTGCTTACGCTTGAGACGCAATGTTTCCGAGTGTACACGCAGAGTCTTAGCAATACTGGTTCCAAACTGCTCTGCCTGAATGATCGTGGTGACCAGGTGCCGTACGTTGTCGACCCCGGTTCGCTCTGCCAGATGACGCCAGGCATCTCCCCTGACGGATCCAGCCGCCTGCTCCAGCACCACCAGATTGAGCTCGTCGCTCAATTCCGGATGAGCCACGCCCAGCTCTTTTGAAGTACGTGCCAGGGCCTGATCCAGGCTAAGACCGGCTTCCACGCAAATCACCAGCAGGTCCAGCGCATCCGGAAGCCCCTTCTTGATTTTCTTCTGCCTGATATGAATGAGCCGCTGCAGCGCGTAATCCGGAAGCAGGTACCCCACACCACCTGCAATGATGTAAGGGAAAAGATTCGAAGTATGCCAGGCAAAGAGGATCAGCAGCACCAGGAAGACGGGAAAGACCACCTTAATCCCATACATCAGATTGACGGCATTGCTTTCCCGGTATCCGGCCCGGATCAGGCTCTGCCGCATACTGGTTGTTTCTTGCTTCCCTTGCGGCACGCTCGTGCCAACGCGCTCCAGCAAGCTAGTAAACGCGGACTGCTGCGGCGCACCGCGGGTCAGATCCAGTTCCATCCCCTGCGAACTGCCGGCCACGACATCCTCAACGCGCCTCGTCATGGGATTGCGCGTCGAAAACACGAACCCGATCACCGCAACCACTGCAAACAGCACTACGAAAACAAGAATCGCCAAGCCCATGTCCGTGTTATACCTCCACGTTCACGATGTTGCGGATAATCACTGCGCCAATCAGAATCATGACAATACCGGCGTAAATCAGCTTTCGTCCAATCGGTACGATCCAGAGGATGGAGATCTCTTTCGGGTCGATCAGGAACATCAGGACTGCGATCACAAGCGGAAGAAAAGTCAGAATCCATCCCGTCAGCCGTCCCTGCGCAGTATGCGTCCGTACCTGTCGCTGCAGAGCGAATCGCTCTCGGATCACATGAGCGGTGTTCTCCAGAATCTCGGCAAGATTGCCGCCCGTCTCACGCTGAATCGTCATGGCCGTGGTGACCATTTTCAGATCCGGAAGCGGCATGCGCGTGATGAGATTATCGAGCGTCGTGGTAAAGTCCAGCCCGTAATTCTGCTCCTCAAAACAGATACGAAACTCGCCCGCCAGAGGATCGGCACACTCTTTCGAAACCATACTCAGCGTGGAATTCATCGAGTGTCCTACCCGGAGAGCGCTCACCATCAGGTCCAGCGCTTCAGGCAGGTCGGCCTCAAACTTCTTGAAGCGGATCTTGCGCTTCTGAAATACGTAGACCCACGGAAGAAATCCAAGCAGCAGACCCGCGCCCAACGCTGCCAGAAATTGCCCAGTAATCAATTGAATCAGGTAGAGCGGCACCAGAAAACATGCTCCCGTCAGCAGCAGCAGCAGCGACGCCGTCCAGCGAACATTCGCCTGATACAGCAGGAGCCGAAGCCGGGGCACAATTTCGAATCTCAACAGGATACGGTTCAGCCAGGGGATCGAACTCAGCTCTTCCGTCTTGCGCAGATCGGCAACATCAATCTCATCTTCCTGGTTCCGCCGAGCCTGTAGCAGCACCGATTGCAGCACACGGATACGCTCTTTCGACAGCCGCGCGGATGACCCGCCCCCCGCTGCCATGAGCAGTATCACAATGGACGCTACGCCGAGAAAGACAATGACGATCAGTTCAATCATAGGAAACGCTACCTACTTCACTTCCACGACTTCCTCGAAGATGCTCGGCGAGAGGAACAAACCTGCTACGCGGAGCTTATCAAGGAATCGCGGACGAATACGCGTCGGCTCGAAGATGCCGACGACTTTGCCATCTGCACCAATCCCCTTGCGGCGAAACACGAAGATTTCCTGCATGCTGATCATGTTCTCTTCCATACCGGTAATCTCCGAAACACTCATCACCTTCCGCGTTCCGTCGCTCAACCGTGATACTTGCACGACAATGCCCACTGCGGCAGCCATCTGCTGGCGCACACTCTTTTCCGGCAGATTCATGTTCGTCATAGCCACCATCGACTCGAAACGGCTCAGGGCATCGCGGGGCGAGTTGGCGTGAATCGTGGTCATCGAGCCTTCATGGCCGGTGTTCATCGCCTGCAACATGTCAAACGCCTCTTCGCCGCGCAATTCGCCGATGATGATCCGGTCCGGACGCATACGAAGGCTGTTAATCAACAGTTGCCGTTGCCGAATGGCGCCCTGCCCTTCCACGTTCGGAGGACGCGTTTCCAGTCTCACGAGGTTTTCCACCTGCAGCCGGAGTTCGGCCGCGTCCTCAATCGTCACAATGCGCTCATGCCGAGGAATATATTGCGACAGCAGGTTGAGGAATGTCGTCTTGCCGGCGCCCGTGCCTCCGGATATCAGCACGCTGATGCGCGCCTTCACCGCCGCGCTCAGCATTTCCAGCATTCCCGGCGAAACCGTCTTCAGTTGGACCAGCCGCTGTGCGTCCAGCGGCGCCGTGCCGAATCGGCGGATCGATACCGCGGGACCATCCAGCGCCAGCGGTGGAATAATCGCGTTCACACGGGAGCCGTCCGGCAAGCGGGCGTCCACCATCGGAGACGATTCGTCAATCCGGCGCCCCACCCGGGAAACAATCCGGTCAATGATCTGCATCAGGTGACGATTGTCCCGGAATGAAGCGTTGGCACGCGACAGAATGCCAGCCTTCTCAATAAATACGTTGTCTTTTCCGTTAACGAGAATATCCGAGATCTGCTCGTCGGCAAGAAGCGGCTCCAGAGGTCCCAAACCAAAGACATCGTCCAGCAGCTCTACGCGGATCTTCTCCTGCTCGCTGAAGCTGAGCGGCACTTTCTTGCTCAGGATGATCTCGTTCACCATGGTGGAGACAGCCTGCCGCGCCTGCCCGGAATCGACCCTTGACAGCTTCTCCAGGTCAAGCTGAGCAATCAGTGACCGGTGAATTTCGGATTTAAGCGTCTCAAAACTAGAGTTTTCCACGGGGAATTCGTCCTATTACTTTGTCTGTTTCGAGAAAAGTCTCAGAATACCGGCTTTCTGTGATCCCTGGGCCGTGCCGCTGAGACCTGCTGCGTCTTCTACCATCTGGTGAATCACCTTGGAAATCGGCGACTTCGTCAACGCGACCGAATTCTTCATGCTGATTGAGTCGCGCACCGCGATGTAGTCCCCTGGGATCTTCCACTGGGGCTCCATCGTCAGAGCCTTTTTGATACTTTCGTCATCGATTCCGGCCGAACGCGGGTTATAACGGTTGAGCACCACCTCGGGCCGTCGCGTTCCTACGGGGAAAAACTCCGAGATAATGCGGTTCGAGTTCCGCAGTTCCGTCACGCTTACCTGCGTCACCAGGTAACTGATCGTTGCCTCGCGAAACAAAGTCCGTGAAAGGGGATCCAGCGTGCTCCCCATATCGAGCACGACATAATCATAGGCCTGCCTCGCCACCGCGATCAGCCTCGTGCGCGCATCCTCTGAGGAATCAATTCCGATATACCGGTCCGGGGCGGCCAGCACATCCAGGCCAGAACTGTGCTTCGACAACAGGCTGGACAGGAAATTCGAGTCGAGCCGTTCAGCGTTCTGCAGCGCATTCAGCGTCGAGTACATCGAGGAAACGCCCAGCAGAATCGAAGCGTCGCCCAGCGGAAGGCTGAAGTCCACAAACAGGCACCGCTGACTCTTCGCCGCAGCCATTTGCGCAAGCACAACCGCGAAATTGCAGGCGACCGTGGTGGCGCCGGACCCACCCTTCACGCTCGCAAAGACAAACATTTTCCCCTGGCTGGCCTTCGCCGGCCGGTCTGCCGGACGCCGCGCAAATGCACGCATCATGGCCGGCTCGAGCGCAGCCTGCTCCACAGGCAACCGCAGGAATTCTCGTGCCCCGGCACGCATGCACTGCACCAGCAAATCCGAGTCGGTCGACTCGGAAAACACCATGACCGTGGCGTTGCTCCGGGAGCAGATCGTCTCCAGCAGGTACAGCGCATGGGAAGGATTCCCATCGAGATCGATCATGATCACGTCATAATCTTCGCGCAGTAGATTCTCAAGAAAATCGCCTTCCGGATACGCGGGGCATTCCTTCACATTTTGCGGCGGCAGAGCATTCATGGCCGCGGCGATTTCTCTGCGCCGGTCTTCCTCCGGCGACATGATGACGATGGACAAAGCGTGGGCCCTCAACGTCTGGGGGGCATGACCTCCGGACGGCTTCCCAGCCTGCGTCTTACCGGCCAGCAACATATCCAGGGCAGACAGACCTTCTTGCGACATTCTCTTTCTCCTGCGCTATTTTGCGTGGGCAAGAAACGACAGCAGCACGCCTGTCGCGATTGCCGGCACGTATGGCATTTTCCTGGCAGCCGGGTTGGCCAGGTTCAGATCCGAATGCGGCTTGACGCCGCCCTTCCACGACCCAACCAGCGCTCCAGTATTGCCAAATAACTCTCCTGCAAACCCCTTCGAAACTGACCACACTATCGCCATTACGCCGCCGGCCAGAAACGTCAGAATCATTGCAATCAACAATTGCGAGGGGCCAATCCAGGCACCGATGGCTGCCATCAGCTTCACGTCGCCCATGCCCATCCCCCCTAACCAATTCAGAAAGCCAAACACAACGGCCGCAAGCCCCCAGCCGTAAAAACTCTCCAGCAACCCATGCCCGCCCGCTACCACAATGGAAATGATCGGCCCGGCAACCATAAACGGCAAAACCAGCCAATTTGGGACCCTGCGGCTCCGAATATCTGTAAACGTGGCAATTGCCACCACAATCAGCGTCGGCCACCACGCTACCGAATGCATCACCACCGTCTCACATCCCTTGCACAGCAAACATCAAATATGGATAGCAATCTCTTCTCCAAAGAAGGCGCCCGTCGATAACCCACTCCAGAAAAGGAACTTAAAGACGAATTTCCACATCACCTGTTCACGTCCGTATACACACTGCGGCGGAAGGGAACAAGTGACTACACCGGCATGATAGACCGGCGTCTTTCTCCTTTGGCACTTGCATGATACCCGGATTTCATGGCGTCCGAACCGTTTATTGCCGCCAGGAAGCAGATCTGTCACATGCTGCTGGCTCATCAGCGCTCGCGAACGTCATCTCCACGCCATTTCCCGGGCCCCGCACCGCAAGGGTTCCTGCATCGATTCAACCCCTGCTCTTCTCGCTCGAGGTACCAACGATCTTTATTACTAAGGCCACCTCAGATTCAGCCTATCAGATACCAACTACAATTACCCTCGTTCTGTCAACAACCTGCCTCGCAAGGTTGAAAAAAACTGGTCGCAACCCCCACCTGCCTCCTATGGAACCTGATCTCCCGCACGCACCGGCCCTCCGGCTTCACAGCGATTGTCTCCATGCGGGCCAGCCACCGGCGAGGAAACGGTCCAAAATGCACCGAACGCCGCGGCTCAGCCGTCACACCCATCCCGCATCGATCACATAGCTTTGGTTGGTGATCGCCGAACTGTCATCGGCAGCCAGAAACATCACCAGCCGCGCCACCTCATCCGGCAGAATCATCCTCTTGAGGGCCTGATTCGTCAGCACGTGTGCCGTATACGCCTCCGTGAGCCAGAGCCTCTTTTGCCGTTCCGTCAGGATGGCGCCGGGCAGCACCGCGTTCACGCGAATGTTGTCTTTGCCGACCTCGTGCGCCAGCGTTCGGGTCATGCCCACAACCGCAGCTTTGGCCGTAACGTAAACAGACTGATGCGTCGAGGGAATCACCCACCCGATCGAGCTCATGTTGATGATCGAACCCCGCCCCGCTCGCTGCATGACCGGGATCACGGCCTGGGCCGCGAAGAACTGGTGTTTCAGATTCACGGCCAGCGTCCGGTCCCAGAACTCGGGCGTCACATCCGTCAGTTCGTGGCGAGTGTCATTGCCGGCGTTGTTGACCAGCACATCCACGGCGCCAAAGCGCTCCACCACGCGGCCAACTTCGCGTTGTAATGCCGAAATCTCCGTCAGGTCACAGTGGCCATAGACCGGCGAATGCCGCATGCTTCCAAGCCGCGCAACGAGCGACGCAGCGGCCTCGTCCTGCACATCGAAGAAGCACGTCCGTGATCCCTGCCGGGCGAACTCTTCGACGATCGCCTCGCCGATGCCGCTCGCTCCGCCCGTAACCACCACAACGCGATCCCGCAGGCTCGGATAGGTGGCATACATGCTTTCGCTCTCCATCAGATCTCCCGAAACTCACGTCCCGTCTCGCTTCGCGCCCGGCCACAGCGAACCCGAACGCAGCATCTCGCAATCCTTGCGCGACACCCTCAGGATAATAACGCAGCCTCAGACTCCTCATGTGAAGCAGGGCCCGCCTCGCTTCGCCCCTGGTCGCACCTTGGCGCGAGACGCCTTCTGGCGACGAGCTGCGATCGAGTCTATATTCGACTCCAGCGACAAAGGAGATTCCAGCTCAACATCGGTCTATGCAGCCCATCCTTCACGAAGATTCGCCCCAACTCGATCTCATCGCCGACTACGCCTGCGAAACAGGAGAGAATCCCCTGTGGCATCCCTCGGAACAGCGCCTCTATTGGACCGACATTCCAACCGGACGCCTCTTCCGCTACGATCCGGCGTCGAACCATCACGAACAGATTTATCAGGGACGCCCCGTCGGTGGTTTCACCTTCGAAGCAGACGGCGGCCTGCTCCTCTTCCGCGATCGCGGAAACATCGCGCTTTGGCGAAACGGTGAAATCGTCACCATCGTCCCGGAAATCCCCGAGGAGTTGGACTCCCGCTTCAACGATGTCTTCGCCGATCCGGTTGGACGCGTCTTCTGCGGAACCATGTCCAGCGAAAGCTCCAAAGGCCGCCTCTACCGGCTCGACGCGGATGGTAGCCTCACCGTCATTCTCGATTCCATCGGATGCTCGAATGGGATGGGATTCAGCCCCGACCGAAAGACCTTCTACTATACCGACTCCTTCGCCGGCGAAATTTACCGCTTCGACTACGACATCGACACCGGCGCCCTGGCAAATCAAAGAGTCTTCGCCACCATCCCCGAATCCGACGGCCTCCCCGATGGCCTTGCCGTCGATCGCGAAGGCCGCGTCTGGTCCGCTCTCTGGGACGGCTATGCCATCGTTCGCTTCGACCAATCCGGCAACGTCGCAGCCCGCTTTCGCTTTCCAACGCGCAAAACATCCAGCCTCGCCTTCGGCGGAAGCGATCTCACCGATATCTACGTAACGACAGCAGGGGGTCACACCAGGCAGGAAGACGGCGCTACTGCCGGGGCTCTCTTCCACCTCAGGCTGGATGCCACCGGGCAGCCTGAATTCTTTTCGCGAATCGCATCACCATTGCCCTCTCACCAACGCTCTTAACCCATTGCGCCGGGCAAACCTGCCTCGCACGGCGCAACCCTCTCTTTCCCGGCGGGCTGCAGCGTTTTCACTTCCAGTCTCTCCAGCACGCACGCCGCACGGTGGCTTCTTCTTCTAAAAAAGCCACGCTGCATGCCCTCATGCTGCCCACAAAGCGAAGCAATCCCACAGAAAAACTGATATCGTTATCATCATTTCCTGAAAGACCATGCTCGGTGCACCTCTTGAATTCGCGAAAATCTCTTCACCCCTGTCGAGGCCCAGGTGAGCACTGCCGACCTCCGCCAGAGTGCGGCCGCCAGCCATCTGCAGCGCGGCATCACGCTGCGTGGCGCCATCTCTGCCAATGTCCTCAACATGGTCGGCATTGGACCGTTCCTCACCATCCCGCTGGTTCTTGCCGACATGGGCGGTCCGCAGGCCATGCTGGGATGGATTCTCGGCGCTGCCATCTCTCTTTGCGACGGGCTGGTCTGGGCGGAGCTGGGATCGGCCATGCCGCGTTCGGGCGGACCTTACTATTACCTGCTCGAGGCCTTTGGCCCCCACCGCATGGGACGCCTCGTCAGTTTCCTCTTTCTGTGGCAGGCCATGCTGATTGGACCACTCTCGATCGCATCCGGGGCGGTGGGCTTTTCGCAGTACGCACGCTATCTGGTGCCCTCGTTGCACGGAACCCAGATGGAGTGGCTGGCGGCAGCCGTATGCGTCGCCAACATGGCGCTGCTGATGCGCAACATTCGCTCCATCAACGGCCTCTCCGTGATGATTGCGGTCATCGTGCTGGGCACAACTGCCTGGATAGCCGTCAGCGGAATGCTGCATTTTCATCCTGCCATGGCGTTTGATTTCCCCAGGAACAGCCTGAGCCTCTCCACGGGTTTCTTCGCCGGTCTGGGATCCGCAACGCTGGTGGCCGTCTACGATTACGGCGGCTACTACAACGTCTGCCTTGTCGGCGAGGAAGTCGAAAATCCACGCAAAACCATTCCGCGCTCCATTCTCATTGCGATTGCGCTGGTTGCCGTGCTGTACCTGCTGATGAATGTCTCCATCCTCGGCGTGATTCCGTGGCGCGCGGCCATGCACTCCAGGGCGATTGCCTCGCTCTTCATCGAGCACCTCTACGGCACCACGGGCGGCAATATCGTAACCGTTCTCATCCTCATAGCCACGTTCGGTTCGGTATTTGCGGTGCTCCTCGGCTATTCCAGAATTCCCTATGCCGCAGCCTGCGAAGGCCGCTTCTTCAGCATCTTTGCGCGCCTGCATCCACGTGGACAGTATCCGGTGGTGGCCGTCGTGGTGATGGGCGTGCTCTCCAGCCTTGCGTGCGTGCTCAGCCTCTCTGAGCTCATCACCACGCTGATTGTGGTGCAGACCCTGCTGCAGTTCATGGGGCAATGTGTTGCAGTCATCCTGCTGCGCAGGCGCGCGCGCAAAGATCCGGACTGCTTCCGCATGCCGCTCTTTCCACTGCCCGCTCTCATTGCACTCGCCGGCTGGAGCTATATCGTAGTTTCCAGCGGGGTAAAGTACATGCTCATCGCACTGATTCTTCTCTCCCTTGGAATCGCGGGCTTCCTGCTGCATTCGCGTCTGGTGAAGGAATGGCCATTCAAGACCATATGACCCAACGCTACGACATCACGGTGGTCGGCGAAATCTTCAACGATCACGTCTTCTCCGGATTCGCGCAATGGCCGCGCCCCGGTGAGGAAGTTTTTGCCGAACGCTATATCCGCGAAATAGGCGGCGGAGCAGCTATCACCTCATGTGCGCTGGCTCGGCTTGGGCGCAGGGTCGCCGTAGTAGGCGTGATTGGCAAAAGTGATGAATGGAGCCGTAAACGGCTGCACGATTTCGGCGTCGCCACTGACGGGCTCAAACCGTCTGCCCTCGATACCGCCGTTACCGTCAGCATCTCCACCAGTCAGGACAGGTCATTCTTTACCTGGGCTGGCGCCAATCGCGAACTGCCGGAGCATCTTGCTGATTCCGCCGTGCAGAGGATTCTGCTCGCCTCGCGCCATGTTCATTTCGCCATGCGGCTCGATAGAAACCTGGCATCGGCGTTGCTGCCGCTGCTCCATGACACCGGCTGCGGCACTTCCATCGACCCCGGATTTCACCCCGATTGGTATCGCCTTCCTGAAAACCGGCAGACCCTCGGCGAGTGCGACTACTTCTTTCCGAACCAAAACGAAGGGGAGTTGATCACCGGACGCACCCACCCGCAAGAAATCATGTCGAGCCTGCACAAGCTGGGAATTCGCGGCGCAGTTCTCAAGCTGGGACGCCGGGGAGCCGCAGCCGCGCGCGACGGGAAGTTGCTCTTCGCTCTTCCGCCGCCCATGCATACTGTCGACACAACCGGCGCCGGCGACGCCTTCGACGCCGGATTCATCGATTCGATCTTGGATGACCCGGCAACAGAACGGGCGCTGCGGCGGGGTTGCGCCTGCGGCGCGCTCTCGACGCGCTCGGCAGGAGGCATTGCGGCTTTGCCCGCCAAAGAGGAACTGGACGCCATGGATGAACAGGTCACGATCGGAGACGCATATGGCGAATAAATCGAAAATTTCGCTCATTGGCGGCGGAGGCGTTCGCACGCCGCTCGTCATCTTCGGAGTCAATGAGGCTGCGCAACTGTTGGGAGCCGAAGAACTCGCCCTCTACGATCCGGACAGCGAGCGCGTGCAGGTCATAGCCGATCTCGGTCGCGCCATTGTCGAACGCGAAGGCGGAAAGCTCCGCATCCGAGTCGCCGCCTCCGCCGAGGAGGCCGTCGCCGGTGCCTCCTTTGTCTTGCACAGCATCCGCGTGGGCGGCATTACCGGGCGCGCTCATGACGAAAATATCTCCGTCGATCACGGATACCCGGGCCAGGAAACCACGGGCCCCGGTGGCGTGGCGATGGGCCTGCGTACCGTCAACGCGGCGATAGAATACGCGCGGCTCGTCGAGAAACACGCTCCGGATGCGTGGTTCATCAACTTTGCCAATCCCGCCAGCATGATCACGCAGGCTGTTTCGCACCACACCGGAGCGCGCGTCGTCGGCATCTGCGACACGCCGGCAGAGCTCTTCCACCACATCGCCGCTGCCCTTCAGATAGATCCCGAGCGGGTCATCTGCAAGTATCTCGGCCTCAATCACCTGGGATGGATTCGCGAAGTTCAGGTGGACGGCAAGGATGTGCTTCCGGAAATTCTCAAGCGGGACGATCGGCTCGACCAGCTCTATTCTGCGAACTTGTTTGACCATGACCTGCTGCGCTGCCTGCAACTGCTGCCAACCGAATATCTCTACTTCTATTACTGCCGCCGGCGCGCTCTCGAAAACCAGCAGAAGGCGGGCACCACGCGAGGCGAAGAGATCGGTCGCATGAACGAAAAACTCTTTGCGGATCTCACGCATCATCTGCGTTCCGGCCATGCGGCAAAAGCGATTGAGGTCTATACCAGCTACCTGAATCAGCGCTCTGGTTCCTATATGAAGCTGGAAGCCAGCGCGGGCTCGGCCTTTGACAGGGAGAACGCCTGGCATGACGATCCCTTTCGAACGTCAACCGGCTATCACCGCATTGCTCTCAACGTGATGAAAGCGCTGAGCGGAACGGACCCGAAACGCATCGTCGTCAATGTTCCCAATCGCGGAGCGATCAACGAAGTCGATTGCAATGACATTGTCGAAGTGCCCTGCTCCATCAGCAACAACCATATTCAGCCCGAGGCGTGCGGCTCTTTGCCCGAGGCCGTCCGGGGACTCGTCCTCGCGGTGAAGGCCTATGAGCGTGCCGCCATTGATGCGGCGGTCTCCGGCTCCAGCGTGCTCGCTCGAAAGGCCATGCTGCTCTATCCTCCCATTGGAGAATGGGAGCCATCCAAAGAATTGCTCGACGCATTTGTGGCCCATCATCCTGCGTTGAGTCACTTCGACTGCTGCGTGCAGCACGCAACCGACTGAGCCCGCGGATAAGCATTTCGATCCCGGAAACGACGCCACGGCAGGCTCTCAGCGGTCTTCCTTCAAGCTTCGGCTCCGTCGTTTGCACGGCATACGCAAGTTGTTAGACTGAACCCGTTGTCCGCTGCCTCCCGCGTCATTTGAGCCGGGTTTCCACGGGCATCACATGGACAGGTGACGATGAACAGTACCCGCGCATGGCGCGTGATCTCAGTGGTAGTGGTTTTGTTGTCGACAACGGCCGTTTTGGTTTCAGCGCGCGCGCAGTCCGTCCCGGAAACGCGCCTTGTCCCCGGTTCGCTTGTCATGGGATCGCGGGTCGTCGCATCGGCCGAACCTCCCGTATCGCGGCCGTCCACCACCCCATGTACCGTCACCCTCTTTCAGCACGAAGCATTCGATGATCACGGCAATGGCTCCTCCATGGCCGCACGCTCGCACCCGTTTCAGTTTGTCCCTCCCAGCGGATGCACCGGCAAATGGGGCAAAGTTGTACTCGAAGCAAATTTCTCGGTCCCGGCCGGACGCCAGTTCGACCGCACTGCCTCCATATGGCTCGGCGGGGTGAATCTCTACTTCGGCACCACCATGGAGCCCGAACCGAATCTCGCCCAGCACTGGCACGTCGAGCGCGATCTCACGGACTACAGCGCGCTCTTCCAGAAGCCACAGGCAGGGCAGATCATCCTCAACAACTGGATCAGCCCCACAACCAATCAGCCCATCTACGTAACCGCCAGCCTGCTCTTCTATCCGCGCGAGGCCGGAAGCACCGCGCCAATCGTGGCCGACCGCGTTTACCCGTTGAGCAGCGATCCCGCCGGGGCGCAGCAAGCGCTCAATACGCAGAACGACATCCTCTCGCGCCGGTTCACCTTCCCCCGCAACGTCGAACGCGCCTACCTTGACGTCATCGCCCAGAGCCAGGCGCACGACGAACGCTGGTATACCTGCGTGAACAAGCGATATCTGGCAGAGACGCGCGACTACTCGCTCGAAGCCTTCGAAGCCTGCGACGGCGGCAGCTTTCGCGGCGTCGAGGTGCTCGTGGATGGAAAACCCGCCGGACTCGCGCCCGTCTATCCGTGGATCTTCGCCGGCGGCATCGCTCCGCACCTCTGGCTGCCCACACCCGGGATTCAAACCGTCAACTTCATTCCATTCCGGGTCGATCTCACACCCTTCGCCGGACTGCTCGACAATGGCAAACCCCATATAGTCAGCGTGCGCGTCCTCGGCGCGGATCACTTCTTCAACGTGGCGGCCAATCTGCTCCTCTACCAGGATCATCACAGCGCGCAGCTCCACGGGAAACTGCTCCAGGACACCCTGAGCGAAGCACAGCCCGCTGGCCTCACCGTGCAGGACACCCTCCATGCCAATCACGCCGGGCGCATCGTCGGCGCCATCCAGACCCACATGGCGCAGTCCTATCTCATCCAGGGACTGCTGCACACCTCGCGCGGAAACATGATCACCACCGTGCGCTGCACAGAAGATTTCCGCAATCACCAGACCTTCCAACGCCCCGGCGCGAAGCGGTACAACGAAACGATTGACCAGGACACCACCGTCTCGATGACGGTCCACCGCAAGCTCAACGGTCGGCTCCAGCACAGCTTCGTCTTCACGCAGCAGGATCCCCTTTCGCTTGCCGTTCGCAAGACCATGATCACCACCGGGCAGGATTTCACCGCGCTCGTCGCGGTGCACCAGGGACACCAAATTACCGTCCGCAGCACCAATCCCTCGGGTGCAGCCTACCATGCGCTCCTCAACGAAAGCCTCGACACTCGCGATCGCGCCTACGGCAAGACCATCCCGCCTCCCCTCGATCGCAGCAGCTTCAACCATGAAGAATCCGGGCGGGAAACAGTCAACTTCAAGGACTCCCTCGGTAGCTGCTACCAGACCGAAATCCTGTCGCACGAAGAACGCCTCACCGCAATCCACGAAGGCGTCGGATGCCCGGACCACGGCAACCACCTCCATAGCCGCTCGCGTCCCGATCATCCCTGGCTCATGCCGCTGCAACCGTAGGACGTGACGAACCGTCGCGCCCTCTTGTGCCAGGGGAATCGCAGGCTATCATTGCTGCATGGACGTTGTCGGTGTCGGCCTGAATGCCACAGATACCCTGATCCCTCTCTCCCGTTATCCCGAATCGGGCGAAAAAATCGAGATTCATTCCGTCTCCGTTCTGCCCGGCGGTCAGGTTGCGAGTGCCATGATCGCCTGTCAGCAATGGGGCCTGCAGGCCCGGTATGTCGGCAAGGTCGGCGAGGACAGCGCCGCGAACCTGCATCGATCCGAGTTCGAGAAGGCCGGTGTAGACGCCAGACTCATTACCTCCAAAGGATGCGCCAGTCAACAGGCGATCATCATGGTGGACGATGCCGGAGAACGCACCGTCCTCTGGAAGCGAGATGAAAAGATCACCCTCCGTCCCGACGATCTCAAGCGGGAATGGATCACGGACGCTCGTGCGCTTCACCTCGACGGCCACGACACGGAAGCAGCCATCCTCGCTGCCACCTGGGCTCGTGAAGCCGAAATCCCCGTCGTCGCCGACTTGGACAACCTCTATCCAAACGTCGAAAACCTGCTGACAAAGGTCGACTACCTGATCGTAAGCCGCGATATCCCGGAGCAGCTCACCGGCAATCCGGATCTTGCGCAGGCGCTCATCGAAACCAAAGAGCGATTCGGGTGCAGCCTCACCGCTGTCACTCTCGGAGCAGACGGCGCGCTTGCCTGGGACGGACGCGACTTCTGCTACGTACCGGCATTTCATGTCGAAGTCGTCGACACCACCGGGGCCGGCGACATCTTCCACGCGGGATTCATCTACGGGCTCCTCAACGGATGGCAGCTCTCACGAGTCCTCGATTTCGCCTGTGCCGCCGCCGCCCTCAACTGCACTGCCCTGGGCGCGCGTGGAGGAATTCAGCCCGTGCATAACGTTCAGGCCCTGATGAGCACGGGAATGCGCAATCCCGCTTGCACCGATCTGAATGATCTCGGGATGCTGAGCCGTCCGCTCCACTCTCCCGAATAAATTATGGGCCGGATTCCCAGCAATCATCGCTTCTCAACGGCCGCCGCTTTCGGCTCGAACTCCAGCACCTTCACCCCGTCATACACGCCCAGCCGGTGAACCGTGTACTGTGCCGACGCCTTTTGCCTGAGCCAGTCGAGCGTCTTGTAGGAAAACTCGAAGCCCATCGCGAGGAATCGTTCGCGCTTTCGAGTGGCCTTTTCGAGAAACGCGGTGCCAATCTGCTTTGCTTGGGCGGTGAGCGCATATGGCAGCGGAACCACCGGCACCGTCAGCCGGTAGTAGGCAAGCGGCGAGAAGTACCGGCTCTCCTTTGCTGAATGCAGCGGCATATCTACATAATTCGACTCCACGTAGCTGCTGCAGACCAGCACCGGAGCGTTGTCTCGAGAAGCATTCTTTTCCGCTACGGCGATCGCATACTTCCAAGGTGTGCCGTGTTGTCTCGCCGAGGGCGAAAGAATGTACACGCTCAAGGTCGCCGCCACAAGTGTGAGGCAGAATGCCAACTCCACGGCTCGCGATTTGAATTGATCGATACAGCAGGCCCAGAAAAGCGCAATGCCCGGTATTGCGATCAGAATGTGGCGAGTGGCAAAGATGTGAATGCTGGTACCCACGCTGACCCCATAAAGGAGCAGGAGGGGAGCCAGCATGAGGGGCAGACAAAGTTCCATTTGCCATCTCTGAAAGTGAGGCTTCACGGATCTTCGAATCGTGAACGCCGCCACGAGGATCGCGATGATGAATGCAACTGGTTGGACCCCTGGCGCAAACATCTCCAGAAGCAGGATCGGACTGGGAGCCGATTGATATACATGAGTCCCGGCTGTGCGGAACATGCCCACCAGTTTGGGAACCAGTGGCAAACTGATCAGCACGAAAACGCTCAATCCGGCGATGAGCTGTTTCCAGAAGGCGAATCCGGAATGGCGCTTCCAAATGATGAAGGTAAGCAGGAAAGCCGGAAGGACCGCCGCGGCAAGGAAGTGGCAATAAATAATCAGGCCTGACAGCGCCCCAAACAATCCCGCCAGCCAGGCCGAATCGCTTTTTCGCAACTGCAGGAGAACAAGGATGGTCGTGGTTGTCGTCAGCGCGACAAGCGCATACGGCCTGACATCAATGGCAGCAAACACTACGATTGGATTCGCACAGAAAAGGATGACGGCAACGATGGCAGCCTCGCGCTCAAAGAGCCGGCGCGCGCACAGGTAGAAGACGTACGTCGCGCACAGCATCGCCAGCACCGACGGTAGCCGCATGCCGATTTCGGTGGTGCCGGTGAGCCGGGTCGTAAACCAGAGGTAGTAGTTATAGATCGGCGAGCCCAGCGGTCCCAGCCGCGTCCAAATCTGCGAGAGACCCTTTTCAATAATCCAGTAATTGGCGGTTTCGTCCAACCGCAATGGTGAGTCTATGGCGATGAACCAACAAGCGACTGCCGCGATGAGTGCGAGGCTATATCCGGCAGAAACGCCGAGCCCGCGCCAACGCTGGCCCATCTCCCCCGGCGCCTCGGGCGGCGCCACGGAACCACCCGGGATCTTGTCCTTAAGAGTCTCCAATTCACTCTCCTCGTTGTGGCGATGCCCGCCATTCCATCATCCGTTATATATCTGCGCATCTCTGAGGCTTTGCCTCACCTTCAGCCGCGCGCTCACTCGCTCAACAATCCGCGAGTCCCGCAGATACCGCCGCCAGCCCGACGGCCCCAGCGCAAGCAATTGGAGAAGAACTCCGGCTACTCGCACAGATTCCCCGCGTGCGGCAGCGGCAAGCGTTGCATTCACCGCGTTTGAGGCCAGTGCGGCCTGCCTCACTTTCCTCTTTTCTCCCTCCGTCGCCTGCCATGCTTCAAAATGCCGGTGGAAGACAGTCTCAAGCTGATGCTCCCATTCTCCCGGTTGCAGTTTCCGTGCAATGGTCTGCGATTCTGGGTGAACGCGAAAAGCGGTCAGCGGCTCTGCGAGAAACCGCACCGGTCCCATGGCGCCAAGCCGAAGCCATAACTCCCAATCGGCGGCCAGCCAGAGCGACTCGTCCAGCCCGCCGGAATCCAATGCCGCCCTGCGTCGAAATACAGGCGACGGGATCGCGATGAAATCCTGAACCAGAAGGTGCCCGAGGAAGCGCCCCGCGAGCACAGTGCCTTCTTCCAGCGGGCACTTCCACGGCCCCAGGGGCTGTCCTTTTGGCCCCACAAAGATCGAGTTGTGCAAGACCATCGCCCCCTCCGCCTGCGCCACCTCGTTCATCACCTTCGCCATCCGGCCCGGAAGCCAGAGATCGTCCTGATGCAGAAAGCAGGCCCATTCTCCCCGGGCCTCGCGCAATCCAAGGTTCGTCGTGGCTATCCAGTTTCCAATCCTGCCGGGCCTCATGAGCCGGAGGGGAAGCGTCTTCGCAAATTCTTCAATAATCTCGATCGTCCGGTCCGTGGAACCATCATCCACGATCACGATTTCGATCTCCTCGCAATATTGGTCGCGCACGCCTTGGAGCGCAGCCCCGAGGTACTCCTCGCCGTTATACGTCGGAATGATGACTGAGATGGTTGGGCTCATTTGCTTCTTTCTTGAATGCCAATGCGAACGCCTCAGTACCGCGTGCGCGCCAGGCCCGAAAAATGAGATCGGGCAGAAGAATAAAAGCTCGCATGCCAACGGAGACGAGGCGAAGCACTCTCTTCGCTGAGGTTTCCGCTTGGGCAATATAACTAACGCTACTCGCGTAGTAGCACCATGCGGCGTCCAGCGTTGGAGTCTTGAAAATCATGAGATCCATTCCCGCAAGAGCACATAGTCTCGACAGCGATTCCTTGCTGAAGAAGTTCAAATGCCGCGGAAGATCGAGCAGAGTCCAGTGCTCCCCAAACCACTGCCCACGTTCAATTCCATAAAGCGTCGGCAGTTGAAAAAAGAGCTGGCCACCTGGTCTCAAATAAGAACAAGCTAATCGCAACGTGTCCAATGGATCCGGCACGTGTTCGATCACGCTCCAGAGTATGATCGCGTCGAAACTATTCTCCTCCCAGAGCCCCGGCCTCAGTTCGCCAACATGCACCTCAAACCCGAGCTCGGCGCGTATGGCACTAACCAACTCTTCGTTGTACTCGACCGCTCGCACATCCCAACCCGCGCGGTGGGCTGCGTCTATGAAATCTCCCGCCCCTGCGCCAACGTCCAGTAATTTGCTTCCTCTGCTATAGCGCTTCAAGCGCCGCACGCGACGCCAAGTCGTGATGTGGCGCAGGATCTTCCACAACGGCCATCCCGGTTCCTTCCACGTCACCCGATACGGGGCATAGTCAGTGGAGTACGCCGCACGAAGCTCGGCATCACTCGGCTGGGGAGTTTGCATGACATGGCCGCAGGCCATGCACCGCGATAACCGGAAACGGACCTCGTACCCCGGCCTGCAAAGGTCGCGCCCCTCGCGGAGGAAAGTCCAATGGTCTTCCCCGCAAATTGTGCAGCGAGTTCCGAAACCGTTTGTTGTGCACTCTGTCTCGGGCATTAAGAACGCTTCCCTCCATCACGCGCGAATTTGAACACCAAAGCTCGCTCAAGGCCTAGCGCCGCTACGCCGATACCAGCCACAACAAAGCAGGATGCAAGCACCAGGATTCGATTTTCCAGCGCCCATTGCGCCGCCACGGCCACAGGCGTGCCGAACAGATGCAGTGCGAAAGCATAGCCGAGTTCGGTGACCCCAAGCCCACCCGGGGTGATGGCCAGAGCATACGCAAGGGCCGCGAGCGGCGTCGCCGCAGCCAGTTGCCAGATGGAAACATGCGCTCCCACCGCCTCGGCAACCTGTCCAACCATCAAAATCTGAACTACGAACCGCGCTGCGGAAAGCATCATCAACTGACGGGCCAAACCCGCATTCAGAAATCCTGATTGCTCCAGATCGGCAAATCGACGAATGACCCGGTTTCGGGCCCACTTGCTGTTTGCGGTTGCTGACAGCACGGAGCGGGCGAATCGAATTGACGGCCCGACCGCCAGGACGGCGAAAATAGTCATGATCGTCGCGGCAATCATGTACACGGCCGCCCCACCCTTGGAAAACCAGGTAACTCCGGACGCTATCGCAAGAAAGCCCACAATGAATACGTCAAAGCTCTGCTCGTACAACGTGCCTGCCGTTCCGCGCTTCAAAGGGCTGCCGTAGAAATAAGTGCCGACCGTGCGAGCCGCTGACATCGAGATCTGGACCGGAAGAACCTGTCCGCACACCACGCCCACGCTGGTAATGGCGAAGGACGCCGCAGCCGAAGGCGCGGAGTCTGAAGATCGGCGCAGGAAAGCATCGATCTTGCGCCACTTCAGGCTGGAAAGATAGATATGCAGCGCAGTCAGCGCAACTAGCCCGGCGAATGCAACCGCGCTTACATCCCGCAGATGCTCGAATGTCGCATACAGGTTGATCCTGCCAATCTTGATGAGCGCGACAATGAGGATGCCGCTAAGCGCAAATGAAACGGCTAACAGAAATCCGCGCCGAAGGGACACTAGCGCCGCCTTAAGCCAAGAATGCTGAGGAAGAAGCTGCCGTCGGCAATCTCAACGCCCAACCCTCCGGGGAGATTAGCCGAAACTGCGGTGCGCTGTATGGGTTCAGAGTTCAAGGTGTTGAGATCCTAGACGGTCCAGCCGCAACCTGCACCTCCGGGGCCGCACCGGCTGTTGCCTCGGCGGACGTTTCCATCCCACCGGAAAAGAACGGTATGGAAAGGTAGACCATCCGCTTCGCTTCCTTGCGGCCCAGGGCAACCGAATCCAGAATGAGGCCACAAGCCATAAACAGGAATGAGAGCAGCACCATGCCCATCGAAAGAATGGCTGTCGGCAGTCGAGGGACCATGCCGGTCCGCTCATACTCCATCAAAACGGGAATAAAGAGCGCGATGCCGGACACGAAAAGCAGCATGGATGCTATGGAAAAGACCTGAAGCGGGCGCTCTTGTTTGATCAGCCATACGATCGTTCGCAAGATGCGCAAGCCGTCGGTATACGTGCGGAGTTTGGAAGCTCCACCAGCGGCACGCTCGCGATAGCGGGTCGGCACCTCGGCCAACGGAACTCGCAGCTCCAGCGCATGCACGGTGAGCTCTGTTTCGATTTCAAAGCCCGCGGACAGGGCCGGGAATGACTTTACAAATCGACGGCTGAAAACGCGGTAGCCGGAAAGCATATCGGTGATGCGATTGCCGAATATCCGGGCAACCATGCCACTCAGGACCAGATTGCCCGTGCGGTGCCCACGCCGGTATGCATCCCGCTCTTTGCTTACACGCGCGCCATTCACCATGTCGAGCCGGTTCAGCAGGAGCATCTGGACCATCTCCGGCGCGGACGCGGCGTCGTACGTTCCATCCCCATCGACGAGGACATATATATCCGCGTCAACATCGGAGAACATGCGCCTTACGACGTTGCCTTTGCCTTGGAGAGGCTCGCACCGGACATGAGCACCTGCGAGGGATGCCAGATGACGCGTCTCGTCTTGCGAATTATTGTCGTAAACGTAGACTTCGGCTTCGGGCAGGCAGCGGTGGAAGTCAGAAACGACGCCCGCAATGGAAGAGGCTTCATTGTGGCACGGAATCAGCACTGCCACCTTCGGAACTTCCTTCGGTTGTGACTCATTTCGCACGGAGTTCGCTTCGCCAAAGGGGTGTTTCACGACGGGCCAGTCGACCTATGGATTCGTGAAGTAAGGGAAGATTACCATAGCGCCTCTTCCCCGCGCCCCCAAAGCTGAAGCCCGAACTCTAAGCGTCAACCCTGGTTCTTCCACCCTGACCCCGGAAAACCTCCAACGGCTTGGTTTTGACGTCGTCAGTCCCTTTTCCTGGGCCTCGTCATCGGTTCGCTGTCGTTCCCTCTTCCACGACCTCTCGTTCGCGGTGCAGGATATCCGCGACCTGCTCAAAGCTCGGAGTCGTTGGCGGAGTGAGTAGGCTCACGACGATCTGAACTACGGCTCCAACCAGTGTCGGAACAACCGCGTTGTCCAGAAAGCTCACCCGTGCAGGCGCAAACATCACCGCCAGCGATGCAACCGGGGTCGCTATCAGAGCTGCCAATGCGCCCTGCCAGGTGCTCCGTTTCCAGAAGCGGCCAACCATGATAATGACCGCCAGGCCGCTCAGAGTAATCGGAAGAAACTTGACGACGAACCCAACTATGGTACCGGCATGGAGCGCCACCAGCGTAGAGATCACGAACGAACATATAAGAGCTACCCTGACTGCCAGAAGAGGCCGCTTCGCATACCGCCCGGTTGCCAGCGGGTAGATGTGCCGTACAAAGAAAGTGCCGGCGGCAATGGCATTCCAGTTAGCGCAAGAAATGATTCCTGAAACCACAGAAACCACAACAAACGCTGCGAGCCATGAAGGCAGAGCATTCATGACGAGCCAGATCAGCGACTCATCGGGATTGGCCAGATGCTGGTTGAGGTGAAAAGCGTACATGCCGGTGATGCCCACGACCGCCGAGAATACTATGACAATCACGCCGGCGAGAATCATCGCCAGTTTAGCCCCACGCTCGCTCCGGGCACTGTACATACTCAGCCTCCGGCCGGGATCGGCGATCGCAGAAGCCATCAACGCCACGATGAGCCCCGCGACTTTCCACTTGCCATAGGAAGCTACGCCAAGAAGAGAGAAGTAGGCATGTGGCACCGATTGCCGGAGCCCCACCCATCCTCCGTTGTGGTGCAGAGCTGAGTAGGTAAGAACGGCGAAACCGGACAACAGGATGGCTGTCTGCAGAAAATCGGTATACACCACGCTCTTCAGCCCGCCGGGTATCGCGATGCCGGCCGTAATCACCGCTGCCGCCACAATGCAAAGGTGTGGGGGCAAATGCGTCACCGCCGCCAGCAATGCTGCTCCACCCATAATCTGCACCGTCAGCCAGCACAACTGCGCAAAGAACAATGTGAGATTCGAGAACTCAACAACGACGCGGCTGTTACCGTAATACGACGCCACTTCCTCGCTGAGTGTCATGAACCGGTGACGGCGCATCGCGGCGAATACGATACCCACCACAGCCGTGCCCAATCCCAACCCTATGGGATAAGCCGCTCCTGCCCAGCCGTGTTTGTAAGCCAGACCGGATGCGCCAACGATGACTCCGGTTCCGATGTTGGCCGCCGTGACACTTCCAATCAAAATCCAGAACGGGAAATTCCGGCCGCCCATTAGATAGTCGGTTGTCTTTGAAACCCTTCTCGCCAAAAACGCCGAAAAAAGCAGCATCAGGACTGCATATGCAATCAGCCCTATGGCTATTGCGACTTCTGTTCTCACTCCTACTCCTCGTCTGACATTTCGCGGGTTGTCAGGATTCTGACTGACTCAATGAAGATCTGATCCTGACATGCAGACGGCTTGCCTGACCTTCGTCTGGTTCATTGCATTTCAGAAACCCCTCTTCAACATCGAAAGACGTCTGAGATCCCTTCAAAAAACCGGCCCCCATTCCGCTCATGCTCCGACAATGATTGCGTCATGAATGGCCGTGCATCCCTGGCCGTCCCATTCTTGATCCCATTGAGACCGGATTGTGGAAGTGAACACAAGCTCTTCGCCTGAGTCGCTCACACCTCCATCAACACCGCTGCGGATCGTGCGGGTATCCTTATCCGGTTCCGACATGGCATTGGCTCCGGATCTTCCGGTGTAACGACAGCCGTCCTCTTCGGATATGGAAGCTTCACCGTAGCAGTGATTTCCTTATCCACCAGCGTATTTACGACAACGACAGCGCGCTTGTCCTTTTCTCTCCCGAAAACCGTGTATTGAAAAGGTCCGTCTGCACTCACATCCGCACCAACAGTATCACGAAATTCCGCATCCCATAACCAGGCCTTATACCGGTTGCGCAGAGCGTCTATTTTCTTGCCGTAGGCAAGTGTCAATGGAAAATCGTTCAAGGAACCCTTGAAGTTATATGGCTCATAACTGATAATGTAACGATTTAATAAGATTTGATTTAACATTTCTCGATCGTCAAACCCCGTGACAGCGACCATCAGGGGAGCATGCGGATCGATGTAACGAACCACCGGTCTGGAGCTCCCGTTAATCCGGAAGTACGATACTGCATAGTACTGCATCAGCCAGTCTTGCGGTCCCTCGCCGGCGAAGATGAAATCAGGATCATGCTTGTTTGCAGCAGCCCTCAGCTGGTGAGCCATGGGAAGATCCCCGGCGTAAATATAACCCGGTGGAGTATATCCGTGGTCAGGACTGAATGTATACTCGACGGGGCCGTGATGGCACACCTCGTCGTAGAGCCAACCGGGCGCGCCGAGCTTCAGGATATTCTCAAACTGTCTCGTGGCAATATCTCTATAAGTTTCACAGTTGAAATCCATTACCTCTCTCAAATGATTGCTGACGCCTGCTAATTGAGTCGGAGTTATATAACTGTATCCATTTTGCCGATAGGGTATCCCGAAAGGATCGGTGCAGGAATATTGGTACAACTCCTGCCTAAACCCGCTTGTGGTCATATCCGCCCAATTCAATTTTCCAAAGAGGATCAGCTTTACTCCCTTATGCCTTCCATAGGCAATGGCATCATGTAGTTCACGCCAGCTCCCTAATCGCGGATCAGTGTCCAAACAAGGATCACCTCCATCTTGCCCTCCGAGGTTCCACCCCACCAGTTGGATGGCGCCCACACCATTTGCTGCACATTCATCAATGTATTTCGGGAGATCTTTATAGAGAATGCTGTAGTCTTGCTCCGGTGTATCTATTTGCAACTGTTGCCATGAGTTCACATCTCTAACCCAAGCCGCAATCTGTGGCTTATGAAACCAAGTGATGCGCCAGTCCTTATAGAAATCGATACCTTGGTGCCAGTCCCCTGCATATGCCTTGAACACCACAGGGGCGAGCGTCCGCACCGATCGCGGCTGAGCATAGAGAAAGTGACAAGTGCGAAATTCCAGATGAACCGGAATTCCGCCAATTTCGTCTTCCTTGGGAACCTTATTCGTTATCGAATTCGACAGACCGGGATGCTGTTCAAATGTAAACTCAAGCAAATATGGCTGAGTAGGATCATGCATCCCGACATATAGACCCTGTTGGGGAGCCTGGATCAAACAAAATAGACTCTGTTTGGACTCAACAGTCTTGGTCGGAAAATCTACTCCCCAATAACCTTTTTCATTCTTGAATTCCGGATAAATTTCATCTCCGACCAGGTTTCCATACCACATGTGCTCGCTTTTCATAGGAGCGTTGCGCGCAGGCGAACTCAGGTCGCCAAAGTACGGATAGTCAATAGTCTCTACCGTGAGGGTTGAGTTATTGATCAGCGCTCCCTCAAATGTCAGAATGCCCTTATCGAGTTTCACACGGCTCGAAAAGCTTATCGGCAACTCGCCCCCATGCTCGCTCAAAAGGCCTGCCCACTCAATGTAAATCTCTTTGTCAGAGATCCTTTTGACTCCTGCTGCACGCTGCTTCTGCCCAAGAACAAAGTTGTCCCGGCGATGAGGCAGAGGCACGAGAAGGCGAAACGAAATCCCTAATTCTGGCCGTCGCTGGATAGTCCATTTAGTCAACTTGCTGTGAAGCTGCAGCAATGCCCCGGAGTGAGCATCGAACGCAACCATGACATCGGCATCTTCCAGAAGAATGTGGTCCTGCGAAAGCGGAGATGGCGCAGCAGAGCTCTCAGCGACATTCGGAGGCGGAGACAAATGCGCCGCATCGACACCTTGGCCCTTCTGTGAAAATGTACCTATTGCGGCTACGCCAGCTAACTTATTGAATGTTCTCCGGTCCATCAGCTCCTCCTTTCGCCTATTAGGCTCGATTTCGGGACCCTCTGCTCAAGACGCTTTCGTTGCCCATCCTCGACATTTCGCTGTGACCTACAAAGCCGTCGTGACCTTTTTCGATTTAAAGTTGGCATCAGTATGCGTGCTTTGCTCACAGCGAGTCTGCTCCAGCATTAACGGTTCCGTCTCCGTTTGTGCCTTGCCTTTCTGGCAACAGGATGTCAGATTGATTTCGTTCCACACGTGGACCGTAGATATCGACTCTGACTGTATGACCCGCCACCTGGTATCTAAAATGCCATCGTGGACAAAGTACCCGCAGGGGCGCGCGGCCGCCAAGCAGAAGGGCTCACGCGATCAAATCAAGTGGTATGCGGCAAGTCAGGAACATTTCCTTCTCTCCCCGCCTTCAGCCGGAGAATATTTTGACCCCATCGGGGAGTTTTCGTTCTCGCTTTGATGACGATAGGTTTTCCATCCCGACTACGCCATTAATAGAACCTGATTCCCTTGCCAGAGAAATCTTGCCAGCCATCCCAGTTGTCCATGTTAGCCTGCTGCCAGTTAGACCACACTTCATGGTTAGATCCCACGGCAAACAACTGAATCCTGCCATCGGCTGTATTTCCGACAACCAGGTGCGGGTTTACATTTGCCTCTCCTAAATTTGTCCAATCTCCCCAACGGCCATCTGGCATTTGCTGTTCAATTGTCCACACACTTCCCCATCGGGTAGACTGACCGGAATCACTCCATCCACCCCAGGGACCGGCCGCGGCGACTCCAAAGATTTCCAGCCTGCCATCTGCATCCTGCCCCACTGCGAAACCCGGCGCTACTTTGATTCCTCCCAGGTCCTGCCAGTGACCCCATTCCCCACCAGGCGCATCCTGCGATATGAACCAGATATGAGAGTCGGCCCCAATTCCCAACACCTCCAGCCGCCCATCTAGATTCCGTCCAACTGCGAGTTGTGAATCGAATCGCTCTCCTGCACCAAGATCTGGGTTGCCTCCGCCTTCGAACCCTGCGCTGGTTATGTTTGTGCGGTTGTCAGGATTTCCCGTCAGCGGCATCCAGCCACTCCACAAGTTGCTATCTGTCTGACAGTTCTCCCATACAGTCCCGCGAGAATCGACGCCAAAAACATCCAACAGACCGTTGAGATTTCGCCCGATCACATAGCCCGGACGTATGTTCTCTCCAGTTAAGTCCGTCCACTCCGACCAGCCCACGCCAGGCGCGCTTTCCGCTGCATACCATATGTCGCCGTTTAGCCCAATGCCAAATACGGTTACACTGCCGTCCGCATTATTTGCCGCCTCTAGATCCGACATTCCATCACTACTGCTACCCATATCCGTCCAATTAGACCAGGAACCCCCGGGGCTATTTTGCCGGCTGAAGTAGACGTCCCCTCCCGTGCCAGGTATGAATATCTGCAGCGTGTTATTCAGATTCTTCACCACAGCCGGACGACCTGTAGCCTGAATCCCCCCCGGCAGATCCGCCCATCCAGTCCAATGACTCTCAGAGCTATCCGGGATATCCGCGGCAACCTGCGTATCTTGCCATATATCGCCGTTCCCACCGATGCCGAACACTTCTAAAGTACCGTTTTGGTTTATCTGAACAGGTCCCTCGTAGGAGCTTGCCGCACGAATTCTTACAACTTCTGCTGTCGTGGCGGGTACAGTCGAAGTGCAACTCCCGGTTGTATCAGGTTTCATCGGGGTCCATTTGCCTAACCACCGGGCATTATTGGCAATCCTCGCGCCTCCCAGCGTGCCTGTCATCAATGCGGCATTTCCCGGGTCCCCATCCGTGAGCAGCATGGATGCGCAACTTGCCGCTGTAAACCCCTTGGGATGGATTGTTACGATGGCATCGGCTGAATCATGCGTTGAGTTGTGCGTCTTGTTAATTAACGTAACATACAGGTCTTGGCCCTCACCTACCGCATACGCCGTCAGGTTAATATTATCCGGGTTCACAATTGCGACTGGCTCCACATAGCCATGGCCTCCCAAATCAAATGCCTTAATCCCATACGCCTTGGGGGCTGCCTGAAAATTGCCACAGATAGCAACACATGGATAAGGATTCGGAACAATCGTGTCCGTATAAATCCATTGTTTATTGTGAAAATTAACTCCGCTCGCGCGATGCTCCGCCCACCAATGCATATAGTCGAGAGCCCAGAGCGCAGATGCATAGCCGTTGCTCGCACCCGGAATTCCCGTGAGATAGTCATTGGATTCAGTAAGACGGTAAGGCACGTGCGCAGCAAGCACCGGCTCAAGATTATTCGCATATAGCCAACGGTATGGGGTATAGGTTGATGATCCTTCAGGGCCCGATGAAATCTCAGTATCGGTTACCCAATTCCGCGAAAGCATATTGTCGATCGCCTGCGTGGCTGTGGTCTTCCCGGGGCTTCCTCCCACATAAAAATGCTGCGTCGCCTCCGCCAGCAGTGGTCTCCCAATGCCGTTTGTTGCGTTCGCTTCATCTTCGGCGAACTGCTGCGTCCATGACACGCCCGATGCTGAGGTCGGCGTATACGTGAGCGTGTTATAAGCGCCCGTATCGGGCGCAGAGAATCTCGCCGATGGGACAACATCCAGGATCGCATAGGCATACTTCTGCCAATCCGCAAGATATGATGGATATGCAGTTCCTGCTGTTGTATTTCGAATTGTCTCTGTCTCGTAAATTGCGGGGTCCTCTAGACGTATACTCGAGGGCGGGCCCACACAACCGGTTGGGTAGCTGCAGGTGCACTCTGAATTTGTGCAGTACGTATGATACGAGTGGAAATCCGGTTCATTGCCAAGGGCAAAATTGTCAACCTGACCAGAATATCTCCGCCAGATATAATTGGCGACATTCGCATCCATCGTCTTCAGATCAGGATAAGCATTTCTTGTATTCAACAAACGAAATGTGTAAATCACTTTTACACCCGCCACTTGAGCGAAGTTGAATAGGTTGTCTATGCCGGAATAACCGTCAGGGCCGTAGCCAACCGGCACCTCATCATCCACTGAACCCCCTCCAACGCGAAGGTTGTGAATACCAAGGTTTTGAAATAGTGTCACCAGTTGAACGTCCAGTGGACTAAAGAGGTATCCGTTGACCCCGGCATTGTTGAAGTTCAGCGTCCCCCTCTCAAAGCTCAGCCCGCTGAAATTTTGCGGAATCGCGTATCCCTTCACTGCGCTCACGGGTGTCGCCGTAATGGTCACCACTACTGGAGCGCTCGGCGTCGACTGTGCCCACGCATTCCCTATGCAAAGGCAGCCTATGAACACCACGACCGGAGCTAATTTACCCATTCCATCCTCCTTTTGAGCAGCTTTGCACAGCGCCATCGCGCGAGGGTTCTCTGTGCGGCCAGGTCTCCGTTCCGAATCTCCATTTGGTGTGTTAGCGGCGTTCGCCGTGGATACGTCTCCGTTCCGGGAGCGGAGCAGGCGCGACAATGTACTCTCTCGCCAGCTCCGCCGCCTCCCATCGCTCATTTCACACTTAGAAGAAGAGTTTCAATGCAACTTGGCCTAAGCGTGGGTTATTTCGTGTCGAGGTAATTGTGCTGAAATCAGTCAGGTCTTCAAAATTGAGGTGTCCCGGATTGTTGAACTGCGCATGATTCAACGTATTAAACGTCTCAAAGCGAAACTGGAGCGACGTTGTGCGGTTGATCGGGAAATTCTTAAACAATGACATATCAAGATTGTAGAAACTGGGCCCGCGCACTTGATTTGCCGCCCCTCCCAGTGGCGCATAGTCGTTTTGACCGATGGCCGTTGCTGTAGGCGGACGCTCAAACGCCTTTGGATTCAACCACTGAGAAATATTGTGCGGCCCAGCATACGGATCAACACCGCTTACCAGATTTGCATTACATCCAAAATCAGAGGTCGTCGCCGTAGGGCAGCCGACCGTGAATGGCTGGCCACTTTGATATGTATAGATATAATTGATGTTCCATCCGCCAATAAGGGCATTGACCACCTTGCTCGCCCCTGAAAAGAATTGCCGCCCTCTTCCCATTGGTAGCGCGTATTCTCCGGACAGATGGATCACGTCCGTAGCATCACTACCGCATAAAGAATACGCGGGACCAACTCCGAACCCAGGCAGATACTCTGCATTACGGAAGGCGTTGTAGGTCATGCACTTCCCGTATGTATAATTTGCCAATAATATTAAGTTATTCCTGAAACGATGCTGATAGGTTGCCTGCAGGGAATTGTAGTTGCTGATCCCGAATGTCGCTAATATCTTGCTGTTAGGCGCCAGGCTGGGAAACGGAATGTAGTTTTTCACATTTACACCCGGAGGTAGAATCTCCGTCGGGGAATTTTGTGTTCCTCCAACATCTAAATTCCTGCCCATCGTGCCTACGTACCCTACTTGTATCGAATCGCGATCTGTGAATTGGTCCTGGATCGTGAAGTTCACGCTCTGGACCAAGGGGGTCTGATAGTGATACTGCTTCCCTGACAGGCTCAAACCGACGCCAGTTACGTTCGCCGGATTCTGAAGATCAATTACGCCAAAAGTATTTTCCAATGTCGCCGGCTGCCCATTCGGCAGCAAATTGGGCGTCTGTGAGGTGTTGGGCGGATTACTGATGTTGTACTGGAATGGATAGTTCGTCCCGAGCGTACCTCCGTACCCAACACTGTCATAAGCCCCATACGATATCGCATAGCCGCTTCGTATCACCAGGTTTGGAAGAATACGGTACGCGAATCCAATGCGAGGCGAGAAATCATCTTTCTGCGCCTGATTCACCTCGAGGCCTGGGACGCAATCGACCGCGATGTGATAACTTGCCAGCAGTGAGTTGAATGCGGCTGACCGTGGAACGCTGCATCCTCGTTTTGTGATGTAGTAGGTTCCAGAATTCCCATCTCCCGCAGCCTGGATGAAATTCGCCTGCCTGCCATTACTTTCCCCATACGGTGAAAAGTATTCCCAGCGCAAGCCGAGATTAACCGTAAGTCTCGACGTGGGCCTCCAGTTATCTTGCGCATATAACGCCCAATAGTTGCTGAAATAATCCGTCCCCGCGTAATTCGACCCCGTGTAAGAGCTGAGACCGCCCAACTCCGAGATGCCGTTGGGAACAGTGGCGGGGCCGGGGATGATCAGCATATCCCCGATGCCCGTCAAACCATCGTTCTTGTTGGGAACATTCGTATATTGCCCGTTGAAGGTAAACTGCCCCTTGCTATAAGCGGGTTGTACGATATCTCCTATAATGCGGTTGAAAGTGAACCCCATGTGGAATTCATGCTTCTCATGGGTCAGGACCATATCATCCATCACCTCCAATCCAGAGGTGGTTTCGATGGTTGGCATATACCTGCGGCCGCCAAAGGTACTAAATCCGTTATAGCCAATTGTGGGCAGGCCGCCATTTCCGGCGATTTGTGGGATACCCTGGATACCGTATTGGGCAGGTATGCCAAGCATGTTTGCCGTCGGCATGGTGAGATTATGATTTGCGTGGTCGTAGCCGAATGTAACTACATTTTCCAGGTTTGCCGTGAAGGCATGCCTGTAGTTCAGTGAGAGGACGTAGTGGGGCTCTGAATCTTCCGGGGAAATCTGCAGCGCACCGCCTGCAATAAGATTGGGGAATGGTTGATAGGACGATTCCGTGTACACGCTTCGACTGAAGGTTCCCCAGATGAGATCCTTTTGGCTCAGATTTTCGTCTATTCGCACGTCATATTGATTGATCGTGGTCGTATATGGCTCAGTAACAAAATAATCATTGATATAGGATCCTGTGTTCTCCGTTGGGGCGGGAAGCAGATCCAGTAGTTTAATTGCGTTAGGGTCAATTCGATTGGCCGGTATGATGTTCATTTCCGAAGTATCGGCCGTGAAATTCTTGATTCCGGCAACGCTTCCGCCAGTGAAGAAGGGGTCGCGGACATACACCGTCTTCGATGTGGGGTTCGTGAAGCCAGAGACAGGGTCGATCGCATGTGGTGCTACGGATCGTGTCGTTGCAGGGTCAAAGACTGTGCCGAGGGGAAATACTCGCCCCAAGGCATCGGTTGTCGTTCCGCTATTGCCGGTAATCAAGCCTTGAAGGTTCGTAAAGTTGCTCGACCGCATCGAGCTGGTGGGTACGGATTCTGTGAAATTGTTGGCTTCCGTAATGCCCGTGTGCTGAAAATCAAAGAAGAAGAATGTCTTGTTTTTGCCGTCATATAATCCCGGCAGGTAGACTGGCCCACCTATGGTGCCGCCGAACTGATTCTGTTCATACTTGGGCCTGGCGACGCCATGCTCATTGGAAAAATAGTCATTGGCATTCAGCGCCTGATTCCTCAAATATTCCCAGGCATCGCCATTCAGGCGATTCGTGCCGGACTTGATGACCGCATTAACAACTGCGCCTGCGAATTGTCCGAATTCTGCACTGTTATTGCCGGCCTGCAGTTTAAATTCCTCAATCGCGTCCGGAACCGGGGCTACATTCCCTGCAAAATTATTGGCGCCGGTCTGAAACACTTCAATGTTGTTATCAACACCATTCAATCTATAGTCCACCTGACCATTGCTGACGCCGTTGGAATAGACCTGGCCCGGATTGTCTGGGGAGGAGCCTTCCGCCGCGTAAGTACCGGCGGATAGGTTCGCCAAGGAAAGCCAATTCCGCCCGTTCAGCGGCAGATCATTCACCTGTACCGACGGAATGGTCTGACCCACTGCGGCGTTTTGCGCCTGAAGCAGGGGCACTGCCGAGGTGACCGTCACGTGTTGACTGATGCTACCTATGGCTAAGGCCACGTCGGCGGTTACAGTAGCCTGAATCTGGACTCGTATACCGGTATCCACATAGGTTTTGAATCCGGCGGCACTTGCGTGCAACGTGTATACCCCCACGGGAACAGTTGCGAAGACATAGTTGCCGGCGGCCGAGGTCACGGTCGTTTGTGCTATATTGGTCGCCTGATTGACCAAAGACACCTTTGCACCCTTCACTACGGCGCCAGTCGGATCCTTCACTGTTCCTACAACCGCTCCGGTTACGATCTGCGCAGAGAGCGTAATAGGACCGGCAACAAAGCACAATGCGGTACATATCCCGATCAGAATTAATTTTCTTTTCGCAGCCTGGATCACCTATCCTCCTATTTTTGCAACCGTCCTGCATCAATCGAGCGGATTTGTCTTGTGGTTGAATCGGGCAGCAAATGATATCCGCTCAGGATTCCCCATAGCGGCCCACGAATGGCCGTCGATTGCTTGCTTCCGTCAGGCGCGCACAAGTTAGAACATGTGCGCGCGACGCAATTGCTCCATTACAAAGCCTTTTCAGGTCAAACTTTTCATATTGCAATCGATTGGCGTCGATTGTCGTCGGTACACATATATATTGGAAAACTCGAGGATCTGTCAAGGGGAATGGCACAGAATGGCTGCTTCTACGACCTCCGTCGCCCTGCCCAGGCACGCCACCCCCGTACCATGGGCTGCAGCAAGAGATTTCAAAGCGCAGCCGTGGTTTATTGGCCTGAATTCCGTCGGGGATCTCATGCTTTCAGGCCCGTCACAGAAGCCCTGAGTGAGGGAACCTATCGATAGGTGGTCGCACTACTCCAGGTGCGCCCTTTCCACCTTTTGAGATCAAAGAAGCAAGGCCGCACTGCACGAGATCCGCAGATGCAACTTTCCGGAGCGCAAGCCGGTGACTGTATAGCAGACTCGAGACAAACCGGGAACTAACTGAATGCTCGTGGCATGAATAAAAGCCGTCTGCCGATCGATCAATAGGATTCGCGGCGTTGATGTCGCATAGCAGCTCAAGAGCAACTCAGCGCTTCAATTGCAGCCTCTGCTCGAGCAGAACATCTGCTTGCGTAAGCTCCATTATTTGCAGCATCAACACTCCCGTTCCGCTGGTCGGGCTCGCGAGACGCCTCCGGAGGGATAAGTCGACCCACTTAGATGTGTTTCGATCAAAGGCTGTCCATGAGCGCTGAGCAGAGTTTCAAATTTCCATTTGCGCAGAGCGGCATCTTCTGCCTTGGCCCCTGAATACTCGAGCCCGAAGCCATCGCCTGCACAGCCACAATGCGCTCACGTGGAACGAGCAGAGTATCAAGACCTTGTGCGCCGGGGAATCCCTGCACTCGTAGACGTTTCTTGCGCCGTCTCCTCATCGGGGGGGGGGGCGAACCGCGAGGCCCAACATTCGCTCTCCGTTTTTCTTTCTCCGAAGTAAAGGCTCAGGAACAGATATTGGGGGAGCTCATCGTTTTCTCATACCAGGGATTTGCCGCTTCCAATATCCGATTAACGTTCTGAAAATTTTCAGCGCCCTCGGTGTTGAGCCAATCCTCGCAGGCCTTCGCACCCTGCCTGACAAATACCGGCACGGCATCCTGCCAGATGGCACGCCCGCACAGGACGCCGTTGAACTGCACACCGCTGGCAAGAGCGTACTCAAGGCTCTCCACGAATTCGGCGTTGGTTACGCCGGCAGAGAGGTACACAAAAGGCCTGATGGCTACCGTGGCCGCTCTGCAGAAATAATCTCGTGCCTCCGATTGAGAGTACGCATCTTTGCCACAGTAGGCCTTCGTTCCAGGGACAAATTTCATTTGTACCGGGATCTCCACCTTGAGTACATCGGCGGCATAGCGGTCTTTGCTGAATTCCTCCATGGAGGCAATAACAATCTCCGGCTTGCGTTTGGCATAGTCAAGGCCTTTGGGGTCTTCTCCGTGAACAGGGTATCCAAGACACTCGAGAAACATCGGCATATCCAGTGCGCGGCATTCGGCGCCTACGCGTTCCACCCAGGCTTGCTTTTGTTGGTTCACCCAGGGCTTTTCAAAAGGCGTGTAATAGATGAGAACCTTAACGGCTGTTGCGCCGGCCTCTTTGACGCGCAGCACTGACCAGCCTTCCGTCACAGATGGAATAAACTCCGGCGCCGTGGCATCATAGCCTGCTTTCTCATAGGCAAGAATGATTCCTTTGCCATTTGCATGTTTCATCGCCGGCAATCCGTACTCCACGTCGAGCAGGATGGACGACGCATGTTTCGTCAGGGACGCGGTTACGAGTTGCTTGAATTCCATAACCATGACGTCGGAGGGAACTTCACCATTCATTTCCTTCGCCAGCATCTTTTTCAGCACGCCGCGTTGATCCAGGGCAGCGGCGGCAATCACGCCGCGTTGGTTGGATACGGCCCTAAGTCCAGCAATCTTACCTTCTGTGAGAGTCATGGCCATGCGCAATTTCCTTGTTTAACAAAGCGTTTTGAAGCCGTTATAGGGTAGAGTGTCCGGTCGCTTTCAGAGTCCCCCCGCAGCGCTGCCACGCAAGAAATCCGCGCCGACCGCCTTGCGGTGTGCAGTTCATTGAAATGTCTGCTCAGGTATGGCAGCTCCAACTGCATTATGGGGAGGTTGACCATTGAGCACTCGCGCTACGTCCTGGCAGACTGCCGTAGTTACGCGTTGCTGGGCTTCATGAGTAAAGGCGGCAATATGTGGGAGCAGAATGACGTTCTCCATGGTTTCCAGCTGGCCTGTTTGAGGAGGCTCGACAGAGCGAACATCGAGCGCCGCTCCGGCGATCTTCTTTTCCTGGAGTGCCGCTACCAGATCCGGCTCACAAACCACACTCCCACGCGAAGCATTAATGAAGAATGCCGATCGCTTCATTCTGCTGAATCGTGCCGCGTTAAAAAAGTGCCCTGTATCCGGAGTTGCGGGCAAATGGCTGGAAACCACATCAGAACGTTCCAGCAGTTCATCGATATCCACCAGGCTGGCGTTCAATTCACTGAGCAGAATGTTATCCGGGCTGACAAATGGATCGTACGCAAGTATCTTCATCCCGAAAGCTTGGGCACGTTTCGCGGTGAGAAACCCAATTCTGCCGGCGCCAACAATACCAAGTGTCTTGCCGTATAGCTCATTCCCCATATACTGATGCCGATTCCATTGTCCTGCCCTGGTATTGGCATGCGCATTTGTCAGATGCCGCGCCAGCAGAAGCATCATTCCAATACACAATTCGGCCACGCTGATCGCGTTCTGGTCGGGCGTGCTGGTAACAACGATGCCCGCACGCTGAGCCGCTTTCACATCTATATTGTCGAGTCCGGCTCCCGCTCGTCCGATAACGGCAACGTTCGAGGCCGCGGCGATAAGCTCTGCGGTTACTTGGGTCTGATTGCGAACGATCAAAGCGCGAAATAACCCGATCTGCGCTTTAAGTCTTGCTGGGTCTTTCCACAGGTCAGGCAGAATTACGACATCGAATCGCTCGCGGAGCGCGTCCACGGCGACCCCTTGAATATTTTCTGAAATGAGAATATCTGGCATCTTCTTCCCTAGCATGTCCCGGAAAAATCAAATTGCACGTTTAACTGCGAGCACCAAAGCTGAATCTCATGCAGTGTCTCATCCGAAACAGGGATGCCGTGTTCGGAGTTGATTTGCGCTTTTCTTGCCGAGCGCTCTCCGGGCACGAAGATCTCTTCGACTCCGGGACGCCTCTTGCCGGCTTTGATGCGATCGATGGTGGCGTCTATATTACGGAGATATTCTGATCGATCGACAAAGGCCTCAATATGAAAGAGGCAGAAGAAATGCCCGACATTCTGTTTGCGGTCCATATCCTTATACATGGAGCCAACTTCATCGCCGATTGCCGCGCCAGCCAGCAAGCCGCTGAATAGCTCCACCATGAGCGCGAGTGCATAACCCTTATGCCCGGCCATGGTCAGAATCGTTCCCATCAGCGCTTCCTGCGCGTCGGTCGTCGGTTCCCCATTCCGGTCAAGCGCCCATCCCAGTGGAATCGACGCTCTTCTTTTCTGCGCGGCAATGATGTTGCCCCTGGCAACGGTGGAAGTGGCAAGATCGATCTTGACCGCAAACCCCTTGCCGGTAGGAAATGACGCGGCGATCGGGTTCGTCCCGAAAAACGCCTCGTAGCCGCCCTCCGGCGCCATAGCTGGTTCGCAGTTCGTCATGGCGAGTAGAACGAAGCCCTGCGCCGCGGCAAGATTGCAATAGTAGGAAAGTGCTCCAAAGTGTTGCGAATTTCGAATGCTTCCAACTGCCACTCCGTTACGTTCCGCAAGTGGCATAAGATGTTTCAATGCTTTGATCGCCTGCACCTGCCCAAGGCCGTTGTCAGCATCGTAGCTGACCACGCTGCCGGTTTGCCGAATGACTTTCAGTTCCGCATCCGGCCGGATCAGCCCGGCCTGGATGCGGCGCAGGTAGATGTTGAGCCGCGAGACGCCATGCGTAGAGACGCCATGCATATCCGCATCCACCAAGGCATTTGCAAATTGCGCTGCGTCATCCTGGCGAACGCCGGCCGCGTGAGCCAGCCTGCTGACGAGGTTTTCTAATTGTGCCTTGGAGTATGTCCTCATCTTCACATCGGATGGAATGAGCAGTCCGACCTAATGCAACTGCCCTCCTTGGTTAGTGTTAGATCCCCATTGGTCATCAGGCGCTGCGGTAGAGCTTGGTCATCACAAATTCACGATGTCCGAGGGCTTCCGCCGCGGTCAGCCGTCCGTTCGCAGTGCGCACAATCATCTCGATCAGGGCATTTCCTGCCTGATCCAGGGTCATCTGTCCCTGCAGAATCGGAGAAACATCCAGATCGATGTGCTCTTTCATCGTTGCGACTGTTTTCGGGTTGCCCGAGAGTTTGATTACTGGCTCAATCGGATTGCCGACGACATTCCCCTGTCCGGTCGGGAACAAATGAACCACCGCACCCGACGCGGCCCACAGCGTCACGGCTTCGGCAGCGGCGCTCGATGTGTCCATGAACCACAGGCCTTCGCCTCCAGGAGCCTCGCCTGGCTTCAGGCACCCGACAAACTGCGTCTTCTTTCCGAGCTTCTCCACATTGCCCAAAGCCTTCTCTTCGATCGTCGTCAACCCGCCCGCTATGTTGCCCTTGGTGGGCTGCGACTCGGACAGATCATCGGTCCTCTCGGCAAAGACAAGACGCGTATAGTCCTCAAAAGCTGCCAGGAACTGCTGTCGCACGGTCTCGTTGGCGGCCTTGGCGCTGACGATATGTTCCGCGCCCGTCAGCTCGCTGGTCTCTCCAAAAGATGCCGTTCCCTTGAGCGCGCAATGCTTGTCGATCACATTGCCAACCGTCGGGCAGCTGGCCAGCCCCGTCGTCGTATCGGACTCGCCGCACTTGACACTAATGTAAAGCTCATGGAACTTGCAGGCTTCGCGACGCAGCTCTGATGCCCATTGCACGTATTCCTTGGCGCGGTAAGAGGCATCGGCGATGGTCTGAATATCGCCCTTGCCCTCAATCGAAAATCCGCTCACCGGTTTGCCCGTTTTCGCGATGCCTTCCACGATACGGTTCGTCCAACCGCTCTCGATGCCGATAACCACCACGGCTGCCACATTCGGATTACTCCCAATGCCGATCATGGTTCTAAAGAACAGATCCAGATCTTCCCCAAACTGCAGGCGCCCATATGCGTGCGGCAATGCCATCGTGTTCTTGATGTTGCTCGCGACAGCTTCGCATGCGGCATTTGAGATATCGTCGACCGGAAGAATCACCACGTGGTTTCGGATGCCGACGCGTCCGTTCTCCCGGCGATAAGCATAAATCGTATGGTCGGTCATCGTTATGCCCACCTCTTCGTCTTCAGGTTATGTGTATGAACATGTTGTCCGGCCCGAATCGGCTGAACCACCTTGCCAATCTCGCATCCGTATTTGATCACCGTGTCGCCCGGCGCAAAGTCTTTGAGCGCCAGCTTGTGACCCAATGGAATATATTCCTCCGCCCTGGCCTGCAAAGGATGGTTATTGGATAGGTCGCGACCAGTACAGTCTGTTCCTGCCTGAATGTCCACCACCGCGACCCCGACCGTGTCAGCCGAGTCGTGTATCAGAAAATGAATCATCGTGATAATGTTCCTTCCTTCGTATTTGCGGAGTTTCAGACGCCGCCAATAGAGACATGCTTGGTTTCAAGAAATGCATCCAGACCCTCGGACCCCAGCTCGCGTCCCCACCCGCTCTGCTTGACGCCGCCGAACGGGCTCTGGCTGCTGGTTGGAGCGCCATCATTGATTCCCAGCGTTCCCGCCTCGATCTGTTCAGCCAGCCGGAAAATTCGCCCCACATCGCGTGTCATCGCATAGGCGCTCAAGCCGTAGGGAGACGCATTCGCCAATCGGACGGCTTCCTCTTCGGTGTCGAATGTCCCCATCGGCGCAATCGGAGCGAAGGTTTCCTCCCGCATGCAGAGCATCGGTTCCATCGCTCCATCGATCACCGTCGGCTCAAGGAAATATCCCGTCATGCCGGCAACCCGCTTGCCGCCGCACAGAATCTTGCCGCCATGCTGGACGGCATTCTCAATCTGTTCCAGCGCACCATCGAGCGCCCGCTGGCTGATCAGCGGACCGACTTCGGCTCCCGGTTCAAGACCAGATGCCGTCTTGAGTCTCTTCACTCCCGAAACGAACCGCTCGACAAAGGCTTCCCTTATCCCGCGCTGAACATAGACGCGATTTGCAGCAATGCAGGATTGGCCTGTATTCCTGAACTTCGCGATCAGCGCTTCCCGCACGGCGACATCCAGATCGCAGTCGTCAAACACCAGCAGCGGAGCGAGCCCTCCAAGCTCCAGGGAAAGCGGCTTCACCGCTTCAGCCGCTCCACGAATCAACTCCTGCCCAACCTGCGTAGAGCCCGTAAAGCTGATCTTGCGGCATATCGGATTCGTCAGAAATTCTTTCGCGATCATCGGGGCATTGCCGATGACCAGTTGGAAAACGCCCGCTGGAAGCCCCGCTGCCGCCACGCACTCCGCAAACAGAATCGATGAGAGAGGCGTTTGCGTAGCTGGCTTCAGAATGACCGGGCAGCCGGCGGCCAGCGCCGGAGCAACTTTTCGCACCGCCAGCACCAGAGGAAAGTTCCACGGCGCGATAGCTCCCACTACCCCGATCGGGGTCTTCACCACAAGATTCCTTTTCCCCCCAACCTGCTGTGGAACGATTCGGCCGTAAGCCCGCTGGCACTCACCGGCAAACCAGCGTAGATGATCCTCCGCCATCGCCGCTTCGCCCCTGCTCTGCGCCAACGGCTTTCCGTTTTCGAGCGTGATGGTATGGGCAATCTCTTCGGTCCTGAGCCGCACCTCATCCGCAATCCGCAACAACCACGCTCCGCGCTCCCTTGCCGTGAGCATCCGCCAAATCCAGAAGGCACGCTCCGCCTGATCGAGCGCCTCGCGAACATGGTCTTCCGTAATCGTAGATACCCGGGCAAAAGGCAGCTCCGTAGCCGGATTCACCACCTCCATGCATTGGCCGGTCTCGACCCAAACACCATTCAGGTAGACCTTCTGGACCCCACTCCACTGCTTCACCTTGACTGCCCTTTCTTCCCCGAAACGGATTCGCGACGGATTAACCTACCCACTTCGGAACAAACTTGCCCTTGCTTGCCTGTTCCTGAATCGCATGGCTGGCGCCGGCGACGTGTTGCCGCGCCAGACGTTCTGCCTCTTCGGTAAGGTTCGCCTCGATTGCATCCACGATCCGCAGATGCTCGGCATGAATCACCTTCGGTTCACGCGAGGCCCGCACGATCATCCCCAGCACCTTGTACGTCTCTGCAAGACGCAGCAGGATGCTGTTCCGGGATAGTTCAATGATGTGAAAGTGAAACTTGCGATCGAGCGAGGCCATCTCTTCGGTCTTGCCTTTCTTCGCAAGAGCAAAGACCTCATCGGCCATCTTCCGAAGATCGGCGATATCGGTGCGCGCCGCATGCCCGCAGCAAAGCCTCGCCGAAAGCCCCTCCAGCATTTCCCGCACCTCATACGCCTCACAGATGCGCGAGATATCCAGGTCGCGGACAAATACTCCCAGATGATCGACAGAATCCACCAGCCCGAGCCACTGCAACTCGATCAGCGATTCCCGCACTGTACCCTGCGCAACGCCAAGCTCTCTTGCCAGGCTCTGCTGGCTCAGGCGCTCACCCGGCTTGCTTTCGCCCGACAGGATGCGCCGCTGAATCTCTTCCCGCACATGATGCCGGCCAACACGCTCTGTCATGCGTCGCACCCCTTTTGATACCGTGTTTGCCACATTCGTTCTCCTTTCCACTCGCGCACCGCTGTGTGCACGCATCTATGCAATCCATTCAATACCAAATAGCCGCGCCAGCCTGCGATAAGTCTCAGCATGATGACCATAGGAAAGCAATACGTGATGCGGCATCCCCGCATGCAATAGCCGATCAAAGCGCGAAGGCACATCCTCGCCCTCAACCTCCACCAGCGCTGTGTTACCGCTCAACCTGCGGCGAGGCGTGCGTGTCGTCCCCTCGAAAGCCGTCAGACGATATCCGGAGCCACACCTCCAGAGGCGCATCACCGTCACAGGCTCTCCAATGCGGATTTGCCCATTCACCACATACGGCTTCGCAAGATTGAAGTGCTGATCGAGTTCCGGCCCGCCCTCCGCGCCCACTGCCTCGCACATGATCATCGGTGCCATCCCGGGATGCCAGAAGAATATCTCCTTCTGATCATGCTCCAGCCAGTCCGTTAAAAAACTCGGTCCCAGCTTCAAGCAGGAGTTCATCAGCATATGGATGCAGCCATCCACGTCGCCTTCAATCGACACCGCATGCCCCTCTGAAGTCAGCCGCGACACCGCCAGATACGGCCACTGCCCGATCATGTTCGGCAACTCAGGCCAGCATTGCAAAGCAAGAGCATCCAGACCCTCTTCCTCCATTACTTCCCTCATCGCCAGGTAGCAGCGCGAATTGACGGCCAGCATCTCTTCCGTGACATTCGTCTTCCGCAAGTGCAGATCCAGGACCCGTTGCACATCCTTCTCGACAACTTCCTCGGGAAGAAGATGAACCCGCTCCATGTACTGCGGAAGGCTCAACGCGTGAAGTTGCGCCCCTAGCTGCTTCCTCAAAAGGAACGGCTCCGCCGCCAGATCGATGAACCCCGGAACATAAGTGCCGATCACTCCAACCTTGGCTCGACTTATGTGTTTGTATGTGCTGGCTAACTCAATCGCGCGCACCAGTTCCGTCCGCAATGCCGGGCTGTCTGCATCTCCGTACACAGATTCAAACGGATGCCCCGCCTGCGACAGCGCCGACGCCCACAGGTGCTGACCCACAAGCGAGCAGGAACTAACCTTGCCGTCTCCCGGCCGCTCCGGAGTAGCCCATAAAACCACCGGCCCACGCCAGCGCTGCATCACCGTCAGCGCCAGTTGACCATGTGCAATCGAGGGCTGCAGCAGCAGTAACGCCTCGCACCGCGCCTGCTCGACCCTGTCCAGCGCCGCATGCGTCGTTGCATCGTCCACAACCGGCGCCTCTGCTCCTACGCAATCGAATCCCAGTTCCGTCAGGCTTGCGATGCTCTTCCTGCAAACAAGCTGATTCCATTCCTGGTCAAAGCCAGGACGCTTGCGTCCCAGAATCAGGACTCCCAGCCGGCGAGAATTGCCCTGACGATCATCACTATGCATGGTCTACCACTCCTCGAAATCGCACATCAGAAATCAACGGCGGATGATAGCACTTCAACTCACCCATCAAAGGCCGGACATAATCAAAAAAACCGCTGCGCGCGGGAATCGCGTCCACGCCGCTCCCCAGCCACGCCGAAGGAATAGCCCGCTCGATGCCAGCCACATCTTCAAACCTTACGAACTCATATTGCGCGTCTTGATGCTTGTCTAGCGGAAGCAATGACACCATTTCCCCGCTGCGGCCAGACAACAGCCCTTGCACTCCGGCCCGGCCCACCAGATCAGCGTCCTTCAGATCCCTCTGCGAAACGTGAAGCATCGACGCTCTCCCCAGCAATCCAGGCTTTTCGCACCGGCAGCGAATCCCCAGCCGCGCGGCCACTTCATCCGCCAGATATTGCCCCACACCTCCTGTCAGCGGACGATTCAACGGATCCGCCTGCACTGGATCCGTCTTCTGATACACCGGGCGGCCCGCCTGATCTCGCAGTCCTTCCGACACAACAGCGACGGCCCAGCCTCGCTTCGCAACGGCGCCATCGATCACCCCAACAAAGCCATCGAAATCAAAAGCCACTTCAGGAACACACACCACGTGCGGCGCATCCTCATCGCTCTCTTTCCCAGCCGCGGCCGCCGCTGCAATCCAGCCAACACTCCGACCCATCGTTTCCAGAATCGTCACCGGCTGGGGAAGCGATCGAACATCCATTCCCAAATCGCGCGTCGATTGCGCGATAAAACGCGCGGCGCTGGCATACCCCGGACACCTGTCGGTTCGCGCCACATCGTTATCAATGGTCTTCGGTATTCCAATAACCTGAATCTCATACCCCGACTCAGCGCAGTAGCGAAGAATCCGCCCCGCTCCCTCCATCGTCCCATTGCCGCCGATGAAGAGCACGCTCTTGACTCCAAGGTTGCGCAACGATTCCAGAATCCGCCGCATATCTTCGTCCGAAGGACGAAAACGCGAGGACCCCAGCGCCGCGCCCGGCGTCACACGAAGCAGTTCGAGTTCGCTCTTTGTCAGCCGGTTGAGATCGGCAAAAGCGCCCTCCACCAGACCGCGCGTCCCCGAACACGCTCCCATGATGCGATCAAACGCCCGCGTCCTCCGCGCTTCATCAACCACTGCGGCCAGAGTCGCGTTCAGTACCTGTGTCGGCCCTCCGCCCTGCACGACCATCAGGTGATTGCCACTCATGATTTGCCCGACTCCGGTTCTGTGAACACAGCCTTGTCGAGATACAACGCTCTCCAGCTGTGTCGTCAATGTTGAAATAAGTCTAATCGATTGGCGTCGATTGTCAACACGAACTTAGGATTAGGATGGGCAAATCTGATGATCCAGACCGCCTCCCTCCGTTCGCCGTAAAGGGGCGCAGCTTTCTAATGTCGCGACCGGCGGGCGACGAAATCTGTGCTTTGCCATCATGAACGCGACGGCCTCGCACCATGTGAACAGCGGGCTCATACAGTTGCAGAGCGCTCCGTTCCCCCTGCTGTGGCCATCCAACGGCCAGCCCGTTTGCCCGGCAGACACGCTGGTCGTTCCCCTTGCGAAAACATTGACAAACATCCTCCCCTTGACAATTAGGCGCCACTCTAACTAAATTTTAGGATCGTAATCGATTACGATCGTTTTATTGCTGGCGCAGCGCCCATGAATCAGAAATTTCTCGTGCCAATCACGCCCAGCCTTATGCCCATCCAATGCAGAGAGCGATTGCTTCCGGGATTGGAAAGTTGAAATGTTGACGATCAGAAAATCCACTGAGCTGTTTGCAATAGTTTTTCTGCTCTCATCCGTCGCGGTTGCCCAGGTTGGTATCACCCTTAGAATTTCGACGTTATCTCATGCCCACGCAATCCCCCCCGCTTTTGCCGGAATCGGATTCGAGACAGCAAGCATGCTGCCTGATCGATATGGCGTTGCCGGGTACTTCTTCACTCCGAGAAACACCAGCCTAATTACCTTGCTTCAGAACCTCGGCGTCCGTAACATTCGGGTCGGTGGAGGCACAGTAGATGGATTCGCTGGTTCAGGTATGTGCCGCACTCCGATTCCATCTCACGCAGATGTACGTCAACTGTTTACCTTCGCACAGAAAGCTGGCGTGAAGGTTATCTATTCCTTGCGCTTGCTCAACCCGCGGGGATGCTTTCATCCCAATCTGGTTACAGAGGATGCTGACACCGCGCAGTGGATCTGGAGGCATTATCGAACCAGCCTCGACTCATTTGCCATTGGAAACGAGCCGGACTGGCATTCATACCACAGACTGGATCCTGCGATCTACGAGGCCTCTCCCGGCGTACCCGGCTCTGCATTTCCGTCCTATCTCGCCGACTGGGAAAAGTTTGCGACCGCAATCCGAAAAGAAGTGCCGAACGCCAGGCTTTCAGGGCCGGATACCGGAGCCTACACGCCTGCGACGGATGTGCCTGACCCATCTTCTCGGGTTTCCTGGACTCAGGCATTCGCTGCAGCGACCCAGCGCGATGGAGACATTGCGCTGGCTCTTCAACATTTCTATGTAGGGCATGGATTCACCGTCCGTTGCGGAACACCAAAAACCACCTATACCCTCAACTCGAAACAGGCTATTCAAGATATGCTGTCCACCAATTGGGTAGATGGCAACTCAATTGATTCGGAACCCAGTGCGCCTCAGAATGCCTGCGGACCAGGCAGGACCAACGGTCTTGTCTACACTCCCTACCCATGGCTGTATCAACACAACCTCGCACCTCTCCTCGCAATGGGCATCCACTACAGGCTGACTGAGGCTAACGACTTTCTCGGCGGAGTTCCAGGAACAAGTAACGCGTTCGCCTCTGCCCTCTGGGCTCTCGATTTCATGCATTGGTGGGCGGCTCACGGCGCCAGTGGCGTCAACTTTCACAACAACCCGTGGATCTATACGGACACAATCGTCCCCATCAATCTCGTGCGCGGATCTTCTCAGTGCAGCCCTTCCCCCTGTTCCAGATACCGGATCACGCCAAAGGGGTATGGTATTAAAGCCTTCACTCTCGGTGGACACGGTTATGTCGAGCCCGTCGCGATCTCCAATCCTGACCACATGAATGTCACCGCATACGGCGTCCGTGCAGGGCGAGACCTTTATGTCACGATCATTAACAAGACCAGCGGAGCACTAACATCTCGTTCTACCAGAGTATCTATCCTTCCAGAACACTTAGACGCGGCCAGTGTCGCATCTATGCTAATGACCGACGGCCACCCCGGCGACCCATCTTTGAAGTCGGCAACAATCGGGGGCTCTCGAATTACCAACTATTCCCGGTGGCTTGGCCATTGGACTCCCATGAGTCCCGAGAGAGACGGCCGAGTTGTGATAACCGTCCCGCCCTCAACTGCGGCAATCGTGAAGATTCGCGCCACAGGTGAAAATACAGGACCAGTCAGTCACTATCAGGACGGGGCGCTTCATCTCTTCGGTGTGTTGCCAGACGGTGTAATGACGTTCCTTCGGCACGACCCTGCCGAACGACCGAGCACTACTGCAGCCAGGCAGAAACTCTGGAATGATCTGCCGAGCGGAATGCCCGCTCATCCTGGCGTCGTCGTCGCTCGTAATCAAGACAATACGCTGGAAATATTCGCACCCGCTTCACATGGCCGGGTTGAATACATTCGCCAGCGCGTCCCAGACGGACCCTGGGGTTCATGGTCTGCCATGAACGGCCCAAACCTCCGCCATCTGGCCGCTGAACGGAACGTAGACGGAAGTCTCAGCATTTTTGGTATCGCGAAGAATGGCAAGCTTTACGTAAGCAGCGAATACGCTCCGGAAGCTGCATGGTCGGGGTGGACGGAGCTTCGCGATAAGTCCATTCAGGCTGGATACGCAGTCGGACAAAACCTCAACGGAAATCTCGAAGTCTTCGGTGTCGGCCTCGGTGGGCATGTGTGGTCGAACACGCAAATCAACGAGGATGACTGGAGCGGGTGGGCTGCCCTGCCTGGACCTCGCCTTCAGTCACAATTGGCAGTCGCCAGAAATCTCGACGGACGAATCGAAATCTTCGGCATAGACGCCAGCGGCCGCATCTGGCACAACTGGCAAACCACCCCGGGCGGAGCCTGGCACGGTTGGGAAAGTCTCCCTGGAAAAAACCTGGAGCCGGGTTTCGTCGTAGACCAGAACCGAAATGGCTATTTGGTACTGCTGGGAATCGCCGCTTCGGCGCCGCATCATCTCTGGAGTTTGACACAAGACGATCTTCCAACGAGCACCTTTGGAGATAAATGGACGGATATTGGTGGTAGCGAATTGCATCCGCGCCTCGTCGGAAGCAGCACCTCTGTCGGCCGCATTCAGATCTTTACGATTGGGCCGAACGGAGATGTATGGTCAAACTGGCAGTTGAGTTCAGGCCCGCATTGGAATGGATGGATAGACCTCGGCGAAAAGGGAATCCGATTTTATTCACACGAGGGGCAGGTGAATTAGAAACGTTGCAAGAATCTTGCACACCTGAAATTTATTTCATTCCGTCAGGCTGACGGCAATGCAGCTCAGCAAATGCGGGGCCACTCAAAATTTCGGGTTCGCATCGGCTCGGCTCTATTCGAATCTATTGGGGCAGAAAGAGAGCATTATGAATCGCCGCAACTTTATAGCGTCCGTCGTAGCCGTTTGTGGAACCACCGCCGCTATGCGCGGCGATCCGCTGAGTGCTGTTTCACCCGTCCCACCATCCAAACCCGACCCCCAGGTAAAGCGCGTCCTGGCCATGTTCATGTGCCATTTCGATGCCGGCTTTCTCAATACACAGACCGCGATTATCGATCTTTACTTCCATGACTATTTCCCTCGGGCCATTCAAGTCGCAGAAGAGATGCGCCGCAGCGGCCCCAGCCGGTATGTATGGACTACTGGATCATGGCTGCTCTACGAATATCTGGAGCAGGCCACGACAGCAGAGCGCAAGCGGATGGACCAGGCCATTTTGCGAGGGGATATTGCATGGTTTGCACTGCCCTTTAACTGGGAAACAGAGTTGATGGACACTTCCCAGATTTCGGCAAGCATTGGTCTTTCCAAAGCGCTCGACAAACGGTTCGGCCGTGTAACAACGGGAGCAAAGATGACGGATGTCCCAGGGCACACTCGCGGACTCATCACTCCCATCGTTTCCCAGGGCGTCAGTTTCCTGGACATCGGTGTCAATAGTGGAAGCATGCCCGCCAAAGTTCCGTTGTTCTTCCGGTGGAGAGATTCCACGGGAACAACGCTGCCTATGCTGTACCACCACGATTACGGAACGGTTGCGCGCATTCCGGGAGCCGACATAGCCGTAGCTATCATTGTCCGCAACGACAACAGCGGCCCACATACTCCGGCAGAGATTGCCGGCATTTACTCCGGGCTCAAATCACGGTATCCCAATGCGGAAGTGATTCCAACCAATCTCACAGAGATTGCCAATGCGGTCGCTCCATATAGCCATGCTTTTCCCGTAGTTACCGAAGAAATTGGGGATACCTGGATTTACGGTGCCGCCAGTGATCCCTTGAAAGTCGCGCGTTATCGCGAACTGTCCCGGCTCCGCAAAAGCTGGATCGAAGAAGGCACACTGATTTTGGGCGGGAAAACCGACCTTGCCCTTCTTGCTTACATGCTTCTGGAAGCAGAGCACACTTGGGGAGTAGACATCAAGAAATGGCTCGACTACGACCATTACACTCCCCGCGCCTTGGCGTCCGTCTTGCACACTAAGAACTATGAAGTGGTGCAGTTCAGTTGGGAAGAAAAGCGCAACGATCTATTCAGAGGGATAGCTACTCTTCCCTCGGCCCTCCGCGAACAGGCTGAATCCCGCATCAGCGCACTGGATGCAAAAGAACCCAGGCTCTACCACCCGGTACGCGTGCAACCCGGCGATGTAATCGACGCCGAACATTTCGCCATCGCCTTGGACCCGAAAACGGGCGCTATCTCTCGTCTCCGCAACAAGAAGACTGGGCGCGAATGGGCGTCGCAGGCACATCCACTGGCTCTCTTTTCCTATCAGACGCTCTCGCAGGAAGACTACACGACTTACCGTACAAAATATCTGATCCGCCATGCCTCATGGACGAAGAAAGACTTCGGGAAACCGAATATCGAGCTCTTCGGCGCCAGAAATCAGGACTGGTTTCCCAGCCTTACCAACATTCACTACGAGCAGAGCCAGGAGGGCCACAGAGTTCTCGCGCAACTTACAATTGTCGACCCGGAAGCACTCCACTCCGGTCGGGCCGCATTTCCGCGAAAAATGTTTCTCGAACTATTCCTGCCCAGACGCGAGCCTCTTGTCCACATTCACTTTTACTGGTTCGAGAAGACCGCCACACGTATGCCGGAAGCCCTCTGGCTGGACTTTAATCCCATAGTCGCTGATCAGCACGGTTGGTTGCTCCACAAACTTGATGAACGCGTTTCCCCATTCGACGTCGCGGTAGGCGGTGGCCGGCATATGCATGCCCTCTCCTCTGGCTTCGAGTACAACTCTCCTGAAGACAAATTCTATGTAGAAACGATCGATGCGCCCGTGGTTGCGCTGGGCCATAAGTCGCCGTTGAATTTCTCTCTCGCCCAACCCGACCTCTCCACTGGCATCCACTGCTGCTTGCTGAATAATGCGTGGGGAACAAACTACGTCATGTGGTACGGAGAAAACATGCGGTTCCGCTTTGTGCTGCATGCATAGCGCGATATTCCATGCGCCTGCATTTGGCAAAGCCGGCAACTTGTTAATCCTGAAAATCCGATAGGAGGGCATCAAAACTGGTCAACGGCGACGAATTCGGACACGGAATCCGTTACCGAAGACAAACGCCTCGCACAGGCCAGAGTGGCAGCGCTCTTCGCGGACACGCAGCAACAAGAGCCAAAAGGGAAAGCAGCATAGGCTATTGGACCCTTAATGGACCCACGACCTTCTAATTGGACCTTTTTGCTCCGTCCGGACCCGCTAACTTGTTGATTCGATTGGTGGGCGCAGCAGGATTCGAACCTACGACTTCCACCGTGTGAAGGTGGCACTCTACCGCTGAGTTATGCGCCCTGGCGAGAACCGGACAGACCGTCCGGCCATCGTTAGATTAGCATCCACATCCCTGCTTGCCAATCTTTCCCGCCTGTAAAATCAAAAGGCCGGTCGCATGGCTCAAGGGGACTTCCATTCCGATCAAGACACCCCCCAGCGGGATTCCCGCCGGAACCGCGCCTCGCGAAATCCTCAGCCCCGGAAAGACGAATCCGGCGCGCTGAATCCGGACGACGCCCCCACTCAGCCCCTCCCAAACCCAGAAAGCGAGCAGAATTCCGCCGATTCCGCGCCAAATGAGCATGAAATCGATGCCAATTTGCCGCAACTCCCGGAACCCGGCCGTGTCGAAGAGAGTATGGCGACTCTTGCGCTCGATCCCGCAACGCTCAAAAGCGTTAAGTCCGCCAACCCAACCGTAGCTCACGCCGGGCAGCTCGATAACGACTCGGCCATCATGCTCCGTGTGCGGGCTGGCGACGATGCCGCCTTCAACCTGCTCGTCGAAAAGTATCACCGGCCCATGACTCACTTCATGTACCGGATGACGCACAACCAGGCCGTGGCCGAAGAACTCGCGCAGGAAGTCTTCCTCCGCGTCTATCGTTCGCGGGAAACCTACCGTGCCGAGGCGCGCTTCTCCACCTGGCTTTACCGCATCGCCACCAACCTCGGCGTCAATTACGCCCGCGACACCCGCCACGAACGCACCGCGCACACCGTCTATCTCGACGAGCAGGATCAGGAAACCGGCACCACCCCCGACGTGGCCGACAGCCAACCAAGCGTCGAGCAGGATCTCGTCCGCCAGGAACGGATGAAAGCCATTCGCCAACACGTAATGGCCCTGCCCGAGCGCCAGCGCAACGCCGTGCTCATGCATAAATATCAAGGGCTGGACTACCGCCAGATTGGCGAAGTGCTCAACCTGAGCGAGTCCGCCACCAAATCGCTGCTCTTCCGCGCCTATCAAACCCTGCGGGAGCGGCTCAAGGAATTTGTCGAAGAAAATTGAGGAATGCCATGACTTGCCGAAACATGAAATCCAATCTTGAGGAGATGCTGCTGGCGCCCGATAAGGCGTCACAGGCCGCCCGCGAACACCTCGCCGCCTGCCCGGGCTGCCGCCGGGAGCTGGCCGAAATGCAGGCCACCCTTGCGCTGCTCGACGAGTGGCATGCGCCCCAGGTCAACCCATACTTCTCCGTCCGCATGCAGGCACTTCTCCGCGAAGAGCAGGCCAGCGGCCGCGCCGGCTGGCTCGAACGCCTCCGCATGCGCATGCTGCTCGGCAATCGCTCGCCCCGCCCCGTGGCCGCCGTCGCGCTGGCGATCCTGCTGCTCATTGGCGGAGGCACCTACGCCGGCATCGCCACTCTGACCAGCCGGCAGGCAGTTGTCATCCCCAAATCGGCCACGCTCCGCGATCTCCAGTCTCTCGATCAGAATGCCGAAGTCTTCCAGCAGATGAACGCCATCGACCAGTACGATGGCGGCGCCAACGCAGCCAACGCTGGAAGTATGTAACAGGTAAAAACGGCACCAGCCGGCAAGCTCCGCAGAGAGGCTGCCGCTCAATGAAAACTCACTCAGCCTGGTTCTTTTGGAGATGCAACGACATGAAAGGATGCGCAAGAGCCTGTTTCATCCACACGGCGGCGCCTCGAGCGGTGCGCAGGAAACCCGGCAACGACCCGGGTTTATCAAGCCCTCCCGCGTATCCCACGCCCATGGATGAAACCCGCTCCATCCCCCACCCAGCGCGCCGCGGCTGCGCTCGCATGGCACTCCGGATAGCCGCCGTTGCCGTGCTGCTCGCGCTCTCATCGCCTGCGCACGCGCGCCCCTGGGGCCGGCATGGCGGACCCGGCGGACCGCATCCCGCCATGGGAGCACATGGCCCCCGGATGGGCGGCGGATTTCAGCATCACGAAAATTTTCCGCGTGGCCCGCAACGCGGTCCTTACATGCGGTCGCAAATGAATCCCGCCCATGAGCATCTGCCGGAGTGGTACCGCACGCACCAGAACATGTCCTTCCAGCAGCAGGAGCGCGCACTCCGCCAACAGCCCGGCTTCAACCGCCTGAGCCCCGCGCAACGCCAGCGCGTCCTCAATCGCCTTCGCTACCTCGACTCGCAACCGCCCGCCGTCCGCCAGCGCATGATGGCCTGGCAGGAGGCCTTCGAGCGCCTTTCACCCGAGCGCAGGCAGGAAGTCCGCGCCGCGGCTCAGGCATTCCAGCGCATGCCCCCTGCCCGCAAACGGCAGCTCCGCAGCGCCTTTCACACCTTGCGCGCCTTGCCGCCCAACGAGCGCACGACCATCCTCAACTCGGCTCGCTTCCGTGCTGAATACTCTCCGCGCGAGCGCCACATCCTCGGCAGCTTGCTGTCGGTCCAGCCATGGCAGGCGCCGCAGCCGCCACCCCCGCCGCAGCCGCCGCGGCACTGACCCCATCGCGCATCTCCGCGCTCAAGACCATGCCGAAGCAAGCCGGCTCACCACCTGCCCATCATCGCCTCAGTTCGCCTTCGCCTTGCGCGCCACTGACAGCTCCAGCCCGGCCACCACTTCCCTGCCCGGCATCTGCACGCCTTCAATCTCCTGGTAGCCCGTGTTCGTGATGTTGCTCAGCCGCACATAAGGCCGCAGCCGTCCATCCTCTTTCGCAAAGGCCATGCCCCATACCGCATAAGGACTCTGCTCGTACCGCTCCGTCACGCCAATGCGCGTCTCCATCATGTATCCGGCCCTCCACACATGCGTACCCACCAGACTCGCATTGTTCACCGGATAGTTGAAGACGTACCGCGACTGCAACCCATGCAGCGCGCTCTGCGCACCGGTCAGCAGCGTCCATGAAGCCTTGATGTCGTTCGCCTCATCCGCGCGCCACTCTGCCGAATTCTCCCATCCCGTGAACTGGAAGTTGCTCAGGTTGGTCGCCTGCCACTTCTCATTCGCGTTGGCGCGCACGTAGTCAATCGCATGATGCTGCAGCGAGGTGAACACCGTCGACTCAAAGAAAAACTTCGCGCTTGCAAACCAGTCCACGCCGCCTTCAAAATTCCATGCGGACTCAGGCTGCAGGTTCGCATTCCCCAGTGTCGTCGGGTCGCTGTAGTAAAGATCCAGGTACGTCGGCAGTCGAAATCCGTACCCCGCCGCGGCGCGCAGCTTGATGCGCGGCCTCACAAAGTAGCCGCCTTCGAGCATCGGGCTGGTCACGTCGTACCCGCCGCTGATGATCTCCTGCCGCAGCCCCGCGCTCACGCTTGCCTTGCGCGTGCGCCATGTCCCATCCAGGTAGCCCGCGCCCCAGTTGCGCGCATGAATGCCGAGATCGTTGCTGTGGATCCCGTCGCCGTCGCCCTCAAGCCCGTAGTAGAGCTTCAGATTCGCGCCAACCGCGTCATGGCGCCGCAGCGTCGCTTCCCAGCTTGTATCGATGTGGTTGTTCTCATAAATCGCCGGATCGTTCCGGAAGAGAACATATTCATCCGTGTGGCGACGATAACCAAACGCCGCCTGCATTCTGCGCCCAAGATCCTGTTCAATCGAGGCGAACCATCCCTTCGTCCGCTCATACGACGGATAGTTGCCATAGAAGTCATTCGCGCCAAACGCACGATCATCGCCGGCAAGCAGGATGTCCGTCGTCCCCAGCACGCTCTGCCAGCGCGACTCCGAACTTCCCTCCTCATCGCGATAGTCGCGGTCGTACATAAATCCGGAGGAAAAATCGCGCTGCCCCGCCAGCATCTCTGACCATCGCCGCCCCACCGCCGAAGCAACCGCCGCTTCTTCGTTTTCGCCGTAGTTGCCGCCGCCTGCTCGCAGCAGCAGCGCATCGTGCGTGGGCTTCACCGTCACAAAGTCGATCACGCCACCAATCGCATCCGACCCATACAGCGTCGACCCCGCTCCGTGCAGTATGTCAATGCTTCCCAGGGCAACCAGCGGCACCGGGATGTCCATGTTGTTGTGCGAAGTCTCGGGATCCGTGATCCGCAGCCCGTTCAGCAGCACCAGTGTCTGCTCAAACGAAGTCCCGCGAATGGAAATATCGGCCTGGCTTCCGCCGCCGCCGCGCTGCTCCACATACGTCGACGCGTCCGTGCGCAGGTAACTTTCCACCGTCGAATAAGCCAGCGGATGCTTCTGCGTGTTCATCACCGCCGTCGAGCGGTCAGACTCGCCCAGAGTCACCGGTTCAGGATTCCCGACAACCACCACTGTCGTCGACACCGGCGAAACAGGAGTGGAAGTTTTTGTTTGTGCGTAGACGGAAACTGCCGCAAGCAGCGGCAGGATATAGATTGCTTTCATTCCTTGATTAGAATGCCGGAACTTGCCTGATCTGTCACCCCTGCTCTGACTTTAATTCGCCCTCTGCACGAGTCCAGGGACCATCACCCCTCGAAGCACCGGCGCATTTCATTACGCAGTTCTTTTTGTCACTCAATCGACTACATTTCCCGGGATTTCCGCAATCGCCCCGCAAATCTCCCGTCTTCCGCAAAAAGCAAAAGAGCGGGAATTGATTCCCGCTCTTGCTTCTGGATCCGGCAAACGGCAGCTCTACCGCCGGCCGTGTCCGTTCCCGTGATTGTTCGGATGACCTTGCGGCCGTCCATGATTCTGTGGCCGGCTGAAGTTTTGTCGGCTCTGGTTCTGCGGCTGCGAATTGAACCTCTGCTGCGGCCGGTTAAAGTTCTGCCGCCCGCGATTGAAGTTCTGCTGGTTGCGGAACTGCGGTTGTGGCCGGTTGAAGTTCTGCCGGTTCTGGAACTGGTTCTGTGGCCGCGGATTGAATCTCTGCTGCGGCCGGTTAAAGTTCTGCGGCGGGCGATTAAAGTTCTGTTGCCCGCGATTAAAGTTCTGCTGGTTGCGGAACTGCTGCGGCTGCCGCTGGTTGAAGCTCTGCCGATTACCGAATGCGTTCTGCTGCCGCTGGTTAAAGTTCTGTGCCGGCCGCGGATTAAAGTTCTGCTGCCCGCGATTAAAGTTCTGCTGGTTGCGGAACTGCTGCGGCTGCCGCTGGTTGAAGCTCTGCCGATTACCGAATGCGTTCTGCTGCCGATGACTATTGAAGTTCTGCGCCGGCCGCGGATTGAAATTCTGCCGCCCGCGGTTGAAGTTCTGCTGCCGCCCCGGCGCCGCATGGAAGTTCGGGTTCTGGAAATTCGGTCTGCCATGAAACTGATGATTGCGGTCGAAACCCTGCGCGTGCCCATTCGGACCGCGGCGGAAATCCGCCCGCGCCCAGTGCCGGTCGAAACCTCCGAAGTGCCCGTAGTTGAACACCGAGCGGCTGCGCGAAATGTAACGCCGATGACCGTAATAGATCTCATGACGCCGCCAGTCCGGACGCCAGTGCCCCCAGCCCCAGCCCCAGTGCGTGAAGGAAACAATCGCGATGCCCACTCCAAAACCGATCGCCAGTCCGCCAAAGTACACCCCCGCCGGTGGCGGCGCATAGTAGCTATACCACGGATGAATTACAGGTCCATACACATTCCATGGATTGTAGTAAGGCACGTACACCACGCTCGGATTCGCCGGCATGATCGAAATGTACGCGGGCGAGTAGTTCACATACATCTGTGGCGTCGACCGTAGATAACCCGAGTCATACGCCTGCTGCCGCATTGCCTGCACGGCTTCCATTACATCCTGCGGCTGGTTGTAGTACGCGTTGCCGAGCTGCGACGTCCAGTTCAGATTGGACGCCAGGTCATTCAGCACCGAAGGAAACGCCGTCAGCGACTTCACGCTCGGATCCCAGGGCATCCCGTTCGCCATCTGCGCCACCTGGTCCGGCGGATATCCCTGGTACGACTGCATCCAGCGATCCGCATCCATCACCTGCGTCGGATACGTCGACGCCGCCAGCACCTGCGCAAGCAGCGCATCCGGATACAACGCCACTGGCGCCACCAGTTGATCCAGCTGATCCGGGCTCAGCGGCTGGTAGTAGCTCGGCTGGCCATACGGCTGACCGTACTGCTGCCCGTATTGCTGCGGATACTGCTGCCCGTATTGCGGATTGTATGGCTGACCATACTGCTGTCCATATTGCTGGTTATTCGGCTGACCATACTGCTGATTCGGAGGAGGCGGTGGGTAGTTCTGCCCATACTGCTGCGCGTACACATCGCCGATACTCATCGGAATCATCAGGTACGCCAGAGCCAATGCCAGCCCTCGACGAAGCAGGGGAACCGCACCCGCCCGTGCCTTACTGTGCTCCAAGCTCCCAACCTGCTGTGTATTCGTACTCATAAAAGTCCTCATTCCGATGGCCGCCCAAACATTCCGCAGTTCCACCTGGAATACACCTCATCAGACACTCCACGATCGTCATTAGTTGCGAAAAATCGCCAATAATGACGCGGCCTTCAGAGTAAATTAAGGTTCGCCGCCTCGCTACCGCGAGTGCCTCTGCCGCAATCACTCTGTCGTGGGCGCCTGCTCCAACTCGAAGTCATACACCGCATTCGCTCCCACGGTTGCCTCCACCACAATGCGCACCGGCACTCCCTGGTTCGCCATCGAAGTCAGGCTCACCGTGCCATCACTCGCAGAAACAGCCTCCACCGTCTGCTCGCCAAGCACTGGCGGCGAGGGGCACGGCTCGCTTCCCGTGCACGCTGGCGTCCACGCAAACATCGTCTCGTGAAAAGTAACCGTCGCGCCCGCCATCGGCCTGCCGATCGCGTCCGTCACTTCCAGCACTGCCGCAGATAGAGCCTGCGTCGCGTCCACGCTCTGCGCCGTGCCGGAGACCGGTTGTATCGCGGCGGTCTCCAGGTGCACCGGCACTACGTTGAAGGTCACGCACGTCGTCGTGCTCACCAGGCACGCCTGCACCGTCCCCGCATTCGCGCCGATCTGCGCCCCTACGGAAACTTGCCCTGTCGCGACGCCGCTGCTGTTTGTCGTCGTGGCCATCTGCGTGCCCAGCGTAACGCCCGGGCTCGTCGTTTGCCACAGCACCTGGCCACCGGCCAGCGGCTGTCCGCTCGCCAGCACCAGCGCCTGCGGAGTCCACGTCGTCGAGCCGCCAATCGCCACATACAGATTCGGCGTCAGCGCGTACAAGCTCGACGGCGGCACGCCCGTAAACTCCGCCAGTACCTTCGCGCCGTTTACCAGTGATGCTGTAATCTGCGCCAGCGCCATCGAGTCCGGAGTCACCGCAATCGTTGCCACGCCGTCCGCATTCGTCGCCACGGTGCATATTGCCGCTCCGCAACTCAATCCCGCACTTCCCCCGGTCACGGCAAATGTCACCGGAATCCCCGCCGCGGGCGTCAGATCCACACTCAGCGCGCGCACCGTGAATTCCTCCGGAACCGCCTCTGGAAGTGTTCCCGAAGGCGCCGTCAGGATCGTCAGCGCATCGCCGTTCTGCGCATCGTAGGCAAGCCCATCGGCAATCATCGCCACGCCCAGCGTCTGCGGATCTTCCACCTCCAGCAGCACCGTGCCCGTCGCGCCATTCGATGGCGGCGCCACCGCCGTGATCCGCGTTGGCGTCACCGACGTCACCTGCGCCGCCACGCCGTTCACATACACCGCCGAGTCCGGCCGGAACCCCATCCCGAGGATTGTAATCTCGCCGCCCGCTGCTGGCAGCCGCGCGGGACTCACCGTGTCGGCATACAGCACGCGCCCGATGTACGCATAGTCAGGACGCCCATCGCCGCGCTGGTCCGCAATACCGATGCGCACAAAGCTGCTCGCCGTGCTCACCGCGGCAAGCGTCGTCAATCCCGGTTCACTTCCATTGAAAGGCTGCGCCGTTGCCGTCACCGGCGCCGTGCCTACCGCATCCGTAATGTTCCACAGCCCGATCACCGGACGCAGCTTGTTCTCCGTCGCCGCACCCGTTTCATCCAGCGCCTCGGCCTCCACCGTGAATTCGCGGTTGGCCCGCGCATAAAACTTGAACCACCCCGAATGTCCGTAACAGCAAATGCGGCCCATCCACTGCCCCGTGGAATTCACAACCGCCGGATCCGCGTCCGTGCCGTCGTCTCCGCTGTGCAACTCATCCGCGGAATCGCGGATCGTCACATCCTCTTCCAGGCTCATCCCCGCCTGCACGCCGGGAATCGCAATCACCGGCATCGTCCCCGAAGGCGTCACCTGCCCCGGTGTATACGGCCCCACCGACTGCTCATCGGCATAAAGCGGATTGATTGCCTCAAACGTCAGCTGATAATCCGACTGCGTCATGCCTGGTGGCAGCGGCACGCCGCTCAGGTCAAAGTAGCCTTCCAACGTCTGGTCGTTGCTCCCAAAGCGCTTCAGCGCATTCCCATTGGCATCCGTGTACCCATCCACGGGATTCCCCGCATTGCCCTGGTAGCTCGCGCCGCTCACCGCCGTCACCGTATATTCCAGCTCCGGACCGCTGCTGGTCAGTGGACGCAGCACCACATTCACACCCTGCATCCCCTGCCCGCGCTGGAAGCGGATCGCCCCGTGAATCGAAAATGTCACCGTCGCGGTGACTTGTTTGCCGGGATACCGCGACTGATTCGCCGCCGTCACCGGGTACGTCCGGTTCAGCGCGGAAATATCGTCGTAGCGCAGCGTCGTCTCGTTCGGCATGCACTCGCCGCCGCCGCCGTTGCACAGCCGCTCAATCGGATGCATGATCGGCCAGCCCGCCGTCCCGTCCGTCGTGATCTGGTCGTTCGCAAACATCTCTTCGTTCGCCTGCGACCAGTCCAGTCCCAGCACCCGCCCAAACCCGCGAATCATCTCGTACTGCAGGTTTGCAAGCTGTGTGCTGCTGGTCGCGCACAACCCGTTCACCAGCATCACCGCATGCAGAATATTCCCCGTGGTCGAAAAATTGTCCACATAGGTCATCACCCCATCCTGCGGGCAATCATTCGGATCGCTCGCGCCCTGCCCATACATCGCGTCAATCACAGAGCCGTCTTCGTCGTACACCACGGCCACCGGCACGCTCGTATCGGTCGACTGAATATCCGCCGGCTCCACCAGCCCCGTGCTGCCGTCCGTCACATTGGTGCCGTTCACGTCTTCCGCCAGGCTGCCGCCGCGCGTAATCGAAACCGCTGCGGTCTTCACCCCGCTCCACACCGCGGCCGCATTCGCCACCATCGTGTCCGCCTGTGAATTGCTCACCATCGGGCTCAGCGCGCCCTGATCCGTGTAGTACATCACCTGCCCGTTGCTCCACACCACCGGCTGGCCCATCGCCGCAGGATCAAAATACGCCGAACCCGCATACCAGCGCGGCCCGCCCGCCACGGCCCGGGGAGCCCACACCAGCCCCACAACCCCGCACACCACCCACAAAAGACTCTTCTGAAATCGCATGGCAAGCTCTCCGCCCGCCGGCCTCGCCGGTAAGCTTCGCTCTTATTTCGCCATGCAGCGCCGTCTTCAAGAGCCCCAACCTGTGCTCTTTTCGCATCGCCGTTTCAAAATGAAAATCCGCGCTCCGGCACTTTCCCAATCCGGGAAGCGCGCACAACCCCGCCTCGCGCCTCCCAAAAACCTCTAAATCTCCGGGAAAAAATCAAAAAATGCATCGATACTCTGCCGCAACTGCCCCTCGATCTCCTCGCGCGTACCCTCCAGCAAGTGCATCGTAACCCGCGCCCTGTTGCCGTTCTTCAGCTCGATCGGAGCGTCGCCGATCGAAGCCACTTCATCGGCGGGGAGAAGCCTCAGTCCATAAACAAGTGTTAGGTTTGCCATCCCTCCATCGTATATGGCGCCGTCCCCGTCCAGCCCGCCCCGCGAAACCTCGCGATTGCATCGCAACGCTGGGCCAATGAATCCCATAGCAGGTAACATGAAGAGAAGCCCATGACAGATACGATTCGCGATACCGTCATCCTTGGCTCCGGCTGCGCCGGCCTCACCGCCGCCATCTATGCCGCACGCTCCAACCTGAAGCCGCTCGTCCTCGAAGGCCATGAGCCCGGCGGGCAGCTCTCCATCACCACGCTCGTCGAAAACTTCCCCGGCTGGCCAGACGGCATCCAGGGCCCCGAGCTCATTGAGAACATGCGCAAGCAGGCCTCGCGCTTCGGCGCCGAGTTCCGCCTCGGCCATCTCGCCAAGGCCGATCTCAGCAAGCATCCCTTCGAACTCGACCTCGGGAACGGCCACGAAAAGATCCACACCCGCACCCTCATCATCGCCAGTGGAGCCTCCGCCCGCTGGCTCGGCCTGCCCTCCGAGCAGGCGCTCATCGGCCACGGTGTCAGCTCCTGCGCCACCTGCGACGGCTTCTTCTTCTCCGGCAGGGAAATCGCGGTCGTCGGCGGTGGCGACTCCGCCATGGAAGAAGCGCTCTTCCTCACCCGCTTCTGCACCAAGGTGACCATCCTCCATCGCCGCGAGCACTTCCGCGCCTCCCGCATCATGCTCGACCGCGCCATGGCCCACCCCAAAATCCAGATCCTCACCAACGTCATCGTCGAAGAAGTCCTCGGCGTAGACGACAAGGAAGTCAAAGGCGTGCGCCTGCGCGACCGCGTCACCGGCGAGGTATCCGTCCTGCCTATCAGCGGACTCTTCCTCGGCATCGGCCACGAGCCCAACGCCAGGATGTTCGCCGGCCAGCTCGACCTCGACGAAGACGGCTACATCCGCACCCACGACTACGTCTTCACCCGCGTCCCCGGCATCTTTGCCTGCGGCGACGTGCAGGACCGCCGCTACCGCCAGGCCATCACCGCCGCCGGAACCGGCTGCATGGCCGCACTCGAAGTCGAGAAATACCTCGAAGAACACGGCCGCTGACACCTCGTTCTTCGGCTAAAGGAAAACGGCGTGCGCCCCACCGGGCTCACGCCGTTTTTTCATCTGCCGAGTGCACTGCCGCGCAGTGCGCTCCGCTCTGTCTTTGCTTATTCCGCCTGCAGCTCTTTCAGATGCCGCTGCGCCAGCACATAGGTGTCCACCGAAGCGATGGGGCCCACCGGCTTCTTCACTCGTTGGAAGGCTGCCACCGCCGCCTGCTTCGCACCGTACTGCTGGTAAATCAGCCCATACAAGAACCACACGTCCGAGTTCGGCTCCTCCACATGCAATATCTTCATCGCCTGCCGCGCCAGTTGCCTTGCCTCGGTCGTCTTGCCCTGCGCGGCATACACACAGGCCAGCGTGTGCAGAATCGAGAAGTTATTCCGGCTCGTCAGCAGGTTCGCCTGCTGCGCTGCCTGCAAGGCCGCTGCATCCACCTTGCCCTCGAACAGCGCGTTCCATGCAAAGTCGTTGTAGTCTGACGCATTCGCATTCCCGCTGTTCAGCAGTCCCTGCAGAATCTTCGCCGCGCCCGCAAAATCCCCCTGCTCCTGCGCGATCGAGGACTTCGTCTCCACCAGGCTGCGGTCGTCGGGACCCTTCGCAATCCGCGCATCCACCAGCGCATAGGCGGCTTTTGCGTTCCCCTGCTTGCTCTCTGCTTCGGTCATCAGTGCCACTGCCGAGTCCGAGTTCGGATATTTCTTCAGCAGCGCTTCCGCCACATCCCGTGCCTTTCCGTAATCCCCTACATACAGGTAGGCCAACGCCAGCAGCTGATCCATCGCGGTGTGATCCTTCGTCTTCGACCTCAGGCGAACAATCTCCGGCAGCAGCGTATTCGTCTCCGGAGTCCCCACCAGCAGTGAGGCCGCGGCCAGCTTGATGGCGTCCGCTCCGCTCGTCTCCCCCGTGGTCCAGAACCGCGGAAACAGCATTCCATCCAGCGGGTCATCGCCGCCGCCCAGGTGCGCAAAATTTCGCCGCCAGTTCAGCAGCGACTCCGCCTCGGCTTCCTTTCCGCTCTGCAGCAGATACAGCGCCTCGTTGCCCACCTCGGCCGTGTCCGTCTGCTCGGCCACAATCCGGTAGCCCTCTTTTTCGTGCACCACAAAGAACTGGCGCGACGGTGTGCCCAGTTCCTGTAGCGTCACGCGGTACCCCGTCTTATCGTTGCCTTCTGAGGAAATCTTCATCATCCCCAGCACCGTATCCCGCATCACCGGAACCGGCAGCCCCACCTGGTCGGCAACCACCCGCATGCCCTGCGCCGACCGCTGCATCTCCTTCAGATTTTTCTCCCATGCAGCCTGGTTGGCGTAAGCGTGATGCGTCAGGAACTGCGCGACTTCCGCATCGCTCAGGTTGCCCGTCATCTCATCCACCATCATCCGGCGCACCACGCCCTCCGGCCCGGTTGACGAATAGTTCTTGTAATCAAAGGGCTTCAGGTTCTGGAACACCTGGATGCGACGCTCGATATCGGCGGCATCCTGCTGCCCCGGCAGCCCGGCGGAAAGCAATTGCGACGCCTCGGAATACATCCGCAGCCGCACCAGCTCGCCGCCCGCGATCACCAGCACCGTATCCTGCTGCGCCGTATTCCCGGAAATGCTCGCAGCCCGCTTCAGAGCCGCCGGTACGCCCTGGCTTGCCGCCACCGCGGCCACTCCCAGCGCATCTCGCCTCGCCGAATCCGGCAGCGGATCCAGCTCCGTCAGCAGCTCCTTGTAGTGGTGTGCATACAGCAGGTCGAACAGCAGGTTGTCCTCGTATTGCTGCCCCTGCTGCGGATGCAGCTTGATCAATTCGCGGTATTCCGCAATCGCGTGATCCATACCGCTCACTGACTCGTACCGCTCACCCTCCTGGTTGTACTCGTACGCAATCGCAAGGTTCACGCGCGTGGTCACACTGTCCGGATCAAGCTCTTTTGCCTTCTGGTACGCAGCGATCGAACCGGCCAGGTCGAATCCCGGCCCGAAGCGCTGCCCGATGGAATCAAATTGCGACATCCATCCCAGCGTCTGCCACGCCACCGCCGATTTTGGATCCAGCTTCACCGCCTCTTGCGCTTCTGCCCTGGCTTCCTCGCCCACGCCCGCCGACAGCAGCGCGTCGGCAAAACGCACATGCGGCAGCGCCCCGTTTGGATCGGCGGCAATGGCTTTGCGGTCCGCAGCAAACGCTTCCCGCACTTTGCCCTGCGCCATCAGCTTCGCGCCCACCTGGTCAAAGGTGATGATCACCGCGCTGCCTTTGTTCGCCTGTACCACCGCGTCGCGCAGCGCCAGGACGTCCGCCAGGCTGTAGAGCGACTTCCCTGTGTCGAACTTGTAGTCCGCCGTCACTACGCCCTTGGCGTCGGTCGAGTATGTCTCCGTCAGCGTCGCCGGACCCATCTTCAGTGTCTGGTTCGCCGGCAATCCCCGCACCGCAAAGCCGCTCGGCGGCACAATCTTGTACACGCGTTCGCCGATGAACGGCGTAATTTCGTACTCGTCGCTCCGTTGCAGCTTTTCTTTCAATAGCAGCTCATCGCCCGGCGACCCCGGCTTCGGCCGGTTCAGGTTCGGGTCGCGGTTGAACCACCCCGGCAGCGAGCCAAATGTCCCGTTCGGATAAAGCGCGACCTCCGCCTGCTGAATCCCCGTATGCCCTCGGCCCGCTTTCGGAATCACAATCCGAAGGTCGAATGGCTTGTTCAAATCGTGCGCGTCGCCGTGCGTTACCTGGATCGGGCTCTTCGCGTCGTATGCATTCTTCGCGTAGTTATCCAGTTCCTGCTTCACCTGTTCGTTATTCGAGTTCTGGTAGAAGTACCGGTAATCCGCGTCGATGTAACCGCTGGTTTGCGAAGTCTCAATCACCTTTGCCGGACCATAATCCGCCAGATCGAACTCCCGTGTCTCTATCAGCACGCTGTCCTCCGGCGTCGGCTTCGGCGTCAGCGTCAGTCCCTGCGTCTGCGCCGCAATAATCAGTGCGCGCCGGTCCTGGTCGCCATAGGGCAGGTCCCCTACCTTCGTGAACTCTGCCGTCGCATCGATCCACAGCGGCTGGTTCTTCGCGTCTCCCGGAACATACACAATCGCGTGGTCAAATCGATTCATGCCCGGCAGGTCAGGATTCACATCATTGCCCGGACCCGCTTCCAGCAGCGCCAGGTCCGCCGGAATCCCCGCCTCACGCAGCATAGCCACCAGAAAAGCAGCCTTATCCTTGCAGTCTCCGTAATGCCGCGCCAGCACTTCAGCCGGAGTTCGCGGCTGCAGCTTCGCCTTGCCAAACTCAATGCCTGTGTAGCGCACTTCCTTATGCAGAATCGCCACCAGGACCGCGATCCGCGCATTGCGCCCCGCAGGTAGAGTCGCCGGAATCAGGCTCTTCACTTCATCCGGCAGAAGCTGCGGATCCGCAAGCCGTGCGTATGCTTCGGCCACCGCATGCCACGACTCCCCGGTTGAGAAATCGACCCACGGCGCCTTGATCTCCGGCGTCACCAGCGGAATATCCGACGGCACCACCGCCTTCAGGTTCGACACCGAAAATGTGATCGTGCGCACGCCATGCGCCACATCCGTCTTCACCTGGGCATCCGGCAGGTCGTGCACCCGGTACCGCAGCGGCGTCGCCGCCGGCGCCTCTACCACCAGCCGCGAAAACGTAATCGGCACATTCCGCTCAAAGTAGTTCCGGTAAACTCCGCCGCCAGAGAAGAATGGCTCCTCGTCCACCACTTCCGTGTCTTCTTCCACAATCGAGCCGACGCTCAGCGCCGGCAGCGGCGCGGTCAGAATGCGGTCGTCCGAGTATGTGCCCTCGGCAAGATCGGCGTTATTCGCCGCCGTATCCGTAATTGTTTTGGGATCGAGCTCCGTGACTGAGCCATTCGGCTGAATCACCCGCGCCCGTATCTCCGGTCGCTTCTGGTAAAAAGCCTCCCACTCTACCGCGACTGACGACCATGCATTCACGCCCGCCTGCGTATCGATCCGGTAAATGATGTGGTGCGTATGAACCACCCGTCCCTGCGCGTCGATCGTATAGTGCTCGTCCTCGAACAGAACCGTCGCGTCGCTCGCCGGATTCGCCTTCACCTTCGCAGCGGCAGCCAGAATCTGCGCCGGCGTCGCACTGAATGCCGGTCCCGTCAGCGTCCATTCCGCGTCTTGCGCATGCGTTACACCTGCAAAAGTAATCACACACAGGACAATGAGACCCCAGGGCAGCAGACGCAGCCAGCTTCTACGCATCCTTTTCCATCCTTCTAAGAAACAATTGCTAACTTGTGAGGCAAGATACCAAGGCGCGCAAAACAAAGCCAGTAAATTGCATTTACCGGCAGGTATCGCGGCATAAGCCAGGATTCTCCGGGGTCTTATGCGGAAGAAATGCCCTACACGCCCTTCTTCTGCGGCTCCCAGATGTACTTGTGAATCTGCAGGCTCAGCCGCGCCGGCAGCCCGTCTTCCAGCATCCACTCCACCAGCAGCCGCGGATCGAGCGCCGCATTGCGCGTGCTCCGTTCGAGCGACGGCATCTTGTGGAACGCCGGCGACAACAAAATCTGCCCCGCCTTTTCCTCCAGCCTGTGCTCCCGGATAAATGCCCGCGCAAATTCGTAATCGCCGCGGTTCTGTATCACGAACTTCACTTCGTCACGCCCCGTCAGCCATTTCAGATTCTCCATCCGGAATGAGCCGCCCTCGGCCGACGCCGGGCACTTCACGTCCACAATCTTATGCACCGCCGCCGGCACTTCGTCCAGCGGCCGTTCCCCGCTCGTCTCGATCATCACTTCGTAGCCCACATCCAGCAGCCGCTCCATCAGCGGAATCAGTTCCCGTGCCTGCAGCAGCGGCTCGCCACCCGTAAACTCCACCAGCCGCACCGGAGCCAGCTTCTCCATCTCGGCCACGATCTGCTCGTCCGTATACGGAATCCCGCCCTGGAACGTGTATTCCGAATCGCACCAGATGCAGCGCAAATTGCATCCGGCCAACCGCACAAAAATGCACGGCCGCCCCGCAAATGACGATTCCCCCTGCACCGACTTGTAAATCTCAATCAGGTGCAAGGCGCTTACTCGTAGTAGGTGGCCGTCGTGGTGTCGGTTTCGTAGATGGTGCAGTCTTTCACATGGACGCGGTTGCCCGTCATCTCCGCAAGCTGCTTGTTCGTTTCGTCATAGAAATACCGGGCCAGGTTCTCCGCCGAGGGATTGATCTCGGTGAACGGCTCCAGGTCGTTCAGCATCTGGTGATCGATTCGGTCGATCACAGGCCGCATCACCTGCTTCAGATCCTTGAAGTCCAGCAGCAGCCCCGCCGCGTCCAGCCTCTCGCCGCGCAGCGTGATTCTCACCTTGTAATTGTGGCCGTGCGGATTCTCGCACTTGCCTTTGTAGTTGCGCAGATAGTGCCCGGAGGAAAACCCGCGCTCAACTGTGACCTCGTACATTCGTTTCCAGCTCGTTTCTTCGGGGAATTACCCTCCTTTCATTGTACTTCCCCATCGCCCACAGAAGCCGCACTACTCCTCCCGGAGGGGCTCACCCCACCTGCACGGCAAAAATCAGGTCTTACCTGTCGATTTTCATCGGCGCATATCCGCATTGCTGCGCCTTGTACATCGCGGCAAATGCCTCGGCAACGCTCAACAACGGCGTCGTCTTCATCTCCTTCACCGCGCCGCCCCCGGCAACCGCAAGTGAAAAGGCTGCCGCCGCTTCATTGTCCGGCAACTCGAAGATCGTCACCACGTCGTAATCCCCCAGGCAGTACCACATCCCGTACATCGTTCCACCCAGGTTCTCAATCACCCGGCTGATATGTTGCGTACGGTCCTTCGGATCAGAAATCGCAGCCTTGATCATCTCCGGCGTGTAGGCAACTTGCAGCATATAACTCGCCATGGTCGCACCTCATTCTTGTGCGTATTTCACACCTCTCCCCGGACACCGCGAAAAGTATACTCCGCCGGTCGCAGTGCCGTTCAAAGCGCGGCTTCCTGCCATCTCCATTCCCCACAAGTAAAAAGCAGCGCCAGCCCGCGCCGCTCGATGGGCGCGCCAGCCGGCGTGCTATCCCCTCGCGCCTTGCGCGAAATCCTAGCTGGCCGGCGCTTCCTGGCCCTTCGACAGCGACCGCAGATAAATCACAAGGTTCCACACCGCGTTATCGTTCGCGCGTGCCTTGTCTTCCGGTGGCATTTGCGCGGCGCCCTTGCGGATGATCGTGAAAATCTGACCATCGCTCATCCCCTGCAGTGTGCTCGGATTGGAAAGGTCCTGCATGGTCAGCTTTTCGCTCACCGCAAGGCTGCCATTTCCCTTGCCCGTGTCACCATGGCACATCGCACAGTCCCAGCCATAACGCTCCTTGGCCATCTTCTGCGAAGCCTCGGTCGGCTTCACTGGATTCACAAGGCTCGCCCCATTATTCGCGGGAGCCGGCGCGGCCGGCGCCGGTGTCGTGGTCTGGCTCTGTGGCTTTGTCTGCGTCTGCGGCGTGGCATTGTTCTGCGTCTGCGGCACAGCAGCCGCGCCAATCAAAGGAAGCATGCATGCAACTGCCACCAGGAACAGCTTCATCTTGAAACCTCCCTACAGCGTGTTTCATAAACACCCGGCTGCCCCGGACTGGTTGCTTGGAACCCGCCATCCGGCCAGGATCCAAAGTTCAAGAGCCTGCGAAACCCTGTTTATGAATCACGCCTTAGTGATTGCACTCCTGACTTCTCTTCACGGCGGTGAGGCTCATCACACATAAGAGTCTCACCCGCCACTTTCCTTGCCCCAAACTACCCGCACCCCATGCTAAGCGTGCATCGGAAACGCCGGCGTGACCGCAGGCACATACGCGCAGAACGGATCGCTCGCCAGCGGATCCCCCGTGTACGCATACGCCCGCGCCCGCGAACCACCGCACAATCCCCGATACTCGCACTGCCCGCACTTGCCCCGGAAACGGTCCGGCGTATGCAGCGCCCGGAACACCGGAGCATTGCGGTACACATACGCGAGCCGGTTCTGCCGGATATTGCCCGCCGATAGCGGTAAAAACCCGGCGGGATAAATATCCCCCTGATTCGAGACAAATACAACCCCATGTCCATCGCGAATCCCAAATCCGCGGTACACCGGCGTCCGGTGAATCTCCGCCGCATGCATCCCCGCCGCCCTCATTTCGTCCAGCGCAATTCGCCGGTACGACGGCGCTTCCGTCGTCTTGATCGCGAAGGGAGACTTGAGCGACTGCTGATAGATCCACCGCATCAGATCCTCGCCGCGCTTCGGCGTCACCGGCAGAAGCGATTTGCCCCGTCCTACCGCGATCAGGAAAAACAGGCTCCAGCGCATCACCTGGTGCCGCTCCAGCAGATCATAAACCGCCGGCAGATCATCCGCCGTCTCTTCTGAAACCAGCGTGTTCACCTGCACCGGAAAACCCACCGTCGCCGCATGCCGCAACGCCGCTACAGTCGCGTCGAAGCAGCCCGGCACGCCGCGCACCGCATCGTGACGCGCGGCCGTCGAGCCGTCCAGGCTCAGGCCCAGCGCCTCGATGCCATGCTCCTTCAGCTCCGCCATCTTCCGCAGCGTCAGCTCCTGGCTCGCCGCCGGCGTAATCGACACCGAAATCCCAAGGCTCCGGCCGTAGTCGATAATGTCAAACAGATCCGCCCGCTTCAGCGGATCGCCGCCCGTCAGAATCAGGTGCGGCATCGGATCGCCGAATTCCGCAATCTGCCGCAGCAGGCCCAGGCTCTCCTCATGGTTCAATTCGCAGGGATGCGCCTGTGTCATCGCCTCGGCACGGCAATGGCGGCAGGCCAGCGGACACGCCTGCGTCATCTCCCAGTACACAATCATCGGATTGCGTGAGTAGTCATATTTGCCTGCGGCATGTGGATGGGCGTGAGTGGTTGGAGCTACGGCTGAAGTCATTTCCTTTCCTTCCTTTACGGCTGATCTGTCTCTAGGGCCTAGTGCGCCCCTGCCGCTACGGCACTTCCGGCGGCAGGTTGTCGGTACATCCCATGCTTCCCCGCAAGCTGCCGCACCACAGCCTGCGCGTTCTCAATGCAGTCCGGAATCCCCGCGCCATGAAACGCGGCCCCGGCAAGGTACAGGCCCCGATGCGCCGCTGCCAGCGACTCGATCTCCGCCACCCGCGCCCGGTGCCCCACCTCGTACTGCGGATTCCCTTTTTCCCAGCGATAAACGCGCGCCAGCACCGGCTCGGCCCCGATACCAGTCGCCGCGTCCACTTCCTCTCTCGCTAGAGCCACCATCGCTTCGTCAGGCCGCTCGGCAAATGCCTCGGCGCCCGCGCCACCCACAAAGACTCGCAGCAGCACATGCCCCGTCGGCGCACGCCCCTCAAATTTCGTCGAAGACCACGTACATGCGTTGATCCGCCGGTTCTCCGTCCGCGGCACCACAAAACCGAACCCGTTCAGCCCTTCTGCCCGCGGCAGATCCTGCTCCCGGAAGCCCAGCGACACCGTCGCCGTCGAAACATACCGGATCGCCCGCAACCGCTCGGCCAGCTCAGCATCGATGTATGCCACCAGCCCCGCGGTTACATGCGCCGGCGTGGCAAACACCACATCATCGGCATCGATCGACGTGCCGCTCTCCAGGATCACCTCATAGCGCCCCCGGTACGGCAGCACCGCCGCCACTCGCGCGCCCCGTAATATTGCCTCCGGCCCGATCGCCGTCGCCAGCGCCTCGGTCAACTGCAGCAAGCCGCCGCGCAGCGTCATGAACATCGAACGCTCGCCTTTCCCGCTGCGCCCGCGCTGCTTCATCCAGCCCCGCAGCACGCTCCCGTACTTTTTCTCCATCGCCGGCAGAAAAGGAAAGGTGCTTTCCAGGCTCAATCGCTCCGGATCGGCCGCATAAATTCCGCCCATCAGCGGCCCGGCCAGCTTGGTCAGCATTTCGTTTCCAAAACGCCGCCGCATGAAGCTGCCAACACTCTCGTCGCCGCTGGCCCGGCGCGCTGGGATCACCATCTCGGCCCCCATCCGCAGCTTCCCCGGCCACGATATCAGCTCCGACTTCAGCATCGGACCCACGCCCATCGGCAACGCATGCAACCGGCGTCCGCTCCACACAAACGTGGAATGCTTCCCGCTCCGCGCCGGCTGCAGTTGATCTCCCAGCCCCAGCGCCCGGCACAAATCCAGCGTCGCCGTCTTTCGCGCCAGAAACGAATCCGGCCCGCCCTCGACGATAAATCCGCCCTCGCGCGCCGTGGCAATCTTGCCACCCAGCCGCTGCGAACTTTCGATCAGCGTTACCTTCAGAGAACCGCGTGTCGCACGCTGCAGATAATATGCGGTGGCCAGCCCCGTGATGCCGCCGCCAATAATAACAATGTGTTTCATTTCCCCGTCAGCCTCCCGGCGCCGGTCGGGACCCGGCCTCTCGCCGGGCCCCGCTACAGGTGATCATTTACCGGCTGAGTTGCTGGCTCTACGCTAAGGCGGCAGGACCGATGAAGCCGTGACGGCGGTCACACCTCTGCAGCAAAAAATTAACCACCAGTGCACGATCCCCCGCACCGCCTACGGCAGCTTCGCCGCCTCCGCCAGGGGATTCCAGTCATCGCTGCCCCGCAGGAAATTCTGTGGCTCAAACGACTCCACCTCCGCCGCGTTCAGCTTCCGCTCCCACGCCGGCCGTCCCGCCGGATCCGCACCCGGCCCCGTCGACCCCGACTCGGCATAAAACGTCGTCCTGTAATTCTGCGAGCGCCCCCACTTCGAGAATCCCTGCGGCGAAATCCCCTTCGGCATATACGTATTCAGATAAATTACCCGCGAGTAATCCCGCCACGGACGCCCCAGCGCCACCGTCCGCCCGCTCGCCCATATCCTCGGCGCCAGCGTAATTCTGCTGTCGCGAATTACATATCCCGTCGTCGAATCCGCGCTCAACCGGCTCTGCGCTGTCAGATATCCCGGCCCCACCGCATGAATCAGGCTGTGGTCAAACACCGCCGTCGCATTCCCGAAAATAAAATCCACCGCCCCGGAAATGTAATCGTCCACGTAATACTGCCGCCCGTAATTGGCAAACAGCGTGTCCTGGTAGCCCAGAAATCGGCAGTGCTTGAAGATCACACGGTCCGCCAGCACCGACACCGCCACCGCCTGCCCCACCGGCCCCGCCGAATTCTCAAACGTCACGTTGTCTGCTATGAATCCGTTCCCGGCAATCTCCGCCGTTTCGGTAAAAAACGTCCCGCCCGACTCCTTCGCATAGTGATTCGAAACAATCACCGTGTCCGCCGGCGACTTGCCCAGCCCCAGTAGCTCCACATTCGGACGGTTCTGCGCCACCCATATCCGCTCGTGGTATATCCCCGGCGTAATCCGGATGATCACCCGCCCGCCATCCGTCGGCTGCGGCGCGTGGTCCAGCGCGTTCTGGATCGTCGGAAACACCAGCATCCCGTGGGATTTCTTCTGCCCCGGCTGATACATCGGCACACCCGGCTTCACCAGGACGGTCACATTGGCGGCATGAGCATGCGGTGCAAATCCTGAAAGAGCAGCGAAAATCAAAGCGGCAACAAGTGGTCTGACCATGCACAACAGCATACTTCAGCCGCGGCTCAACGCGCACTCGCGTCGCTGGAGCATTTCCACTATTGGTATAGACCGAAGAGAGAATCTCAACGCAGCTTTTCCGTTAAGAAAAGCTGCGCTTGGTTGATTTCAGAAAGTTCACAGGAATAGGGGAAATACTCTAAATCTGACCGCCCTACTCGCTCATCCCCCACAGATACGCCACCACCGTTTTCCCATTTGCCAGCTGCAGCTCATATGTCCGCTCAACCTCTCCCGGATTCGGCTGCTTGTCCTGCGCCACCCGTGCTGAATAATTGCCGGGCGCAATCAAAATCGGACGGGATCGATCAAATAATCCGTAGGGAAAAGATCGACCGGGAATCGGCGCCGCCAGCACATATTTCCGCCCCCCGATAGTGACCCCAAGCAAGTTCAACAACACCACCCCGTTGGAAGTCTTGCTGCAATAGCCTGGAGAAGCCTCTGTCTCCGACGAAACCACATGCACCGTCAGCGGAAACTGCGCCGCAGTCGACGTCGTCTGCCCCATCATCACCACGGGAAACAGCATCATCAGCACCACTATCAGTCGCTTCATTCACGCCTCCCCAGTCTCGAATCCGGACCATCTCACAACCTCAGACGGACCCGCTCACCTCCGGGTTTCTATCTTCATGTTGATTTCAGGCAGCAAAAAGGCGCGCCATCACAGCGCGCCGTCGTATTTCTGTTCAATTTCAAATGATATGCGGGGTCGAAGCACGTAGCGGCGGCCAGATGCTTTTGACATGCACACAACTCTGCCCACTGCTGGTTGTCTTTTCTGCTGACTGGCTCTTTGCGCCGAAGGCGCGTTCGCCTGGACGGCCAGTCCTTATTGCGCTTCCTTCGCTCCCTGCGGCGCCAGCCACACCTGTTCCGGGGCCGTCACCTTCGCGCCCCGAGTGCTCACTTTCAGCTTCATCGTTGCCATGTAGGCCTTACCCCGCATCGGCACATGAAATTCCAGGTTGTACTGCTCGCCAAACCGCTGCTTCATCTCATTGAAGTACGGCGAAAACGACACCGGATTGCTGAACCCCTGCCAGTACGCCTCGCCCCCCGTCGCCTGGCTCACCATCAGCAACAGGCTCTGACCGGCAGTGGTCAGGTACATCGCCGGAGGCACGCCTGCGCTGTGCCAGTAGATCGAGTACACCACTAGCCCCGCCTTCACCGAATCCTGGATCGCCGCCTGCACATACGGATCTTCCGGATCGAAACGCGGCTCGTAGTTATCCACCCCGTTCGTGATCATGATCACTTCGCGCCGCGCATTCATGTCGTGCGACGGCCAGTGCTTCGCCAGATCCGAAAGGCAGAAGTACGGGCTGGCGCTCCCGCCCGGCACGCTCGAGGGCAGATGCAGTCCGCGCAATGCCGCTTCCTTGTCCTTCGTCAACGGCCCCGCAAACACCGCCTGCCCGTTCTGCATGTACGCGATCCCCACTTCCACATCCGCCGGCAACGAGCGAACAAACTCCCGAATATCCTTCATCTGGGTTCCCAGCGTCCCCCACGCCGAGCTGTCAATCAGAATCACCACCTGCAGCTGATTCGTTGCCGGAGCCCAGTGGTCGATCATCGCCGGACGCCCGTCCACTCTCAGCTTCAAATCCTGCTGCGGAACCGTGATCGGGGCATTCTTGTCCTGCTTGTTGACCACCGTCACCACAGCCCGGCCCTGCCCTTGCGTTTGCGCCAGCGCAGGCAGACCCATCATCGCGGCCAGCCCCGCAACCATCGCTATCGTCCACATTCCGTTGGTTCGCAGCTTCATCGTTTCCCCCTCGCGGCAGAGCGGCCACGCGGCCGGCGTCCGCACTCTACTCTTATTGGATGTGCCCCGGGCCTGAAACTCTTCCTGCTCTATGGACTTCCCATCTAAAAGAAAAGACTCCGCCCCTCCTGAATAGTTGTGCGCCTTACCGGGTCTTCAACGGGGCGAAAGTGTATCCTGCCAAAGGAATGAAGCGAATTCTAACGGCAGCCGTCCTGATTCTCGTCACCCTCGCACTGGTCTTCTGTGGCCCATTCTGGCTTTTCACGCTCTTCTGCGCCATCGCCGCCGGCCTGGCCTTCTGGGAATATCTCGACATCGCCGACGCCATCGGCGCCCAGTCACCCAGAATCGTTTCTTTTGTTGCATTTGCGGCCATTTACATCTCTATCTGGAAGTATCCTGACTTCCTCACCGCCACCGTCGGCGCCATCGCGCTCGCCCTGCTCACCTACTGCACCTTTCATTCCCCCGTCGACCGTATCCTGCCGGACGCAGCCTCGGTCTACATCGGCATCATTTACGTCGGGCTCTCCTTTGCCACCCTCCCGTTGCTCTTTGAACAAAGCAACGGACCCTCCCTGCTCCTCTTCCTCTTCGTGGCCGTCTGGTCCGGCGACATCGCCGCCCTCTACATTGGTAAAGCCTTTGGAAAGCATAAGTTAGCTCCGCAGCTCAGCCCCGGAAAAACCTGGGAAGGCTCCCTCGCATCGCTCGTCGCCAGTGCCTTCCTTACGCTCTTTCTCCTGTGGGTTGCGTCTTTCCTTACCGCCCACTCGGTCGACAACCTCAGTTATCCCGGCTCCTGGTTCCGCTGGCTCGTCCTCGCCGTCATCGTCAATGCCGCCGGCCAGTTGGGTGACCTCGTCGAATCAGGCCTCAAGCGCGCCGCCGGCATCAAGGATTCCGGCAGCCTCCTGCCCGGACACGGCGGCGTCCTCGACCGCATTGACGCGCTCCTGCTGGCCGCCCCTGTCCTGTGGTACGCTCACCTTGCCCAGCAGTACTTTTAGTCCATACTGAATAGTTCATGCCTTTGAAGCACATTGCCATCCTCGGCTCGACCGGTTCCATCGGCCAGAGCACCCTCAGCATCGTCGAAAGCTTCCCCCAGCGTTTCGCCGTTGCCTCGCTCGCCGCTGGCCGCAACCTCGACCTCGCCTTCGAGCAGGCCCGCCGCTGGCGCCCTGCCGTCGTCTCCATGGCGACCGAAAAACTCGCCGCTGACCTCGCCGCCCGCCTCAAAGCCGCCGGCATCTCCGGCATCGAAGTCGTCCACGGCTCCGCCGGAACCGTCCGCGTGGCCACCCTCCCGCAGGTCGATTTCGTCGTCTCGGCCATCGTCGGCGTTGCCGGGCTCGAAGCCACCTACGCCGCCGTCCTCGCAGGAAAACCCGTCGGCCTCGCCAACAAGGAGGCCATGGTCGCCGCCGGCGAACTCCTCACCGCCGCCGCCCGTGCCAAAAACCTCCCGCTGCTCCCCATCGACTCCGAGCACAACGCCGTCCACCAGTGCATGCGCGCCGGCTCCCTCCCAGAAATCAAGCAGATCTGGCTCACCGCCTCCGGCGGCCCGTTCCGTACCCTCCCGCTCGCCGAATTCGAACACATCACCGTCGCCCAGGCCCTCAAGCACCCCACCTGGGTCATGGGACGCCGCATCACCATCGACTCGGCCACGATGCTCAACAAGGGCCTCGAAATCATCGAGGCCTGCCGCCTCTTTGACCTCCCGCCCTCGGCCGTCAAAGTCACCGTGCACCCCCAATCCACCGTGCACTCGCTGGTCGAATACATCGACGGTAGCCTCCTCGCGCAAATCTCTGTCACTGACATGCGCCTGCCCATCCTCTACGCCATGACTTGGCCCGAGCGCGTCGCCTCTGACCTCACCTTCGACATGGCCTCGCTCAGCCAGCTCACCTTCGAAACTCCTGATTTCGAGCGCTTTCCCTGCCTGCGCCTCGCCTACGAAGCCGCGGAAAAAGGCGGCGCGCACACCATCGCCCTCAATGCCGCCGACGAGATCGCCGTCGAGGCATTTCTCGCCGGACAGATACCTTTCCTGGGCATCCCGCGTACAATAGAGAGAGTGCTTGAGACGACGCCCGTCACCCACCCTGCCACCATCCAGGAGGTGCTCGCGCTCGACCGGCAGTCGCGTCAGACCGCCTCTGAGGTGCTCAGCCACTTTAGCCACGCATCAGCCGGCGCCAGTCGCCACTGATGCAGGGGCCGTAGAGGATGTGACAAGGAATTCGTCCCTGATCGAGCTATGCCTTTCTTTCTGACTGCCACTATTTCCATGATCATCGTGCTGGGCATCATGGTGCTCGTGCACGAGCTCGGACACTTCATCGCGGCCAAATTCTTCGGCGTCCGCGTCGAAGTCTTCTCCATCGGCTTCGGCACTCGCCTCTTTGGCTTCCGCCACGGCGACACCGACTACCGCGTCTGCCTTCTGCCCCTCGGCGGCTACGTAAAAATGGCGGGCGAACTCGGAGGAGACGGCACCGTCCCGCTCTCTGGATCTTCCAGCAATCAGGAAAATGAAAATGACGGACCGCGCGTCCTCGATCCCGGCGACCTGAACGCCAAGCCCCGCTGGCAGCGCATGATCATCGGCTTTGCCGGACCCTTTGCCAACTTCCTGCTCGCCTTCGGCCTCATGACAGGCCTCTACATGATGCACAACGAGGTCCCCCGCTATCTCTCCGACCCCGCGGTCCTGGACTTCGTGCCCGCCAACTCCTTCGCCGCCAAAGCTGGCCTCCAGCCCGGTGACACGATCGTCCGCTTCGACAGCGCTCCCGAAAATCCCACATGGGACGATGTCCGCATCCGCGCCGCGCTCGACGCCAACTCCACCGTCCCCGTCACCGTCGCCCGCACCGTCAACGGCCAGACCAGGGACATCCAGACCCAGCTCTTCATCAATGACCCCACCAAGGGCCAGAACTTCCAGCTCAGCAACTCGGGCATCATTCCCCGCATGCAGGCCGGTCCGCTCAAGGTCATGCAGATCGTCCCCGGCTTCCCTGCCGCTCAGGTCGGGCTCAAGCTCGGTGACGAAATCACCGCCATCAACGGCGTCTCCTTGCACTCCGTCCAGGCCGTTATCGCCTTCCTGCAGAGCAATGGCAAAAATCCCGTCACGCTCAGCATTCTGCGCGATGGCAAACCCATGCAGCTCACCATGGCCCCCAAGTGGGGTGACGACGGCTCCGGTGTGATGGGTTACCGCCTCGGCTTCGGCACCGCACCGCCGCCCTACACCGTCCAGCAGATGCCCTTCCTCGCCGCCGCCCACAAGTCTGCCGTGACCAACATGCATTACTCCGGCTACATCCTCGACGTGCTCCATCGCCTGCTGACCCACCGCTCGGAATTCCAGCAGCTCAGCGGCCCCATCGGCATCGCACAGCAAACCGGCGAAGCCGTCGAAATGGCGAGTTGGCAGCCCATCATCGCCCTCATGGCGCTCATCAGCCTCAACCTCGGCATCATGAACCTGCTGCCCATCCCCATCCTCGACGGCGGCATGATCACCCTGCTCCTCATCGAAGAAGTCCTCCGCCACGACCTCAAACCCGAAGTCAAGGAACGCCTCTATCAGGTCGCCTTCGTCATGCTCGTCGTCTTCTTCGCCTTCATCATGGTCAACGACGTCGCCAAGCTCAACCTCTTCAGCAAGCTCAAACCCTGAAAATTTGAATTGTCATTCTGAGCGGAGCCTGGCGCGCTCGTGCGCCTCAGACGCAATCGAAAAATCTGCAACGAAAGCGTCTTCCGTTCAACTCGTTGCAACATGCAAACTGCCCTCTGGCTTTTTCCCCAGGACAAAGCCACCGTGGACTCTGTCCGCTTGTCAACGAGTGGACCGAAAATGCGACAGAGCTATCGACGCTCGTACCCCATTTCCGTGGTCTTCACGGACAGATCCTGGTCCGTGAAATAGATTCAAGCCCGATTTTGGCTTGAGTGCGCCTGCAGCCAGCCCCGTGAAGGTGAGGACCTCGCCGGCGCCTTTTGCCCTTTACTCATTGCTTGGCAGGAAAGAACAGGTGCGCAACTCTTCGCCCCGGCAAATCTGACACCTGGGGACTGACAACTGGGGACTTAAATCAGCTCCGTCTCCCACAAATCATGCAGATGAATCACGCCCTCCACCCGCCCGCCCCCGTCCACCACAATTAGCGACGTAATCTTCCGCTCCTCCATCTCGTGCAGCGCCCGCGCCGCCAGCTCCTCCCCGGCAATCGTCCTCGGCCGCGGATTCATAATCTCCCGCGCGGTCTTCTTCAGGCCCTCCCCGCTGTCGCGCTCCAGCATCCGCCGCAGGTCCCCGTCGCTGATAATCCCTTTCAGCCGCCCATCCTCGACCACCGTCGTCATCCCCAGCCCCTTCCGGGACATCTCGTAGATCACATCCTTCATCGCCGTGCCCGGCTCCACCCGCGGCAGCGCATCGCCCGCATGCATCAGCTCCCGCACGCGCGCCAGCCGCTTGCCCAGCTTCCCGCCTGGATGCAGATCCGCAAAGTCCTCTGCTTTGAATCCTTTACGCATCGAAACCGCCACCGCCAGCGCATCCCCCAGCGCCAGCATCGCCGTCGTCGAGGCCGTCGGCGCCAGTCCCAGCCCGCATGCCTCCTCCGGCACGCTCACATCCAGCGCCACGTCGCTCGCCCGCGCCAGCGTCGACTCGGGCTTGCAGCAAAAGCTGATCAGTGCATCCCCAATCCGCTTCAGCGTCGCCAGCAGCCGCAGAATCTCCTCCGTCTCGCCGCTCGCCGAAAGCGCAATCACCACATCGCCCCGCGCCAGCATCCCCAGGTCGCCGTGCACCGCCTCTGCCGGATGCAAAAACAAGGCCGGCGTCCCCGTCGAAGACAAGGTCGCGGCAATCTTCTGCGCGATCAGCCCGCTCTTGCCCATCCCCGTCACCACCACCCGGCCCCGCTCGCGCCCGCAGGACAGAACGCACTCCACCGCCCGCTCAAAGTCGGCGGCCATCGGCCCCTCCAGCCGCGCTGCCAGCGCCAGCAGCGCCGCGGCTTCCACTCGAACCAGCTCCGCCGGCGTCCGTTCCTGCTTGCTCATCACCAATTCGCCCTCAAACTACGGATGCTACCAGCATAGAGGTTGTTCTTCACTCCAGCTCAGCCTCTGGTGACCATCCGCACAGCCAAACCCCGCTCGCCCCGCGTAGCATCGTCCTCTAAAATAGAAGCAGAGGGTGGTTCGAGTGAAACGCAACATTTTTGTCCTGGCCATGATGATCTCCGGGCTGGGCCTCATGGTCTGGGCTGGCATAGAAAACTACCGCGCCCACCAGCAGGAACAAGCCAGGGTCCATGCCCTTCAGGCAGCACTCAACGCCGCCGAGGCCCAGGCCAACAGCGCCTCCAGTCAGGACGACGGCAACTCCGGCATGCCCGACGAACAACCCCTCCTCGGCCAGCAGGCTCCCAACTTCACCCTCGTCGACCTCCAGGGTAAAAAAGTCTCCCTCGCCGACTATCGCGGCAAAGCCGTCGTCGTCGACTTCTGGGCCACCTGGTGCGGCCCCTGCCGCATGGAAATCCCCTGGCTCGTCGAGCTCGACAAGAAATACGCCTCCCAGGGTCTCACCGTCCTCGGCGTCGCCACCGACACCATCGACAGCGACACCGGCGAGAAAGACCCCCACTCCACCATCGCCAGATTCGTCGCCCAGCACCACATGGAGTACCCAATCCTCATGGCTGACCTCAAGGTTGCCAACCAGTACGGCGGCATCGACTCCATCCCCACCACCTTCTTTATCAATCGCAGCGGCAAGGTCGTCGCCAGCACCGTGGGCCTCGCGCCCCGCGGCGACATCGAAGCCGACATCCAGAAAGCTCTCTCCACCGGAGGCACCGCATGAAGCACTCTACGCACGGCTTTCTCCATCGCATCACCGGGACGGCAGCCGCTCTTCTGCTTGGCATCGCCCTGCTCCTGCCCACCGGCGCGCGCGCCCAGCACATGCCCTGGCAAACCAGCAAAAACTCGCAGCCCGTGGCCTTTCTTTTCCCGCTCCAGTTGACCGTCCCGGCCGGCAAGCCCACCCCCATCAGCCTCACCTTCCGCGTTGCCAACGGCTTGCATATCAACTCGCATACGCCCACTTCCAAGACCTTCATTCGCACCGAGCTGCTCCTGCCCACCGACCCCAACGCCAAACTCTCCGCCGTGAACTTCCCTCCCGGATCAAACTACGCGCTCCCTGCCTTCCCGCAGGACAAGCTCAGCGTCTACACCGGCGAGTTCACCGTCCAGGCCAGGCTCACCGCCACCCGCGGAAACCACATGATGCAGGCCAAACTCCGCTACCAGGCCTGCGCCACCAACTCCTGCTACCCGCCCCGCACCATCCCCGTCACCATCGACGTCATCGGCAAGTAGCCCCTTCAGAAATCGAAAAACAAAAGCGGGGCGCCATGCCCCGCTTCTTCATTTCATAACCGCCTTCATCTATTCCGCCCAGACGGGGGTACCCCACATCTCGATTTTGACATGTGGGTTTTACGCCGGAGGCTCCTCCACTACCATCCCCTTCACTGCCGCTAGCCGTTTCACCACCCGCTCTTTCCCCAGATTCACCATCACCGCAAACAAACTCGGAGCCACCGCCTGTCCCGTCAGCGCCACGCGCGATCCATTAATCAGCGCGCCCGCCTTCATGCCCTTTTCCTCGGCAAAGCCGCGCAGCACCTGCTCGGTCGACTCTTCCGTAAACTCCTCCGCCGCCGCGTACCGCTCGGCCAGCTCGCCCAGCAGCCCCCGCACATGCTCATCTTTCAGAAATTTCGTAACCGCCGCGGGATCAAACTCGAATTCGTCGCTGAAATAGGCACGAAATGCCCCGGCAAAGTCCTTCAGATTCCGCGCCCTCGGCTTCAACAGCTCTATTGCCGCCAGAATCTCGCTCTCCGGCCGCGTCGGCTCACAATCCGCCTTCTGCCACTCTTCCCGGGCCAGCGGCAATAGCCGCTCCGCCTCGTACGCGCGAATATACTCCGTGTTGAACCACGCCAGCTTGTCGTTATCAAAGACCGCGTTCGACTTCGAAATCCCATCCAGCCCGAACAGCTCGATCAGTTCCTCCGATGAGAAAATCTCCCGGTCCTTATGCGCCGAACCCGGCGTCCATCCCAGCAGCGCCAGAAAATTCCGGAACGCCTCCGGAACAATCCCCATCTCCTTGTACGCGATCACGCTCGTCGCCCCGTGCCTCTTGCTCAGTCGCGTCTTGTCCGGCCCCAGGATCAGCGGCACATGCGCAAAAATCGGTGTTTCCACACCCAGTGCGCGGTACTGCAGCACCTGCTTCGGCGTGTTCGAAATATGATCCGCCCCGCGAATAATGTGCGTCAGCCGCATCTCCACATCATCGGCCACCACGCTCAGGTGGTACGTCGGAATCCCGTCCGACCGCAGCAGCACAAAATCCTCAATCTCGCTATTCGCAAACTCCACCTTGCCGAACACCGCGTCCTCAAAGCTCGTCGCGCCGCCCTCCGGAACCGCGAACCGCACCGCGCACGCCTCGCCCGCCGCCTTTCGCGCGGCCGCCGTCGCCCGGTCGATATTCCTGCACCGCCGGTCATACATCGGCGGGCGCCCAGCCGCTGCCGCCTCCGCGCGCCGCTGCTCCAGCTCTTCCTTCGTGCAGAAGCAGTAGTACGCATGGCCGCTCGCCAGTAGTTTCTCCGCCGTCGCCCGATACAGCTCCAGCCGCTGCGACTGGAAGAACGGACCCTCATCCCAGTTCAGACCCAACCAGCGCATCCCTTCCAGAATGCCCTCGACCATCGCTTCCGAAGACCGCTCAAAATCCGTGTCTTCAATGCGCAATATCAGCGTCCCGCCAAAGTGCCGGGCAAAGAGCCAGTTGAACAGTGCAGTGCGAGCCCCGCCCACATGCAGATACCCGGTGGGCGAAGGCGCAAATCGAACGCGCGGAGTCTCTTTCGAATTCGTAGGCATGAAAATTCTTGAAAGTAACCTGTTCTATTACAAATATGGCGCCATTTGTTACAAATATCTCGCCAACATGAAACCCATCCCTGAAGATGGGTCATTCTGAGCGAAGTTTCGCCCTGGCGAAACGAAGCGAAGAATCTGCGGTTCAACCAAAAGCTGAAAGCTAAGAGCTAACGGCTGATAGCTATCTACGTAAAGTCTTCCGTATCGAACGCCGGCTTCTTCACCGCAGACTTCCGTCCCCGCGACATCTCCTTCAGCATCTCGTCGATCTCGTCCGCACCCACGCTCATCGTCTCGTCAATCTCCGCATGCATCACGCGCACATCGTTGTTTTCTTCCACGCGTTCCAGCAGCACGACCGCATGCGCCTGCGCCACGTGATCCAGCCCCAGGCCCTCCGGCGTCTTCGCCTTGATGCTCACGTCCCCCGGCGGAATATCCAGCAGCGACGCCACCCGCTCCCGTATCTCGCCCGCGATCGGCGCGATCTTCGGCGCCGCCAGCACCAGCGTCGTATCCACGTTGGCAATCCTGTATCCGGCGTTCTGTATCTCTTCGAGCGCAATGTTCAAAAAGATCGCCGAGTCCGCGCCCTTCCAGCGCGCATCGCCCGGCGGAAAGAAGCTGCCGATATCCCCGGCCGAAACCGCCCCCAGCAGAGCATCGGTAATCGCGTGCAGCAGCACATCTCCGTCCGAGTGCCCCGCCAGTCCCTCGGGATGCTCAATGGCAAGCCCGCCAATTCTGAGCGGCACACCCGGCTTGAAGGCGTGCGAATCCCATCCGTATCCAATGCGTATCTTCATCCTGGTTACCGTCTTCCAGCTTACCTTGAAGCACGCTGGCGAAGATAGAACTCGGCCAGATCCAGGTCGCCCGGCTGCGTGATTTTCAGATTCGTAGGCGAGCCCGGAACCACCATCACCTGCGCTCCGGCGCGTTCCACCACGCTCGCCTCGTCGGTCCCCGTAAACCCATCCGCCTCGGCCTCGGCGAATGCACGGCGCAACAGTCCTGCGCGAAATCCCTGCGGCGTCTGCGCCTGCACGATATACTCCCGCGGAATCGTCGCCGTAATCAGCGCGCCGTCCGCCGTCCGTTCCACCTGCTTGATCGTGTCCACCGCGGGCAGCCCCACAATCGCCGCTCCCGATTTCTGCGCAGCCTCGATCGTGCGCTCAATCACCGCCGGTTCAATCAGCGGACGCACCGCATCATGCACCAGCAGAATGTCCTCGTCGTCGCACTCCACCGCCGCCAGCGCATGCGACACGCTTTCCTGCCGCGAGTCGCCTCCCATCACCACGCGCACCTTGTCGGCCAGGCCATGCTCGCTCACCTGCGCCTCCACGCGCTCCATCTCGCCCGCCCGCACAGCTACATACATCCGCGTCACAGACGGCACCGCGGCAAACGCCCGCAGCGTGTGAATCAACACGGGGATGCCCCCGAGTTCGAGGAATTGTTTGGGACTCTGAGGCGTTCCATGGCCAGTAGCCATGCGCGTGCCCAGACCCGCCGCCGGCAGTATGACGAATACCCGCATAAGCATTGGAGTATACCAGTCGCCGCAATGATCTACACTGTTCCCGGCATTACGCTACTAACTATCGGAGTCACTATGCTGCGTTCCCGCCTCCTGTCTTCCCTTGTTTTCGCTGGTCTGGCTCTCGCTCTGCTGCCCGCCGCCACCGCCCAGAACATCGTCGCCGCCACGCCCCCCATGGGCTGGAACAGCTGGGACTCCTTCGGGCTCACCATCAACCAATCTGAGTTCGAGCACGAAGCCGACTACATGCACCAGCACCTGCAAAAGTACGGCTGGCAGTACATGATCATCGACGAAGGCTGGTTCGCCGGCTACCCTGACAAGAAAGGCGTCCCGCGCAAGGTCGAAGGCTACAACATTTCACCCAACGGCCTCTATCTCCCCGCGCCCAACCGCTTCCCCAGCGGCTTCAAGGCCATCGCCGACTACGTCCACTCCCTCGGTCTCAAATTCGGCATTCACATCATTCATGGCATCCCACGTGAAGCCGTCGCGAAAAACCTGCCCATCCTTGGCTCCCGGTTCACCGCCCGTCAGGCCGCCAAAACATCCGACGTCTGCGCCTGGAACTCCGACAATTACGGCGTCAAAGACAATGCCGCCGGCCAGGCCTATTACGACTCCATGCTCAGGATGTACGCCTCCTGGGGCGTCGACTTCCTCAAGGTTGACTGCATCTCCCAGCCCTACAACGCCAAAGAAATCCAGATGATCCACAAGGCCATCCTCAAAACCGGTCGGCCCATCGTCCTCAGCCTTTCCCCCGGGCCCACACCCCTCAAAGACGCCCTCAACGCTGAAAACAACGCCAATATGTGGCGCATCTCCAACGATATGTGGGACGTCTGGTCCAAGCCCCCCGATGCACCCAGCTTCCCGCAATCCCTCACCGCCCAGTTCGGACTCCTCGCTCAGTGGATCCCGTTCCGCGGCCCCGGCCATTGGCCCGATGCCGACATGCTCCCCATCGGCACGCTCGCTCCCCATCCCGGCTGGGGAAAGCCGCGCGTCTCCCGTCTCAACCACGAGGAAGAGCGCACCCTCGTCACCCTCTGGTCCATCGCCAAATCCCCGCTCATCATGGGCGGCAACCTCCTCAAGATGGACCCCTATACCCTATCCCTCCTCACCAATCCTCAGGTCATCGCCATTGACCAGCACTCCTACGGCAACCACCCCCTCACGCTGAATGAGAACGGCTCCATCTGGGCGGCGGCCGGCGAGGACGGCCTCTATGTCGCTCTCTTCAACTTCGAAGACAAAGCCCGCGTCATGTCCGCCAACTGGAACCAGTCCGGCCTCGTCGGCCCACGCATCGTTGCCGACCTCTGGTCCCATCAATCGCTTGGCTCCAGGAGCGACATTCAGGTCATGGTGCCGCCCCACGGCTGCCGCCTGCTCCTCGTCGAGCACAAGGACGAGTAACCCGCGGCCTCACGCACTTCGATTCGCTTCTCGGAACCATCCCGGGCCGCCGCGCCGCACCATGAAAAATCTCTAAGAATCGCGAACAACCCCGGCATCCAACCTGCATCTATCTCAGTAACAAGAAGAGGCAGTCAATCACTTAGCTCACCTGTAAGCTGTTCCTCCTGCAAGACCCGGCCGCCTGGTGCGGACCCCGCTACTATACCTCCTGGAACCCATCCTTTACGCCTCTGGAAAAGAAAGGCCCGCTGGAAAGCGGGCCTGCTGTTTTCTGCCTTCACCACCCTCTCCAATCCGGCTGCCTCCTTCTCGGCCTCGGCCTCCCGATAAAATGAAATCGTGCCGAAACAAGCCGCAAACTTCTCACCCTCCAGCCCCGCAGCCATTCAGGCCATTGACGACCTGCTCTCCAACGTCGGCCTCGAACATGGCCGCCGCAAGCTCGGCCGCGCCGGCATCCATCGCCAGGCCAAATACGCGCGCTCCCGCGGCCCTGAACTCGAAATCCCCACGCAGCCCCAGCCATCCGTTGCGAAATCAAAGCTCTCCGTCGTCCAGATCCCCGACTGGTCCCGCTACCCGTGGCTCCAGCACGGCTTCAGCACACGCACCGGCGGCGTCACAAAAATCTACCGCCCCGGCCAGCGCTCCGGCGAGCTCAACCTCGGCTTCACCCCCTCGGACACACAGGAAAACGTCCTCGAAAACCGCCGCCGCTTCCTCCAGGCCGTCACCGGCAATCCCGATGCACCCCTCGTCACCCTCCGCCAGATCCACTCCAGCCTCACCCGCAAAATCACCACCCCCGCCGACGCCGGCGTCCTCCATAGCGGCGACGGCCTCATGACCGGCCGCCCCGGCATCCTCCTTGGCATCCTGACCGCCGACTGCATTCCCGTCATGGTTGCCGACACCCGTCGCAAAGCCGTCGCCATTTTCCACGCCGGCTGGCGCGGCACCCTCAAGCGCATCGTCGAGGGTGGCATTGGCCGCATGCGCCTCGAATTCGGCAGCCGACCCGAAGACCTCGTCGCCGCCGTCGGACCCGGCATCGCACAGTGCTGCTACTCCGTCGGAGAAGAAGTCCGCGCCGAATTCACTTCCCAGTTCGCCTACGCCAACGACCTCTTCTGCGAGGTCTACGACTCCGACCCCGTCCGCGAGAAATACCCGCTTCTCTTTCTCACCGCGCGCGCCCCCGGCCACAGCCCCATCGGTCCCAGCCTCCACCTCGATCTCTTCGAGGCCAACCGCCGCCAGCTCCTCGACGCCGGACTCTGCCCCGAAGCCATCCACGTCCTTGGCCATTGCACCAGTTGCCAGACCAATCGCTACTTCTCGCACCGCGCCGAACACGGCTTCGCGGGCCGCATGCTCTCGGTCATCGGAATCCGCGCAAAATAAAGAGGCGCGCCACCCAGGCGCACCTCACTCCCGCGAACGAAATCTCCGTCCGCCAATCTCTCGCATCGGAGACGCTCTAGCATTTTCACTGAGGATGTAGGGGAGAACAAGGAAGTTGGCGTGGACGTTACACCAAAGAACGGCCACACCGGATCGATCCAGGACGCCTCATGGCATCAGCGAAGATGCTTTAAGTCGTAGATTCCGCCGCGTGCGGCGCGGACGTCCCAGGCTTGCTTTCAGCCTTGGCGGCTGCTTCGCCGGGATTCACCAGGTCGCGCAATTCCTTGCTCGGCTTGAAGTACGGCACTTTCTTGGCCGGCACTTCCACCTTCGCCCCCGTCTTCGGATTGCGCCCGATGCGCGGGTTCCGCTGCCGTACGCGGAAGCTGCCAAATCCGCGAATCTCGATCTTATCCCCTGATTTCAACGCGGCAATCACCGAGTCGAAGATCGTATCGACGATCACCTCGCCATCACGGCGGGTGAGTTCTCCGCTTCTGGTTAGTTCTTCAACTAGATCTGCCTTTGTCATGTTCGGCTTCGCTCCGGAAGTTTCTTCCACCTTGTAACCATAGTAGATGCAACAAATTTCTGCACCTCAACCCTATTTTTCAAGAAATCTTACTCGGATTTTGCAGATTCGGTACATCGCCCCCGCCGGAAACGCCTCGGAATCGGAAAACTCCGTCCCGTTTCCCCTTGCCTGCCTGCAGGAAACAGGCCGGGAATCGACGAAAGCCCCTGCCTGCTCTCGCCTCCCCGGCCGCTTGTCCTTGCCGCTCGTTTCAGGAAGCCAGAGCCTCCGGCCCCGGCAATTCCAGATCGGCGCTTCGCTGCACTCGATTCCTCTTCACCAGCCGGACACCATCCCCATCCTGCGCCAGACCGTAGAACTGGGCGCACGCTCCGCACAGCCAGTAGTGTTCCAGGTGGCTCCCCTCGCCGTCCTGGCCTTCGCTGTCCGCTTTTACGCCGAACACGAACACTCTGCCTTCCCGCAGGTAGTGCAGTGGTTTCCTGCAGTTTGGATTAAAACACTCATTCATCATCGATTTGGGTCCTCTTCGGTTGCGTCTTCGCGGGTATCTTGGCGAGACAAAGTGGAGATTTGGGCCCTCGCAGGCCCGTGATTCCCGGTAACCGTTCACGCACCGAACCCGGAAATACATCATGGGCTATATGCTTCGATGGCGCGAGAATTCAACCGCGTTTCCTGTCTCCAAATTTTTATCTCTGCACGCAATCCCCCTTCCAATACGCCCTCTACCGGCCGCCCGAACCGGCCCTCCCGGCACTGCATCGTCCTCAGGCGAAACCGAAGAACCTGCACTTCCCCCACCGCGACACCTCTCACGAACCCGAATCCGCCTGCCTCGCAACCTAGACCCCCGGCGCGCGTTTACCCGGCCGCGGACTGGGTCGACAACTCCGATAGCCTCTCGCTTTTTGGCGGAGAAGATGTCCTCACCATTGCCTACGACGGCAAATTCAATGACTTGTGGGAATACCAGCCCTCATTCCGCACCCGTTTCCCACATCCCCCACAACTTTCCACAGCTTCCCGCCCCAGAATCGCTGCAATCCCGCCCCGCCATCCCCTTGCCCACCACCGCCGAACAGGCCTACCCTCGAAGCATGAAGCAGGATGCCCATCCGTCGGCATCCGGAAGCCGCATCTTTGACGCGCTTCCGCCATTCTCCACAGTTCTTTCCTGCGGTTTACCGTCTTGCGTCCTATTTCGCCCACTGAATACAACATCTTGTGGTTCCCTGTTGACATCAACAACCAATAGAGCTACCTTCCCACATGCGGCTCTATTTTGTGAAAGCCACAGGCCTCAGGAAAAACGTCACACCAGGGCCCGGCAAGACCGCACTTTGATCTTTTTCTCCTTGGCGCAGACCTGAGTTCTGTGACCCCTCGACCGCTTTTGCTGGCCGACAAAACAAAGTTCCCATCCTGAGAGGAGTCTCCCCACAATGGCTGATGTAAAGACCAGTCCCACCTCAGCAGCGCAGCACGGCGCACCCGCACTCCAGCCCGCCAAATCCACGGCCCTCCGCTTCCGCCGTTTCTTCACCAAAAATGGTGTCTCGCCCTTTGACGAAGTCCAGTGGGAACGCCGCACCGCCGCCATCACCGACGCCGGCGGAAAAACCATCTTCGAGCAGAAAGACGTCGAAGTCCCCGTCGACTGGTCCATGACCGCCACCAACATCGTCGCCAGCAAGTACCTCCACGGGCCCATGAACACGCCCGAGCGCGAATCCGGCGTCCGCCAGCTCATCTCCCGCGTCGCCGAAACCGTCCGCGACTGGGGCCTCAGGGGCGGCTACTTCGCCACCGCCGAAGACGCAGGCATCTTCTTCGACGAGCTCACCCACCTCCTCGTCACGCAGAAGGCCGCCTTCAACTCGCCCGTCTGGTTCAACGTCGGCTGTGACCGCCTCGAACCCAACTCCGACGCCCAGAACTGGCACTGGAACCCCCACACCTGCGCCGTCGAGTTCTCCGTCACCGGATACCGCAACCCCCAGTGCTCCGCCTGCTTCATCAACGCCGTAGACGACTCCCTCGACTCCATCCTCACCCTCGCCAAGACCGAAGGCATGCTCTTCAAGTGGGGCTCCGGCACAGGCTCCAATCTCTCGGCCATCCGCGGCTCCATGGAGCAGCTCTCCGGCGGCGGCACCGCGTCCGGCCCCCTCAGCTTCATGCGCGGCTTTGACGCCTTCGCCGGCGTCATCAAGTCCGGCGGAAAAACCCGCCGCGCCGCCAAAATGGTCATCCTCAACGTCGACCACCCCGACATCATCGACTTCATCGAGTGCAAGATGAAGGAAGAAGCCAAGGCCTGGGCGCTCATGCGCGAGGGCTACGACGGCTCCTCCGGTCCAGACTCCGAGGCTTACTCCTCCATCTTCTTCCAGAACGCCAACAACTCCGTCCGCGTCAACGACGAGTTCATGCGCGCCGTCGAGAAGGATGGCGAATTCTCCACCCTCACCGTCAAGGACCGCAAACCCGTCAAGAGCTACAAGGCCCGCGACATCATGCACAAGATCGCCGAAGCCACCTGGCAGTGCGGCGACCCCGGCATGCAGTACGACTCCACCATCAACCGCTGGCACACCTCCAAGAACACTGGCCGCATCAACGCCTCCAACCCCTGCTCCGAGTACATGTTCCTCGACAACTCGGCCTGCAACCTCGCCAGCTTCAACCTCCTCAAGTTCGTCACCCCGGCGGGCACCTTCGACATCCCCGCCTACCGTCACGCCGTCGACATCCTCATCACCGCCATGGAAATCCTCGTCGACAACTCCGGTTACCCCACCGAGAACATCGCCAAGAACTCCCATGACTACCGCCCCCTCGGCCTCGGCTACGCCAATCTCGGCGCACTGCTCATGGCCTTCGGCCTGCCCTATGACTCCGACGCCGGACGCGACTTCGCAGCCACCCTCACCGCCATCATGTGCGGCGAGGCCTACCTCCAGTCCGCCCGCATCGCCGAAAAATGCCCGGCCCTCGGCTCTGCCACACCGCTCACCGCCTCGGTCGAGCGCGAAGGTGGTGCCTGCCCCGGCTTCTACGTCAATCGCGAGCCATTCCTCGACGTCATCCGCATGCACCGCGCCGAAGTCAACAAAATCGGCAAGTCCAAATCCTCCTCCGAGCCCTTCAAGGTGCCACAGATCGATGACCTCATCGCCGCCAGCAAGCAGTGCTGGGACGAAGCCCTCGCCCACGGCGAAAAATACGGCTACCGCAACTCCCAGGTCACCGTCCTCGCCCCAACCGGCACCATCGGCTTCATGATGGACTGCGACACCACCGGCATCGAGCCCGATCTCGCCCTAGTGAAGTACAAGAAGCTCGTCGGCGGCGGCATGATCAAGATCGTCAACAACACCGTCCCCGACGCCCTCTTCAAGCTCGGCTACTCTGACTCCGAAGTCGACGCCATCGTCAGCTACATCGACGCCACCGGCACCATCGAGGGCGCGCCCGGCATCAAGCCCGAGCACCTCGCCGTCTTCGACTGCTCCTTCAAGCCCGCCAAGGGCACCCGCTCCATCCACTACCTCGGCCACATCAAGATGATGGCCGCTACCCAGCCATTCCTCTCCGGCGCCATCTCCAAAACCGTCAACATGCCGCACGACTCCACCATTGACGACATCGCCGAGGCCTACCTCGAGTCATGGCGTCAGGGCCTCAAGGCCGTGGCCATCTATCGTGACGGCTCCAAGGGTGCGCAGCCCCTCAACGTCTCCGACGGCAAGGGCGCCAAGGAGATCAAGGACGTCAACGCCACTCTCTCCGCAGCCGCCACCCGCGTCCTTACCGCCATGGCTGCCGGCCAGCCCACGCCTGAGGCCGACGTAAAGTCCCTCACCGGCAAACTCTCTGACAAGGTAGCCGTCGCCGCCTCACAGGTCGCCGCCGTCGCCATCGCCACCAACGCCTTTAGCACCGCGCTCGCCTCGCTCGGCGCCCAGGGCGAGGACCAGGACCTCAACGCGCCGCCGCGCGCCGTCCGCCATCGCCTGCCCGAGGAGCGCGCTTCCCTCACCCACAAATTCTCCATCGCCGGTCACGAAGGCTACATCACCGTCGGCCTCTACCCCAACGGCCAGCCCGGCGAAATCTTCATCAAGATGGCCAAGGAAGGCTCCACCGTCTCCGGCCTCATGGACAGCTTCGCCACCGCCATCTCCCTCTCCCTCCAGCACGGCGTGCCCCTCAAGGTGCTCTGTGAGAAGTTCGCCCACTCCCGCTTCGAACCCTCCGGATGGACCGGCAACGAGCAGATCGGCTTCGCCAAGTCCATCATGGATTACATCTTCCGCTGGCTCCAGATCCGCTTCCTCTCCGGCCACCAGCTCTCTCTCTTCGCCGGACTCGCCCCGGCCGCCGCTTCCGCTGAGGCGATCCACGAAGCCGAGTCCCACGACCTCCCGCTCTCCCCCGAGCAGCACTCCTCCACCAGGGGAATGGGAGCCACCAGCGCACCCCACGGAGGCATGCTCCGTGAAATCGACGCCACCTCCGAAACCGCCAGCGACAACCTCTCCATGGAAGACAGAGGCGTTTACCACGCCGCCGACGCCATGCGGGACATGTACGACATGGGAGACGCCCCCAGCTGCCACACCTGCGGAGCCATCATGGTCCGCAACGGAAGCTGCTACCGCTGCATGAGCTGCGGAAGCACCTCCGGCTGCTCTTAGCCAGAGGGGCAACCGCGGCTTCGCTGTGCGTTGCCGCCGAAAATGAAAGTTCGAGCCATTTGGATGAAAGTTCGAACGATCAAAATGAAAGTCGATTAAGCTATTCATTCTGAATCAGTTAAGGGACATGACCACAAGGTCATGTCCCTTAATTTTGCTCAAAACCGCCGCTCGTTAACACTGTGTTAACAATTTCAGCGGCTCTGAACCACAGGAGCACGAATCAATAAATGCTCCGGACCGACCGAGAGAACAATTCGTTTGACTCATTTACCAGTCTCGCCCGAATCCACCTCCACATCGCACACCCGACAAATTCCCTTGAATACCCCGTGAGGCAAAACCTCCAATGGTTCAGCCCAGGAAAGCCGCCAATACCCTTGCGATTCTGCCCCCCCCGGCCTCGCTCAGCCCTGTCCGAGATAGATCCGCCTTAAGTCGCGGGACCAAATAGTGTTACCCTTTCCCTTTCCGACAGATAAGAGGAGTTTTGTTCTGTGGCGAACAGTGATTTGAACTGGATTGCGAACTTTATCTGGGGCATCGCGGACGACGTGCTCCGGGACGTCTATGTGCGCGGCAAATACCGAGATGTAATTCTGCCCATGACGGTCATCCGGCGGCTTGACGCCATTCTCGAGCCGACAAAGCAATCCGTGCTCAAGATGAAGGAGAACCTGGACGCCGCTAAAATTGCCAATCAACACGCAGCGCTCAACCAGGCATCTGGACAGGCCTTCTACAACACTTCGAAATTCACCCTGCGCGACCTCAAATCCCGCGCCCGGCAGCAGCAGCTCAAAGCTGACTTTGAAGCCTACCTCGACGGCTTCTCCCCCAACGTCCAGGAGATTCTCGACAAGTTCAAGTTCCGCAACCAGATTCAAACCCTCGTCGACGCTGACATCCTCGGCGGCATCATCGAAAAGTTCCTCGACTCCAGCATCAATCTCAGCCCCAAGCCCATCTACGACGGCAACGGCCAGGAGAAGCTTCCCGCTCTCGACAACCACGCAATGGGCACCATCTTCGAGGAGCTCATCCGCCGCTTCAACGAGGAGAACAACGAAGAAGCCGGAGAGCACTTCACCCCGCGAGACGTGGTCAAGCTCATGGCCGACCTCATCCTGCTCCCCATCGCCGACCAAATCGAATCCGGCACCTATCTCGTCTATGACGGAGCCTGCGGAACCGGCGGCATGCTCACCATCGCCCAGGAACGCCTGCAGGAACTGGCGCAGGAGCACGACAAGGAAGTCTCGATTCACCTGTACGGCCAGGAAACCGTCCCGGAAACCTACGCCATCACCAAAGCCGATCTTCTGCTCCAAGGCGAGGGCGGCGAAGCCGAGAACGTCATCTATGGGTCCACCCTCTCCCAGGACGGATTCCGGGCACGGCGCTTCGACTTCATGCTCTCCAACCCTCCCTACGGAAAGAGCTGGAAAACTGACCTCGAACGGATGGGCGGCAAGGACGGGATCAGCGATCCGCGCTTCATCATCACTCACGCCGATGACTCCGAATTCAACCTCCTGCCGCGCTCTTCAGACGGGCAGCTTCTCTTCCTCGTCAACAAGCTTTCCAAGATGAAAGAGGACACGCCCCTCGGCAGCCGCATTGCCGAGGTGCACAACGGCTCATCTCTCTTCACCGGTGACGCGGGCCAGGGTGAAAGCAACATCCGCCGCTGGATTCTCGAAAACGACTGGCTGGAAGCGATCATCGCGCTCCCGCTCAACATGTTCTACAACACCGGCATTGCCACCTATATCTGGGTGCTCAGCAACCGCAAGCCAACCCATCGCCGGGGCAAAGTGCAGTTGATCGACGCCACCAAGTGGTTTCAACCCCTCCGCAAGAATCTAGGCAAAAAGAACTGCGAACTCTCCCCCGAAAACATACGCCGCATTCTGGACACGTTCCTCAACTTCGAAGAGAACGAGCAATCCAAAATCTTCCCCAACGAGGCATTCGGCTACTGGAAAATCACGGTCGAGCGTCCGCTCCGGCTCAAGGTCGAACTCACCAAAGAACGTCTCACGCACTTCCGCATGGCCTGTACCGATGCGTCGGAAGCGCCTCTGGCAGCATTTCTGGAACAGGTTACAGACGAGATCGGAACTGGGCCGCACAACGACTTCAACCTCTTCTCCGAGAAGTTCGAAGCTCTTGCTGACGCTCGCGACTTCAAGCTCTCGGCCAAGCGGCGCAAGCTCATCCAGTCGGCATTGGCCGTCAAGGATGAAAGCGCACAACCGGTCATCAAAAAGCTGCACAAGCCCGGCAAAGCCCAACCAGACCCGCTGCACGGCAGGTATCAAATCACCCTTCAGGGCAAAGAGCACGTTGTGGAGTATGAGCCGGACACCGACCTGCGAGACACAGAGCAGGTTCCACTGCTGGAAGAAGGCGGTATCCAGGCCTTTGTTCGTCGGGAGGTCTTGCCGCATGTGCCCGACGCCTGGGTGGACGCCAACGCGACCAAGATCGGCTACGAAATCTCCTTCACCCGCTACTTCTACAAGCCACAGCCATTGCGCACACTCGAAGAAATTCGCGCTGACATTGAAGCCATCGAACGCGAGACCGAGGGACTGCTAGATCAAGTTCTTTTGGCGATGAGGGCAGCTCAGTGAGCATAAGACTGAGACCGTATCCAGCGTACAAGACGACGAACGTACCCTGGATGGATGCGATTCCAGACGATTGGGAACTCCTGAAGATGAAGTACCTTTTTTCAGAAAGAGTTCAAAAGGGTTATCCGGATGAGCCACTCTTGGCCGCAACCCAAACCATGGGCGTCGTGCCGAAGTCGCTTTACGAAAACCGAACCGTTGTGGCTATGAAGGATTTGCACCTGTTGAAGCTTGTTAAACAAGGGGATTACGTCATCAGCCTCAGGTCTTTCGAAGGCGGAATTGAATACGCCCACTACCGTGGCATCATTAGCCCCGCCTACACGGTGTTATGCCCCGGTGATATAGCAAAGCGCGATTATTTTGAATTCTTTTTCAAGTCGAAGCCATTTGTTGACGCACTGACTCTCTATGTGACCGGTATTCGGGAGGGACAGAACATTGACTACAACAAGCTTTGCAATACCGAACTACCGGTGCCTCCAATTGAGACGCAAGAGAAAATCGGAGGCTTTCTCAGATTTGCAATTGCAAAAATCAATCACTTAATCCGGGCTAAGCGGCGGGTGATCGAGTTGCTGAACGAGCAGAAGCAGGCCATCATCCATCGAGCAGTAACCCGTGGCCTCGATCCCAACGTCCCCCTAAAACCCTCCGGCATCGACTGGCTCGGAGATATTCCTGAGCATTGGTCGGTGAAGAGGCTTAAATGGGTCACACGCTTGCAGCGGGGCTACGACTTGCCAAGCGATCGACGGCTCCAAGGCACCATTCCCGTCGTTTCCTCGGGGGGAATCATAGATACTCACAGTGAAGCGCGTGCCATAGCGCCCGGAGTAGTGATGGGCCGCTACGGATCGACGGATTCTGTGTTCTATCTGGAAGAAGAGTTCTGGCCCCATAATACGGCCCTTTTTGTGACGAACTTCCAAGGCAATGATCCGCGCTGGTGTTATTACCTTCTTCGGGTCATTTCAAAGGTTGACCTTGGATCAAAATCAGCCGTGCCTGGTGTAGATCGTAAGGACCTTTATGAAATTCCAGTCGCTATCCCTCCGCTCAGAGAACAACCATCGATAGCTGCACAGGTGGCGGACCAACTCAACCATTTCGAAAAGGTCACCCAGTCAGTTCAATTTCAGATTGACCGCCTCCGCGAATACCGCACCCGCCTCATCGCTGATGTCGTCACTGGCAAGCTAGACGTACGCGGTGTGGAACTGCCGGAACTGGAACCAGAAGACGCTCTCGAACCGCTCAGTGATTCAGAGGAGGGCGAACTCGAAGAGGCCGAGGAGTTATTAGCAGCCGGAGAGGATTCCGATGCCGACTGAGTTCCTCAGCGACGGCATCTGGCCGGAGATCACCAGGGCGGTACGCGCGGCCCAACGGCCATGCCACGTTGCAGTGGCGTACTTCAGCGAGGGAGCAAGCCGCCAGTTACCACTCCTTGCAGGCAGCCGCCTGGTTGTCAATGCAAGTGAATCGGTGGTGAAGAGAGGCGAAACCTGTCCCGCAGACCTCAACAAGTTGCACAATCGCGGCGTACGCATCTTCAGCGAGCCCAAGTTACACGCGAAGGTCTTCGTCGTTGGGAAAACAGCCTTCATCGGCTCAGCGAATGTATCCAGAAACTCTGCCAATTACTGGAAAGAAGCCGTGGTCCGCACAACAGACCCCGGCGTCGTTAAGGCTGCCCGCGAGTTTGTGGAGAGCTTGCACTACATAGAACTCGGCCCCGAAGCCTTGGAGCAGCTAAACAAAATCTACCAACCTCCAACCGGCTTCGGAGTCCCCGGCGGTACTGGCAGCAAACGAACACCTCGAAAAAAAAGCAACAATCCAACGCTCCCTCGCCTCTTTCTTGCACAACTTCAAGACGTGGACTACTCGGAAGAAGAGCAGGAATGTAGCGACCAAGGCTTCGAAGCGGGTAAAAAATACCGAAAACATCCCCGAAGCTGGATACAGGAAGAATTCATTTGGACGAGGAAAAACCCTTACCAAAGAGGCGACGTAATCATCCAGGTCTATGAAGACAACAAGAAAAAAGTCCTGGTAACGCCCCCTGCCACCGTATACCACGTTGAGCCGCCCCAGAAGATCGGCAGAAGACAAGTCTCCTTCGTTTACCTGGAAAGACCGGATCGAAGGCGCAAGCCCCTGCGATCGGTCGCTGAGGCCCTTGGCTGCCCCATGAAAGACTTGCGGAAAGATCAACAAATCAAGAATCGCGACTTTACGATGAACCTGCTGGATGTACTCGGAGAAGACGCCTCGCTTTTGACGCGTAGCTGACAGGAGAGAATGGATGCCGACTGATATCAGCGAGAAGGGCCTGGAGACACTCATCGTCTCCTCCTTGATTGAGGACGCCGCATACGTCGCCGGTGATCCAAAGGACTTCGACCGCGAGCACGCCGTCGACACCGTCAAGCTAATGGCCTTCCTCAGCGCTACGCAGCCGGAAGTCGTTGAGCGCCTCGGCATCGGCGTCGAAGGCCCAAACCGCGACAAATTTCTCAACCGCTTGCAGGGTGAAATCGCAAAGCGCGGCATTATTGAAGTCCTTCGCAAAGGCGTCAATCATCTCTCCTGCACCGTGCAACTCTTCTATGGCACGCCGTCGCCGGGCAATGCGAAGGCCCTCCAGCAGTACGCGGCCAACATCTTCAGCGTGACCCGCCAGCTTCGCTACAGCAAGGACGATACCCAGCTTGCGCTCGATCTCGGCATCTTTATCAACGGCCTGCCCATCGCCACCTTTGAACTGAAGAACAGCCTCACCAAACAAACCGTCGAAGATGCAGTCCAGCAGTACAAGCGCGATCGCGACTCGCGCGAACTGCTGTTTCAGTTTGGCCGTTGTATCGCCCACTTTGCCGTAGACGATCAGGAAGTCCGGTTCTGCACTCACCTGAAAGACAAGGCATCATGGTTCCTGCCGTTCAACAAAGGCCACAAAGACGATGCTGGCAACCCGCCGAACCCGAACGGCCTGAAGACCGATTACCTCTGGAAAGAAATACTCGCAAAACCGGGGCTGACCGACCTACTCGAAAACTTCACCGAAATCATTGAAGAAGTCGACGACAAGGGAAAGAAGAGGCGCAAGCAAATCTTTCCGCGATACCACCAGCTCAGGGCGGTGCACCGCCTGCTTGCCGATGCCAAAGATCGCGGAGCGGGCAAGCGCTATTTGATCCAGCACTCGGCGGGCAGCGGCAAAAGCAACACGATTGCATGGCTCGCACACCAGCTCATCGACATCGAAAGAGAACACAAGAAGGTCTTCGACTCCGTCATTGTCGTCACAGATCGCCGCGTCCTGGACCGCCAGATCAGAGAGACGATAAGGCACTTCGCACAAGTCCAAGCCACCGTTGGCCACGCGGAGCACTCCGGCGACCTGCGCAAGTTTCTGCGCGACGGGAAGAAGATCATCATTACCACCGTCCAAAAGTTCCCGTTCATCCTGGACGACATCGGCAACGAGCATCGCGAGAACCGCTTCTCCATCATCATTGACGAAGCGCACTCCAGCCAGGGGGGCCGAACCGCCGCAAAGATGAACATTGCGCTTGCGGAAAACGCTGCAGAGGAAGAAGAAGAGTCGACCGAAGATAAGATCATCCGCATTATGGAAGCCCGCAAGATGCTTCCCAATGCGAGCTACTTTGCCTTCACCGCCACCCCTAAAAACAAAACACTGGAGATTTTTGGCGAGCCGGTTCCATCAGGCGACAAGGTGAAGCACCGCCCTTTTGACAGCTACACGATGAAGCAAGCTATTCAGGAGGGCTTCATCCTTGACGTATTGAAGGACTATACGCCGGTCCAAAGCTACTACCGCTTGATGAAGAAGATCGAAGACGACCCGGAATTCGACACCAAAAAGGCCCAAAAGAAGCTACGCAGGTACGTGGAGAGTCACGACCACGCCATCCGCCAGAAAGCCGAAATCATGGTGGATCATTTCCAGGAACAGGTCATCGCCAAGCTGAAGATTGGCGGACAGGCCCGGGCGATGGTCATCACCAGTGGCATTCAACGGGCGATCCAATACTTTCACGCATTTCAGGAATATCTGAACGAAATCAACAGCCCCTACAAGGCAATCGTGGCATTCTCTGGAGAACACGAATACAAGGGCGTGAAGGTTACGGAATCAAGCCTGAACGGCTTTCCAAGCAGCCAGATTGAGAAGCTGTTCAAGACTGATCCCTATCGCTTCCTGATCGTGGCCGAGAAGTTCCAGACCGGCTACGACGAACCGTTGCTCCACACCATGTACGTGGACAAGCAGCTATCCGGGATCAAAGCCGTCCAAACTCTGTCCCGGCTCAATCGCGCCCACCCGCGCAAGTACGACACCTTTGTCCTCGACTTCATCAACGACACAGACACCGTCCAGAAGGCTTTCGCCGACTACTATCGCACTACGATCCTCAGCGAGGAAACAGATCCCAACAAGCTGCACGATCTGAAAGCAAATCTCGATAATGCACAAGTCTACAGTCCCGATCAGACAGAGTCGTTTGCCGAGCTGTTTCTTGCGAGCTCTGCCCGGGAAAAGCTCGATGCAATCCTCGACGCCTGTGTCGCCACTTATTTGAGTGATCTCGACGAAGACGGACAGGTAAGCTTCAAGGGCAATGCAAAGGCATTTGTACGCACCTATGGATTCCTCTCCGCGGTGCTGCCCTACAACAATGCCGCCTGGGAGAAGCTTTCCATATTGCTCAACTGCCTGATCCCTAAGCTCCCTGCCCCGAAGGAAGAAGACCTCTCGAAGGGTCTGATCGAGACCATTGATATGGACAGCTATCGCGTGGAGAAGCAGCAATCCATTTCCATTGCGCTCCCCGACAGCGATTCCGAAATTGAACCGGTACCGACCGCCGGTGGAGGACATAAGCCAGAGCCTGAGCTCGATAGGCTGTCCAACATTCTCAAGACGTTCAATGAGCAGTTTGGAAATATCGACTGGAAAGACGTTGACAGGATTAGGCGGGCGATCACCGAGGAGATTCCCGAGAAGGTCTCCGCCAACAAGGCGTACCAAAACGCAATGAAGAACTCCGACCGTCAAAATGCCCGAATCGAGCACGACAAGGCGTTGGAGGGAGTAGTAGTAGGGCTGCTCGCAGACTACTCAGAACTGTTTAAGCAGTTCAGCGACAACCCTGCATTCAAGAAGTGGTTGGCAGAGTCAAACTTTGCCGCAACGTATAACGCGGGGCCTACACATCAAGAGATCGGAGCATGAGGTCCCGAGCAATCCGGTGCACGGCTGAAATGCCTCCTCAGCAACCATTACGCGGATTTCCAGGATAAAGGCGATTGTTTGGCTGTGCCCACTACCGTGGAAAGCAATGGCAAGTGACTTCACTCTTCCGGAACTTGGACTAACACAAACACTGAACACTGCGCACCAGCACGATTGTTTATCACCAACATCTCTAATCCATCTACCACAAACCAGATCTCGAGAGACTTTTCCGGTTATTTCGATTTTCCCACCCAAGTAATTCGGTTGCTAAATGCAATAGCTGCTGGGCATCTTTAGCGCGGATAAAAGCCTGATTCAATCCCAAACTCTTACATGCGATACTGTCTGTCCAGAAACCACGCTTTCGCGCCAGGCACCTAAGCCCATGAGCGGTTGTTGGTATGTTGCGCGCAAGCAAGGTGAGAAATACATACCGCTTGCTGAAGGCTTCTACAACTTTGCGGTCAAATATGAAACTTCTACAGACAGGTTTCCCCGGCAGCATCCCACGAATGGCTAGCTGATGCACCGTATGTGGATGACAGCCTAGAGTAAGAGCAGCCTCTTGCGTTGTCATCGGCAGCGTAGAAGGATCGCAAATGTCCTCATCCGTGTCTGTCAGCAGCCCACAATTTAGAGCCTGCGCTCGGCGAGTCCACAAATCGACCTTCTTACGCTCAATGAGCAGCCCTCCAAGAGTTCCATCAGTAGATACGAAAACATCGATCTGTCGCGACAAAATCTTGGAAATCACTCTGGTCTTTACCTCAATTGGAAAAGTTGTCATTTTCATGAGCCGATCAAATCGAAGCACAGAACCTTCGCTTGGACTACCTGCGACTCCACGAGAGAGCAGCGCTTGATAAAATTCGGCGACGTCCCCCTCATGGAATCCAATCATGCCTGATGGCAATCGAGCTGACTTATAGATTCCCTCGTTACGAAGCCTACGAAGAACCGACACTGGAATATCTAAAACTTTGGCTGCATTCGTCAGTTGGTAGACGCGACCAGGCATTTTTCGTGGAACGCCGTGCTGGCTGAGGTCAACAAGAGTCCTAGTGCATTTGCCATATTGAATCTGGATAGTCAGAATGCCTCTATTTTCTAAGACTGTATCCACGCACCTCGGATCCACTTTACACATCTCTGCGAATCGCTTCTTGCTCACATATCTGGGCATTCCATCCTTGCCGAGACAAGAGGTTATTTCTTTACGCGCTCCCGGACCAAAGTGTAGCGCCGCATACTCAGCCGTGGCACCGGCTATTGATTTTGCTCCAGCCCTGCGAAGAGCTCCATATAGGCCCCGAATACGGCTGGCCTTGAGATAAACAGGATTGTCAATCGATGCATCTGGTTCGAGTTTGGACAACATCTCCAGAAACCTAGCCGGCCATTGCGCGAGAATTCGAGATGCCTCACGAACCGCGAATCCAGCAAAGTCAGGCTTCGTACATTTCGTACTCGACGCACCATGCCGGCCAAGAGCATTAATTGACCCAAGAATTGTCTTAAGCTCCATCTCTCCAAGGTCGCGAGCTGGAATGAGCGACGAATACTGCTGATCAAGCGAAAGCGATAGAACCTTACGTCGGATGATGTCGAGAAGATCCACCAATTCAACAGGGGCAACTGGTCCACGAACACCGGACAGGCTAGCGCCGCAGGAACATTCAAGAAGGCCTGGACGCAGCGCCTCCAATCTATTCCCGCACGATTCACACTCATGTATCAGCATTCGTCTGTGGACTGGGCATGCAATCATCACCGCCAGATCGAAGTGAGCCTCTACGTAACCATTCTCCAAGACACATTCAGGGCACATTTTCTGCGCATTCACGGCCAGATCTTCCGACCGAACCGAATGACCAAGAATCCGGCTTTCAATTGAATCTGCACCCTTTGACCGGTATTCGATTTTCTTCAAATTCTTCTTCCAACCCGTGACGGTCGCCAATTTGGAGACGTCAATGCCAACGCCCAAGCCACCCTTTATTCGGGCTCTGGAGAGAACAAAACTTGGTGAATTAAAGCCATTACGCTCTGATACTCTGATGACATACTTGCAAAGACTCTCCGTGTCTCGTGGCTTCGGGCGCACAGGGAGCAATCGTTGCTGAGGTAAATTTCTACTGGGTGCGGTAACAATCATCTTCCCTCTCGGCTGCCGACCTCCACTGGATCGATCCATTAAAACTTCCAATTGTCCTATGAGCGTTCCCCATTTCTGACCAATTTGGAACGATCACAAAGACGAATGAACGGTTGTGGCGATTTGCTAGCTCTCTTCGCAATAAGTACTTGAATGCCCTCCTCGCGACAAAGATTCCTTAGACGGGTGGAAGTCGTCATAAGCTCGGAGGCCACCGCAGCCAATGACACGTAAGTTCTGCAAAACTCAGCGACCGACGATACCGCTACTTTCCACTGCTTGCCAGTTTTTTCGCCTGTGATAACACCGCCCTTAACGAGTTCACAAAGGATCACGAATTCACACCCTATCGCCTTTGCAGCTTCTTTTCCCGACATTACTGGACCGTGGATAGTTGATCTTTCTCCTCTAATGATTGCCGACAAAGCCGCCGAAGACACCATCAGCCCCTTCACTCCATCATGCTTCTGCCCGACAATCGGCAGCGACCGATCCAAGACTTTACGAATCACAGTTATCTTCTCGCCAATTGAGTAGCGCGATCCTGCCATGCACGTACCAAGGCTCCCGACATCTCCCACACCTGAAGAATGAGGACCCGTTGGCACCAGTGCAGAAATCCTGCTCTTGAATGCAACTACATCGGCTTCTCGAAATCCCGCTTGCATTGGCATCTGGTGCTTCACTTCAAAGTCTCCCGACTCTTTCAGCGCACGCAAGACATTAACGGGTATTCCAATTTCTGCCGCGGCTTGCCTGATCCGAATGACCTTATGCGCTGATTGAAAATCCGTTGATACGCAGTCGGTGTTAACCGCATATGTCAACTGAGGCCCCCGCGTGATTTTCTGCGAATATATTTTTGCGTGGCGCTTCACTGTTCTTGGATCTATATTCAAACGCCGCGCGAGTTCATTACCGCTCACAAACAGTCGACCAACCTTTGTGCTTACTTCCTGGAGCGTCCGGGGATCGACTCTGCGCCCATTCCACTCGTAGGTCACAAATCTCAGAAATGCCTCTCTGATGAAGTCGAGAGAACCTGGACTCTCACCTCTTCCTCGCTTCAATAACGCAGTGTATAGGGGAGCAAACTGCTCCCGAATGCCTCTCGCGCTTTTGTTTCGAATAGCCAGTGCCTGCAATAATCTGTTGAAATTGCTCGGCCACGTAGACAGAACTTCCGCTGCTGCGCAAACAATATCCTGCGCAGCAACTTCTTTTACGTCTTTCCCTAACGCGATTAGTTCACAACGGCCGACCACCTCTATGACGCGCAGCAAGGTGTGAAGTTCAAGTCGATGTAGCTCCAGCACTGGAAGCCCTATCTCGAAGTCTGCAAAAGGAAGAAGAGGCAACACTCGCGCCCTGACGATTGTGAGCAGGCAGCCTAGCGAAGGAGGGATGTCAGTGTCGTTACTGTGTTGCAGCGTTGCACCGCAATGACAGATCAACAACCCTCTCCGGAAGAGGCTCAATCTCTTCCCACACGCTAAACAGGCGGTAGTCGCCCAGCGATAATGCACCGGACACGCCACCATATATGCCAGGTCCCAATGCGCCTCTACAAATTTCTTTTCGTACACGCATTGAGGGCATAGCTTGGGCCGTTCAGGCTCGATGTCCGTACTGTTGACTGGATGGCCCAGTAGTCTAAATGGCCTCGCAGAATCTCTCGTTGAGTAGGCAATCCGATCAAGATGCTCTTTACGGCACTTTGCAATGATCGCGATCTTATCCGTTCTTGCTCCCCTTGTTCGCCACTCATGTGCATCCATACCTGCACGCTTGAAGAGATGCCATGGTGTTTCGAAGCCGTTCACTTCGCTGATGCGCAGATAGTATGCCATCAGACTTTCAGTAGAGTGCGGCTTTGAACGCCTTACTAATTGGGCCGATGCGTCCTTCATAGACTCCTCATCCAACGCATGAATTGACCGTCCGCTCAACTCGCCATCTGGGCGAGTTCCTTGGCAACAAGTGAGTTGCCGGGGAGTGACGCGGTTGTAGTCCTCGAAATTTTTCTCCCTTTATCGAGTGCAGGCGGGTGAGCAATGAGGAATGCCTGTTGGAGAACAGATGCAGTTGGGGTAGTGTTGAACGACTTGCTAAATGGTTGATAGCCTACTTTAAGATCAGGATTCGAGAAGAGAAATTGATTGAAGGCAGTTGTGAAATCTTCCACTTCTAGTTTCTTCTTATTTTCTTTCAGTGCTACGTCGACAACGTCGTGCATGAGCGCTTTGAGATAACCGATTAACCCTCCGGTTGCGCAATAGGAACGGAAGTACATCATGTTCTTCTCGACATCAGGCATTACAAAATGCTGCCCGATAATTTCTGCGAAGCCGTTGTAGCACGCGGCAAACTGAGCCCTCTCCTTAGGGCTTGTCCATGAATAGCACGGAAGGAACAGGGGTGCCTTAAATCGCCTTTTCAACTGGCTGTTTTGCTGAATAACGTCCATCGACTGCGTTAACCCTGAAACAATAAGCATCCTTCTCGTTCGATTCGCTTTTTTCCTCACTTCCATCAATCGCTTCAGCCAATCGGCAGCATGTTCCCACACCGTTTCGGTGGTCCTGTCATAGAAGTGCTGAAATTCGTCCAGAACAATCACATCCGTGTCGCACTCGTCCATCAAGACCGCAATACGCCTTGTAAGTTCATTTTCCGTGTACCTTTTTTGGGTATCGTTTGGGTCCAGTTGCGATTTTATCTCTTCAGCGAGACTCTTGATTGTCGGCTTAGATGGAACTGACGCACGAACAATTGGCTTCAAAGTGCCTTCATCAGTTTCTATTGAAGGATTTTTCTCTTCTAGCCTATCCAGTACAAAGCTTTTGCCGGAGCCAGACTCGCCGAGTAGCGCCAGACAGCATGGGTCCTCTCGCCGATCCTTAAGCGCTTGCGCCCTTTCGATCCGCTCCACTGCGTTGACGAATGCTTCATGCATGATTGTTACGTTCAAGAGACTCTCCGGATCAATCACCTTAGCTGCTACCTCCATTGCGAACCACACTGTATCGTGGGATATCTAGTATTTCCGTCATCTCAGACGAAATATTAAAGTCGCTGGCTTCGAGAGTAACCACTGGCGCGGGAAGCTGCGGAATCGGCTTAGGGCCAGATACTTCCTTTGGTCCAAGTTGCTCAGCCACTCGCCCCCGTCCACGTTTTCCGGACTTTGCCAGAGCGCCAGGCTCACCCCTGAAGAGTCGTTTCAAGCGCTGCTTAGCCGCGAGCCAAGTATCTGGATCGTATTTCGGACTATGTTTCTTGATCTGCTCGTGGAGCCATAGGCTAAGGCCCTCGGCATACTCAAATTTCAGAGCGCGGGCGACAACGATCTGTCCACCGTAAAGCACATGTATCTCACCAATATCCGCCTCATTCACCCTGATCTCAGCGTCGAGTACCGAACCATATTGCATACGAAGCTCATGTACAGCTTCTGATCCATAGTAGAGTCCGGCAAACTCAATTCCCTTATGAGTCAGCCTTCGAGGATATGGACGCCCCATGATAATTTGGAGGCTATTCCGGTCCCCTGGAACGCGTATGTCTTCCGTCCTGGCGTGGAGCTTCCACATCGTCTCCGGTGGCATGTTTAGAGCACTGTGCTTTTTCTGGTGGTAGATATCGCGCACCCACATTTGGAGTCCACGCTGGAGAGTTGACAGGCGGACTACCGCATTTTTCTCCGGGTTATAATCTCCCCGCTCGAAGATGTTGCTGAATGTCGTGCCTTTGGTTCCATGAGCAACTTGCTGGTTCATAGTCCTGAAAAGTCGCTCGATCTTAGCTTTGTGCCATCCAGTCTTTCGCGGAGCATATTCCAGATTTATGCCGAGTTGGTTGCATCCGTTCTCAAGCGGTTCGGAGTGGAATTCCGGGGCGTTGTCGCATGTTAATGTACGCATTACTCCATAAGCGAACCAAGAGTTTTGTATATCGGGATAGTCTTCTGCCTGCGTAACTTTCGGCAGGAATGCGTGCTTGAGGCATAGTGCCACCGATTGATAGCTGGGAGGAACGAATCCGACGTACATTCCGAGGATGCAGCGGGTAAAATCGTCGATGCAGGCTGTAATGTACGGACGGCCCAAAGGAAGGCCGTGTTCTTCATCAACAACGAAGAGATCTAACGGAGTATGGTCGATTTCAGCTCGTTCCAGTGGCTCCGACGTAACCGTGTGACCTTCAACAGAGCGAAACTTGTTCCTTGCGGCATCGCGTCCAAAACGCGCTGCATACACGTCAAAAGCCGGCATCTTCTTCAATCGCTTCTGCACTTCCGCGCGGCTTGGAATATCCAAAAGCTTTAATCCAAGACGCTCATTTTCTTCATTCTTTTCCTTGCACTTCGTCTTTGCAGCGTCTACCGCCTCCTGTAAAGCTTGCTTTTCATCGGTTAGATATTCTTCTTCCAGCGCATCGTCGATTGCCTGCTCGAAGTCCGGATGATGGTCCTCCGATCGATCCCTGTCTTTATTTAGCAGTGCGTAAGCGTCGTGGCCCGCGCGCACGTAGCGGTTCCTCCACCTGTAGACGGAAACCCATCCAGGAGGACGCGTACGCTTTTTCCTGCGTCTCATTTTCGTCGAAGAACCAGAGTGACTTTTGGCCGGATATTCTCCACTCTGGAACTTCTTCCATACCTCGTCTATGGTAGCTTCAAAGGTCGATTGGGTGGCCGGTAACCTTAAGACGGCCTTGACATACGGTAGACGCCAACTGATTTCCTCTTTCTCATCATCTGTAAGTTTGAGGTGAGTGGTCTTCCCTTCGAGATGATTTCCGACACCGATGATTCGTAAATTACCCTTGCAAAGGAGTCTGAATAGCTCCTCTTCATCCATTTGCTGAATGGAGCCAGATACGGTCTCTTCAAGCTGCCACTTGTTGCCCGAGCCTTGCTGCACCTTCTTCCTGATGCGCATGCGGACACCATCGAGGACAAGAACTGTATTCTTTTGGATATGAAAGACGCCCACTTCACCATCCTCTAGAGCCGAGATTGAACTCGGTTGTTGGGCCGAATGGAAGATTCAAATCGATCTGAAGATACCCCTCCAATAGAAGCCGGCAAATAATCTCTCGACCGTATGCCCCTAGACGTCCCGAACACGCCTGCGCCCAAGTAATGCAGCCGATTTGGCTCAGTTCCTGCGCTAAGCAAATTCGCTCCACGCTTGAGACTGGTCGCCGCGCAAAGTGCAGGACCTTCTCCATAGTTCCAAGTTGTGGCTGCTTTCCCAACTCCTCGGCGATCGCCATCCGATATTTAATTCCAATTGCGGCTAGCGACTCGGAGACGATCTCCGTTCGGCGTTTGACGTCCTTGCTCTCGGCGTAATGCTTTGTTTTCACTTCCCACAATTCGCACCCACTCACAGCAAAGACTTCAATGTCTGGATAATGTCTGCACTCGTTACCATCGTCGTCGACATATACGATTTCACAAGATTGCTCTCGATATGCAATGACCTGCGGGCTGAAATCGAGCGTGGTAAACGCGTTACGTTCGTTAGGTGATTCCCAATGCATATATCTGCTGTTTTTCCAGCTTGAGAATTTTCCTGTTGGACGCATTCTTCCCCGTTTAATAATTCGGCGAATTCTGATTTGTTCGCGCGAGCAGGTTCGGATCCACTTGATGCCGCCGATCGGCCCAGCTGACCAACCTTCCCATAAGTGGCCGTAGACGCGTGCAGAATCTCCACAGAGACTTGCCGTCAGTGGTGGAAGTGCGCCTCTTATCTCGCTATTGTTCACGCTTGTCTCCCGAGTTCCGGGCGAGTCTATGTGGTCTAAACGGCGGATTGTAATTAAGCGTGATGCCTCGCTCGCTAGCCCATTTCTCGTACTCGATGCTCAGCATTTTGGGATCGCAGCGCAGCCGGAGGACCTTTGGACATCCAAGTTGGCCGATCAGCCTATCTAGCATTCGTAGTAGGCTCAGCGTTTGGCCCGGAGCAATCCTGGCTCCAATAATTGATCGGGTATAGGAATCCATTACCGTAAATAGCCGCTGGGGCTCAGCCGCTGGACTGCCGCAGTAGATTGTGTCAATCACCGTACTCTCCAGAACCCATTCCTGGTTGACAAGTTCTAGTTGCACCAACCCGGGTAACCTGATGATTCCCGTTTTGCCTTGCGGCTCGCTTAGGTTGAAAAACTGACTTTCGCTCAATTGTGTCTCCTTTAGATTCAGGCTTCTGGCAGCCATCGCTTTCGGCCTTCCGCTATTTCCCATGACCCTGTTCTTGAGCGCAGTGGTCGGTCCCGTTGGATTGAGTCTTGTTCCACGGTGATGTTTCCTGCACTAAATAAGTCGCTCGGGATCCATATCCAATCGGCAGGTCCAAGCAGAGTTCTGCTGCTTTCAATCGCACCCACACTATATCCACAAAACACACATATTGCAAAGGAAAACTTTTGAGAGGGCTCGAATTGACCAGAGTCAAGCAGCAAACAAGGGGCCTCGACTCCGGAAGATTCGCGTTTCTCCGATTTACGCAGGGGGAGATATTTGCCATACTGAGCCATACTCGTGCCATACCCGAGCAACAAAATCAATCAACCATCCAAGAGCGCATTATTCGGGGATTCGGAAACACAAATCGCCTGTCCACGTAAAGGATGGTTTTGGCATTGGTCTCACGATGAGACTTCTTTTAAGGTGAATTAACAAATGCGCAAATCGAAAGATCCAGCACTTCCCTTTTACCGTGAATTGGGGGCAGCAATTCGCCACGTGCGAACCAATGCAAAGGGTCGCGTCGTGAGCCAATCGGAATTAGCGGCGGCTCTCGATACGAAGCCGAATACCATTTCTCGCTGGGAAAGCGGCAACTTTAGGCCATCGATAAGAGATCTCAACGCGATTGCACATTTCTTTGGTGTTCCTGTGGCAACGTTAATTCCCGGCGCCGAACCTTTATCTCTCCATACAAAATTGAGCGAAGCAGCGATCGGATTGACTCCCGGGCAAATTCTCGAATTGATTCATTACGTAGAAATCCGTAAGACCATTAACAAGTTGAAGCGGAAATCTCCTCAAGATGTGGCGCGAGCTGTTGAGGGTGCATTGAGTTTAGTCATCGTTGAAGACCAGTAGACTCATGCGCGTTTGTTCCACGATCACCGCGTGAGCACACATTCCAAAGACCGGGGTGGGGGCATAGGTCACGAGGAGCTTATTCGATGAACAGGGTAACCACATCCGAGAAGATTAGAACTCTGGCGCGGGCGGGCCTGACACGCAAAGCAATCGCTGACCAGCTGGGAATCTCCTACCAACATGTACGAAAAGTCATGATCGATGCTGGGATGACCGGCGGCTTAAGTCACGGCAAACACCCAGAGCATGTGACGGTTTCCGGGAAATCTGCCCAGCGGCACCCTTCCTTTCCTTCCCAGGCGCTCTTGGATGCGGGATTCAGACTGATCGGCGAGTGGAATCAAGGTGCGGGAAACAGGATCACTCTTAACAGTCCGTGGTTAAAGTCTGATTGTTGTGAGGTGCGATCGGGGATGAAGAGCGTCTAACGAGGTATGGCGATGGGCAGGGTAGAGGACCGAGACAATCAGCGGGACAT
>JAJYVU010000034.1 GCA_021791875.1 Acidobacteriota bacterium | reverse complement strand
CCTGCCAGTCTGCAACGGCGAATTCGGTGACATAGATGGGGCGCTGATAGAGGTCGTGCACCTTGTTGAGCATATTAAGAAAGGCAGTGGCGTTAATCCCTCCATAACTGTGCACGGCGACGGCATCAACCTGGAGGTCTTGCTGTTCGACAGCGTTCATAAAGGTTTGCATCCACGAGCCGAGCGGATTGGCAGGAGCCGGGGAGACGAGCTCTCTGGCGACACCCTGGAACTGTGGCCATGCGGCGATGGCAGTCTGCACAGGAATATTGGATTGGCTTTTATTGTCGGGCTCATTGAAGCCGAGAACGACAGGCAGATGCTCGGACTTGAGCGTTTGCAGCAGTGCAGGAGTTGACTTGGGGTACCAGCCCCAGACCATGGGGAAGAACCGCATGGAGGGTGTGGTGCTGGGCATGCCGCCGGTGGATGGTCTGGGTCCCCAGTTGTAGTACCAGGAGGTGATGAGGTTTGTGGCGACGGGCGCAGCACCGGCAAGGCCCTTTTTACGATCGCGACCGTTGAAGCTTTTCTGGAACGGTTCACCGCAGGCTGTGAGCGCGAGGAGTGCAGAACTGGCGGCGATGAAGTTACGGCGAGAAATGGGCATTAGGTGTCCTCCGAACGCGATTGTTATGAGCCGATGATTTGCGTGCGCTCATCGGCCAGACGAGGATGGATGGTTACGTACCGTGAGAAGAGGAAATTGTGGTTGATGTAATGCTTTACATTTACTTGCCAGAAAGTTAGACCATGTTGTTGGAGCGCTTGTCAAGAAGCTACGGAAAGATGAATGAAAAATCGGGAACGAATCAGTTGTAGACTTGGCAGTCTTGAAGGCTTGGGTGCCAAGGGGCATAAAAGGGACTCTTCTTCAAATTTGGCAAAGGTTTCGTGAGGTGTCTCTTGGCACCTGGCAGTTGTTTTTATGCAGCGTTGAGGACACGCAGGTGGAGCAGATCGGAGTAGGAGCGGCCCTACATGGAACGTTTGATCAATTTCAGGCGGTGGCTGAGCTGCCCCCCGAAAAACGCACTTCATAAGGCGCTCTACGAAGAGATCGCAGGAGTGGGGAAGATGGAGCGGATACCGAGGGAGGTATACACGTACGAGTTCAAGCTGGAGGCAGTATGGCTGGCGGAGTCAGGGCTGCGAGATTTGATGCCAGCACGGTCGCTTGGGGTGGTTGGCCACACCGCGAAGCAGTTCAGCGAACCGCTTCAACGATTGCTGCCCAGGCTCGCATAGGCTGAGCTCGCAGGCACTGCATCCTGCAACCGGTCACCAGAAATGCTTTGCGACGATTTCCGGGGTGGAGGGCGTGGTCCCGAAGATGGATACCTTGATGATGGCTTCAAAATTTATAGTCGGCCAATCGTGCGGTGCGCCTTGTATCACTTTGGAGAACGCTTGCGCGTCGAACAGGACCGAGGCTGCACCTTCCGTTCCGAAGGTCGTAATACCGGCGGCGACAAAAAGGAGCTGGCCACTGATGGCGTCAAAGAGGCGAGAGACGATTGCGTAATCGGCAGTGGCGTATCCGTCTGGTTTCAGGTTCTCGGCGTGCCATTTTTGTCTGGTTTGGGAATCCTCTACGTAGGACTGGGCCCACTGTTTGCCGGCGACCAGGTTGTAACGAAGACCTTTGGTGGCCCAGAGGCTCCATGTGGAAGTAAAGCCGCCGAGGAGCAGAGTGGGCTGTTCTCTTAGTTGGGAAAAGGTGAGTGCTGAGCCGAAGCGCAGGTGGTAAGGCAGCCTGTGAGCATTCAGAAAGTCGGCAGCCTGGCTGATGGCCGCCGCTACACCGATGCCAACACGATCTGAGATTGTTCCGTGCGCGGTCTTGGATGACAGTACCGGAATGGAGATCAGGAGGGGAGCTTTTGCTTCGGCAACGGGTTTCCAAAGAAGTTCCAGAGGCGTGTGGGGGGACGCCGCGGACATGTATCTGATAGTAGGAATTGCGGCGGCGGCAGCAGCGGCAGCAACTCCGCCGAAGTAGAAGAGGGCTCTTCGTCGAGTGAGGGCCTGTTCGGGTGGCGGGGATAGCAGCGGTCGCATCTCCGCGGCGGGGTCTGGTTGTTCTGGAATCTGCTGGGATACGAAGTTGGGTGCGTAGCCACCGTGAGGGATCTCAATTCTTACTGTGGATTGGGGATTGTCTCGGTAGTACTGCGCGAGGCGTCTTCTGACTTCGCGGGCCTTGACGCGAACAAGGGAGTCTTCACTTGGCTCAAAGCGCTGACTTTTTCCGAAGACGATGTGAGCGATGTTACGTTCATTGATTTCGTCGAGGCGCCCTTCGAGAGCCTCCGAAACCACGTAGCGGAGGAAATCCTGGCAGCGTTTACTTGAGGCAAACGCTGGGGCTAAGAGGACAGAATCCAGGTGGTCGAGGATGTGTTGGTTCGACGATTGAGATTCGGTCTTGAGGGCCTGCGCATTCACGTGGGGAAGCATAACACCGCGTAACATGGCGTGCAATCGATTTCATTGACACACATAAAGCTTTGATTTGAAAAGCGATTCTCTGTTTTTGATGGGCTGAAACAGTCAATGACAGTTATTGACTTGCCAGTCGGCTGAGCGTGCGTAGAGTATTCGCCCCATTCAACCAATGCCAGACAGAGTCGTCGATGGTTGAAGCATTTTCTGGAGGATTGACGGCTCAGTTTCCGTGGAGATTCCGGAGTCCTCGGACAGAGATGGCAGTTTGAGCAGTTGTAGATGCGAAAAGGAAAAGTGAATGCACAGAGGGTTAGCGGGAATGGGCTGGAGAGGTTTGATCCTGAGTCTTTGTTTGGCGGCGGTGCCGGTCACGGCGTCGGCTAAGGTGCAGCAGAACTCGCAAGAGAAAACTGCGCCGTACAACGTCATTTTGTTGACGGCTGATCAGATGAGTGCCAACTACATGCATTTGTACGGGGCGCCGTACAATGACACGCCGAACCTTGAGAAGTTGGCGGCCAGAGGCACGGTATTTACGCGGATGTACGCGGGGGCTCCGTGGACGACGCCGTCCTTTGGGGTGATCCTGACAGGGCTGTTCCCGACGGTCCACGGCATGACGCTTCCTCCTTATGAGGGATGTGGGCCGAGGATCAGCCAGCCGCTGACGGATGGGAAACTGCCCGCAGTTCCATCGAGGTTGCTGCTGTCTCCGTACAAGCCGATTTTGCCGGAAATGCTGAAACCGTATGGGATGATCACGGCGGCTGATAACGCGAACTGCTGGTCGATATGGGATGTGGTGCATCGTGGCTGGGATTACTTCAAATTTTTCCCGGGATATCAGTTGCCGGTTCCGGGGCATCCGGGATCAAGCGAGTTTTATCTGACGGCGCCGAAGACGACGGCGTGGGCCCAGAAATGGCTGGAGCAGCATCAGCATCAGCGCTTCTTCCTGTGGGTGCACTACATGGAACCGCATGCTCCCTTCAACGAGCCAGCGGCATACGACAGGTTCAAGGAGCCGGGAAATTTCCCGAACATGGGCGACACGCCGGAGTTGCACCGGCTGGCAAAGCTACAAAACATTCATGCGATCCGCAGGATGCGGGAGTTATATGCGGGGAAAATTCTGTATGCAGACCACTACATTGGTGAATTGCTGGATACTGTTCGCTCGCTTGGGCTAAACAAGAACACCATCATCATCTTTACGTCCGATCACGGCGAACTCTTGTACTCGCATCCGAAAGACTTCAACACGGCCGATCACCGTTCGCTCTACAACACCGACCTGCATGTTCCATTGATCGTGGTCGGGCCGCACGTGCCAGCGGGCAAGCGGATCAATGACCTGGTGAGCAACTACGACATTGTTCCGACGATTATGAGCCTCGACGATTTGCCCGCTCCTGCGAAGACGGATGGAGTGAGCTTGAAGCCGATCATTGAAGGCACGACGAAGACCCCGCCGCACAAATACATCTTTTCCGAAGAGTCGAACCTGGTACCCCAGTATTCGATCCGCAGCAACCGTTACAAGCTGATTGAGACTATGCCTACGGGCAAGCTTCAGTGTTTTGACGAAGAGACGGACTGGCGGGAACCGCACAGTATCTGTTCGGAAATTCCCCGGCAAGCTGCACGACTGAAGGCGGTGCTCGACGAGCATATCCAGGAAGAGGTTAAGCAGGCAGAGTCCTATCCAGACTGGAAGCATAACTTTGGGCTTGCGATTTTGCAGGGCCGTGACTCAACAAATCTGAAGATGCTGTCGCACGCCACTACGGTGGTGAACCCCACGGGGGGATCGCACTACCAGCTGACTGGGAGTGCGTGGCGCATGGACAACGCTGCGAACAATCTTGGCCACTTTGCCTACTGGGCGCCCCCGGGGCCGGCAAACGCGTATGTGATCTACCGGTCGGATACGCCGTTCATCGGCGAGTACAAAATTTCGGTCTGGTATGGCGGCATCAGCAAGCCGGGTGTGAAACAGGCCACCGATGCCAGTTACACGGTCTACTATCGGGGCAGCTCGATGTCATTCCCGGTGAATCAACAAAAGGGGCAGGGTGATTGGCATTCGCTCGGAGTGTTTGACGATCCGACGTCCGTCAAGTTGACCAATCTCGCCAACGGCGCCGTAGTTGCCGGAGCGGTGCGGTTTCAAGAGCTTCATTCCACACGGAAGGCTGGTAAGCAAAGCACGATTCCTTGACAGGAAGGGCTGCCAACCATTGGTGCGGAACTGAGGAGTCGCGTGGCTGCGCCGGAGCAACAGCTGCCGCTGATGCGACCGAAGGCAGATAGCCACGAAAAATGAACGAAAAGAGTAAAGAATTTGGAGGAGAACGTGAGGGGAAAGCTATATATCATCATGAGCATCGCACTGCTGATGGGCGCAATTCCTTTGTGGGGGCAAGCCACAAACTCCGGGGATATTCGAGGCACTGTTACCGATCAGAGCGGTGCGGTTATTCCAGGTGTGACGGTAACGGTAAAAGATCTAGACAAAGATGTGACGAGGACCTATAAGACCGATGCTTCAGGTCTTTATGATACGGGCTCCATTGTGGCAGACCGGTATTTGATTACGTTTAGCGCACCGGGCTTCAAGAAGCTGGTGCAGGGACCAATTACGCTGCAGGTTGGAACTCTGGGGCTGAACGCACGGCTTGAGGTGGGCTCGGAAACGCAGAGAGTTGTGGTTACGACCAACGCTCCTCTGCTGCAGACGACGAGTCCCACCCAATCCATAAGCCTTACGTCACACCAGATGGAGCAGTTGCCCCAAGTGGGATTTGGGGCAGACTGGCAGTCATTTCTGACCTTGCTGCCCGGAACCTCCGGTACCGCTTCAAGTAAATTCGGCAATGTGAATCCCGGGGTGTCGGGCATTTCGGCAAACGGGAGCGAGCCATTCTCGACGACTCTGCTCGATGGCGCAACGACCTCTTCCCCGCAGAGCAACAACATCGCCGTGCCAATGATCTTTGACGCACTGTCAGAGGTCAAGGTCAGTGACTCTCTCTTCTCCGCTCAGTATGGCGTCGGAGGCATGATCTATAACCGGATCAGTAAAGGTGGCGGCAACCGTTTCCACGGCGAGGCTTACGAATACTTCCAAAACAACGCGCTGAATGCTGCGCCGTACTCGTTCGGTGTCAAAGCCAAAGTGCCCATTTTGCACTACAACGACTTCGGCGGAAACATCGGCGGGCCGATCCTGCCGCACCGTATGTTCTTCTTTTTCGACTATGACAAGATCGTGGATAAGGGCGGGGCAGCCAATGGCTTCATCACAGTTCCAAGCGAGGCGATGCGCCACGGGGACTTCACCGGTATGCCAACCATTTACGATCCTACGACGCAGACAGTGGATGCCAATGGTGTAGTGCATCGGGAATCGTTCGCCAGTGAGTATGGCAATGGCAACAAGCTTCCGGCCAACCTGATTGATTCTGTCGCCCAGGCGATTCAGGCTTACTTTCCCAAGCCGAATATCTCAGGGACTATCGTGAATGGCATCCCGACCAACAATTATTTCTACAACGTTCCCGCCTCAACTCCGGAGCAGCGTTTCTTTGGCCGCCTGGATTACGATATCACTTCGAAGAACCGGTTCACGGCGTCTGAGTTCTGGGGCGACCGGCCATCCCAGACTCTGGCACAGGGTATTTGCCCAATCAATTGCTACTCGTCGAGTATTGAGAACAGTAATGCCCAGGTTTCCGATGTATGGGCTATCAGTTCGTCAACGATGAACGAAGCGCGCCTCGGCTTTACGGACGAACTCGACTTCTTTGTCCCTTACACACTTGGGCAGGGTTTCCCTGCCAAGCTGGGCTGGAGATTCGCTAAGGCGGACGAATTTCCTACGCTCAACATCAACGGCGAGTACACTCTGGGACCGGGTGTGAACGCGGTCTACAAGGAATTCGTTTTTGACCCGTCTGATGTTGTCACATTGATTCGCGGCCGGCACGTTCTTCATTTCGGCGGTGAGTTTCTGATTGAGAGGCTGGATTCGACATCGTGGGGAAATATCAATGCCGGCACGATGACCTTCAACGGCGATTACACGGCGTCGACCCAGGGAACGGCAAGTTCCACCGGTGTCTCGTATGCAGACTTCCTGCTTGGCTACGCAAGTAATTGGAACGCAAGAGTTGCTCCCGAGTACGGCGCAAGAATGAAAGCTCCGCAAATGTTTGTCAACGATGACTATAAGATTCGTCCGAATCTGACCATCAATCTCGGACTCCGATGGATGGGCGAGACGGGGTGGCATGAAGTCCATGGCAACCAGAGGTCCTTCGATCCCTCCGTCACGAATCCCGCCACCGGGATGCCGGGAGCTATGTGGTATGCGGTGACGCATGCAACTGGCCGTCGGTCACTTCAGCATCCGCTGTGGAATGTTTTCATGCCGCGCATCGGGTTTTCCTATCAGCCGGTCAATAACATGACGATCCGAGGAGGATTTGGTCTTTATACCTATCCGTGGTCGGCAGATACCTACGGCGGAGGCAATGGGGCTGCCTTCAGTTCAAGCGGTGCAGAGGCGGATAACACAAACGGTGCGCTTCCCGTGGTCGTTCTGAACTCGAGCGGAAACACGAACTACCAAGGGGCGGCTGGAGCGAGCATCAATTCAAGGTATGTGAAAGCCCCACTAGGTCCTGCTTCGTATAACGGACAGGGTGTGGGTTATACGCAATATCATGCCCCGGCAGCTCAGCTGTATCAATGGAATCTTTCTATCCAGCGGCAGATCACCGCGAACATAGTTACAGAGATCGCTTATGTGGCCAGCCATGGAGCAGATCAGCCATTTGCGACCAATCTGAACCAGGTGCCTGAAGGCAAGCTGGGGCCGAATGACGCAAGCGGCGCTACGAATGCGCGACCCTATCCGGAGTTTCAGGGAATTTCCGGATACAGGCTCGTCGGTATCTCGAATTACAATTCTCTGCAGGCTTCAATCACCAAGCGCATGAGCTCGGGACTTGAATTCAATTTCAACTACACCTGGTCAAAATTTCTGAACGAGCAGGACAGTTCAGGTCAGGGCGGCTATTTCGGGGTACAGCCCTTCCAGAATGCTTACGATCCTCGCGCCAACTACGGGCCTTCTAATTTTGATATCCGGGACATGTTCAAGGGCCAGGTTATTTATGAGCTTCCCTTTGGCAAGGGACGTTCGTTCCTGAATCACAACAACCTGCTCGATGAAGCGGTGGGCGGGTGGCTGACTTCCGCGACGATTGTGGCTCAGACTGGCAATCCGTTCACGGTGGTCATGGCCCACAATACGAGCTACAGCCAGGCCGGGGACCAATATCCGAATGTAGTGGGAAATCCGCGCCTTGCCAACCCCTCGCCGTCAGAGTGGTTCAACGTGAATGCGTTTGCTGCTCCGGCGCCGGGGACCTTTGGCGATTCCGGCCGCAACTCTTTGTACGGGCCGGGTCTGTTGAATGTGAACTTCTCCCTGAGCAAGACACTCCAGCTGCGGGACGGAGTTTCCATGCAGATCAGCGCAGATGCCACCAACGTGATCAATCATCCGAGCTTCGGATTGCCGGATTCAGCGATTGGTCCTGGCCACGATGCCCAGATTAGAAGTGTGACGGTAGGGGGCAGGGCGTTGCAGCTGGTGGGCAAGATTCGCTTTTAATTGCTCTACCACGGCCTGAGCGGCCAGCGCATGCTGGCCAAGATCGAAAGCCGTGATCCAAGGTTCACTTGACCTCAAGTGACGTTCCCGGGCGGATATGCACTTACTGTGTATCCGCCATTTTTTTGATGGAGCAAGGCTGACTTCTGTGGTGCACGCCGGGGGGGGAATAGAACTTGCTGAGGAATCCCTGCCCTCTGGCGGGAGTGTGGCTCGGAAGGATTTCGAGGAGTTTACGAACCGAAGTGGACAATCATCGGTAACTTCAAGGAGTGTGAATAAGATGTTGAGAGCAGAATCGGCCAGGCCCGCAATCTCACGGCGCAGCTTTCTCTGGGGATGTGTTGCGAACTCGACAGTAACCGCCACCCGCGTCCTGAACGGGTGGGGAGCAGTGGCCCGTGCAGCGCAGTTTCGTGGGCGGGCTCATGATGAGTTGCCACTCAATCAGAACTGGATCGTTGAACGCAAGGCGTACGGCGACAGGGCCAAAATAGGCATCAGGGATGCGGCGAAGGGGCCGATCACGCTGCCGCATGCGGTCACACCTCTCTCGTGGCAAGGGTGGAGACCGGAGGCGTGGGAGCATGTGTGGCTGTATAAGCAGCAGTTTGTACTGCCTGACAGCATGCGCGGCCTACGTCTCTTTCTGCACTTCGAACGTGTGATGGAGGGAACCAGACCCATCTTGAATGGGCATGCGCTGCCGGAGCACTTGGGTGGGTTTCTGCCTTTTGAGTATGAGGTGACAGAGTTAGTAAGGCGGGGTGAAAACACGCTTGTTGTGGAGGTGGATTCGCGCTGGCTCGATGTCCCGCCGAGTGGCTCCCCCAAAGGGCCAGGAGGTATTGATTATCTGCTGCCTGGTGGGATCAACGGCGGCGTGAGTCTGCGTGCGGTGCCGGAAATATTTCTGCACAGCGTCTTCGCCAAGCCTGTAGACGTGCTCCAGCAGAATAGGCGCCTCGATGTGATCTGCAATCTGGATGCAGGCAGAATGCTGGCAACCAAGGTGCGCCTGCAGGCCACGCTGTTTAGGAATGGGCGCCGGGTGGCGGGTGCATCGAAGAGCGCTTGGGTGCAGAAGGCAGACCAGGAGATCGAATTAACGCTGGACCGGCTTGGAGATATCCGGCTGTGGGACATGGATAGCCCCCACCTCTACGATCTTGAAGTAACGCTGTTTGTGAACGAGCGGCCATTGCACCGGTACAGGACGCGGACCGGATTTCGCGATGCGCGATTTGAGCTGGAGGGCTTTTTTCTAAACGGGAAGAGAGTCCAGTTGTTTGGATTAAACAGGCATGAGCTGTTTCCATACTTTGGCTTTGCGGCGTCTCAGCGAACGATGCGGCACGATGCAGTGATGCTGCGACAGCGATTCAACTGCAACATGGTTCGTTGCTCGCATTATCCACAGTCAGAGGCGTTTATGGATGCGTGCGATGAGCTTGGAATGATGGTGTGGGAGGAAACGCCTGGGTTTCATTATGTCGGTGGACGCAGTTTTCGCGAATTGGTGCTGCGGGATGTGCGGGAGATGGTGATCCGGGACCGAAACCATCCGGCGGTGATTATCTGGGGTGTGCGGTTGAATGAGTCACCGAACGAGCCGGAACTTTACCGAAAGACAAAGGAGATTGCGATGCGTCTGGACGGGACGCGACAGACTTCCGGGACAATGACGCCTTCGTCGGAACGAACATGGAAAACAGAGTGGCACCAAGATGTGTTTGCGTTTGACGATTATCATGCGGCCACGCCAGGCGTGGTAGGGATACGTCCACCACTTAAGGGCGTGCCGTACCTGGTGACAGAGGCGGTGGGGCAATTTAACTACCCGGCAGGCAAGGGATTCAACCTTAGATATAGGCGGCAATCTGATCCGGAGGTGCAACAGGATCAAGCGCTATTTCATGCGGAGGCGCACGACAAGGCGGCGGGATATCCGCGCTGCTCCGGACTGCTAGGCTGGTGCGCGTTTGATTATCCCAGCTTGCTCCACGCTTACGATGCGATGAAATTTGCGGGGGTTGCGGACTTCTTTCGGATTCCCAAACTGGGCGCGGCGTATTACGAGAGTCAAATAGATCCACGTGTACGGCCAGTAATTGCACCGGCCTTCTACTGGAATTTTGATGAACGAATGCCGGATGGCCCGGGGGAGCGGGCAGCGATATTCTCTAACTGCGAAAGGCTGGAATTATTCGTGGGTGGCAGCCAGTATGCAGTCCTGCATCCCGATCGCGAAGGTTTCCCGCACACTGCGTATCCGCCATTTTTTGCGGATCTGAAGATGAATGGGGCAGGTAAGCCAGAGCTTGAGATCCGCGGATATGTGAGAGGGAAACAGGTTTTATCCCGCTTATTTTCCGCTGACTGTTCTCATGACCGGCTTTGCTGTGAGCCGGATGATCGGGAGTTGTGCGCAGACGGATCGGACTCGACGCGGATTGCCTTTGGGGTGGTGGACAAGTACGGGTCTCCACGCGCCTTTGCAGGAGGCAAGGTGACGCTGATGCTCGATGGGCCGGGAATGATCGTAGGGGATAACCCGTTTGATTTGGATGCGAGCGGTGGCATGGGAGCGGTGTGGGTTCGGACACTGCCGGGCAAGGATGGGATGATTCGTGTGCATGCCGAAGACTCCAGACGGAGAGCGGCTCCTGAGGTGAGGATTCAGGCTTTTCTCAACTCGTGACGGGAGTGAATAGAATGCAGATGGTTGCCGGATACTGCACCGGATGGAACTATTCTTTGCGACCTTAAACGCGGGAAGGTGATCGACCTGTTGCCCGATCGCAGCGCAGAGAGCGCGGAATGGTGGCTACGCGCCCATCCCCGGGCGGAAGTCATCATCCGTGATCGCGCCAGTCTGGATGCCGAAGCTGCCGGCAAGGCCGCGCCCAACGCCGTATAGGTTGCCGACCGCTGGCATCTGCTTCGGAACCTGAGCGAGACGCTGGTGGATGTTCTTCGTCCGCATGACCGGCTGCTGACGGAAGTGGCCCGTGCGATAGCCGATGACGCGAAGCCACCGCCGGAACCAACAATGGACGTGACGCCTCTGGCCACCGGCCAACCACTTTCTCGCCCGCATCGCCTGAAGCAGCAGAACCGGGAACGCCGGCTGGCGCGCTATGAAGCGGTCATGGAGTTGGTCCGGAGGGGCCTTTCGCAGCGGGAAATTGTGCGCCAGTGCGGGATGACACGAAAGACAGTGCGCCGTTTCGTCCGCGCCCAGGGCTTTCCGGACCGCAAACAACATCACCGCGCCTCGCTGATCAACAGCCATTACGATTACCTAGAAATGCGCTGGCAGCAAGGTTGCCATAACAGCACCCAGCTCTGGCGGGAGCAAAACGCCCAGGATTTCGTGGTGCGACCGCACACCCTGCGCGACTGGATACACAAGCACTATGGACCACGACGATGTCAGAACCAACCACGGCCCCGTCTCCATTCCGCCATGCGCTTCTCCCCGGTAGGTTTCCTGGCTGGCTCCGATCTACTTGGCCCGGAACTTTGGTTGTCGTTGATCAGTGTCCTGTGCCGGAGAGGGTGCTGTCTTGGTCTATTGCCCCCAAGCTGTGTGAAAAGGCCTTGACTATCTCCTTTAGAGACTCCGAGAGCTGTAAATATTTATATATACGTCAAAAAGGTATACATATGACAAATATTTTATAGTATAATTCAAAAAATGCAGACCATTCAGGAACTCGGCCAAGCTCTCGCCGAAAGGAGAAAGGCGTTGGGGCTAAAGCAGGGAATCGTAGCGGAGCAGTCCGGACTTTCACAGGCCCTCTTGTCGCGTCTGGAAAGAGGCCGGTTGACTGAATTTGGTACGCGCAAGCTAATGGCTCTTCTCGCCGTTCTTGGGATGGAACTGTCCTTCACCGAACTGGGAATGGCAGGTACACTCGACGAGTTACGGCGGGAACGGGGTGGAGCATGAAGCTGAGTGTTTACGTTCTCGACCGGCACGTCGGGATGCTCGAATCGGTGGGCGATTTCCGCAGCGTCTTTGCATACCTGCCCGATACGGCACCAGAAGACCTCGTGTCCTTGACGATGCCCGTCCGCATTGAGTCCTATCCGTGGGACGATGAACTTCACCCGATCTTCCGCATGAACCTGCCCGAAGGGTACCTGTTGCAAGTATTGCAGGAGGAATTCGGGCCGCACATTGGAGCCAGCCCGGTAGCTTTACTCTCGGTGATTGGCCGCAACATGGTAGGACGGCTTAAGGTTGCTCCTCCGGGTGCGGCACTCAACGAACCGGCGAAGCCTGTCGAGGTCGCCGAATTGCTTAAGGGGGACAACTCGGAGGAGGCATTCGCTCAACTCGTCCGCGAGCACGCAAAGAGTGGTGTCTCAGGTATCCTGCCGAAATTCCTGAACGTGGAGACGAGGAAGGGAACTGGTTTAGGGCGGCATCCGAAGGCGGCCATATTGACCCACCGGCACATCGTCAAACGCTCGTCTTCACGGCTCGCCTTTGCAACGGTCAATGAGCACCTGTGTATGCAGGTGGCGGCGAAGGTGCTTCCAACCGCCAAAACGGAACTCTCGGAGGATGGCAACGTTCTCGTGGTGCATCGCTTCGATGTGGACGAGAACGGTAAGCCCTTCCGTGCGCTGGAGGATTTTTGTGCTTTGCTGGGATTGCGGCCTGCTCAGAAATATGACACCACTTGGGAAAGAATCGCGAAGGCGGTACGGGCGCACATGCCGGGGCCAAATCGTTACGAGACATTCCGCAAACTGAGCAAGATGCTGCTCCTGACCTACGCGCTGCGAAACGCCGACTGCCACGCAAAGAACATCGCGTTGGTTTACACCTCGCGAAACGACCCCAGTCTCGCACCGGCATATGACTTCTTCACAACCTCGGTATATTCCGGATACCAGCACAACCCACCGGGCATCAGCGTCATGGGCAAGAAGACCTGGCTGCCTGGCAAAACGCTGGCTCGATTCGTCACCGCAGTTTTCGGGATTCCGGAAAGGGAGCAGAAGGAAATCGTCGAGTGCATCAGTGATGCCGTCGCCGACACCGCCCCGGCGGTCCGCGAGAAGATGGACGACTTGGCCGGATTCAGAGATACGGGCAAGCGGATGCTGGCAGCTTGGAGCGAAGGTGTCAACTACCTGCGCGATTCTCGGGTTTATAGCCTGAGCGCGTGGAAGTCGAGTCCGGCCTTTGAGGGTATCTCCGAAACGCCCAAGTTGGAGAACCCGAGAACGGTTATTGGGCGATCAGAACTCCTCGGCAGAAGAGGGCGGACGAAGGCGAAGTGATGGCGCAGTCCTGAAACTGGCCGCCCTTTTCGTTACTAGAGTAAGCGTGGGAAGGTTCCCTCTGGCTGGCGTGCGGCTAGCCTGCATTTCTCAGTGCGCCGTGAAAGGCGCTGGTCAACAGTGGGTGCAAGTCCCGCCCGGGAACTGGATCGCTCCGCCCGGTAGCAGCTGGAGCAGCCGTGAAGGTAACGAGACGGCTGAAGTCTTCGGTGTAGAGGGTCGCACTAGGCGACCTCGCAAGCATGCAGGCCGCAACGTGAGTGAACGCTGAGCAGGCCTCGAAAAGGGCAATGCAGGAGCCGACCAGCCTGAGATTCGGGGAAGGCCGACGCTGAGGTGAGAAGACGAGCGAATCAGTCATCTCAGTCCTGCCGGGGTAAGCAAAGCCTATCAGGAGATTGAACGACATGCCTGCAAACGGCTGGGTCAGTGGCTGCGCGCCAAACACAAGTTGTCGAGGGCATCAACCGGGAAGTTCCCGGACAAAAGTCTTCATGATCGGTTTGGTCTTGTCCGGCTCACCGAGCGGACGCGCAGCTTTTCGTGGGCGAACTCGTGACGCTTTCTCCGAGAGCCGGATACGTTAATAGCACAAGTCCGGTTCGATGAGCGGGATGTGGAAACGGAGCATGGTGCGACTAATGAGGCACCAGCTGACGAAAGGGTCGGAAACAGCTAGGTCGGACCTAAGCCACCGCGCCACATCTCGACTCCACCGGTTCGTTTGTCATCGGGGTTGTGAGGCACAAGAAAAGGGATAGGAAAGGCCGTCATTTCATGGCATAACTGCGTTGTCTAGACGTGGCTTTTTCGCCGTGCGGAGGCGGCCTTTCCAATGACGGAGTGTAGCCAAGAATCGTTCCGTTTTGCACCCCATTTTTCTCGTCGTGTGGAAGCTGGGTTCAGCGCGGTCGGGTGCCGTTGCAGCTGTCGTCGGCAGTCTTCGCGCCGGAATAATCGATTCCGATGTAGCGACTGAAGTGAGGCATGGTCTTGTTCTACATTCTCGTTCGTGGAGGCGGTGCAACGACTGCAGTTCAACCTGGTCTCCAGTCTTGCCGACATTATGTCTGTGGTCGCCCAACGACTATAGTGATGGATTTGACGTTGTCTTGCGTACACAAGACAGGAATAGTTAGAGATGTCAGCGGCGTGCAACCCAGCGAGACTTCTATGGTGTTGTCCGTTGGCTTCTTTGGGCTCTTTCGGTCTGAACCTTGTTCATGACCTCGTGTATATACGCTCTTGCGTCGCCTCTAGTCTTGACGGACTGAAATCTAATCACTGCGGCACGTCGTTCCTCTGGTGTAGTCGCCAAGCTGCTGTCCGCTTTCAGCAGCACGCCGACAAAACCTGCGAGATTCCCGCTATCAGGTATGGGCTCCTGCTCGCGTGACGTCCGCTGCTCAGCGGTAAGCGGACTTGATTTCCCGCCTTGAGCCTGTGCAGTTTTCAGTCTTTGGGGGCAATTCGTTCTTGCAATGGTTGCTGTCTTCACGCCCTGAATGACATTGGCTGCTTCATCGCGTTTGGTCAGAGGTGGCAGGCCAAACAACCACTCCAAAGTTGCCAGTACCGAGGCATGATCGTAGAGGGTGTGATCGATGTTCTTTTCCAGCAAAGGCGACACGATGACCGCCGGCACGCGCACTCCGTATTGGGCGAAGTTGAAACCGGACTTGTTGTACTGGCTTGCTTCACCGCCGTCATCCGGGGGCAGTGCGGGGCCAGGGGCGTAGTGATCGTAAAAGCCGCCATGTTCGTCGTAGGTAATGATCAGCAGGCTCTTCGGCCACAAGGGTGAGTTGCGAATGCTCTCATAGATCTTGGCGATGAGAGCATCTCCATTCGCCACGCCATCCATCGGGTGCTGCGAAGAGCCGCCTTCATACGTCCCGTTTGCGACGTCGCCATAGTTGGGTTCGATGAATGTGTACTGATAGGGATATGAGGACGACTGAACTTCTGATTCGAAGTCCGAAAGATCATGGACCCTGCACAAATCGATGCCGTGAATCGCGGAAACCTGAGAAATGCGCCCTTCAATTGGGCCACTGTCGTCGTGATACAGGCGCCACGTAATGCCATGGGCGTTCATTGCATCGAAGATGGAGCCCCTGGGGTACACGAATCCACGCCACAGCAACTCCCAATCAAACATTTCCGCGCTGCTCGGACTGTGGTCCAAACCATTGGAAGACGCTCCATGCAGAAAGAATCGGTTCGGCCAGGTTGGGCCGGGCAGGGAAGAGAACCACTGGTCGCAGACTACGAATTCATTGGCTAGCTGATGAAGCATCGGTAGTTGCGATGCCGTATCGAAGCATTTCATGATGTCGCCAATATCAGCAGGTGGCGGCGCGGGGCCTTCCGTCTTTGTGGTCGCGTAGTTTGCGACGAATCCGGAATTATTGATGGGCGGGTACTGGCCGCGAGGCGTATAGCTGGCCCCGTCCCCTGCGAGCTGCTCGACCACGTCTGCAAATTCATGCCCCGGATCGGTTGGCATGCTCACTGGCGCGTTGCCTTGAACGCAGTAGGAATTGCCGCTGTATGAATTGCAGTCGCTGCTGGTGGCGGCGATGATTCCAGGAATGCCGGAAAGCGCCAGTATATTGTCGAACGAGTGATTTTCGAGCATAAGCACGAAGACATGTTCGATAGAGGAAACTGGGCGGGTGTCTTTGAAATTGAGCTGGAATGTATTGTGATTGCCGGAGATGGCGAAGGTATAGATCTTGTTGCCTAGGGTGTATTCGAGCCGAGGTGTGTTCTGGCTGAAGACTGGATCGCCACCGATCCACCAGTTGTTGGCGAGGAAGTGATGGCCCTGAGCCAGATAGACCGTTGCCGAACCGCCGATCTTGAAGGTGATCGTCAGGCCAAAAATGAAATGGAGTTCGTCAGGAGTGCCTCCGCTATCTGAGGGAGCGAACATCTTCGGGCTGTCGCCGCACTGCGAACGAAAAGTGTCCGCGACCTGCTTTGACTTGTGCCGTCCTGCCTGAAGTGTGATGGTGAAAACCCCTCCCGTCGCAGTGATAGATGGAGGTACATCGGCAGGTTGGCCCGTCGCGATCACCAGAGAGTCTGGCAGGTATTCAATGCTGCGGATTCCATTCGACGGGTCTTCAATGCTGACGACATTGGCATGCTTTGCTCCGAGAGGCGCATCAGAACTGCTGGCAGAATTCGGCATGATGGGATCCTTTGAGAAGGCATTATTGCTTCGGTCCGTGAGTGATCCGCCGCGCGAGGGAAGTATAAGTTAAGGTGAGATTTGGGAAAAAGGCGTCAAGGTCACATGGAGGGGTTGCGGGGGAGACGCGCACCCTCATGCCGTCCTGAGGCGAGAATTTCCAGATGGTCGGCCGTGGTGAAGGGGGAAGTGCGGGAGATGCCCGCGATGGTGAGAGGCATCCACGCACAGGAAGACGCCAAAGCGGCGAAGGAAAAAGCTCGCCAGATGGTGGAGAAGCTGCGTGGGATGCGTCTGGCCAAGGCCGCGGAGATCGTCGAAGGCGGGATCGATGAAACGCGGAGTTACTACAGCATGCCGTCGGAACACTGGCGATCGATCAGGACGAACAACCCGCTGGAGCGGCTGATGCGGGAGATTCGGCGACGAACGCGAGTGGTGGGCGCATTTCCTGACGGGCACTCGGCGCTGATGCTGGTGGCTGCTCGCCTGCGGCACGTTGCCGCAACGAAATGGGGCACGAAACGCTATCTGCAGATGAACAGACTGGCCGAAGTCGTGGCCATCGCGTGATCGGCTTTGCCTCTGGCCCCATGGGGCCAGAGGCAAACAACCTCAACCCAACAACATTCCTCAGCTACAGGGAAAATCGAAAGTGCGAAAAACTCTGGACACTACCTCCCAACTCATTCGCCCAGTCCGTTTCTATAGCGGCACCATCTCCGTAAGGTATCCCCTGCTCTCCACGCGCATCAATCTCGCCGCTTCTTCTTCGGGGAGGCTGCCGGCTTCTCCATGAACTGAGAAGTGACGAGAATAACCGGTTCCTGATCAGGAAACGTTGCAATCATCGTCAAGTGGCCTCCCATTGCAGCTACCGTGCGCTGTATAGTGGAGAGCCGTGGGTCTTTTCGCTTCTCCAGGCGTGAGATTTGCATCTGGCCAATCCCAAGCGCCTCGGCCATTTTCGCCTGACTGATCTTCCGTCCTTTTCGAATTTCACTAAGGGTCATGCGCCGCTGGACCTTTGCCAGCAACTCGTTCCCCCGTGCCGAAATCCTCTTCTGTCGCTCCTTCGGTAAGGAGGCAATCACATCATCGACTGCAATCATTTCACGCATTATCGCCACTCCTTTTGCTAGGGATTGTCGAGGTGTTCCTTGTACCTCTTGTCGGCTTTCTCAATCAGCCGTTTGTAAAACTTCTTCTCGCTGACTCCCGATTTGTCTCCAGCGACCAGGAGAATTGCGTTTCGCTTCGGATCGAAGGCAAAAGCGACGCGCCAGACACCGCCGTCTGCCCTGAATCGAAGCTCCTTCATATTCGCGTACTTCGAGTCATTGAGCGTGTCCACTTCAGGTCTTCCCAATGACGGCCCATACTCCCGCAAGGGAATAAGCGACGCGAGGAGTTCATCCTGGACCGCCGTAGACAACTCATCGAATTCAATCTTGAATCTGGGATGGAAGTACGCGGCCCAACTCATGAAAGTATTATGCCATGCAGAGCATAATGCTTAAAAGGGCATAATGGTTGTCTTGGGAACGGTCAGAGCGTCCGGCAAATGTTTGCACCAGCGGAGATGAGAAAGACTGCTATGGAAGGAGCAGGAACTGTCCGCTTTCTGTCCGTGAACTGTGGCCTAAGGGAGCCGAACATGAACAGAGAGACTGCGCTAGGTCGTTGATAAATAATCGATGGTTATGGGCCTGCTTGTACCTGTATGGGCATGAATTTCCCCTCATAACCCAAAGGTCGCAGGTTCAAATCCTGCCCTCGCAACCCAACAAAGCTTCTCAGATCCAATCACACACAACTGAAGAAGAGCTGATCGGCCGCGGGCCTTCAGGGACAGATAGGGACAGGGAAGTAGATCCTGTCTGATTCAGGGACTGTTCGTTTCGTGTCTGCCTGCCTTGAATTTCGAGTTGCTTTCTGCTCTCTCTTCTCCGCTGGGGAGCGAACTCAGCAGGTAATGGGAACTGGCAGCCCAGATATTGTGAGAAATGAGCGGTTGGCCGGTGGCCCGTAAGGGCGACGAACGGGCCTCAGTTGTCTTAGGACCTGTTAACACTATTAGGACAACAGCGAAAGGAGCGGATTTTTCTGAGTGCGAGGAGCGACGAACACCGGGCATATTTTAGCGACGAGGCACAAAGCCATATGGGAAATCCGCCCTTTCCCCTGAGGCTGCGGCCAAAATCGGCCCACGCTTCGTTGTCGCCCTCGAGGGTGGTGCCGCCACAGTCTTCGGACTCCGTCTCGCGTGGACAGATTTTGGCTCGCAACGCTGATCGCCCTAATGGTGTTAACAAGCCCGAGTCAGGCTATCGGTTTTCGCGCAGCACGCTGCTTGGCGCGTTCTATGATTTCCGCCATGATATCTCGATGGCGGTCAAATGTATCATCGACGACGGTGATCGTCGGAATATTGTACTTATCGAGCCCTAACGTCTTCGGGTTGAAATGCAGGAAGCCCGCTTCGTGAACGCCGGTGCTGCCGCGTCCGGGCGCGGGATGGCTCAGGTGGCTGAATGCCCGGCAGTACCGCTGAAAGGCCGGCGGATATCCCCAGGACGGGAATATCTGGTAGAGCGGAATCACCGACATCAGCGCGTCATAGGTGAATTCTCCGGTCGCGATCACATTCGGATATTTTGCCCGCAGTCTGGTCACCATGGTGCGCAGCCCCTCAAGCATGTCGCCCTGGGTATTGTTGACCCATCCTCCGGCGATATCCAGGAAATAGCCGTCTACGCCGAAGGTTTCAATCAGGTACGAAATGCTGTCGTACATCCAGTTTTGCCAGGACTCGACAGCGATGTTCATGAACCGGCCCCAGCCCTCCTTGTGCCGGTCGTTATCCCAGTCCACCCACGCCAGGTAGAAGGAATTATCGTCAATCGCCCGAGTGCTCGCGTCCGCAAATTGCGGATAGACATCCAGATGAGTGTTTGCCGCCTGCAGCCCGTACATTGGCAGAAACCGGAATCCCAACTTGTGCCCCTCATCGATCAGCTTCCGAAATCCCGCGTCTCCACCCATCCGCTCGTCCACTTTGTAAATCGAGTATTCCCAGTAATACCGGCCGTTCCACGCGGGCAAGAACACCATCACTTTGTGTGGATCAATCTTCGTCGCAACCCATTGCAAGGTACGCAGAGCCTTCGCAAAGTCGTTGAAGACATATCCCGTCCAGTCCATGCCGTGAATGGAGACGAACAGTTCGATCTGGCGGAACCAGGAGGGGACATCCGGACGCGTATTCCAGTCGGGGATATTAAAGGCCCGCTGCACGTGCTCAAAGTGCGGGCGATAGGCCGCCTCGGCAGCAGCGGCATGCCCGACACGCCAGCGTGCGCCTTCGAGCCGATTGCTGTGCCTCCACCCTGGATTTTCGTAAATCAGCTCGATGCGGTAGCGGTTGTTTTCGGCTGGCTCGAAATACATGCGGTTCGCGCGTACTTCCTCATTCAGCGACGACAGGTAATAGTAGTCCTGCTGGCCGGCTTCGATGATCGCCAAAGGGGTATCGGTACTGAGTCCGCCATTGCCCCATGGGTACCCGAGCAGAATTTCGTTTTCCTTCGGGTCAAAGAAGCCGGCGCTTCCGGGAGCGATTTTTCCGCGCGGCAGGCCGCGAACAATCGTCGTGACCGATTTGATCGGCTGCTCCATTTCAGCGACGACATCCCACTCGGCATAATCGCCATTTGGCCGGATATGAGAACGCAGCTTTCCCGGCGCCTTTAACTGGCCACCCGCGTAAGTAAACCCCGAACACTCTACCAGCAGCCCGTCTCCCTCAGGCGTGACTGTCATCTGTTCCCGATCCAGACCGTAGGTATTCTCGAAGGTATACAAACGGAAACTGATCAGCAGTTTGTTGAAGACAACCGAAGGTTCAGGAAAGTCAAAACTGAATTTCTGAAGACTTCTGCCGGGAGGCGGGAGAATTACCCCACTCGTGCAGTTCAGCGCCAGAATCGTGCCATTCGCTGGTTTCCCCTCTTCCGTTTCTGCCGCAACGGGGCTTGCGGACGCACTGGCCGGCAGGCCATCCACGGCAATGTAGGTTGCGGTCGCGGCAGCGCCCTTCAAAAGATCACGTCGGCTGAACTCGCTGGACATTGTGTTGACTCCATGTTTTTTAAACTGATTGTGGCAACGGTTTTGGAAATTGCTGATTACCGCAAAAGAACAAAAGGCTGATCGGCGTACCGATCAGCCTTGTCGGACAGAAGTCTAGCACTTCGCCCAAAATGGATGCAAGATTGTATGCGATACTGGCTCAAGAATCGAGCAGAGGAAAAGGCGTGTCTCGGATTTGGGGAGACCTCGCCACCACTGGGTCTGAGGTTTGATTGAGCGTTGGCAACAAATTGTCGCGGAGTGCCTGGGTATATGGGTCAGGGAGTCTGCCAGGGGAATACGGTCGCGGGTCTTCGCAGTCGGGGGACGCCGGGAATGCCCCGCAAAGCACCAGCGCATGCGATGATGCTGGGCTTCGTTGTCACTGCTGGCCGTGGTCCCGCCACAGCGTGCGAACTCCGCCTTGCCTGTCATGATTTTCGTTCGCGACGGTGACTATCCCTGCATGTCGGTATACCCTAGGGCGCAAGAATTGCTTATCCATCCACCCATCGGGCCGGTGGAGAAGTTGAGGCTACTGGGGGCCGGCACTATTTTCACCGTTCAGAAAGGCAACAGCGCGACCGGCGATCACGGCCAGGAACGCCAGGCGGAGAACAACCGATGATATCGAGGCGGAGCTTTATGCTTCAGGGCTCTCTGGCAAGCCTGCTGGGAGTGCTGCGGTCGCGAGGTTTGGCGAAGGTTCCTTCCGGGGCGTCTGCGGAGATGGTCGCGGGGCATTTTGTAGATGCGGCTCCGGGCAACGGAGTCACCTTCGTTCATCAGGCTCCGCATACCCCGCGTAAGTATCTGCTGGAGACGATGGGGTCCGGAGTGGCTCTGTTCGATTCCAACAACAACGGATTGCTGGACATTTACCTGATCAACGGAGCGCCGTTTGGCGACTATGTGGCGCCGGGGACCATTCTTGAAAAGACCGGTCCGAAATACTGGAACCGACTTTACCGGCAGAGCGCCGACGGGACGTTTGAGGATGCGACGGAGGAAGCGGGGCTGCAGGGCGTTGGCTACGGAATGGGCGCCGCCGCAGCCGACTACGACAACGATGGCCACACTGACCTTTTTGTAACGGCGTGGGACGGAAATCATCTGTACCACAACAACGGCGATGGAACCTTCACCGACGTTACGGAGAAGGCAGGCGTCGGCGGGACCGGATGGTCGACATCCGCGGCGTGGGTAGACCTGAACAATAACGGCTACCTCGACCTGGTGGTGCTTCGATATATCGAATGGAACTGGAACGATGAGTGGTGCGGGCCACGGGATAATCGGGGCTATTGCCTTCCCGATGTTTTCCCACCGATCTCCATGCTGGTGTATCGCAACAACGGTGACGGAACGTTCACCGAAGAGGCGCACAGGGTGGGGTTGAGCAAGCCGGGCAGGGCGCTGGGAATCGCAATTGCCGACTACGATCGCGATGGGCATCCAGATATCTTCATCGCGAATGACTCCATGGTCGAATTCCTGTTTCACAACAAGGGAGACGGAACATTCGAGGAAGTGGGGTTGTTGGCGGGAGTCGCGGTGGACGGAAACGGCCGCACCTTCGCAGGGATGGGTGTGGATTTTTCGGATTACGACAACGACGGCTGGCCGGACCTGATGATCGGCGATCTCGCGAATCAGATTTATCCGCTCTATAAGAACAACGGCGACGGGACGTTTACCTACGTCAGCTATATCACCGGCGTTGCCGCCATCACACTGCTGCACTCCGCCTGGGGGTTGCGGTTCATGGACTACGACAATGATGGATGGAAGGATCTGCTGATTGCGCAGGGGCATGACATGGACACCATCCACAAGAGTTTCCCGGAGCTGCATTACCGCGAATCCCCGATGCTGCTGCGCAACATCAAGGGCAGGAAGTTCGTAAATGTGGGACCGCTCTCAGGGAAAGTCTTTGACGCGCGTTGGGCCGGGCGTGGCCTGGCGATGGGCGACATCAACAACGACGGGTTGCTGGATGCGGTCATTACGGAGAACGGTGGGCCCGCCCACGTGTTAATGAACCGGACGGAGACAGCCAACCACTGGATTCGTTTCCGCCTGGTGGGACACAAGAGCAATCGTGATGGGATCGGGGCCAGCATTCGCGTAGAAACGGCGCAGGGCTCCCAATGGTATACGGTGACGACGGCGTCGAGTTACCTGTCGTCGAGCGATGTCCGCGCCCACTTCGGACTGGGCGCCGAGACGATTGCGCGGAGGGTGGAGATTCGGTGGCCAAGCGGCATTGTGCAGATACTGAAGAACGTGCGCGGGGATCGACAAATTCAGATTGACGAGCCCGTGACCGCGGCCGAAAAGCGGTGGTAGAAGCTGCCTTGACGCAGCAAAGACCGAACCCCATGATCGTCGGGCACCAGCTACGTAAGCCCCCTGCCAAGGAACATTTATCGCGATAAGTCGGAACCTCGAGCATTCTGCAAATCAGCCGCTCCCAACCCATCGCAGCGGCGCAGAGTCTCAGCCCAACGTCGCTGCTACAACGAACCTGCGTTCGCCTCTCGTGGAAAAAATGGCGGCATCCCTATGCCGGCCGCCGGGTGTAACCGAGCGACCGTTCACCGTGAGGCCGGTTACAGACCGGACCGTCGGCGCGCGAAACGATACCTGCAGTTCGCTGGGAATTTCACCCTGCGCAGGCAGCACTATGGTTGCCACGAGGCGATTGCCCTCGTGGTTTTCAAGGCGATAATTGACGCGGCCCCACCGTGTTGGCGCCTGCTCGATTTCAATCGGTTTGGCAGAAGCCACCCACTTCCGCGGCAGCGCGCGCCCCAGATACAACCGATCCGAATCGGGATCTTCAAAGACCAGCATCCAGCGCACCAGGAGAGGAATCGTTTGTTGCGCCGGGATGCAGAATAGGGCACCGTCCCCCGTGATGCCGGATACCTCGCCGGCCGTCCAACTGCCGCGAGAATGATCGTGATATCGGTGGGAGTACAGGAAGAGCAGATACTCGTCGATGCGATCCATGCGCAGCAGTGCCTGCGCGTAGCCGTACGAAATAAATCCGAGGATATTGCGCTCAGTCGGACGAGGAGGCTGGACGTTGGCCACGACACCGAGGGTGGTGGCTCCATAGGCCCGCATACAGTCGATTACCGTGTTGGTCAGGTCCTCGGGCAGGACGGCGGCTTCAAGAAGTTCGGCATAGCAACGGTGGGCCCACTGCTGCTCACTGGGATGTTCCTGTTCGAGCGATTCGCGGAAGGTAAGCTTTGTACCTGGCAGAGGGCCGATGTACGGAGGCTGCATATCGTGGCGGATGTTCGCCGCAACGCTCTTTACCAGCATTGCATGGAGCTGACGGCTGCGACGAAGCCAGCCGGCTGCCTGTTGCGTGTTCAAGTCAAGCTGCTGCCATACGGGCGCCAGATCACGCCAGCCGCGCACGGCGAAGGCGCTGTTGGAGAAGTAGGGTTTCCACCAAATCGAAGGATTGCGCATCAGGCACGAATCCGACTCGCACCAGCCGTGGATGAGCCCGTATCCCCGGTCGGTCTGCGGCAATTGCAACGACTGATCGTGGAGTTCCGACAATAGCGAGGCCGTCGCCTCAATCTTTTCGCGATGCCGGCGGAGCAGGGAAGCGTCGCGCGTATAGCGGTAATAGCGAGCGATGAGGGAGAGCGTCAGGCCGAATTGTCCCGTTTCCGGCCCTCTCATATTGTTGATGCCCTTCGAGTTCACAAAGCTCGTGAAATATTCGTCGAAGACCTGCTGCGCCTGGGTGAATCGGCCGCACTCCAGATTCGCATACATGGACATTGTGAAAATGTCCTGGAAACCGTCGTATTCCGGCCCATAGTAGTCGCGGTCCACGGCGCCGTACTTGGGATAGACGCCGCCGGGACGGACAATCTGTTCCTTCACGAAGGCGTACTGCGCCATGTCGCTCCAACTCGTTTCCGGCAGCGAAATGGCGATCATCTCATGCATCTGACGATCCCAGTACTCGGCAAATTGGAGCAGCCCTGCATAGAATGCAGCGGCATCGGGATCCTGCCGGCGCTGATCGTATGCCGGATAGCTGTAGCCGTACACCACCTTCACGATCTTCGCATCGCGGACCTGCATCGTCCGATGCCAGGTCTGCACAATGAAGCGATCGTGGGCCAGGACATCGCCCAAGGCGATCGTCTCGTAATACGACCCATCGTCGCCTGGAAAGACCTTGCGGGCTGCCGGCATCCAGCCGCCCACCAGGCCCTCGTGTCTCCGCCTGGCCAGAGCGTTGGTCAGCGCGGGGAAATACTGGATTGGATGGTACGTGCGCGTATTTCCCGCCGGATACACGGGCATGGTGTCGCTGCATTCACGCGTTCCCAGGATCGTGTTCCACGCCGGCCGGTAAAAAGGCCCCTTCGGCCGGGCAGAATTCATGGGCGGCGCGGCGCGGCGTACCTCGGTCTCGTCGGGCTCACCGTTGGCCAGCAGCTTGTCGGCCAGCAGGTCCGGTCCAGCCAGCCCGATCTGGCTCAGTTCCAGGCCCAGGTATTTCGCCCCGGGCTCCGCGAAGACCGCCTCGGCGGTTTTGCGCAGGACGCGCGCGTTGCCGGATGAAGAAATGAACGTGATTGCGCCGTCGCGGGTGCGGAGGTCCTCGTAAACGGTCCATTGTTCGCCGTCAAGAACAAAACTGCTCAGTTCTGTATGGCCATCGACGGATGCGTCTCTGCGTGTTCCGCGCAACCGCGTCCGAGGAACCGCAGGGGCATCGGGAAGCTCAGCCGCCGATGCCAGGCTGTGCATCGCCGCGGTGCCTGCCGCCATGCTCTGCAGAAATCGTCTTCGGTTCATGCTCAGGTCTCAGCTCTCTGGAGTTAACGAAGCGGTTGCCCGGCGTCCGTGGCGGCGCGGGGATTTCGCGAGCATCGTACAGGGAGATTCCGCTAATTGTATACACCTTCGTATGCGGAACTGAAAAAGATTCCTGCAAAGGTTCCGGCTCCGGTCGCTAAAATGGCACATGCCTCGCTTATCGATTGCCGCTCTAGTGGGCGCAGGGGCGCTCCTTGTTGCGGGTGCAGTTCCGGTCTGGTCGAGCCAGAACCCGCAATTGCCCCGAGCAACTCCGCTTACGACTCCGAAACCATCGCAAGCTTGGGGCGCAACGGACGCGGAAGCGGAGCTTCGAACCGGAAGCGAGCTTACCCGGCAGGGATATCTGGAGGAGGCGATTCCGGATCTGCTTGCGGCGCAGCGCGCGGGCCTTGACCCGTATGCGGTGGGAGTCAACCTTGGCATATGCTATCTGGGCACGGAGCAATATCAGAAGGCCATCTCTGTTCTGGAATCGCTGGACGCTTCCGCCCGGGGAAGTGCGGCGGTGGAAAATCTGCTGAGCCAGGCATATATCGGCGCCGGTCAAATGGAAAAAGGCTTCCGAGCGTTCCTGCGTGCCGCCAGTTTCGATCCGAAGGACGAAAAGCTCTATGACTATCTGGCCGACGCATGCACGGATCAGAAGGACTACGCGTTAGGCCTGCGAATTGTCAATCATGGCCTGACGCAACTGCCAAACTCTGCCCGCCTGCATTACGAAAAAGCTGTTTTCCTGGCCGAACTGGGAAGTTTCGGTGAGTCGAAGCCGGAATTCGATCGGGCAGCGCAGCTGGCGCCGGGGAGCTACATCGGGTATCTCGCGCAGGTGCAAAAGGCCCTGTACGAGGGCAACTTGCCTGCCGCCGACAAGATCCTGCACCAGGCGATCACGGCGGGACATCGCGACTACCGCATGCTCTCCCTGCTGGGTACTGTCTTGCTCCACGAGGGAGCCATGCCCGGCCAACCGCAATTCGCCGAAGCGCAGAGAGACCTGGAAGAGTCGGCCCGCGAGCAACCGGATTATCCCTCTACCCAGATCGCGCTGGGCAAGATCTTCCTGATGCAGGGCAAAGCGAAGGAGGCTGTTGCTCACCTTGAGATTGGCCGTCGCCTGGAACCTGGCGATGCGGCTGTGTATGTAAACCTGGCCAATGCCTACGAAATGCTTGGCAATCATTCCAAAGCGCGCGCCATGCGGCAGCAGCTTGGCCGTCTCCTCACAAAGGAGCGGGAAAAACCATCTCCCGGGAGCCAGCCACCCCACCGTTGAGCTTCGGCGGATTGCCGGTCTTTTTCCGTGGAAGATTATCGCTTGACAATGGATACAAAGTCTTATACAAAATCACATTCATAAGCCGAAATCCACACAGCCGTACTGCGAGATCGGGCAAAGCTACAGATCCAGGGGACCACGCGCTGGCAAGGACCGTTCAGAGATTCCGTGGACTGGAAAACGTTTCATAGTTTGAGGAGGCGGACAAATGAAGATTCGTGGGCGAGAATGGATTCGCCTTGTCACCATTGCGCTGGTATGTGTGTTGACATTTTCGGGCTCCCGGGCGATCGCCCAGGAAGGCACCCAGGGGAAAATTGTGGTTACGGTGGAAGACTCGACGGGAGCAGTGGTGCCGGGCGCGGCACTCTCGCTCGTCAACCATCAAACCAACGACACCTACAAGGCAAGCACGAGCGGCAGCGGCGCCTACACGTTCGTGAACCTCCCCATCGGCATCTATACGCTCAGCATCAGCCGTTCCGGGTACGCCACGAAGGTCTATTCCGCGGTCATTGTCCAGGCGTCCCAGGTCACCAATCTTTCGGTGCAACTGTCCGTCGGGAAGACCACGCAGACGATTCATGTGTCCAGCGAGGCTTCTCCCGTACTGCAGGTGACCTCCAACCAGATCAGCACCGTGATCACCACGAAGCAGATCCAGGATCTGCCCCTCAACGGCCGTAATCTCAACAACCTGATATCGATCGTGCCAGGATTCAGCGGCCAGAATGGCCAGGGCACGTTCAATGGCCTGCCCATCATGGACCAGGGCAGCAACATGGACGGCATGGTCGGGAACACGAGCCGTATGAAATTCGACTCCAGCGCGCCAGCCGTCGAACCCCGCCTGGAAGACATCGAGGAGATGAGCGTGACGACCGATCAGCTGGGCCTGAATTCCGGTTTCGGGCAGGCTACGACCCAGGTCACATTCGTCTCAAAACGCGGCACTAATCATTTCCATGGCCTCGCCTATGAGGATTTCCGCAACGACGGACTGGATGCCAACAGCTGGCTCAACAATGCCCTGGGTAACCGCAAGGGCAAGTACATCGAGAATGCCTTCGGCGTCAGCGTCGGCGGTCCCATCCTCCGTAACAAGCTCTTCTTCTTCGGGACCTATGCGGAGCAGAAGATCCCTGGCAGCTATCTTGCGACCAACAATATTTTCACGAAGGCCGCTCAGGCCGGCAACTTTACTTACGGATCGCATACGGTCAACCTTCTGACCATCGCGGAAAAATACAATGCTTCTCAACCCCCCAACGGTACGAAAATAGCGACCGCGATCAATCCGGAGGTTGCCAAGCAGTTTTCGGCGATTAACTCGATCCTCAGCGATGGACATATCGCCGGGACCTCCGATCCGAACGTCCAGGAGATTGGCTGGAATAACAATTCCCCCCAGACGGATTACTTTCCGGTGGCGCGCATCGATTACGACCTCTCGCAGAAGGCCAGGATGTATCTCTCGTGGATGATGTCGCAGTACAACCAGCCGGGCACTACAGCGCCCACCTTTCCCGGCAGTACCTTTGCGAATCAGCAGGCCGGCAACCAGACCAGGAATTTTACCGGCACTTATGGTTTCAGCTACATTTTTTCGCCGCAGCTGATTAACCAATTCAAGGCTGGTTATCTCTACGACGCCACGAAGTATGCTTACAATGCAGCCCCGCTCTATACGAGCCAGCCGACCGTGTTCTGGAACTATCCCGGCGTCAGCGGTACCATGTCCGGCCAAGTCTACCAGTTGCCGATCGACACGTATTATCCCATCTGGGATTTTTCCGATTCCATGACGCTGCAGCATGGGAAGCACACCTTCGAGTACGGGGTTTCCTGGTACAAGGAGCAGGATCACTACTGGAATGCTCCGGGAGGTTTTTATAACTACAACTTTGGTCTGGCGACCGGCGATCCCGCGATCAATGCCTTCACCAACTCGGGAACCAATCCGACGCTGCCCGGCGCCAGCAATGCCGAGCTGGCAAAAGCGGATGCGCTGTATGCGATCCTGACGGGCAGACTCAGCGGTGTGAATGGAGAAAACGCCTATAACATCAAGACGAAGCAATACAGCAAGACCGGCACCATGAGCGAGTATCCGCTGGACGAGGTATCGTCGGCGTGGAGCTTGTTCGCGGAAGATTCATGGAGAATAACTCGATCGCTGACCCTCAACTACGGTTTGCGCTGGGATATCTTTGGCCCGGAGAAGGATCTTACCGGTCAATACCATTCCGCCTCACAGGCGGCCATCTACGGTCCGACCGCCGTTGGCCAGCTATTCCATCCCGGGGAACTCAATGGCGACTTGAATCCCGTGATTGCCGTTCATACGCAGCCATATGCGCCGTGGAGGGTCACGCCGCAGCCGGCATTCGGCTTCGCCTGGAATCCAAATGTGAAGGGCGGCCCGCTTGCGGGACTTCTTGGCGGCAACAAGACAGTCATTCGCGGCGGATATGCGCTGCGCCGCTTCACAGAGCCCTACCAGTACTTCTGGGACTATGGCACGGACTACGGGCAGTTCTACTACCAGCAGTTCAACCTCATCGCGAACAACACCGGACAGCCGGGAACGTTCGCTCCGGGTAGCCTCTCGATCGGCGATCCGCTACCTGCACCCATTCTGTCGCCGGCAACCTACCAGGCGACGGCGCCCGAGTCGGAGTTCACGTATACGGGTGGACCAGGGGTCAACGGCATCCAGCCAAACCTCAAACAACCCGAGTCCGAATCCTGGAATTTCGGTATTCAGCGCGCGTTAGGCCATTCCATGGCGCTGGAAGTCCGCTATATGGGCAATCACACGTTCAATCAGTGGATTGCCATCGATCCCAATGAAGTGAATATCTTCGAAAACCAATTCCTGAAGGACTTCAAAAACGCCCAGGCCAATCTGGCTGCGTCAGGTGGCACTTCCTTCGCCCCGAGCAACGGCTATCCGGTGCCGATTCTGGAAGCGGCTTTTGGCGGTCCCAATGCCTCCGACTTCACGAACACTCAGTTCATCAATTATCTGAATACGGGGCAGGCCGGAGCGCTGGCCAGTGTTCTTGCGGGGATCAACGGCACCGTACCGTACTTCTGTAATCTGGTCGGCGCCAGCTTTGCGCCCTGCGCCACGAACGCGGGCTACACAGGCGCGGGTGCGGGCTACCCGATCAACTTCTTCCAGGCCAATCCCTACACCGGTGGCAGTTCCAGCGGCGAGCTGGTTTCCAGAGGCTACTCGAATTACAACGGTCTGCAGGTGGATCTCCGCCAGGCGACCTGGCACGGTCTGCAATTCGATGCGAACTACACCTGGAGCCACAGTCTTGGCGTGCAGTCCGGCAATCAGTGGACCGGCGCCTTCAACGCCTTCACGCTTCGCAATCTGAGGCAGAGCTATGGGCCTACGCTCTTTGATATCCAGAACGTCTTCCATGCCAGCGGTACCTACCAGATTCCGGTAGGTCAAGGTCAGACTTATCTCGCGCACAACCGGGCGCTGGATGCCGTTCTGGGTGGATACACGGTGGGAACCATTGTCACCTGGCAGGGCGGAGCGCCGGCGCTGCTCGGTGGCGGGTACCTTACTTACAATGACTACGGCGACGGCGGCATCGATCTGCATAACGTGAGCGCGAGTCAGTTGCAGAGCTCCATTGGTGTTCGAGAGGTACCGGGCCAGCCATATGCCAATTTAATCAATCCGAAATATCTGGTCAGCCCGTCAGGAGGCGGTGCTAACTCGAAATACATCTCGCCTAACATCACGCCTGGAGTTTTCGGGAATGTGATGTACCTCCACGCGCCACGACAATTCTTTCAGGATGTAGAGGTGACGAAGATCTTTCCGATCCACGGGGCGATCAACTTTAACCTCCAGGCATCCTTCATCAATATCTGGAATCATCCTGTCTTCGGAAATTCGGATGGATTTGGGCCGTACGTACCCAGCGTAGCCGCATCTTCTCCGTCATTCGATTCCGGCATTCAGGATTACAACTTCGGGGAGGGAAGCCCCACCAATGAAGGGAGCGGTTTCGGGAGACAGATCGAACTGCGCGGAAACTTCCAGTTTTAGAGCGCTTTCGGTTCGTACGTAGACAGATCGACGGCAGATGGACCGGCTTTTTCCTAAGGAAAGAGCCACCCGGCAGCGTTCCTCTTGTAAACTTTCGAACCGAAAAACACTGTAAGTCCTCCGGCTGCCGGATGGTTCAGAGCCATCCGGCAGTTTGTCCGGGACGCGAAGGAACCATTTCGCACATCGGTACAGTTTGTTGGACCTCCAGGAGGAGCAGTTGGAAACATCCAGGTGTAAGGCAGCGCACTTCAGTGTTAATGTGCAGGCTCAGACCACGACCATCGCCATGCCCGGTCGCGACTCGACCGTTTCCAATGGGGGATCATATGGAACGCAGGGCATCATCCAGCGGGTCGTTTACAATCCGCATACTGATGTTGTACACATGAGTCTGCACTCGCCAACCGGCATCACTCCAGTGGCCCGGCTTCGGATTTCGCAACTGGCCAAAGCTTCCGGTGTCGGCGCTTGCAGACCGGCCGGTATGTTTCGTCGCAAGCAGGGTGCGTGGGGGTGTGCCGCTCGGAGCCGAAGCTGCGCGGATCATCCTGAACACGAATGCAACGCCATGGCATTGATGGCATGAACTGCGGGGTCAAATTATGGTTGGCTGTCGCTTAGCGGGGAATCTTGCGCTCATCGGCTGCACCGCTCTTCTTGGCACACTCGGACTGTGGGCGCAAACTCAGAAAACAACAAGCTCTGCCGCGGCTGATGTGCAACGGGGTGTGAGACTGGTGGAAACGAACCGTTGCTCAGAGGCTCTGCCGCTGATTGAGCGCGGGCTGCCCCACGTGACGGACAAGGCTCTCCGCTACCAGGCAGAGATGGCGGCTGTTCGCTGCGGCATGGCGGTCGGTGATGAGCAGGTTGCCGCAGACAATCTTTTCCGCATGGAGCGCGAGAATCCCCGCGACCCTGAAATCCTCTACTGGGAGGCCCACTTATTCTCTGAGATGGCCACGCACGCGGCGCGCGAGCTGGAGGTTAAAGATCCGGATTCCTACCAGGCGCAGGAGTTGAAGGCGGAGGACTTGGAGTCCCAGGGCAAGGAAGAGCAGGCTGCCGCGATTTTTCGCGCCATCCTGGCGAAGCATCCGCACATCGCCGGAATTCATTACGATCTCGGGCAGATAGCGCTCGCCGAGGCGGGCGACTCCGGTTCCACAGCCGCGGCGGAGCAGCAGTTCGAAGAAGAGCTTGCCGTCAATCCCACCAACGCCTCCGCCGAGTTCATCCTCGGGGAGCTGGCTCGGCGCAAGGGCAACTGGGCCGTTGCCGCGCAGCACTTTTCCCGCGCTGCCCACCTTGACGGGGGCTTCACCGAGGCCTATCTGGCGCTGGGCATGTCGCTGGTTGCCGAGGGCAAATACGCAGAGGCCAAGCCGCCGCTTGAGCACTATGTGAAGCTTGAGCCGAACGATCCCGCCGGGCACTACCAGCTTGCCATAGCCGATGCGCGAACTGGCGACCAGGCGGGAGCGCGCCAGCAGATGGCTTTGCAGGCGCAAGCCGCAGCCCGGAATCCCTCCAGCGATACCGCGCAGGGGCACGCTGTACAACGATGATGTTTTCCTCACAAGCGCAATATTCTTCTGCGGGTGCTGGTCCCGTCTGATGTCTGGAAGCCGGCGGCACAATTCGCACGTTCTGTCCCGGAGGCAGTTCCTGGGCGCTGCAGGGGCTTCCGCAATTGGCGTTGCCGCGCCGTCTCTGGCGCGAGCGTTTGCCCTGCCGGCGGCGCAGCCGTACTTCGAGGCAATCCCCGCCGCACAAAGCGGAATCGTCTGGAGGCACACGGCAGGCCTGTCGCCGAATATGTACATCCCCGAGACCGTCGGCGCGGGCTGCGCCTTTCTCGATTACGACAACGACGGCTGGATGGACATCTATCTGGTGAACAGCGGGCCGTGCGATTTCTACCAACCGCCGAAGCCGCTCCGCAATGCGCTCTATAAGAACAACCGCGATGGAACCTTTACTGACGTGACGGAAAAAGCCGGATTGCAGGGGAATGCCTACGGCATGGGCGTAGCCGTGGGCGACTATGACGGCGACGGCCTGCCCGACATCTACGTCACCCAGTATCCGCACAGCATCCTGTATCACAACAATGGCGACGGAACGTTCACTGACGTCACCGTGAAGGCCGGGGTCACCGCCCCGGGCTGGGGCACCAGCGCGGTCTGGTTCGACTATGACAACGACGGACGGCTCGACCTCTTTGTTTGCCGTATGGCGGACTTCGACAAGGAAAATAACGTGTGGTGCGGCGGCCATGGTCCCGGGCAGCGCTACTACTGCAAACCAGACGTGTACAAGGCGATGCCGAACTGGCTCTTCCACAACAACGGCGACGGGACCTTTACCGACGTCAGCCGAGAGTCAGGCATTGCGGCCTCGCTCAATAAGGCCTGGGGAGTTGTTGCGGCCGATCTGAACAACGACGGCCGCATGGATCTCTTCGTGGGCAGCGATACTACACCGAATCCACTGTTCATCAACCAGGGCGGCGGACGATTCATCGACAACGGCGCACTGGCCGGGGTGGGCTACAACGCCTTTGGCGTTGCCCGATCCGGCATGGGTGTGGACGCCGCGGACTACGACCAGGACGGCTGGATCGACCTGTTTGTCGCCAATGTCGATCACGAAGTGTATTCCCTCTACCACAACAACCACCATGGCAGCTTTGATGATGTCTCGCTGCACACGCCGATCGGGCAGACTACCCTGATGATGAGCGGATGGGGGGTGAAGTTCTTCGACTTCAATAACGACGGCGATATTGATCTGGTGATTGCCAACGGCCACCCCGATCTGACGATCCACGAACATCATCCCGATCTTCACTACTACGAGCCGATGCTGCTCTTCGAGCAAAAGGGCGGAGTGTGGAAGGACGTCAGCCGTCAGGCTGGGCCCGCGTTCTCGCGGCGCATTGCCGGACGGGGACTGGCGCTCGGCGATTTTGACAACGACGGCGCCGTCGATGTTCTCGTCACCGCGAACAATGGAGCACCGCTGCTTTTGCGGAACCTTGCCGGCCGTGAAAATCACTGGCTTGGCCTGCGCCTGATCGGCACGAAATCAAATATCGATGCCGTCGGCGCAAAGGTTACATGGCAGAGTGGCAGGCTGAAGCGTCATCGCAGCAAAGTCGGCGGAGGAAGCTATCTTTCTTCGCACGACCCGCGCATGGTGCTCGGCCTCGGCCGCAATAAACAAGTCGACTGGATCGAGATCCAATGGCCGATGCCGGGTGGCAGCACGCAGCGATTCACCAATCTCCCTGTGGATCGGTACATCACCGTAGTCGAGGGGCAGCCGGGCTGGAAGTAAGTAAGGTGTGTTCCGATCATGGCCCATCTTGTAACGAGAATCAGATCGTCGACAACACGTGGACACCGAGCTTTTACGAGTATGACGGCATGGGCAGCGTGCGGCAGGTAGAGCATTTCTCCTATTCCTGTGAACTTTCTGAATTCAACCAGGCGCAGCTTTTTCTTAACGGAAAAGCTGCGTTGAGATTCTCTCTTCGGTCTGTACCAATAGGGGAAATGCTCTAAGAAGTGACCGGTAAGTATGCCGAAGCGTATGCCAGCCGATGCTCCTACCGGGACCCTGGCAGGAGTGAGCGTGCGGCGAGCGGAAAACACTCCGCAGGCGATGTGGGGCACGCGAGTGTCGGCCTCGGCGGTGAGCGATCTCAACCGGAGGATTTACGGGAAGATCGTTTCCTCAGGAGGCTTTCGCAGCCTTCTTCTGCTTTGCCCACCGCTTCTTCTGAGCCGCTGCTATTCTCGCACGGGCATCCGCACTCAGCACGCGCTTCTTCCTCAGAGTTCCTGTCGGCTTAACACCACGGGCCCTGTGGCTGAAGGATGCTCCACCTTCATCGCCCAGCAAAAGGTTCCGGGCCTGTGTGAGTCGCGCGATTTCGAAGTCGATTTCAGAAATCAAGTTCTTGATTGCCATTATGCCTATTCTCCCTGACCCAATTTAGCATTTGCTTCTGGTGTGGCAAGTGCCGGAAATGGTGATGTCGAGGCGGAAGTGCTGCCCGAAGACTCTGCCGTGGAACATCATACATTCGGTTTTAGTGTTATTCGAGCACAATTGTGGCAGTAAATGGAAGAGTCGGGTCTGTCTCAAGCGCAGGCTCGAAGAACCGCACATATGCGACATACCGGATCAAGCCCGCCGTGTCGCTTACCGCAAGAATCGGGAGTTGCGGATGCACTGGCGCGATTTGCACAGAGATTTGCCACACAACATTCAGGAGCAAATGTTTTTGATGTTGCTTATGGATTCGGCTTATTGCTCGATTACTCAGCCGCGCCAGATTGGAGTCCAAGAAGCGGATTTGGCGATTCGGAATGGATTGCTTCACAGCTTGCGTGTAAACGTCGAGTGTGATCTTGTCATTGGCGTGCCGTAAAAGCGCCTGGAGGGTCATCATATCTTCTCGCCTGGATTTCAACAAAGTGCCTGAAGCGTGGCGGGAGGTACGCGCTTGTGGATCTCGATAACTCTTGCGACTGGCCGGATATGGCACTTTCTGAAGTGTGGATTTTTCTGCCCGGAATCGCGCATCGCTTCTCGTGCGTGGAGGACATTGAGGCAGTACGGTCGCTTGCCCCATCGGTGCTATTGACAGCCTAGTTATCCCCATATACAAACAAGCCGTAGTATGTGGCTGCGGCGAATGAGACACATCAGTTATGAGTGGAAAAATGCGTCGATTACGGAACTTTATCCTCCGTGTATATCAAGAGACCAGCGGTCAAGCCATCATCTTATTTGCGATAGTTCTGCCTGTCCTCGTTGCTTTTGCCGCCATGGCAATCGACCTTGGAATTCTTCATTATCAGAAGGAGCAGTTGCAATCCGCGGCTCAAGCTGCCGCGATGGCCGGTGCCATGCAAATAAGCGCATGTAGCGGTTTTGCCGATTGTTCTGCCATGACGACTGCCGCGCTCGATGCACTGACTGAGAACGGCTACACCAATATCACGCTGAACACGCAGTGTGGCTCTACAAGCGGAAATAATCTCATTTTAACCCTCAACAATGGTCCTTGTGCATTGGGTTCCACCGCGAACGACCCCAACTATGGGAACGCCAACTACGTGGAAGCCGTGGTCTCGAAGGATGAGCCGACCTATTTCGCTCGCCTCATCGGCATAAATCATGTAATGGTTGTGGCCAGAGCAGAAGCCACGCTCGGCAACTCTCCCTTCTGCCTGTATTTCTCTACGGGAGATACTTCTGCCTCTGCGTCGGAGGCTGTCCGCATCAACGGCGCCGCAAGCATCACGGCATCCTGTGGCCTTATCGACGACTCGGGATCCAGTACGGCGTTATTGATGAATGGCGGCACACTTACAACGACGGTGACCGATATCCACGGTGGAGCGCTTATTAACGCCGGCACCATCAGTCCATCGCCCAGCTTGAATGCTCCAGCCCTCCCGGACCCCTTGAGCTATCTTCAGCCTCCGGTCTCCGGCTCCTGTACCTCGATCCCGAATCAGGCGACGACGATCTTTCCAGGCACGTATTGTAACGGCATCACGATCAATGGAAGCGAAAATGTTACATTCAGCCCCGGCGTTTACTATATGGAAGGCAACCTGATTGTGAACGGAAATGACACCGTATCGGGGAACGGCGTTACCTTCTATTTCTCCTCTGGTTCGCTCACGATGAATGGCGGATCTCACGTCAACTTTGTGGCCCCAACCACCGGAACCTACGCGGGCATTCTCTATTATCAGAATCCCTCGGATACGAGCACGATCATCCTGAATGGAGACTCGACTTCAATCTACCAGGGAGTGGTGTACGCTCCCGGAGCGAATCTCACCATCAACGGTGGCGGGAATGTCGCCGCATATACGATCCTCGACACTCAATCCATCATAGACAACGGCAATGGGAGCTTTGGCCTCGGCGACAATTACTCTTCGTTACCTGGAGGAGACCCGATTAAGGGCCCGGCTCCGGTACTTTCGGAGTGAGCGTGAAACGTAGTCTTCAGCATCGTTGGATCATGGGCAGCGAAGCAGGTTCCAGCCTGATCGAGGTTGCTGTCATTCTGCTCGTGTTGCTGGCGCTGTTTTCCGGGGCTGTCGATCTCGGAGTCGCCCTGTATTACTCCAACACGCTGCAAAAAGCAGCCGATGCGGGCGCTCTTTATGGATCGCAAAACCCCACCGATACAGCAGGCATGATCCAG
>JAJYVU010000033.1 GCA_021791875.1 Acidobacteriota bacterium | reverse complement strand
AACTACGCTTTGACAACGCAGTTATGCCATGAAATGACGGCCTTTCCAATCACTTTTCTTCATTCCACCCGCCGCTCTCGACAACTTGCCTGTGAGAAATGAGGGCTAGAGCATTTCCCCTATTCCTGTGAACTTTATGAATTCAACCAAGCGCAGCTTTTCTTCACGGAAAAGCTGCGTTGAGATTCTCTCTTCGGTCTATACCAATAGGGGAAATGCTCTAAACCAGCGTGCGTGCGGCGGCAAGCCGCGCAGGGCGCGGATCTCCCTACTGGGAGATCACCATGGTCGAGCTGCTGCTGATAGTGAAGGAATAACTGCCGGCGAAGGGAATCGTCATGGTGTAGGGATAGGAAACGAGGACCTGGACCTCATTGCCCGGGCTGTTGCATTGATCCGAGCAGAGGGTCCAACTGGCAACAGGAGGGGAGGTTTTGGAATAGCTGACCTGCAGCCATTGGGCCGTGGCCTGGATCTTGTTGGTATTGATCAGCGGATAGTTCAGGCCCTGAACATAGGTCTGGATATCGGTGGAAGTCGCGTCACAGTACTTCATGCTGGAACTGCTGATGGAGCACTGGTTGCCGCGGACGATGGCCCAGCGCGTGGCTTCCCGGGCGGCGAAGTCGACGTACTCGTAAGTGAACAGCGCCATGCAGAGCATGATGATGCCGATGGTCACAGCCAGAAAGATGCCGAGGGAGAACGCAAACTCAACCAGGTTGGCGCCTTCTTCGCTGCGCAAACGGGTACGCAGCGAACGTGCTTTGTGAGTTGGGGACAGGAGCCGAAGTATTGGCATCATTTTGTCCTCCTGAAGTGGCGTGACGACGGAGTGCGATTACTCATTTGCCAGCACCTTCTGTATGGCCTGACCTTGCAGCTTGAATGTTGAGGGTAGTCCGGGAAGATGGATTGCCGGGCTAAAGGTTGCCGACGTCTGGATGTTCAGTGTCTCTACGATGACCGAATCGGTGCAGTCGCCGACCGAACATGTGGAGGCACCTCCGTTGGCACAGGAACAACTATGAGTCACGCTGGTCGAGAGATTGGATAACGTAGGAGCGGCCAATGCCGCGGCGTCCTGCATGCCAACGGTGTCAGCGGCGGTCGCGTGATCCTGGGCTCCATACTGCGCTGCCGCCTTCGCGGCGGTGGTTACTTCAATAGAAGAGTAAGCGATAAGGCCGATTTCTGCTGCGCCGATGAGCATAATCGTCAGCATGGCGAGGGTGATCGCCGTCTCAATGAGAGCCTGGCCAGACTGTTCTGACAGCGAGGCCAGCTTGGAGTTGCGAGGAAGGCGTGGCAGAAACATTGCGATAGCTCCTACTCAACCAGAGAGACCACCCTTAGCGGACTGGTTGTGGGGTGTGCGGCATTGTAGCTGTTAATAGTAAGGCTGGAGGACTTGTTAAACAAACATGCGGCCACCAAACCTGTGATCGTTGTGCCGCCGCCGTTGTCGTTGAGGAACACGCTGGAATTGGGAGCCACAATATACCCGTCCAGCGTTTGGCCGCTGCTCCCTATCTGGACCGTCAACGCGCCTCTATTTTTCAGTGTTCCGTGCTGAACCGTTTGGCAATCGGTGTTGGTGTATGTGGTATTTGCTGCGGGAACGAGCAGCGCAACGCCGTTGTAGGACAGACCACCAAAGGTTTCTGTCAACGAGGCTGGCGCGGTGATATTCAGATTTGAGTTGGAATTCTGCGTGAAGCTTCCGCCATAGACTTCCAGCGTCGCATTCGTCATGTTGGTGTTTCCTGTGGGGTTACCGGCAATGACTCCACTCTCGAAGACGAAGACGCCGTTCTCGAGTGTTAGGCCGCTTATGTCAACGTTCGAGCCGGTAAAGCACACGACACCATCGCTTCCGTCAATCGTCGATGGGTATGTAGGGCCCGATTCGGTTATGGTGCAGTCACCCGGGGGCACCGCTCCGACGGATTGTATGGGTGGTGTACCCTGTGTGACGACGCCGGAGTAAACAGGGGTGCCACCCAGGCTTGTTGTGCCGGCAGGGCCCACTGAACTGACATAAGGTGCGGTTAGGGTAGCACCGGTGCCGGTTTGGTTCGTCGTGGAGCCGGTCGCAGCACCGTCAGAGTTGACATACCAAGCGCATCCGGGAGTGTCGATGGTAGCGGATCCCTGCAGTTGCATATCCACACCGGTCGGATCCATCAAGAATGCGCAGTCTTTCGCCGCCCCGGGCGAACCGGCGACGGCGCGGGCAGCTACGTTAGTGGTGCTGTTTCCCGTAAGGAATTTAAAGAAGTAGAGCGGATCGGGCTTGGTGATAACGACTTCTACGTACCCGGGTCCGGTGTGATATCCATCTTTTATCTGGCCCAGGCTGCCGGAATAGACATTAACGGCCACTCCATTTTGTCCGTCGGTGTAGCCGTTGTCCGCAGCGGCCTTGTCGGCGACCTTCTGGTCCGATAGTCCAGTTACCGACGGTCCACCATCCAGTTCATTTACGGCACCTGCCGTGGCGGCGGCGTCGGCGGCGATCTGCATGTGCCGCTTGGAGTGGAAGAGGACGCCTACATCTGTGGCAAGGGCGAGGAAGCCAATCAGCAGCGTAAGTTCAATCGCTGCCATGATGAGCATCTGGCCGCTTTCATTGCGATGGAGTTTCATGGTGGCTCCTTTACGACGCCCCGGTGCCCCGGGCTTCCCGGCCCGCACCCGCAGTGCGGCGGTTTTGATTTCCTCCTGCAGCCTGGAGCGAGAAGCATTACGGCCAAAGACTCTTCCAATGCGGGAGTCGCTTCCGGCTGCGTGGACAACAATGCGACGGCTCCACGATAGAGAAGACAGAGCCGCTCAATTAGACACCTGCGGAGAGGCTAGCACTGGTGAAAATGCAATGTATGTAGCACATGGGTAATCGAAGATCAAGAATGAGTAACGCAGTTTCGTTATTACTTCTTTTCTTGATAATGGATGCAAAGTCATCTTTGCTCCCGGGCGCAGCCATTCAGCCTTTCTGGCGCGGCGCTATTGGGAAATCACCATGCTGGAGGTGCTGTTGAGGTTCAGGCTGATGTTTCCGACGAGGGGGATTTCCATGGTAAAGGGGTAGTTCACGACAAGCTGGACTTCATTGCCCGGCGCATTGCAGGGCGAGGTGGAACAGGTGCTCCAGGTGGTGGGCGTGGAAGTGCTTTTGCTGAGCCAGGTGGTGGCAACGGTGAGGCTCGACGGCTGGATCAAGGGGTAGCCGAGGCCCTGGACGTAGGACTGGATCTGGGAGGCTGTGGCGTTGCAGTCATTGAGCAGGGTGCAGGCCGAGCCGCGCACCATGGCCCAGCGGGTGCCTTCACGGGCGGCGTAGGCCACGTAGTTGTAATCGTAGAGCGCGATGGTGAGCTCGAGAATGCCGATGAGGACGACGATGACGATGCCGATGGAGAGCGCAGATTCGACAACAGTCTGCCCGCTGCGGTCGCGGAGGCAGCGGGCAAGGCGGGGGAGGGTCATTGCAGCACCATCTGCACGGCCTTGCCGTGGAGCGTATAAGTGGTCGGCAGGCCGGGCAGGTGAATTCCCGGATCGTAGGTGGCGGAGGTCTGGACGGTCAGGGTCTCGATGATGTGCGAGTTCGGGCAATCAGTGTTGAGGCAGGTGGAGGTTCCGCCGTTGGAGCAGCTGCAACCGACCGAGGAAGTGGTGGTGAGGCCGGAGATGTCAGGGGCTTCGTTGGCGGCCGCGGTCTGGATGCCGGAGGTATCCACGGCATCGTTGACGTTTCTGTCTCCATACTGGACGCCTGCCTTGGCTGCGCGGGTGACTTCAATCCAGGCGTAGGCGACTTTGCCGAGTTCGAAGGCTCCCAGCAGCATGGTGCAAAGCAGGGACAGAGTGAGGGCGGCCTCGATGAGCGCCTGGCCGGAGCGATTCCGCAGGAGGGCCCGGAGGGATTTGCGCGGCGACGGAATGCGGTGTGGCATGATCGGTGACTCCTACTCGACGAGGGAAACCGTGCGGACGGGCGTGGTGTTGGGATTTGCCGCGTTGTAGCTGGGCAGGCGCAGCAGCGACGACTTGTTGGTCATGCTGGCGGCGATGATGCCGGTTGCGGTGACGCCGCCGCCGTTGTCCTGCAGATAGACGTTGGCGCCCGGAGCGTAGATGTAGCCGTCGAGGGTCTGGTTGTTGCTGCCGAACTGGACCTGCAATTGATTGGTATTGGTCACAGGCTGGAGGATCGCGATGCCGTTGTACGTGCCGGAGGTGGGCGCCGTGATGTTGAGCAGCGATCCGGAGGCTTGATTCAATGTGCCGCCATAAATATCCAACGTGCCGCTGTTGACTGAAACTGTTCCGCTGACGCTGACGCCATCCTCGAAGACATAGATCCCGGCGCCGAGGGTGGCGTTTGAGAGCGAGACAGGACTGGTGAAGCAGACCGCGCCGCCGTCGCCGGCCGAGTAATTCCCCGTGATGGATGTGGCGGAGCTGGTGTTGGTGCAGCCGCCGTTATCGGGTGTGGGGCCGGTGATGTTGCCGAGCGGGTCGCTGATGGGCATGACTCCGTCGGTTTGTGCGGTCGGAGTGGTGACGTGCCCGCCGGAGCCGCCCACGACGTCGAGGTAAGGTCCGTCGAAGGTGCCCCCAGAACCGGTCACACTGAGGGCATCAGAGCTGTTCGAGTTGACGTAGACGCCGCAGCCGGTTGCTTCCACATCATAGGAACCCTGCAGCGAAAGGCCATTTCCTGAAGGCGACATGAGATAGACGCAGCCGCTGGAAGGCTGCGAGTCGCCAGCGATGGCCTGGGCGGCGACATCCACGGAGTTGAAGCCGAAGATGCGCATGAAATAGGTTGGGGTGGGTTGCTGGATGGCGACCTGGACATAGCCGCTGGAGGCAAACGGTCCGCTCTGAGGCGGGCTGTTGACGGTCACCACTGTGCCGTTGACACCATTTGTGGCGCCGTTGGCAGAGGCTGCCGAATCGGCTGCCGGGGCGGGCGAGAGGCCGTACATCAGGTTCGTGGCAGCGGCGGTGGCCGCGGCATCGGCCGCAGTCTGCAGCTGGCGCTTGGCGCGGAAGAGCATGCCCCCATCGATGGCGAGACCCAGGGCCGCAACCAGCACGGTCATGGCCAGGGCCGTCATCATGAGCGATTGTCCACTTTCATCACGAAGGATTCTCACATTCCCTCCCGGGAAGCCCGAGCCCGCGCCCCAAGGATGTGAGGGCGCGTAGCTTCAGGGCTCGAACCTGGCAGCAACCGCCCCCGTCGCTGGAGCGGAAAGTCAAACAGAAGCGTCGGCGAAACCTGCCATTTCCTTCCGCCTGCTCATCGTCGGTCAAAGCCAACGTACTTCATCGGCAGAAGGGAGATTGCAGGTGGAGTTACTAAATCACACTTTAGACATCATTTAGACTAGATACAAGAGTAACTTTAATAACACTTTTGTGTTATTTGATAAGAAACGCGATGGGCATGAGGGCAGATTGCCCTGTTTTTAGTGCAATTGGCGTATCGGGGGATTCGGGAAAGCTCAATTTCCGCCGTCCCGGGGCTGAAACGTGCCTTCGGTGGCGGCGCAAGCCTGTGCCAGCCATTCGACCGGGCCGATGGGCGCGTGCGTGGATCCGTCAGCGGACGCAGAAGCAGTCGAGTGCGGCCTGGCGGAGATAAGGAGCCACTTTGAAGAGATTGCCGTGGGCGACAGGGGCTGTATGCTGATGGCGCTACAGCGGATGCGACGGGCGGCGATCATCCGCGCGGGAGTTCAGCGCGCCAGATGGCGGTAATAGATGGTTGCCAGTTCGGCGAAGGCGCGGAAAAAGTCGAATGAACGTATTTTGGAACCGGCCACGTCGGTCCAGACGGGCAGGGGGTACTCATAGATCTCGTTTCGCACGGTATCCCGGTCGCCCTTGTGCAGCGCCAGGAAGCGGGCGATGATTTCAACGTCGAAGATCCAGCGGGAGTGGAAGGGCTCAGCGAGGACATGCTGGAGGTCGGATGTAACGCGAAATAGCTTGGCGCCGCATTGCGTATCGTAGATGGGCAACTGGAGGAGCAGGGAAACGGTGGTGGCGAAGATGCGCCCGAGGTAGTGGCGCATGAGGCGGCGCTCGATGTTGCGGCCCAGCAGTTTGACGCGCGCGCCGAAAACCATGTTCAAACGCGGATTTTCGACGAGACACGCGAGCAAGTCGGGAATCTGTTCGAGGGGCGTGGCGAGGTCGGCATCCCAGAAGCCGGTGTACTCGGACTCGGCTGCGGAGATGACGTGCAGCATGCCGTTACGGACAGCCTCTGCCTTGCCGCGATTGGGTTGCTGGTCAAGATAACCGGCTCGCCCGGGGAAGCGTGCGCAGAGGTCCTGGAGTCGCGCGAGCGTATTGTCCGTGCTGCCGTCATTGACAAAAAGCAGGTGGATGTTGCGGTGCCGGTCGCAGGCCAGAAAATGCTCGAAGGCATTCACGCGCAGGCGCTGGAACTCGTTATAGCAGGGAATGACGACGGTGCAGCGGCCCGCCGTGAGGGAGTCGGTGCTGTGCGCCGCCGATGCCATGGAGTCTGCCATGCGTAAGGCTGCCGCAGTTCGCGAGCTGCGGCGCGGATGCTTCAGTATATCGTTACGGACGGCGCGGGCCGGGGACGAGGCAGGGGCGCTGCGTAGAGCGTGTATGACGAATAGGTCTGCGGATCCGTAAAGCAACACGAGACCGGCTTGGGGTGGGTCTCGCATGATTGTCTTCGAGGGTTCGGGGCTGTATGAAACCTCACATCGAGTGAATGGTGCGGGGTGGATGCGGCGCTTTGAATCCGGCCCATCCGACAAAGACGATCGCCAACAGCACGGCCGAGGTGAGCGCCACGCAGGCCGGCCAACCGCCCATGTTCCAGGCAACGCTGGGCAGGACGCCGCCCACGGTTCCGCCCAGGTAGTAGCAGGAAAGGTAAAGCCCGGCGGCGGAGACGCGTCCACCTTCGGGCGCGGCAAGGCGGAGAAAGCTGGCGGCGGTGGATTGGGCGATGAAGACGCCGGTGCAGACGAGACCAAGTCCGCCAAAGATGATAACCGGCAGCGAGTGAACGAGGGTAAGCGCCTGACCTAACAGGCACAACACAATGGCGGCAACGATTCCGCGCCGCATGCCGATACGGGTGACGAGATATCCGCCGGCGGGTGTCACCAGCAGGCCGATGAGGTAAATGGCAAACAGATAGCTCAATGCCGCGGTGGACAGCCGGAAGGGCGGCGCGGCCAGATAGAACGTGACGTAGGTAAAGGTGGAAACCAGCGCAAAGAGCATTCCGAATCCAACCGTGTAAGTGGCGAGCAGGCGCGGGTTGCGAAAGTGATGCAGCGTGGCGCGCAGCTGCGCGCCATGGCCCGGGTGGGGATGTGTGGGCAGCGGGCGGCGCTCGCGGGGCAAAGTGCGTGCGATGAGTGCTGCGCCGGCAATGGTGACCAGTCCCAGAATCAGGAACGACCAGTGCCAGCCGAGGTATTGGGCGACAACTCCGCCAATGAGGCGTCCGAGGAAGCCGCCCATGGCGGTTCCACTGACGTAGATGCTCATGACCAGCGCGATGGCGGTCGGCGCCCACTCCTCGCCGACGTAGGTGATCACAGTGGCGAAGATGGCGGGCATGACGAGGCCCTGCAGAAACCGCCAGATGATGAGCACATGCAGTCCCGGTGAGCTGGCGGCCAGGAGGGTGGGCACGGCCAGCGCCAGCAGCGCGAAGACGATCACCTGCTTGCGGCTCAGGCGCTCTGCAACGGCGCCCAGAAACGGAGCGGAGATCGCGATGCCGAGCGTCGAGGCGCTGACGGTGAGCCCGACTATCGACTTGGATGCGTGGAAGAGGCTCTCAAACATGGGCAGCATGGGCTGCGTGACGTAAAGATTGAGAAATGCGAAGATGCCGCACAGGCACACCGCCGCAATGGTGACCGGCGAGCCAAGGCCGGGCCGCGCCAGCGCGACAGATTCCTTGCCGGATGCAGATTGCGGTAGTGCTGAGCTGGGGCGATCCACTTGTATCAGGGTACATGGCAGACTGACCAGAGGTGCGTTAGAGCATTTTCACTGATGCCGTGAGGTGTCCTGGATCGATCTGGTGTGGGTGTTCTTTGATGTAACGTCCACGCCAACTTCCTTGTTCTCCACAACATCTTCAGTGAAAATGCTCTAGTCCGCCGAGCAGCTGGCGATGCGCACCGCTCATGTAGACTGAACGTTCTTTCCTGCAGGTGAAAGGAGACCTGCCCCCAGTGAACCTACATCTTATGATCCCCACGGTGGATGATATCTACGCGTTTGCCGGCCACATTGTCCGGATCCTCTTCATTCTTCTGGTTGCGTGGATCGTCACGCGCATCATTCACCGGTGGTTCCCGAAGCTGCGCGAGCATATTGTGAGGCAGATGCTGGCGCAGCGCGGCGGCGAGGATGGCGAGCTGGAAAAGCGCGCGAATACCATTGGCGGCATCCTTCGCAAGACGATGGCGGTGGTGATCTGGATTCTTGCCGTTATCATGGCGCTCAAGGAAGCGGGGTTTGACATTGGGCCGATCCTGGCTGGCGCCGGCATCGTCGGTTTGGCCGTGGGCTTTGGTGCGCAAAACCTGGTCCACGACGTGATTTCCGGCATGTTCATGCTGCTGGAAAACCAGATCCGCGTGAACGACGTGGCTGTGCTGAACGGCACGGGCGGGCTGGTGGAGGCCATCCACCTGCGCACCACCGTGCTGCGCGGACAGGACGGCACGATTCACGTCTTTCGCAACGGAGCCATCAACAGCCTCTCAAATATGACGCATGGCTACTCGTATTACCTCTTTGATCTTGGCGTCGCCTATAAGGAAGACACCGATCAGGTGATCGCGGTGCTGCGTGGCGTTGCCGATGAGCTGATGGAGGAAGAGAAGTTCCAGAAGGTCATTCTGGCGCCGCTGGAGGTGCTGGGGGTGGACTCGTTCGGCGACTCGGCAGTGATGATCAAGGCGCGCTTCAAGACCATGCCGAGCCAGCAGTGGACGGTGGGGCGCGAAATGAACCGGCGCATCAAGAAAAGGTTCGACGAGGTGGGCATCGAGATTCCCTTCCCGCACATGAGCATTTACTTCGGCGAGGCGAGCAAGCCTTTCCAGTTGCAGATGCAGGGGCCCGGCCGCGAAGAGCTGAAGGCGCTCATCCGGGAAGTGCGGCAGGAGGACGGGACGAAGTGAGGCAGTGGTGCGGCGGATGTATTGTTGTGGGCGCGAGTTTCGCGGCCGAATACTTCTGTTCGCACCAATTGTTCGAATTCTTCGTAGTTGAGACGAGGTGAAATAGAAGTCCTCGCCTCAAATTGCTCTCCAACATTGAGATTCCGACTTTGACGCGGGTCTGATAGCCTGGGCGACGTACCTCCTGATTTGTTTCTTCAAATCGACTGCTGAAAGGGAGAGCGCGCGCAGAGAGGATGGCGATCAGGGCCTACTACACGGAACCGATATCGGTCTTTCTCGACGACGCCCCCGAACGAATCCTGGGAGTGCTCGCGGCGCAACACCACCACTCCCTCGAAGAGCAGCAGACCTCTGCATGGCGACAACAGATTGCGATTCTCAAGACGGCACTCGGTGGCCGACGTGAGGGGCGAATCTTTCTTGAGCTCTACATTCCAAGAATGGGTAAACGTGCCGATGCAGTGCTGATATCAGGCAATATCGTCTTTGTAATTGAGTTCAAAGTCGGCGCGACGAAACATGACGCGAGTGCATTCAACCAGGTAGAAGACTATGCACTTGACCTCAAGAACTTCCATGAGGGCAGCCACGATGCCCCAATCGTTCCAGTCTTGGTCGCCACGAATGCGCACCCTCTACCGCTGCCGTCGTTCGCCTTTGCCGAAGATGGAGTGGCATCTCCGGTAGCCGCATGTGCAAGTGATCTGGGCGGGATTATTGATGATATCTGTGCTGCCCACAGCTTTTCGTCCCTGCCTATCGAGGGTTGGATGGCTACGGGTTACAGGCCAACTCCTACCATTGTGGAGGCCGCGGAGGTTCTGTACCGCACCCATAGCGTGGCGGATATCCGTCGCAAGAGCGCCGAAGATAAGAATCTGGAGGAAACATATGCGAGTGTGAGTGCCGTGATTGACCATGCTCGTCAGAAGGATGCCAAGGCAATCTGTTTTGTCACCGGAGTTCCGGGTTCCGGTAAGACGCTTGCGGGGCTGAATATCGCAACCACGCGCTTTGAAGAACATCGTGAGGAGAACGCTGTATTTCTTTCCGGCAACGGTCCATTAGTTGCAGTGCTTAGAGAAGCGCTTGCTCGCGACAATGCACAACGCGATGGTTCAAAGCGCAAGGCGGCGCGCAAGGTGACTGAGTTCATCCAGAATGTTCACCACTTCCGAGATGAATATTTGAAAAAGGACGGTGTTCCTGTCGAAAAGGTAGTGATTTTTGACGAAGCACAACGCGCATGGACACGCGAGCAGGCAGCCAGCTTCATGCAGCGCAAGCGTGGAAAGTCCGATTTCAACATGTCAGAACCGGAGTTTTTGATTGGAGTGATGGATCGGCATTCGGATTGGTGTACGGTGGTGTGTCTTGTGGGAGGTGGCCAGGAGATCAATACTGGCGAAGCTGGTATATCAGAATGGATCCGCGCACTGGAATCGCGGTTTCCGGCTTGGGAAGTCTACGTGTCTCCCCGAATCGCGCTTCCTGAATACGGCTCGGAACGCGAAGTAACCGAGTTTCTCAACTCGGAAAGAGTCCATCAGGATGAGCGCCTTCATCTGGCTGTTTCTATGCGGTCGTTTCGTGCTGAGGCGCTGTCAGATCTTGTGGGGCACATCGTAGATAACAACTTGAAAGCCGCGAGCGATTCTTATGGGAAGATTCGCGCGACCTACCCTATTTGCCTTACCCGTGATCTCAGTGCAGCAAGAGCATGGTTGCGCAAGAGAGCGCGCGGCACAGAACGGTATGGCCTGATCGCATCGTCAGGGGCTCAACGCCTCAAGCCAGAAGGCATACACATGAAGGCCGACATCGATCCCACCAACTGGTTCCTGAATGGCAAGTCGGATGTGCGATCTTCCTACTACCTGGAGGATGTTGCGAGCGAGTTTGCGGTACAAGGGCTTGAGCTGGACTGGGTTGGCGTCTGTTGGGACGCGGACTTTCGGTATGACGGGGGGCAATGGACGTACCAGTCTTTTAAGGGCACGAAATGGCTGGCGGTGAGGGATGAATCAAGGCGCCTGTATTTGAAAAACGCTTATCGCGTGATATTGACCCGTGCTCGACAAGGTATGGTCATCTTTGTGCCTCGCGGGGATGCATCTGACCATACCCGTCCTCCGGGTTTCTATGACGGAACCTACGAGTATCTCCGTGAGTGCGGCATCCCCGCCCTTGACTGAAAGTGACCTGATCCAGATACCGGCGGTCCGTTTATCCGGCTGAGTCATGCGCTGCTGGCATTTTCACAGTCGGTCTGCTGACCGCGACCCGCGTTGCACTGTATAAACAGTAGACAACGTATGGATCAGAAATCCGGCGGCGGTGCGGCGGCGGCCTTCCTCTCACGCGACTTCAGGCTGTACCAGATGGCCCGCGTGATGGTGATTCTGGGCGCCGAGGCACAGGCGCTGGCCGTAGCCTGGCAAATCTACGAGATGACGCACAGCGCGCTGGCCCTGGGCTACACCGGGCTGGCGCTGTTTTTGCCCGGGCTGCTGTTCATGCTGCCGGCCGGGCATGCCGCAGACCGCTTTGACCGGCGCGCGGTGATCCTCACCTGCTACGCGCTGCAAATCTTCTGCACGCTGGGGCTCTTTCTGCTGTCGTGGTTTCGCCTGCCGCATGTGTGGCCGATCTACGTCATCCTGTTCCTCATTGGTTCCGGACGGGCATTCAGCGGGCCGGCATCGTCGGCGCTGATTCCGCACCTGGTTCCCAAGGAACATTTTGTCAACGCGGTGACGTGGGGCGCCACCATCTTCCAGATCGCGAACTTTGCCGGACCGGCGCTGGGCGGCATCCTTTATACGCTGCCGATTCCAGGGCGTCTGCACGGGGCGGCGATCGTGTACCTGTTCATGATCGGCACGCTGCTGTGGTTCCTGCTGCTGGTGGGTTCGTTGCGGGTGCGGCCGGGGCGGATGGAGTACAAGGCCATCTCGAAGGAAGTGCTGCTGGCCGGTTTTCGCTACGTGATGCAGAAACAGATTCTGCTGGCTGCGATTTCACTGGACCTGTTTGCCGTGCTGCTGGGTGGGGCGGTGGCGCTGCTGCCGATATTTGCCGAAGACATTCTGCACGCGGGCCCGCGCGGGCTGGGCCTGCTGCGAGCCGCGCCGGCCGTGGGCGCGCTGGTGGTGTCGCTCACGATGACGGTGCGGCCCATCACACGCAAGTCGGGCGCGACCATGCTGGTGTGCGTGGCCATCTTTGGAGCATCGACGGTGCTGTTTGGCGTCTCGCGCGACGTGGCGCTGTCTCTGGCGGCGCTGTTCGTGGTGGGCGCGTCAGACATGGTGAGCGTGGTGATTCGCTCGGCGATTCTGCAACTGGCCACGCCGCAGCAGATGCGCGGGCGCGTCAGCGCCGTGAACTCGCTGTTTGTGGGCGCATCGAATGAACTCGGCGAGTTTGAGAGCGGCGTGACCGCGCACTGGTGGGGCGCGGTGCGGGCCGTGGTTTACGGCGGCATTGGGGCGATGGTGGTGACTGGTTTGTGGAGCGCGATGTTCCCCAAATTGCGGCAGACTGACGAACTGACCGCCGACGCACTCTTGGGACTGGAAGCCGGACAGCCGCGCGCATCGTGAATCCTAATGCAAACATGTCCCCAGCGAGCCACGATCCCGCGCGATGCGCGTGGATGAGGCGCGGTGTCAGGCGCGCGTGGCGAAGGCCTGGGTTTTTGCTTTGCGCGCGAAAATGAAATTCCTGAGGCGAGTGAACCATGCCGTGTTCTGCGCGCGGCGGCGTGCGGTGCCCGGGCTGAGGCAGAGCGCAGCGGACGTATCGGCAGAGTGCGGCTCTGAGAGCGCGTGGGTCAGTGCAGCGGAAGCCTGCTCCCGAGCCAGCCGTGCGTTTTCAAAGGCCACGCGCAGCGAATCTATCTCCAGCGCGCACTGGCGCACGTAGGCCGAGGGCGTCATGCCGAGGTCGCGGGCGCGCTCGCGCAGGGCGTCGCGTTCGTCGACGGCAAGGCGCACGGTAAGGTGGACGGCCGGAACGTCGTCAGGCAGCGGCGCAATGGCGGATGCTGCAATGGGCGCGGGAGCCAGAGCAGTCCCGGAGGCGGAGCCAGCGGAAGGCACGATGGCTGCTGTGGCAGAGAATCCCACCGGTTCCAGGTGGGGAGAGTGAATCTGCGCGGCCAGCACCTCTGCAAAGGTGGTTTCCGGCGCGGAATCGGGCTCCGGCCGGCTGGCAGCTTTCTGCATCTCGGCATAGGCCGAAGCTGCGGCGAAGCTGGCGCAAGCCGGAGATTCAACGGCGGCTATGAGTGCGGTATCCCCAGCCGAATTTGCGGGGGAGGGCGGGATGGAAGTCTTGCACACCGGTTTTGATTTGGTTGTTGCAGCCCTGGGAGCGGCTTTTCTTGCAGATTCTTTCTCCGCCGTGCGAGGTTTGGCAGCAGATTCTGCCCTGGTGCGCGAGGCGGCGCTCTTCGGGGGGCGGGGCTTGGCAGTGGGCTCCGCCTTGGCGGCTTTGGCTGCCGCGCTCTGCGTGTGCGCATCTTCGGAGGCGGCTTTTTTGCCGGCCTTTGCGGCGTTGGCGGGTGATGGGTTGGAGGGTCTGCCAGGGGCTTTGATAGCCGGCGGTTCGTTGACCACCGGAAAGGGAATAGGAGACGGAGGAGCGACCGGCGCCGGCGATGCGGCGGTCTTCACGGGCTCGGGGGGAATGGGATTGTCGTTGGCATAGGCGCGTCGCCGCGAGCGCGCGACAGCTTCCTCGTAGGTGAGTTCACGGACTGATTCTGCCTGATGCCCGGCCCACTTGTGGAAGCGCTCGATCACAGATCTGATGTCTTCCTGCGGCATGGGCGGCGCTTTGGGGCGCGTGTTGTGCGGCGATGCGACGTGTGTTGCCATGTGCGCAGCATAGGCGAGACGACGCGCGATGTTGAGTGGATTCCGTCACAAAAACAAAGGCCGCTCCCGGAATGGGAAACGGCCTTTGCTTTGTGGTTCGGAATTGGGATCAACCAGTGTTTCGTAGCCCTGCCGAGATGCCGTTGATGGTGCCGGCGATGGCGCGATGAATCTCGTCCAGTGCGGGGCTGTCGGCGGGCGTGCCGTTTTCGAGCAGGGCGCGCTTGCGGCGCAACAGGTCCACCTGGATGAGGCTCATGGGATCGACATAAGGGTTGCGCAAACGAATGGAGCGCGCGAGGACGGGATTTTCATCGAGCAGCTCGTTTTGCTTCGCCACGGTGAGCAGTGTCTTGCGCGTGCGCTCGAATTCCGCTTTGAGCTTGGTGAAGACGCGCTCGCGCAGCCCGGCGTCGGGCACCAGGGTGGAGTAGAGAGACGCGATGCCCAGGTCAGCCTTGGCCAGCGCCATTTCCACGTTGCGGATGAGGTCGATGAAGAGCGGGAACTCGGCGAGCATTTCGCGCAGCAGTTCGACGCCGCCCGGTTTCTCAAAGAACTGCGTGAAGGCATGGCCCACGCCGAACCATGCGGGGATGAGCAAGCGGCTTTGCGTCCATCCAAAGACCCAGGGAATGGCGCGCAGACTGTCGAAGCTCATCTTGCCGCCGCGGCGCGCGGGGCGCGAGCCGATCTTGGCGTGCTCCAGCTCAGAGACGGGCGTGGCCAGCTCGAAGTACTCAAGGACCTCAGGGTCGTCGAGGATGCTTTGGCGGTAGAAAGCGTAGGCCGCGGCGGAGAGTTCGTCGAAGGCCGCCTCCCATGAGGGCTGCAGAATGCCGGACTGGTGGCTGTCTGCCATCTTTGCGTTGGGCCGCGCCAGGGCGTCGAGTGAAGCGGCAATCATCAGCTCCAGATTGCGCTCGGCGAGGACCACGTCAGAGTACTTGAAGTTGAGGACTTCGCCCTGCTCGGTGATGCGGATCTGGCCGTCAAAAGCGTCCACCGGCTGCGAGTAGATGGACCGATGCGTGGGCCCGCCGCCGCGACCGACCGTGCCTCCGCGTCCATGGAAGAGGCGCAGCGTGATGCCGCACTCGTGCGCCACCTGGTGCAGGGCACGATGCGCGCGGAAGATTTCCCACGTGCTGGTGAGCATGCCGCCGTCTTTGTTGGAGTCGGAATAGCCGAGCATGATTTCCTGCGTGTTGCCCCAGGAGGCCAGCAGGCTGCGGTACTCGGGGTTATTCCAGAGCTCGCGACAGACCGCGGGTGCGTTGCGCAGGTCTTCAATGGACTCGAAGAGGGGCACGGGCATCAGGCCGGGATCGTGATCCTTGCCGGCTGCGTCCACGCCTGCCAGGCGCGTGAGCCACAAGACGGCGGTGACGTCCCCGGCATTGGCCGCGCCGCTGATGACGTACTGGCGGATGGTCTCAGGGCTGACGCCGGATTTGACTTCCGCGATGGTGCGCACAGTTTCCAGCACGTCGAGCGTAGCGGGGCTCAGTTCGGTGGGCAGCGAGACTTCCCGGGATGGGTCGAGGCAGGGCGCCCACGCGGAGCACTCTTCGAGCGCCTTGCGGTGAATGCGGGCGTGCTGGCGAATGTCGAGCGTGTGCAGATGCAGGCCGAAGGTGCGGACGAGCAGAATCAGCGGATCGACGAGGGATTCGGCGATGCGCACGCCGCGATTCTCGATGAGGCTGCGGCGCAGCACTTCGAGGTCGCCGGAAAGCTCCTGCGAGCTGGTGTAGGGGCCGAGTTCGGCGAGGGAGTTTTCGAGGGCGTTGGCGTTCTGCGGAGATTGGCCGGCGGTGCAGCGCAGCCGCGCCGCGATGCAGGAGAGATAACGGCGGTAAATCTCATGCTGGAAGCGAGAACCGAAGAGAACTTCTTCGCCGGTGCGCAGGCCTTTCAGGTAGCCGTCGAGGCGCGCTTGCAGCTCTTCGCTGACCGGCAACTGCTGCGCCGAAGTGGTGATAAGGTCGATGAGGCTCTGGACGCGCGTCTGATAGTAGTCGAGCAGGCGCGCGCGCGATTCACGGATGGCGTGGCGCGTGACCTGCGGCGTGACGAAGGGATTGCCGTCGCGGTCGCCGCCGATCCACGAGCCGAAGCCGAGCATGATGGGCAGATCAATCACGTCGATCTTGAGGCCGTACTCGCAGGAGAGCGCATCGGCCACTTCCTGATAAATATCGGGCAGCGTTTCGAAGATGGAGATCTCGTAGTAATCGAGGCCCATCTTGAATTCGTCGGCGACCTCAGGGCGGCGGCTGCGAACCTCGTCCGACTGCCAGAGCGCGGTGATCTCGGCGGTGACGGCGTCTTCCAGATCCTGCAACTGCTCTTCGGGGATGGGGATGGCGTCGAGACGCGCGAGGTAATCGCCGATGCGGCGGCGCTTGAAGAGCACGGTGCGGCGGGCGACTTCTGTTGGGTGAGCCGTGAAGACCGGCACCACGAAGATGCGGCGCAGGTAGCCGAGCGCTTCCTCGGCCGAGATGCCGGCCTCGCGCATGGCGCGCAGGGTGCCGCGCAGCGAGCCGCGCTGCACATCTGCCCCGTGGAGCTGGTGAGACAGGCGGCGGCGTTTGCGGTGATTGGTTTCGGCAAGGTTGATGAGGTCAAAGTAGAAGGCGAAGGCGCGGGTGAGTTTGTAGGCGTCGTTGACGGGCAGGGCATGCACGTCGCGGACGGCTGATTCCATGAGCTGCCCGGCCTGATCGAGCCGGTTCGCGGCTTGCGCTTCGCGGCGGCGGATGGCGGTGAGGCGCAGGGTTTCGACGCGCTGGAAGAACTCCTCGCCGGCCTGTTCGCGGAGCACTTCGCCCAGCAGCATGCCGAGCGAACGCACGTCGCGCCGGAGCGGTACTTCCTTCAGATCGCCCGAGCGGGCTTCAAGTTCGGCCAAACGGCTGGCCCAGCTGGATGGTTTCCAAAGAGAGGGCATATCTCTTTGATTATGACGGATGAGGCGGGCCGGATTCGAGTTGCGGGCGCAAAACGCCATCTGGAAGATGGCGATTTCAGCGGCAAAGTCTCAGAGTTGTAAAAAATGAGGAAAATCGATTAGTGCATGCAAATTGAGGATATTTTGCCGTAAGATGGCGGACGCAGGAAAAAGGAGATTCCGCGATGTCATTTTTCCGTTCAGGAGCGGGGGTGGCTTTGGCGGCAGCGTGCGTTCTGTGGACTGGCGCGGCACGCGCGCAACAGGATTCGAGCGCAACGCCGCAGGGCAGGTACCCACCGCCGGTGACGATGACCACCGAGCAGATGCACGCGCACATGATGAAGGAGCTTGGCATCGAGGCGCTTCGTCCCGGGCCGAGCGGCAACCCGACGGCGCCGAATCATGCGAACTACGACGAGGCGCTGGCGAATCCGTATCCCAATTTACCGAGGGCACTCATGCTCAAGAATGGGCAGAAGGTGACCACGGCGAAGATGTGGTGGCAAGAGCGGCGCCCGCAGATTGAAGAGATGTACGAGAAGTATGTCTACGGGTTCATTCCGAAAAACGTACCGAAGGTCCATTGGCAGGTGGTAGCCGTGGACCACGAATATATCGGCTTCCAGCCGGTGATCGCCCGGGAGGTTGTCGGCCATGTGGACAACTCGGCATATCCGCTGATTCATGTGAATATTCGCATGATGGAGGTGGTGCCGGCGAATGTGAAAGGCCCGGTGCCGATGCTGATGATGTTTGGTCCGGCAAATTTTCCGGCGCCAAACCAGCCGAGCCGGGAGGAGTATGAGCAGATCAACGCGGCGCTGAAGGCGCTGATGGTGCAGCAGAATCCGGCGCTCAAGAAAGTGTTTGAAGAGCATCCAGCGTGGGAGCCGGAGTCGCGGCCGCCGTTTGAGTTCCCACACCTGAATGCGGACGGTGGACTGCCGCGCACCTGGGAGCTGATCAATGCGGGCTGGGGCTTCACAATGATCGATACGGCCAGCATTCAGGCTGACAATGGTGCGGGGTTGACGCGGGGTATCATCGGGCTCACCAATCACGGGCAGCCGCGCACGCCGGAGCAATGGGGCGCGTTGCGTGCCTGGGCCTGGGGCGCGAGTCAGGGGCTGGACTTTCTCAAGACAGATCCGGCTGTAAATGGCCATGAAGTCGGCATCGAAGGCGTCTCGCGCTGGGGCAAGGCGGCGCTGATCACGATGGCGTTTGACCCGCGCTTTGCCATGGTGCTGGTTGGGTCGTCGGGCAAAGGCGGCGCCACGCCGCTGCGCAGGCACTTTGGCGAAGAAGTGGCCACGCTGGACAGCGCGGGCGAATTTCACTGGATGGCGGGCAATTTCCTCAAGTACGACGCGTCGAAGGCGACCTTTGGCAGCATGAACCCGGGCGATATTCCGGTCGACTCGAATGAACTGATCGCGATGTGCGCGCCGCGGCTGGTGTTTATCAGCTACGGTATTCCGGCGAAGGGCGACGCCAGGTGGCTCGACCAGCGCGGAAGCTGGATGGCGACGGTGGACGCCAGCAAGGTGTGGACGCTGCTGGGCGCAAAGGGGCTAAGCCCGGCGCCGACGCAGAATTACCACACCGCGCCCATGCCGCCGGTGAATGACGGCCTGCTGAATGGCAAGCTGGCCTGGCGGCAGGACGATGGCGGCCACACCGATGCGCCCAACATGATTTATTTCATTCACTGGGCAGACAAGTGGATGGGATATCAGAAGCAGCCAAAGTAGAACAAACCCTCGGTCTTGCGCGGCGTGCATGGCGCGCGCCCCGTTTTCTTGGTGCATGGGGGCGCGCAATCACGGACTTTGGGGCTCGGCCCTACTCCTGCTGCAACAGGACGGTACCCTTCGCGGCGCCCTCGACGGAGCCCTGCAACTCGATCTTGAGGCCGATGCCGGTAATGTCGATGAGCAGCGACGCGGGCGAGTTGGGAATGTGCTGCACCAGCTTTGGCTCCGGTGCGCCATTGAGCAGAAGCTGCACGTCGCGGAGCGCGGCGACCTTGCCTTCCTGTGGGACAAAGTGCACGAGGTATTGCGTGGCCCTCGTGATCTGGTGCGTGAGGTCGATGTGGAAAGTAGTTCCGTTCCAGTGGCCGGCGGGCGTGGGAGCCCAGATCTGGCTGTGCGCGTCCCATCCGGCGGGAGGCGCGGCGTGCGTATTGTAGGCGGCGAAACGAAGGAGGTGGGGTGATTCCAGCGCAGAAGCGACGACCAGGCGAAGTGCGTGCACCGTGGCCGGAGTGAGCGGCTGAATGCGCTTGAATCCGATGGAGCTGCCGGTCGCCAGCGTGCTCCATTTGCCATCGGAAAGCCCTTCGACATGGTATGATTCCACGCGCTGGCCAAAGCGGCAGTCCTCCTGCAGGATGACGTGATCGACGCGCTGCGGATGCGGAAAATGGAGCGTGACGGTACGGCCGGAGCCGGAGACTTCCCCTACGGACTTGCCGAAGCGGCGGCGAATTTCGTCGCCGAACTCTTTGGCGCGGGCGAAATCGTGCGGGTCCATGTGGCCGGTGGTGGCGGGCGGAACATTGAGCAGAAGCTGGACACCGCGGCCGATGGAGCGGTAGTAAACCTCCAGAAGCTGGTCGAGGGTCATGAGGTCCTTGAGGTTGGTCGTGCTCCAGAACCAGTCGGGGCGGCGAATGGAGACATCCGCTTCGATGGGCATCCAGACATTGCCGTGCGGAGTGCTGAAGCTGGAAGTCGCCACTCCGGTGCTGGCCTCGGCCTGCGGAATTGCGTCCCAGCAGGGGTAGGGCGCAAAGCCGTCCTCGTTGCCGACCCAGCGAATCGTGGCCTCCGGCCCCTGGAAAATCGCCGCGTGCGGAGCGTAGCGGGCGAGGATATCGGCAACGGGAACGACGATGGAGCCGTCGAACCAGATTTCGACCATGGTGCCGTAGCGCGAAAGAACCTCAGTGAGCTGCTCGCGGTAGATGGCGTCGTAGGCCTTTTGTTTTTCGGGCGTTTTGCAGACGCCGCCGGTGCTGGCTCCGTGGTAGCCGTCGCGCGGCGAGACGTAGACGCCGAGCTTGAGGCCGTATTTGTCGCAGGATTTGCGAAGGTTGCGCAGCACGTCGCCGTGGCCGTTTTCCCAGGGGATGTGCGAGACGCTGTAGGGAGTGGTTTTGGTCTGCCACCAGCAGAAGCCGCCGGCATGCTTGGCGACGAAGACAACGTAGCGCGCGCCCAGGTTGACGGCGCATTGCGCCCAGTTGTCCGTGTCGATGTCGGGATTGATCTCGCTGAGCGGCGTGGAGAGATCGTCGTACTCGCGGTTCTGCCACGTATTTGGCGCAATGTGGACGAACATGCCGAACTCCATCTGCTGCCATGCAAGCTGGTCGGCGGTGGGAGTGGCCAGATGGCCGGGCGCGGCGGGCAGGGGAATGGCCAGGGCCTGCCTGGTTCCGGGAAAGGCCACGGCGGCGATACCCAGCGCCGAGTCATAAAGAAAGGTACGACGGTTCAATGCGCTCTCCTCAGTATGTGTATGTCGTGCGACGTTCTGGATGAGACTCGAAATGCGTGGTTGCCCGCTGCCGTAACGGCTGCCGGCCGCGGCATAGTTAACGTTAACATTCCGCATGGCGGCAGGGGATGGCAAGGCTGAGTTTGCCCCACAAATGATGAAATTCCACCTCCGCCAAAAGCAGGCAGATGAGGGGCGCCAGGCAGCGACCCGGAAGAGGCTCAAGTTCGGTAAGGAAATCCTGAAACCGCTCTATACCGCCGAGGCTTCTTCGAGCTGCATCACCAGCCCTTCCCACTCGGCGGTGAGGGCCGTCTGCTGATCGCGCAGCGAGGCCAGTTCGGCGGTGACGCGCTTGGTCTCCTCGATGCTGACGAAGACCCCGAGCGCGGATTCGGCCTCGGCAAGGCTGGCTTCCACGCGCTGCATCTCGTTCTCGATTTCAAAGACGCGCTCTTCCATCTGGCGCAGCTTGATCGGGTTCACGCGGCGCGACTTTTCGGCGGGCCTGGCTTCGGCGTCGGGTTGGGGAGCATCTTCGGGCGTCGCTTCCGGCGCGGCTGCGGATTTTGCCTTCGCGTCGAGATCGCCGGCGAGCGACGCGGCCACGGCCTCGGGTCCGCCTTCCTTGCGCCACATGTAGTCTTCATAATTGCCGGGGTAAACCTGCAGCGTGCCGTTTTCGACTTCGAAGACGCGCGTGGCCAGCTTGTCGATGAAGTAGCGGTCGTGCGAGACGAAGAGGACCGTGCCGGTGAAGCTCTGGATGGCTTCCAGCAAAACATCTTTGGCGCGCAGATCGAGGTGGTTGGTGGGCTCGTCGAGCAGCAGGAAGTTGGCCGGGCTCACCAGAATGCGGGCCAGCGCGTAGCGGTTGCGCTCGCCGCCGGAGAGCACGCCGAGCGGTTTGAAGACGTCGTCGCCGGAGAACAGGAAGCAGCCGAGCAGGCTGCGCAGCTCGGTTTCGGGCACTTTGGGTGCGGTGCGGGAGATATCGTCGAGCATGCGCGCGTTGTGGTCAAGGACCTTGTACTGGTCCTGCGCGAAGTATTCCGCGAGCACGTTGTGGCCCAGCTTGAGCGTGCCGCCGGTGGGCTGGTCTTCGCCAGATAGCAGGCGCACCAGCGTGGATTTTCCCGCGCCGTTGACGCCGACCAGAGCGATGCGGTCGCCGCGCTCGATGGTGAAGTTGACGTCGGTCAAAACTTCTTTTGGCCCGTAGCTCTTCTTGAGGTGCGTGGCTTCGGCCACGGTGCGGCCCGAGGCCGGCGGCTGCGGAAAGGTGAAGTGGATGATGGGCTCTTCTTCGGGAATCTCGATGCGGACGATCTTGTCGAGCTCCTTGATGCGGCTTTGCACCTGCTTGGCCTTGGTGGCCTGGTAGCGGAAGCGGTTGATGAAGGCTTCGAGATGCTCGATGTGCTCGCGCTGGTTGCGGTAGGCGGCTTCCAGCTGCGCGCGACGCTCGGTCTTCTGCTGCAGATATTTCTCGTAGTTGCCGTGGTAGGTGTGAAGGCTCTTGTTCCACACTTCGATGACCTTGTTCACCGTCACGTCGAGGAAATAACGGTCATGCGAGATGAGAATGTAACCGTTTGGGTAACTTTTTAGATAATTTTCGAGCCAGTTGCGGGTTTCGAGGTCGAGATGGTTCGTGGGTTCGTCGAGAAGCAGCAGATCGGGCCGGGCGAGCAGCAGCTTGGCGAGGGCAATGCGCATCTGCCAGCCACCCGAGAATTCCTGTGTCTGGCGCGCCCAGTCGGTTTTGGCAAATCCCAGCCCGGTGAGGACGGTGCCCACCTGCGCGTCCAGCGCATAGCCGTCGAGCGCGCGCAGGCGGCCCTCGATATGCGAAAAGCGGTCCGCGGCGGCGGCGTATTCGGCGCTGTTGTGGTCCAGTTCGGCGAGTGAGTGCGAAAGCTGCTGAAATTCGGCTTCCATGCCGCGCAGCTCGTCGAAAACGGAGAGGCATTCCTCAAAGACCGAGCGGCCGCTGAGCGCGAGGCCGTCCTGCGGCAGGTAGCCGATGGTCATGCCCTTGGCGCGCTGCACCGTGCCGTAGTCGAGCCCGTCCAGCCCGGCCAGAATCTTCATCAGCGTGGATTTGCCGGTGCCGTTGGCGCCCACGAGCGCAGTGCGCTCATCCGGCGTGATGAGCCAGTTGGCGTGTTCGAAGAGGAGTTTGGGGCCGAATCGTTTGCCGGCGTCGGCGAGTTGCAGCATAAGCCTATTTTATCGGGCGGGGAAGCGGTGCGCGGATTGCGAAACTGCTGGTGTGGACTAGCGTGGTAGGCTGAGTGCCTTTTGAAGCACTTGCAACAACTTCATAATTTCATCTTCGAATAGCCACTCCCCAAGCGAGTGCTTTTTCCCTTGGGCGCTAAACTCGATGCGGTTTCGTAAGGTGTGCCACGGTGTCACTGCCTTGATCTGCGTTACGTCTCCTACCGGAATGTCCACTCTGCGCTTCCACCAGAGGGCTGTGCGTGTCCAGCGCATGGCTTTACCGTCTATCGCGATCTCTTCAACCCCGAATGCTCGCCATAGCGTGATTCGCAAGCCGATGTAGTACCAGAGACACCAGAACATAAGAACGGGAATTGCCCATAAGAGACTGGATTGCCAAGGTTGACTGAAGAAGGGAGTTAGAAAGACATCGCAGATGGAGACGAAGATTACCGTCAAAGCTAGCGAAAAAATGATGTAGAGGATCCTGTCGTGATGGCGTTTGATGCGAACTTTCAAAGCACCATCGTCGTGGCTGACCGTAACCTGTGGCCGGAGATGCCTGAAGGTAAACATAGCGCGTCCCGCAAACATGTTAATCGACGGGGATCATTGTGTACGGTCGTCTTCCTTGATCACCCTAAGGATTCTGCTTGCGAGTTGAGACACAAGGTCTTTTTATCGGGCGGGGACGGACGACTTGCCGTGGGCATCGAAGAGGCGCATTGTGAGAGCAGGCAGGGAGGACGAAACCATGCCGATCATCCACGTAAAGCTGGTTGAGGGAGTATTTCATGCCGAGCAGAAGCGCAAGCTGATTGCGAAGCTGACCGACGCGATGGAAGAGGTGTATCCCGGGCTGCGGGACGTCACCTTTATCACCGTGGAGGAAGTGAAAGATGGGGACTGGGGCATTGGAGGCGAGTCCATCACCGTTGCCAAGGTGGAAGGGCATGCAAAGAAGAACAGGGAAAAATCCTGAGCCTGACAGAGTTTTACCGCCGTTGATTCGCTACCAGGACTGAGTTATTTTGCCGCATCTGCAATGGCGCTGGCGTTTTTGGCGAGCGTTTCGGCATCGAGTGGGGGAATGGCTCCGCGCTGCGAGGCGACCCATGCGCCCCAGCGGTTGCCGGCTTCGTTGAGCACGGCGAGCGGGGCTCCATCGAGGTAATAGTGAACGAGCGCGCCGGTGAAGGCGTCGCCCGCTCCGACGGTGTCGACGACAGCCCCGGCAATTCCATGGTGGTGATGCGAGGTATGCCGGTTGACGAGCAGGCTGCCCGCGCCGCCCAGCGTGATGCAGACCATCTTCAGGGAAGGGAATTCGCGCAGCAGGCGATGGGCGATCTGCGGCAGCGTCATCTTTTCTGATCCGGAGCGTGCCGTGCTGCGGGGCGCCGGAGTGTGTGGCAGCTCCACCATGCGCAGAGCCTCTTCCTCATTGAGTTTGACCAGCGTTGCGACAGCAAGCGAGTCGCGCAGGATGGCGGGGTCGATGGCCGACTGGCGCAGGTTCACGTCAAAGACGCGCAGGCAGTCGGGCCGCGTGGCGGCGAGAAACGCGTGGATGGTTTTGCGGGAGCGCGGGCTGCGCTGCGCCAGCGTGCCGAAGCAGACGGCGTCAGCACTTTCGGCCAGTTCACGCCAGAGGGGGCTGAAGTCGAGGAAATCCCATGCGGCCGGGGAGAGAAATTCGTAGCACGGCTCGTGCTGGTGGTCAAAGACGACACGGGCCTGGCCGGTGAGGTGCTCGGCGTCGGTCTGCAGGTAGTTGAGGTCCAGCGGCAGCCCGGCCAGCACGTCGAGCGCGCGCTTGCCTTCCTCGTCCACGCCCAGACGGCTGGCGAGGATGCCGTGATCGCCCAGCCGCGCGGCCATCACGCAAAAGTTGGCGGGCGCGCCGCCCAGCCGGCTTTGGTGGCGAACGCGGTCCCAAAGCAGTTCGCCCAGGCCGACGACGATCTTCTGGCGGTAGACGATGGGTTCCGAATCTGGCGCGGCGTGCGGCATGCTGGTGTGCAGAGCGAATTTCCTTCTGTCTTATCCCTTTTTCATTTGCAGGGAGCGCCTTTTCTGGAGAGAAAAGCCGCCCGGAGTGTCGTGGCTTCGGGATACACCGGAAGGAAATCCTCTACATTCCGTTGATTTTTTGCAGGCCGCTCACGGTAGCCTGCATTTTCAGCCCGTCCCGTTTTACCTGATCTGGCGGTGATGTCAAGGGGGCGGGCAAGTAATCGGCGGGATATTTCTGCCTGGTCGCAGTTGGGCATCACATAGTCAGCAAGGGTGAGCCAGGGCGAATCACGCCTGAGACCGCATGGGGCCCGCCGGAAAGGCGATCTCGCATGGGCCGGAAAGTCAACGCGAGGCAGGCGACGGAGAGCGGGAAGCGCTGCAAATGCGGATGGGCTTGTCGCGCGGCGATTGCCCTTGTTGTGCTGGTACTTGCGAGCCTCGGCGCCGCGTATTGGGCGGTGCATCACGCGGAACCGTTGCTGAGGGCACGCGTGGTGAACACGCTGGAGGCGCGGTTCCATAGCCGCGTGGAACTCACCGGCCTCCATGTTTCCGTCTTTCGAGGACTTGAGGTCGAGGGCAATGGGCTGAAGATTTTTCCGCTCGGGCGGCCGCAGACGGTTCCGCTTATCGCTGCCGATCGGTTCTCATTTCATACGGGCTGGAGCGACCTGTTTCGCGCGCCGATGCTGGTGCGGGAGGTGCGCATCAGCAACCTGAGCCTGAATCTACCGCCCAAAGGGCAGCGCAGGGCCCTCCCCCCGCTGACTGGGCGGCTCCGCCAGCAGGCAATGGCCATCGTTGTGGAGCGGCTCGATGTCGATCGTGCCGAGTTGACGCTGGAGACGTCAAAGCCGGGGAAGTCACCGCTGATTTTTTCCATAGCGCGCTTGCGGCTCGATCGCATCGGCCCGGATGAGCCGATGCGCTTTACGGCGACGCTGACCAACCCAAAGCCAATCGGCGAGATTCAGACCGCAGGCAGATTTGGCCCGTTTAACGGCGCCTCGCCCGGCGAAACACCGGTGACAGGGCACTACCACTTTGCGCATGCGGATTTGAGCACCATTGCTGGAATAGGTGGAGTGCTTTCATCCACAGGGGAGTTTTCAGGGCGGCTCAACCACATAGTGGTGGATGGCCAGACGCGGACGCCGGACTTTCAGATTGCGGGGGTGAACCATCCGATGCCCCTGAATACACGCTTTCACGCCATTGTGGATGGGACGACTGGGAATACTTATCTGCAACCGGTGAATGCCACGCTGCACGGCTCGCAGATCGTGGCGCGTGGCGAAGTGGTACGCGGCAGGAACGGGTATGGGCATGAGATCCAATTGAAGGTAACGGTGGACAAGGCGCGGATCCAGGATTTTCTCGCCGTGGCAGTCAAGGCCGAGCCGCCGCTGATGAACGGAGCCGTGAAGATGCACGTGCTGTTCTACCTGCCGCCCGGGAAGGCTGCAGTGATGGACAGGCTGCACCTGAAAGGCGACTTCGACATCGTGAATGCAAAATTCAGCAGCAGGAAAATTCAGACCGATGTGGACCAGCTGAGTCTGCGGGCACAGGGAAAGCCGGAAAAGGCCAAGGAACTGCACAAGGCGCAGGAGGATGGCAAGACTACGGATTCACCCAGGGTGACGTCTCAGATCAGGGGCTATTTTGTTCTCGCCAATGCTCAACTGTTGCTGCGTCGCCTGGAGTACAGGCTGCCGGGCGCGATCATCGGGCTTGCCGGGACGTACTCGCTCGATCACAAGACGCTGGACCTGCATGGCGAGGTGCGCACGCAAGCCATGGCATCGCAAATGACGACAGGCTGGAAAAGCCTGGTGTTGAAAGTGGCTGATCCGTTTCTAAAAAAGCCGGGAGTGGGCATGCAGCTGCCGATCAAGATTAAGGGGTCGCAGACAAAGCCTGAAATTAGCCTGGACTTCAAACATCGGCACCGTGATCATCGCGTGTTGCAGTCCCAGCATTCACCTTGAGCGTGGTTGCGGCCCGTCAGGGGCACGGTTTCGTCTGCGTGCAGGGGAATCTGCCAGCGACGGGGATTTCCGCGCCTTCCCGCGGCTGCCGAAAGGTTGCCCCGACGGGTTATCCCCGGTAAAATGAAACAATTGCAGGAAAGGTCTTTTTTACCGTTATGCCTAAGCAGGGAATTCATCCGAACTACAACGAAATCCGGGTTATGTGCGCCTGTGGCAACAGCTTCCCGACCCGCTCGACGCACCGTGGCGATATTCACGTGGAAATCTGCTCGGCTTGCCATCCGTTCTTTACCGGTAAGCAAAAGTTGATTGACACGGCCGGCCGCGTGGAGCGCTTCCGCCGGAAGTATGCCAAGGCCGAGGCTGTCAAGAAGTAAGCGCGGCACAGGCAGAAGTTGACCAGGGGCCTCCGCGATGGCGGAGGCTTCGGCGTCTGAAGCAAGATGTGGTTCAGCCCAGCCAGGGCCCACCATCCGCTGGTATGAAAAAGCAGTGGGACAATCCGGCCGAATATGCCATGCCCGAGGGCGTGCGTGTACCGGCGTCCGTGAACATCGGCGGCGTGGAGGTTGCTCCGGCGACGGTGCTGGCCCCGATGGCCGGTGTGACGGATACGGTCTTTCGACGCTTCATTCGCAATGCCAGCCTGTTCACGCATGGCGACGCGGCCAGCGCGGCAGAAGTCGACCGCGAGGTGACGAACCAGCAGTCGGGCTGCGGGCTCATCATGACCGAGTTCACCTCGGCGGACGGCCTTTCACGCATGCGCGAGTCGAAGCGGAAGCGCTACCTCACGTTCTACGAGGACGAGCACCCCATCGCGGCACAGATCTTCGGTTCGAACCCGGAGACGCTGGCCGAGGCCGCGCGCATTGTCGAGGACACCGGCTTTGACCTGGTGGACCTGAACCTGGGCTGCCCGGCCAAGCGGGTGGTGGCGTGCAACGGCGGCAGCGGCCTGCTGCGCGACCTGCCGCTGATTGGCAGGATTTTTGAGGAAGTGCGCACGGCGGTGAAGATTCCCTTCACCGTGAAGATTCGCATGGGCTGGAATGACAACCACATTGTGTGCGTGCCGCTGGCCAAAATGGCCGAGGAATGCGGGCTGGCCGCGGTTTCGCTGCATGCGCGCACCCGCGAACAGGGCTACAGCGGGCAGGCGCGCTGGGAATACATCGCCGCAACAAAGGATGCGGTGAAGATTCCGGTGATCGGCAATGGCGACATCCGTACGCCGGAAGATGCCTGCGCGATGATTGCGGCGACCGGCTGCGACGGCGTGATGATTGGCCGCGCGGCTCCGTCGAATCCGTGGATCTTCCGGCAGATTGCCCAATACACGGCGACGGGCCGCTACGATCATCCGACCGAGGCGGACCGCTACCAGATGATCCGAACGTATTTTGAGATGCTGCTGGCCGAGGGGTTTGAGGATCCGCGCGCCGCGAAGCACGCCGAAGGCAAGATGAAGCAGTTCGCGTCGTGGTTTACGCATGGCGTTCCCGGCGGAGCGGTGCTGCGCAAGGCCATCTACGAGGCGAAGACCGGCGAGGCGATTCTGGCTGCCGTGGAGCGCTTCTTTGAGTCGCGTCTTGCGGGCGAAGCGCAGCCGGATGCCACGGAAGATTTGGCATTCCCGCCCGAGCTCATGACGAACACCGCCTGCGCAGGATAACGCGCGGCTGCTCGCGCCAATGCTCGTCGAGGCCCACCACCTGCCACTCCACCTCGGGCGCGAAATACTGTAACAGTATTGGATACGTAGGGTGCAGCCGCAGCGCCGGGGCCACCAGGTACAGCAGCGGATCCGCCGCAGACAATTCCACGCCGGGAAAATAGCCGTGGCTCCGCAACTCGCCGGAGCGATGCAGCGCGCGCACGCGGATCCAGTAATCGAGGGCCTGCACCGGCAGGTGCATGTCCTCATCGGCTTTCAATTCCAGGATGGCCAGGCGGCCGCTTCGTGTCACGGTCAACAGGTCGAGCAGGCCACGATCGGCCGCGGAAAACGCCGGCACCTGCGCATAAAGGAATTCGCCGCGCAGCGCGGGGTCCAGCAGATCAAAGTTCTGCCGCAGCTGCGCTTCGAGCCACGGCTCGGGTTGCATGCGGTAGAGCGGGTCGCGCGGGAGCCCGCCGGGATGGCGGCTCTGGACAAGTCGCGAGGCCAGGTCCAATAGCCAGGGCTGCGTTTCCTCGTTCAACTCGGTTTCGCCGGGGCCGGCGCCAAAGGTGACTCGATCGGTGAGTTGAAAGCTGCCGGGCACTGGCTCGCGCCGGATGCGTGCGTATTCCAAGCCATGCAGCAGGAGGGCAATCTCGCTCGCGCTGCGCGGGCGAACCTCAGTATTGGAGCGCAGAACCGGTGGCAGCATCGCCAGCACGGAGGCGAGTGTTTCCCGGGAGCGCGCGACGGCGGCATCCGGATCGAAGGCATGATTGAGCCGAAAGCTGAGGTTGCCGGTGTCGGAGGTATCCACCGGCGTGAGCGACGAGCCTTGCGGGTCGTACTCCCACAGGCGCCACTTGGCCAGCGAGCGGTCCAGCCACGCCATGCGCTCGCGCACCGGTCCGACGGTGTCGCGCGGCAGCAGCAGATGGAGGCCTTCGACCACGCGGCGGCCCTCCAGCCGCCGACGGCAGGCATGCAGCCACAAAATGCCGATGGTGATGGCGTTCTGGAGGGTCGCGGCGTCTTCCTGGGGATTCACACCCACCACGGCCCATGCCGATGGTCCGCGCGTCAGCAGGCCGCGCGCGTAGGCGGGACCGAGGCTCTGTTCGAGGTCCATCGCGGTCGAAAAATTTTCGAGCTTGCCTTCCAGGTGCTGCTCCACCAGCGATTGCACCTGGTGCAGGAACTGGCGGCGGCCGGTATCGCGCGCCGTGGGTGTGCGGCGGTCCTGGTCGGGCAGCAATTGCAGCGTCTGCGGCTTGCTCTGGCCAAAGCGGCGGGTTTCCAGTTGCAACGAGCGCGCGCGCGGCCGCAGACCGGTTACGGTGCGAACGACGTTGCGCTCCTCAGACCACAGATGGAGCATGCAGCGGTTGTGCTCGCTGGTGATGGAGTAGCGCGCACGCCGCATGTCGAAGAGCTCCCTGCCGTCTTCCAGCAAAACGGCGCGGGGGTTGGCGGTGAAAAACGCTTCGAGCTGCTGCGCGAGTTCAAGCGGCGTGAGAGAGCTGGAAATGGGCGGCATGGCACACTCGACAACTGCCGTCCCGAGGTCTGCGCATCGGTGAGCGGACAAGAGAATTCAGCGCAATGCGGGGAACCAGGGCGGCGCACCGTTCAAGGGGCAAACGCCAAAACCAAATGCCACTATATCGCGGCGCGGGCCAGTCGTCAGCCTTGCGCGCGAGATCCGTCAGTACCTTCGTGCGGCAGCAAATCGCGGTCGCGTACGCCGATCAGGTAGAGCAGGCCGTCGAGCCCGAGGCATGAGATGGAGTGGTCGGCCTGCTGGCGCACGCGCGGTTTGGCGCGGTAGGCGATGCCCATGCCGGACAGGCTGATCATCGGGATGTCATTGGCTCCGTCGCCCACGGCCACTACCTGTTCGAGCGAGATGCCTTCCTTCTGCGCGATTTCCTTGAGCAGCGCGGCCTTGCGCTCGCCGTTCACAATGGGCGGAATCACGCGGCCCGTGACTTTGCCATCGACGATTTCCAGTTCATTCGAGTGGACGTAATCAATGCCCAGCCGCTGCTGCAGGTTGCGCGCAAAGAAGTTGAATCCGCCGGAGAGGATCGCCGTCTTGTAGCCCAGCAGCCGGAGAGTCCGCATCAGCCGTTCGGCGCCGGGCGTGAGCGGAATCTTGTCAAGCAGGCCATAAACCTGTTCGGCGGGCAATCCTTTGAGCAGACCCACGCGGCGGGTGAAGCTCTCGTCAAAGCCGTAGTCGCCGCGCATTGCGCCCTCGGTGATCTTGGAAACCTCTTCGCCGACGCCGGCCATGCGGGCCAGCTCGTCGATGACCTCGCCCTGGATCAGCGTCGAGTCCATGTCAAAGGCGAAGAGGCGGCGATTGCGGCGGTAGATGCTCTCGTGCTGGAAGGCGATGTCGACGCATAGCTCTTCAGCGGCGGCCATGAAGTCGGCGCGCATGGGGGCTTCGCGGGCAAGGTCGCCGCTGGCGGCCAGCTCGACGCAGGCGTTTTCGCCGTCTTTGGTGGGCGCGAGCTCGTGCGAAAGCCGCTCGATGCGCGAGACGTTCATCTGGTGTGTGGCGAGGATCGAGCTCACCCGCGCCAGGTGCCCGGCAGTGATTTTGCGTCCCAGCACCGTGACGATGAACTGTTGCTGGCGCAGGCCATGCAGCCAGTGGTCGAGCGCATCCTGCGAAACAGCCGTGAAGGAGGTGCGCAGGCCCAGGCGCTCGGCGTCGGCGGTGAGCGCGGCCCTCAGTTCGGCGTAGCTTTCGCCCGAGGGAACCTCGATGAGAATGCCAAGCGAGAGCGACTCGTGCACCACGGCCTGGCCAATGTCGAGGACGCTCGCGCCATGCGCGGCAAGGATTGTGGTGAGTGCGGCGGTCAGTCCCGGACGGTCGACACCGGAGAAATGAATCAGGATGGCTGCAGGGGAAGCTTCAGAAGACATTCTGATTCGAATATAGCGGAGTGCGCGAGGAGGATGGGATTCGTGTGAGTACGCTTGGATTTACGGAGGGAAATTGCTGGCGGAGAGAGAGGGATTCGAACCCTCGATAGAGCTTTTGGCCCTATAACGGTTTAGCAAACCGCCGCCTTCAGCCTCTCGGCCATCTCTCCGCACCGGTTGCAGCCTTGAGTATATAAGATTGTCGGACCCAGGCGGCAACAAGCTTGCCATCTGTGGCGGAAATGCTCGCATTGGCTGCAAATCCTCGCCCCATCCCCGGTGAAATTGATTTATGGTCAGTGCATTGTCTTTTTACGGGGAGGCCGATGGCCGAAACACCGCGCCCAGCCCTTCGCGCACCACTCCGCCCTGGCATGGGCCGAAAGCTGACACTGCTGCCGCTGGTGATGGCCACGTTCTTCATGGTCTCCGGCGGCCCGTTTGGCATTGAGGATATTCTGGGCGGCGCGGGCTACGCCGGCGGGCTGCTGATCCTGATTCTGTTGCCCGTCATCTGGAGCCTGCCCACCGCGCTGATGATCGGCGAACTGGCCTCGGCTGTGCCGGAGGACGGCGGCTTTTACGTCTGGGTGCGGCGTGCGCTGGGGCCGTTCTGGGGCTTTCAGGAAGCGTGGCTTTCGCTGACGGCCAGCATCTTTGACATGGCGATTTACCCGGCGCTGTTTGTGGCCTACCTGGGCAAGCTGGCTCCGGGGCTTACGGCGGGCGACCGCGCCGGGCTGTGGGCGCTGGCGATCATTGTGCTGTGCATGGGCTGGAACCTGCTGGGCGTAAAACCGGTGGGCGACGGCGCTACATGGATGTTCGGCCTGCTGATGCTGCCCTTCGGCCTGCTCTGCGGCTACGCCGTCTGGCATGGCATCCACGGCGGGCCGATGGTGCGCGCCGCAGACTGCTCGGGGGCGAGCATCGGCACGGCGATGCTGGTGGCGCTGTGGAATTACATGGGCTGGGACAACGCCTCCACCGTGGCACAGGAGGTGGAACGGCCGCAGCGGAATTATCCTCGCGCGATGGTGTCGAGCATCGCGCTGGTGATTGCCGCCTATGCCATACCGCTGGCATGCATGTGGTTTGCCGGGCTGGGCTGCTCGGATTTTCAGACCGGATCATGGGCCGACGCGGCCACGCGGCTGGGCGGCCGCTGGCTGGGCATCGCCATTATCGCCAGCGGAACCATGAGCGCCGTGGGCATGTTCAACACGCTCATGCTGTCGTACACTCGCCTGCCCTATGCGATGGCCGAAGAGCGCATGCTGCCGCGGATTTTCTCGCGCTGCAACCGGCGCGGCGTGCCGTGGGTGGCCGTGGTGGCCTGCGCCGCGGGCTGGGCGCTGGCCGCGCAGATGAGCTTCGAGCGGCTCCTTTCCATCGACATTATTCTGTACGGCACCAGCCTGATTCTGGAGTTCGCCGCGCTCGTGGCCCTGCGCATCCGCGAGCCCAATCTGGAACGGCCCTTTCGGGCAGGGAACTTTGTCTTTGCGGCGCTGCTGGGCGTGGCTCCGGCGGGGCTGATCGTGTATGCGGCGTATCTCTCACGCGGGGAGCAGATGGCTGGCATGCCCGCGCTGCTGTTTGCCGGGCTGATCGCCTTTGGGGGGCTGCTGGCCTACGGAGCCATGCGGCTGGGCATGCGGTGGCGGACTGCCGACGAGGCGCTTACCTCGCCGGCGGATTAGAACAGTTGCACTATTCTTCGCGAATGGCCTCGGCAGGATCGACGGAAGCCGCGCGCGCCGCGGGAATCACGAAGGCGAGCGCAAGCACTCCCAGCAGCGTGACCAGCGTTGCCAGCACCACGGCGGGGCTGTGGAAGGTGACTCCGTAGAGCAGGGAATGCATCAGCCGGCCCGTAATCATGGCCAGCGCGCCGCCGGCCGCCACTCCCGCGGCGATGCGCAGCCCGGTAGTGCGGGCCAGTTGAGTCACGATGGCCCGCCGCTCCGCGCCCAGCGCCATGCGGATGCCGATGTCGCGGCGGCGCTGGATAGGGGTGAGGCTAGCGATTTGCCGGCCTACCGGCTCACGGGTGCGGGTTCAATGCTGCCGCGCTTGAAGTTTTCTACGGCCTTCATGACGCGATCGCGGGCATAGGCGGCGTCGTGCCAGCCGAGAACCTCCACCCGCTTGCCCTCAAGATCCTTGTAGATCGAGAAGAAGTGGGTGATTTCCTTGAGCATGTGCGGATAGATCTCCGAGTAATTCCACACATCGGCGTAGCGTGGGTTGTTCTTGCCCACGGCAAGGATCTTTTCGTCGAGTATGCCCTGGTCCAGCATCTCGAGCACGCCGATGGGGCGCACCGACTGCAGGCAGCCGGAAAAACTGGGCGCATCCACGAGGACCAGCACATCCAGCGGGTCGCCGTCGTCGCTCAGCGTCGAGGGGATAAAGCCGTAGTCGCCGGGGTAGTGCACCGGCGAGTGGAGATTGCGGTCCAGGCGGAAGACGTGCAGCTTCTTGTCGTATTCGTATTTATTGCTGGATTCGGCGGGAATCTCGATGATCGCGTTGACGACCTCGGGGATGTTTTCACCGGGCGGTAGTTCGAGGTAATTCACCATAAAAAATGTCTTCCTGCTGTGTAGGTTTAGTGATTTTGATGCCGAGGATCGGCGGCGGATGTGAACATTTATAATCAGGCACAATGAAGGCGCATGTCCATGTCACGTTAAAATCCACCGTCCTTGACCCTCAGGGCCAGGCAATCTTCAACGCACTCAGAAAGATGCAGTACAGCGGGATTGAGGCGGTACGGCAGGGCAAGTACTTTGTCCTCACGCTGGACGATACGCTCGACGCCGAGTCGGCGCGCAGGGAAGTGGAGCGTATTGCGCGCGAGGTGCTGACGAATCCGGTGATCGAGGAATTCCACTTTCATCTGGAAGACGCCGAGTAGTTCTAGCACGCCTGGGCGGCTTTCGTGGCCGCGGGCAGTGGTCATTGCGTACACCCTCACCCAATCTGCATCTCAGAATCAGGAATCACGCCTATGTGTGGGATAGTCGGTTACGTTGGGAAGCGGAAAGAAGTGGTCCCGGTGATCGTGGAGGGTCTGCGCCGCCTCGAATATCGCGGATACGATTCGGCAGGCATCGCCGTGGGTGGCCACGGCACGGAGCTTTCCCTGCGGCGCGCACCCGGCAAGCTGCGCAACCTCGAAGCGGTCATCCGCGAAAAGCCCATTGAGGGCACCTACGGCATCGGCCACACGCGCTGGGCAACGCACGGGCGCCCGACGGAAGAAAATGCGCATCCGCATCGCGACTGCTCGGGCCGCATCGTGGTGGTGCACAACGGCATTGTGGAAAATTACCTGGCGCTGAAGCAGGAGCTTTCCGCCGCGGGCCACAGATTCGTCACCGAAACAGATACAGAAGTCATCGCGCACCTGGTGGAAGAGGAAATGAACGCGGCCGTGCGTGCCGGCAGGCCGCTGCTGCTGGCCGATGCCGTGCGGCGCGCGATCCGCCGCCTGACCGGCGCGTTTGCCATCTGCGTCATCTGCGCCGACGAGCCGGACACCATTGTGGCTGCGCGCAATGGCCCGCCCGCCATTGTGGGCCTCGGCGAAGGCGAGAACTTTGTTGCTTCCGACGTGCCGGGCATCCTGCACCACACGCGGAATCTGGTTTTTCTGGGCGACGGCGAAATGGCGGTGCTCAAGCCCGAGGGCGTGGTCTTCACCGACTTTGAAGGCGTGCCCCTCGAGCCGGCAGTGCAGCGCATTACCTGGGACCCGATTCAGGCCGAAAAGGGCGGCTACAAGCACTTCATGCTGAAGGAAATCTTCGAGCAGCCGCGCGCGATTCGCGATACCACGCTGAGCCGCATCTCGCTCGATCAGGCAAAGGTCTTCCTGCGCGAGGTACAGATTTCCGAGGACGAGTTCCGCGCGGCCACCCGGATTCACATCGCCGCCTGCGGCACCAGCTGGCACGCCGCCACTGCCGGCAAGTTCATGATCGAGCGACTCGCGCGGATTCCGGTCGAAGTGGATTACGCCAGCGAATACCGCTATCGCGATCCCATTCCCGATCCGCACGCCATCGGTCTGCTCATTACCCAGTCCGGCGAAACCGCGGACACGCTGGCCGCGCAGCGCGAGATGATCGCCAAGGGTTCCAAGACCATCGCCATCTGCAACGTGGTGGGCGCTGCGGTCGCGCGTGACGCCCACGGGACGATCTACACGCACGCCGGGCCGGAGATTGGCGTCGCTTCCACCAAGGCATTCACGGCGCAACTGGTGGCCCTCTTTCTGTTTGCGCTGCATCTGGGCCAGCTGCGCGACACCGTAACGGAGGCGGAAAGCCGCCGCCTGCTCGAAGAACTGAGCCTGCTGCCCGCCAAGGTCGAAGAAGTGCTGCGCGGCTGCGACGCCGAATGTGAAAAACTGGGCCGGCAGTATGCCACGGCGCGGGACTTCCTCTATCTGGGGCGCGGCATTCACTACGCCATTGCACTCGAAGGCGCGCTCAAGCTCAAGGAAATTTCCTACATCCACGCCGAAGGCTATCCGGCCGGTGAAATGAAACACGGCCCCAATGCGCTCATCGACGAAACCCTGCCGGTCGTCGTACTGGCGACGAAGGACCCGGCAGACCGCGACTCCTGCCTGCGATACGAGAAGACGCTGTCAAATATCCAGGAAGTGACGGCGCGCTCCGGCAAGGTCATCGCGGTGGCGATTTACGGTGACGAAGAGATTCGCCAGGTCGCCGATCACGTCATCGAGATTCCCTCGGCGCCCGAACTGCTGCTGCCGGTGCTCGACGTGCTGCCACTGCAACTGCTTGCCTACCACATTGCGGTGTGGCTCGGCTGCGACGTCGATCAGCCCAGAAATCTCGCCAAGTCGGTGACCGTCGAATAGCGCAGATCTCCCTTCTGGTTCTTGTGTTTACTTACAAAAATGTCTGCACATGGATGGTTCTGACAAATAATATTGGTAACTAGCAAATAAAACTGTTCACTGAATAATAATAATGGTAACTAACGGGCGGGATTCGGACGCAAGCTGCTCATTTTAAATGGATTATAGTTTTAGTGACGGAGAGCATCGATTCAAGCCTCCCATTGCCTCAACCAAAGGGGCGGTCGGAAACGCTCAACGAGCAAGCAACTTTTTCGGAACGACCTGTCGCGCGGGCGGTCAAAACATTCAAATCCGGCCCACCAGTTCTCGCCACTCGTCTGAGCCCTCGATGTTGAGTAAAGCAGAGGGTGACTACGTGGGTTTGATCCTCGCGACATGGTACAGGCGTCAATCCAGTGTCACGACCTGCGGGCTGTAGGCGATTCGGTAGTTTTCATCGAGGATCGAAGCATTCACATATCGGATTCCGTCCTGCTCGGATTCCCCATGCCCACTGTGAATATGCCCGAACATATGCAACTTCGGTCGAACCCGCTGCACAGCGACAGCCAACTCCTCGCAACCGAGATGCTCATCGGAGGAAGTAATTGTGTCCAATATTCCGAACGGTGGACCATGGGTGATCAGGATGTCCGTTCCCGCGGGGATCATATTCCAGTACCGGCGGATCGCTGGGCCGCGGTCAACATTGAACGCCCAGTCGAGAAAGCGGGGTTGTTGGGGTGATCCCCAGAGACGCAGTCCTTCAATCTCGACTGCGGAATTCTCAAGGTACGTTGCGGCAGTGAGCTGCGTCCGTGCCAGGGACGGATCAGATTCGAATAGAAGATCGTGATTGCCCGCGATGACGATCTTGTGACGGTGCGGCTGCTTGCTAAGCCAATGATTAAAACTGGCAATCTCGCTCAGCCGGTCGCCATAAGTCATGAAATCGCCCGCATGGATTAGGACGTCACCCTCGGGCAGGCGCAGGGCTGCGTGTTTTCCGTGGGTGTCGCTGATGCAGACAATCTTCAGCTCAGCCATTGCAATTCAACCCTAAAGATAGGAGAGCGCTCCAATTGTCCATCGTGGCGCTTGCGGAGTTCATGAAGGCGAAAGAGTCACGTTAGGAGTTCTTCCGCGTCTGCCGTTGGTCCGATGATGGCTTAACGTCTTCGCCGGTTTCCCAGGGGGAGATGACCAACTGATATTCCTTTTCTTCGGCGAGCAGATCTGCAGTATCCATGATCCCAACCCAGGTCGGAGGGGCAAACATTCTTCTATCGACTTGGAGCAAAATCTCGGCGTCTAAATCGCATGCTTGCAGTCGATCAATCAGCTCACTGACTTTCATTGTCCGATCCTCCGTACCCATTATGCCCGTGGTGGTTGCCACCATCGATTCGGGGGCTACATTCAGTGATGGGACGATCGTCTTGCTGTATCAAGGTGTCGCCTGGTTGAATTGGCGATTAATTTGCGAGGCAACAGCCTTGGGTCCATTCCTAATGAAAATGCTTGTCGAGATCCCAGGATACCAATATCTATTCCATTGAACGTATGCAAATCGCTTTGTATGAGTGATTTGGGCTGGAGGCGCCAACGGACGACCACACGCGCATGTCAGGCTAGCCCGTTTTACGGCAAGGTGCTGAACTCAAGCATCATAAAGCCTTGGCGTGTTGAGTGCAGATCTAGGTCGGTGTATAAATTGGCGGAGATAAGCGGCCAATCATCTGGACTATGCGTTCTCTGCTG
>JAJYVU010000113.1 GCA_021791875.1 Acidobacteriota bacterium | reverse complement strand
TGCTGGTCTGGGGAAATCGAAAACCCGGGGGAGATTCAGAGGCTCAAGCGAATGGCACAACGCCGCCGCTCAACAGGTCAAGCGCGAACCGTGTGCTCAAACTGCGCACGCATTATTCAGGATCTACAACTGTACTTAAAAGAAAAGCCGCGTGGAAAGGAGTTGAACGAGATCGGCGCACTGCCATAGGGGTACTCCAGAAGCATCGGGACGAATGCCTCCAGGCTTCACCGGACGCAGGCGGCAAAGGTGCCTGCCTTTGCCGCCAATCCGCCGAACTGCTCCCCTTCAGTTCACCAGCGATAGACGGTTATTTCATCCAGATAGACATTCGCCCATGTGGTTCCACTGCTGTCTCCGTCAATCTGGAAATTGGTTACTTCTGCCGGATTCCATCCGAGTGCGTATCCGGAGAAGACGGTAAAGTTCAGGTTTTGTTCAGCCCCGTCTAGCCACACCGAGTGGTAAGTGACCCAACCGGAGTCGTTGTGCGAGAAGTAAATCTGAACATGGTGCCACCGGTTGACGCTCCAGCTTTTCACGTTGCATGGAGCATAGGAATGGAGCCAGGTGTCGTTCGGACTCGTAGGAGAGCCCCCGTTGACGGCGTAATCCCACCGTTGAATCCAGCCGTCGCACTGGAAACCCATGATGACAGTCTCGCCATTGGTCATTGTCTGGTTCAGATCAAACTCGAGATTGGCGATGCCACTTGAGGAGTTGGCGATGTAGACCCAGGCGTCGTAAAAGAAATTCTGCGACGTGTTGTTGTCGTCGAACTGAACGGAGTAGCGTTCTCCCCCGAAATAGTTGAACTGGTTTGCGAAGAGCCTGGAGGTTCCCGTCAGCGAAGGAGAGTTAGTTAGGCTCATCGTCCCGCTTGAAGAACCGGGCGTTCCGCCGTCATGAATGGCGGTCCAGCTTCCCAACGTCTGGATGCTGCTTACCTCGACTGCATCCGACGGGATAAGCGAACTGGACGAACTGTCCGCGGAAAAAGCATTTACATCGATCGAGATATCGGTTACGCAAACTCCGCCTTGATCATTCCAAACCTTCACGTGAAGCGTATGCCACCCGCTGGGCGCGGCCACAGGGCCGTCGATATATTGAACAGGCCAGCTCGATGTACTAGCGCTGTTATCGAGGGAGTAGCCGACCGCACTGACTGGCAGCGAGGAGCAAGTGCTGGCCATCATGTTCAAAGTAAAAGGAGAAGACACTTGTTCGCCGTTTGTAGGGCTGTTTACGACCGTCTGTGCAATGGCGGGAACCATCGCCGCCGCAAGCAACGCATAAACGAAGGAGAGATTGCGGATCAGCTTCATCGAGAATTCCTTTACAGAGATATCTTGGCTGCCTGAAGCGATCCGCTGACGCTCGCCGACGCAAGCAGATCGCCGGCGAGAACGAGTTTCGCTGCCCCCCAGGACAGGGCTCACAGACGTCGCTCCTTCGAACTCTCGGGAAGAGCGACACATCGTGGAGTTTTCTATGTTGTTCTGAGCTTGAGACACCCAGAAACGTCTATCGCGCACTGCTCAACGAACTTCTTTATTGAAGGATTCAGGCGAGATCGTAGTGTCGGACCGTTCTATCTCGTATAACGCCTGAACGTTCTTCAACCCAAGGCTGGGCCGGACGTGTTTCGAATACGCACGCGAAACACAATTCCTTGAAAATGGGGCAAATACACCGATAAGAATCAGTGGTGAAGGTTTATGCCAGTATTGTGACACGCGAAAGCGCTGGGAACAATGGGGGGTTGCCTGACGTCAATCAAGCTTTATTGATATCACTACATTTACATTTGATGAGATCAAATTGACACGCTCACCGGCGATCTCACCACAATTGTTACAGAAGTCATTAAAGCTCATCCAGGCATTCTTCCGATGCTGCGGATGTCCACGTGCCCGCCACTGGCGCGTGACCGGCTGGTTGGCCTTGCCGATTCCAGCAAGAATGTCGTGGATACGCTGGAGTCGGGCAAGATTCCGCCACGGCCATCAAGGAGTTATTGGAGGAACATTTGGCAAAGATTGCCAGCATTCTCTCGAAAATGCTTGACGTTGACATATTTCCTTGGCTGGAAGAGAATCGCGGCCCGAGCAAACAGGAACGCTATCGCTCATCGACTATCGTTGCTGACCGGCTCTGCGGCGCTGTGGCTGAACCTATCGTGCGAAATGCGCAGGAGAAACGCCAGCTCGCGCTTATCGCACAGCACCTTATCGCGAAAGGCTACAGGCTGAAAGCCCATTCTGCCACCGCGCCGTTGACGCAGATGGAACCGGGGACATTCACCTTTCGGCTGAATGTGTTGGTAAAGTCCTCCAATGTGGAAGCCAAAGGCATCGAGATTCCCGTCGATGCCGTGATTCAGCCGTTGAATGCGAAACCGCCTCACCTTCCTTTGCTTATCGAAGCGAAGTCCGCGGGAGATTTCACGAACGTCAACAAGCGCCGTAAGGAAGAGGCCACGAAAATCAATCAGCTCAAAGCTGCGTTTGGCGGGCAGGTAGTGTTTGTGCTGTTCCTATGCGGTTATTTTGATGCCGCATATCTCGGATATGAGGCCGCTGAAGGCATAGACTGGATTTGGGAACGCCGCCTCAAAGACCTTGACCAGCTCGGAATCTGAGGGCACGTATGGGAGCCGTCGCAGTACATAGCATCGAAGAATGCCGTCAAGAAGAGCAAATGCGTCTTGACGGCCTTAAGACGGCAGCCGAGCGCAGTAAATGCGGCCAATTCGCAACTCCTCCCGCGATTGCCCTGCCCTTCCGTCAGGTTTCTATTGACAACATTTTCTTTCGTGATACATTGATATCCGAAAGCACGGGATAGTTCTCGTATCGATTTATTTGCGGGATCTTGCCGCAGGATCAGCCACGCACAGTTCTTAACCCTGTGATGGCCGACGCTGAGACGCAGGCCGAAGACATTTTGCCTTCTTTTGAAACGGTAAAAGTACTTCCGCTCGAGTGCCCAGTATCAGCCGTTGAAAAGTGTTTGCCCATTTCACGATTCAATGAGGAGCCAGCCAATGACGTACAAGCTATATAAAGTTTTCCTGTTGTTCCTTGTCCTCAGTGTCCTTACTGTGGGGGCATTTGCGCAGAACGCGAACTCTTCAATCCGGGGAACGGTCGAGGATGCAAGCGGCGCTATAGTGCCGAATGCAGCCGTCACACTGACGAACGTGGGGACGACCCAGCAGCTCACTACGACCACGAACGCCCATGGCTTTTATATTTTTCCCAACCTGGGCCCAACCAACTACAGGTTGTCGGCCACTGGCCCTGGGTTTGCCAAGTGGGTCGGCGTTCTGACGCTGCGTGTTTCACAGGATGCGGAGGTAGATCCGAAGCTGACTGCGGCCAGTGTCTCGACGAAAATCACGGTTCGCGATGTGACGCCAATCATTGATCGGGTGAATCCGACCCTTTCCGACGTGAAGAACAGCACCGCCATTGAAACCGTTCCCGAGATAGGCCGCAATATTCTCTCTGTTCTTGCCTTCAGCCCTGGCGTAGTCGCCAACGACTACGGCGGATCGGGCGGCGGCTATACCCGCGTGAACGGCGTCCCCGGCGGGTCCATGGCCTATCTGGTGGATGGCCAGACCATGGCAACCCACTGGACCAACGAGTTGCAGCAAGACGCGCAGACAACCATGACCTTCCAGGAAGTCAAGATCATCACCGCGCAGGGCGACGCACAGTACAGCAAACCTGGCGTCGTAGAACTGGTGACCAAGAGCGGCACCAATCAGTTCCATGGCCAGGCATACGAATTGAATACCAATCAGCATTTCCAGGCCAGGGGTTTCAGAAGCGGGCCGCTGGTTCCTTTCGATCAGCACAATGAATTCGGCGGCCAACTCGGCGGCCCGGTCTGGTTTCCCAAGATCTATAACGGGAGGAACAAGACCTTCTTCTTTGTCGATTGGGAAAAGATCAAGGACAAGGCCAATGCCTTCGAGCAGTACATCGTCCCCACCGAGACCGAGCGGGAAGGCAATCTTTCCACCCTGAAATCCGTCTCTACGGGCGATCAAATCAACATCTACGATCCGGATAGCACGGTCTACGATCCCATCACCGATACCTATGCGCGCACCCAGCTCTCTTACAACGGCGTGCCGAATGTGATTCCGCCGACCAGGCTGAATCCGGCTGCAGAAAAGGAGCTCGACATTAACCCCCCCGCGGGTCTTTTCCCTCTTCCCGAGCCGAACATCAACGTGAGTCCGACAGCTATGGCGGTGAATTTCACTCCCAACCTGATCCCTACGAATCTCAGCGTCCCCACTGACGAAACGACGTTCACAGCCAAGGTGGATCAGCTTTTTGGCCCCAACCGGCTGGCCATGCGGTATACCTACACGAACTCCAGCCAGGTGCAGCCACAGTACTACGCTCCCACCGATCCGGACCTGATCAGCGCTGGTGGGGACAACTTCTCGGTGGAATATACCGAGGTCGTCTCGCCCCACGCCGTCAACGTGGTACACGGGGGCTTCACCTACAACCATGCTTTCCGCGGGCCGGAACCCCATCCGGGTGCCTCCAAATTACTGGGTTTGCCTGTCTATCAGAGCGATACCTATCAGCCCCAGTTCTACTTTAATGGGAGCAATACCGACACCTACTGGGTCGGCATTGATCGCGACAATCCACAGGATTATCCAAACCAGGAAGCAACGCTCGGCGATCAATTTTCCTACAATCGCGGCAACCATCAGATGTTGTTCGGCTTCGACGCCGACGACACCCGCATCAACACCTATGAGGACGGCCAGCCGGGCGGCAATTACGACGACTTCAATGGCGATTTCACCGGCCTTCAGGATCCGAACGCATTCAACAGCGATGGGTCGCGGAACTATGCCGCCAACGTCGCCAATTCCGGCTCCGGGTTGGCGGATTTCCTGTTGGGCGATATACCTAGCGTTAGCGTGAATACCTATCCCCACTATCACACTCGCCAAGCCCAGGTTGATTTCTACGCCCAGGACAACTGGCGCGTCACCCCGAAACTTACCATGAACCTGGGACTGCGCTATACATACTGGACACCATTCACAGATTCCAACAACTACTATTCCACCCTCGATCCCAACATTCCAGGCGGCATGGTGGTCTACGCAGGCACAACTCCCGGGAAGGGCAACGCACAGATTCCGGCATCCATCGTCAACTCCTTCAAAGCGGCCGGTCTGCCGATTGAGTCCTCCTTGCAAGCCGGCTATCCTTCCAGCCTGTTCACCATGCCAAAAGCCAACTTTGAACCGCGGCTCGGCTTTGCGTACCAGATCAACAGCAAGACGGTGGTGCGCAGCGGCTGGGGCATCTACCAATGGATCATTCCATTGCAGCAGTTTGAACAGGCGGCCCGCAAAAACCCGCCCTTCAGCTATAGCGCCCAACTCAATATCGGCGAGACCCCTCAAGGCGTGTTTACCAACGGCAATGCGGCGGCGCTGGAGTTTCCGGTCGCGTCGGCAGCCTTTGCCGGGCCGCAGCCAATCAACCAGTGGATGCTGGGCAGCCAGAATTGCACCAATGAACCGGCTGGAACCTGCACCAAACCGGGACTGCTGGTGAACACGAGCGACGTGCAAATCACCGAGGGCGGCGGCTTTGGCATCGCCCCGTTGCTTCCCGACTACAAACCCTCCACGACCCAGGAGTACTCCCTGGGCATCCAGCGTGAGCTGCCTTGGAATACAGGTGTCCAGCTTACCTATATTGGCAACCACAGCTATAACCTGCTGGAAAACGATCCGATCAACTTCACGGTTCCGCGCGCAAATTGCGCCGTCGCCGGGGTCACAGACGTTGCGGCATGCCAGAATCAGGTCACGGGTTCGAATCGCCCCTACACGGTCTTTACCACTTCCGGCGTTGGGAACTACAGCTTGTTTCGGTATGACGGCTTTTCCAATACCAACGAGCTGGAGGCGCAGGTGCAGCATACCTTCGGCGGCGGCCTGCTGGTGCAGGGCTACTTCACTTGGGGAAAATTCCTTACTACCAGCGAGGACTCGCTGCTGGGCGTGGGCGAACTGACGATACCAGCGGCATCCACAACCCCCGGCTATACGATCGCCAACCCTCTTACCTCTGGAACTCCCCTGCCCGTGCGGCTGGCCGAGATCTACGGCAACGACTCCAACCTGCCCGCCAAGACCATCCAGTTCAACGCCCACTACGTGCTTCCGTTCGGCCAAGGGCAAAGGTTCCTGGGCAATGCTCACGGATTCCTGAACGCCCTGGTCAGCGGGTACAGTTTCTCGCCATTCTTTGAATGGCATAGCGGCTTTTACTTCGCACCCTACATGAGCGGAAATAGCGTCGGCGGGCAACCGGCGTTAGCATCCAGCTACTATCTGGCCCCAGGCAAGACCGGTATCCTGCCGAAAGGCCAAAGGAGCCCTAATGCATGGTTCAACGCCAGCGTCTGGGATCCAACCAGCGGCGCCCCGTATCAGAATCAGACGTTTATTTACTACGGCAACAAACCAAGCGACTCCTACCACAACGATTTCCCCAACAACATCCCGCGCAACTATATGACAGGTCCCGGTTTCAACGAAATGGACGCGGACGTCTACAAGGTGACGCCGCTGTGGAGAAACCTGGATCTCGATTTCGAGGCCCAGATCTTGAATATCTACAACCACATCAATATGGGTCTGCCCAACAGTCAAGGCCAGATACTGAACGGAAACGGGACACCGCGCCACATCCTATTGCAGGCAAAGATCATCTTCTAAACCCTCTCAACTGCCGTATTCTGGCGGCACGCGCATCGCGCGGGCCGCCTTTGTTTTTGGCGGTGTGATCGCGCCGGTTGGCGAAGGTGCCAATGAGTTCTTTTTTGGCACGGAGCAGGGTCGGAAAGGATCATCGCAAGGAGTGGAGCCGACGGTCAGGCGGATCTTCCGTATGCGTGTGAGCAACCGCATCTGTCATGGTCCGCAGTGAGGATGCAGGCTTGCTTTGACTCGCGACAATCTAATGCTAGACGGCCTGGAAAGGCCGTGAAATTTTATAGGTGCTAAGTAATATGAATCCAGTTCCCCGTCCTCTGATTCTGCTCGATCCGCATCCTCGTCGGGTTGATCTAATATTCGACGCATCAACGAAGGCACGACTTGAAGCGCTCGGCGATGTCGTCTGGCACGACGGCACGACGACGGCTCCCGAGGAGCACATCGACCGCTATTTGCCAGAGGCCATCGCGCTGATTGGACAGTCGGCTCTGCCGAAGGAGCGGCTGGATCGGGCACCAAGGCTAAAGGTAGTTTTCAACGTCGAGGGTAACTTCCAGCCCAACATCGACTACGGGGAATGCTATCGCCGTGGGATCCCGGTTCTATCCACCGGGCCGGTGTTCGCTAAGCCAGTGGCGGAGATGGCGTTAGGCATGGCACTGGCCTCGGCGCGGCGAATCCACGAGGCGGATGCGTCCATCCGGGCCGGACAGGAGAAACTGTATGGCAGAGGCGATAACCAGGATTCCTTCTTGCTGTTCGGCAAGACGGTGAGTCTGGTGGGCTTCGGTAATCTGGGGCGGGCACTCCTGCCACTGTTGAAGGTGTTCGGCGGGGAAGTTCTGGTTTGCGATCCCTGGATCCACCCGGCCGTCCTGCGCGAGGCGGGCGTTATTCCGGCACCACTGAACGAATGCTTTCGCCGCTCGTCCGTGGTTTTTCTGCTGGCGGCTTCCACAACAGAGAATGCCGGGCAGATCGACGGCAGCTACTTCAAGCTGATGCCACAGGGCGCCATCGTCGTGCTTGCCAGCCGGGCCGACATCGTGAACTTCGAGGCATTGCTCGATGCCGCCGCTTCCGGGCACATCCGAGCTGCCATCGACGTGTGGCCGGAGGAGCCAATCCCCCTTGGACATCGGGCGCGCCTCACACCCAACACACTGCTTCAAGCCCATCGATCGGGTAACATCCCTGAAATCTGGCCACAGATGGGAGAGATGGTCGTAGACGATCTGGAGCAGATTTTAAAGGGCCTTCCACCGCAACGGTGTCAGTGCGCCCAATGGGAGACCGTCAGCAAGGTACGCAGCAAACCCATTTCCTGAGTTCGTTGGCAAACACATGATCGCGCTGAGCGATGGATATGGCGCTGGCGTCATCCTCGATTCTGGCACGACGACATAAAAGTGAAAACCACCGCTTGAAGGCGGTGGCTGGGGTAACGGACTGTAAGTCCTGTTCCGGCCAGAGGCCGGCAAAATGCGTCCCGCACCAAGCGGGCTTCAAGAAGTAGATGGACTTAACCATCTACTCGAAAGTCTTCATCCTGATTCTGGTTCCGATTTGCGATGTACTCGGCCACGATCTCGTCGGTCACGTTGCCCGAGCTACAGCAAAAATGTCCTCGCGCCCACAGATGCCTGCCCCAAAACTGCTTCTTCAGGTGCGCAAACTCCGCCAACGGATGATGCGCCGTCTTCCCTTTCAACCATTGCAGCAACCGGCCGATCGTCACTTGC
>JAJYVU010000112.1 GCA_021791875.1 Acidobacteriota bacterium | reverse complement strand
TCATAGTCATAGCGGAAATGCTCTCGAACTGGTCTCATAAACCCTCCGCGCCTGGTGAGGCCTCGCATGAGACCCGCCATCGAAGCGGGGCTCATGCTTTTCGTCGAAGCCGCTACGCTATTTATGAGACCAGTTCTACTCGCTCCCCATCGAATCCGTTCCCCCGCCGGCAGAAGCAAAATCAGGCGTCGCAAAAACCCTCACCGTCAGGATCTGGTGTGGCCGCACGGCCAGGTCGAACGAATGCGGCGAAGATAACCCAATCGGCCTCTGATCCCGCTCCACCGCATCGGTCTGGATCACGCGCTGCAGCGTAAACAGCGGCATCGTGATGGTCACGGTGCGCGCCTTGCCCCCGAGGTCAAGAAAGCGCAGGATCGTGCCGTGGCCGTTTTCCGCCGGCTTCCATGTATCCAGCAGCAAATCAGGATCGCCAATGTGCAGGAAGCTCGCTTCCTTCGCGTTCAAGGGGCTGTCCACTTCAATCGCCTTGTCCTGCGATTGAACAAAATCATGCTCAAAAGGCGTAGCCTCTTCCCAGCCCATCCGGCTCAACTTCGCCGAATCCGTCGTCGACGCGCTCGTAATGATGTACCGGAACCGGAAATGACCGCCCTGTTCCGCCCGGTAGTTCGTGTGCCAGTAGTTGTTCATCACGTACGAGAAAATATTCCCCGGCCTCGATCCAAACGACCTCGGCCATGCCCCGCGGTTGATATCCCCCAGCGTCACCAGCGAGGCATCCAGCGGCATCACCGTCGCGGAAACCCCATTCTGCTCCACGGAAACCCAGTGCTGCACGCTGAACCACTCATGCCCCGCCCCGGGATACATATCCTTCGCGGGATCCACCGTTCCGTTCTGAATCTCATACCTGAATTCCGGGCTCGACATCGCAAATGGAAACGCAAAGTACACGGCCTCCTTGGCTCGCACCGCCTTCTTGGTCACATCCTCGATCAACTCGATCTTCTTCTGGTGGTTGAAGAGCAGCAGTTGCGTCCGCACCTCAGGCGTATTCACATCCGAGCTTTCCATCACCGCGCGCCAACCCCACGGCGTGCGCTCCACGGAAATCAGCCGGCCATTTGCCGCTCCGTGAATATCTAACTGCGGCTCCGGCGAAACCGCCCGGTATTGCAGAATGCTGTTCGGCCCATGATCGCCTCCGGTAACGTAGAGATACTGTCCAAAGCGATAGGGACTCCGCTCGTTCACCAGTTCCTTGCCCAGTTGCTTGTCATAAATGCTGCGAATCGCCCCCGTCTCCGGATCGAGCGTCACGCGGTAATACGGCGTCTCCAACGTCAGCGCATGGCTCACAGCCGGCGTCGCCGCTGTCGCCTTTGCCTCGCGCAGGTGGTAGACCTTGTACCCAAGCGGCGGCACATCTGAAGCAAGAAATTCCACGCGTCGAAAGTCCCTGTATTGGTGCAGCACAAAGTACGGCGCCACTTTGCCCGTCACGCGATCCACAATCTCCTGGCCGTTGTCCAGATCCACCTTCACCAGGTCGCTGCGCCGCCAGTTCAGCGGATTAAAGACAACCAGGTTCCCCGGTCCCACGTCCATCGAATACACCAGGCTGTCCATCGCGCTGCGCGCAATCTGAGTCCGCTGCAACTCAGCATCCACCGCATGCGAATCCTTCTTCTTCAGCTGGTCGATCGCCTCCTGGCTATCAGGATCAGAAACGCTGTTCCACGAATCCCACGTGTGCTCGTCCATCAGCACCATGTTGTCCCACATCCGCGTCAGCTCATGCTGATCCGCCGCCTGCCCCGGATTCACCAGCGAATTCAGCGTCGCCAGCTTTTCGGCCGAAGGCGCACGCGCTTCATTCACTCGTTCGATCGCCGCATAATATCCATCGGACGCGATGCCGTCTTCCCAGTACGGCCCGCCGTCGCCGCGCACCGTGGGAATATCACTCCCAAACTGCTTCGCTATATTCTTCAGCGCATGATGGAACCCTGAGTATTCGATATGCGGATACGAGAACACCTTGTTCCACTTGCCTGCCAGCGCTGCCTGCTGCGGAAAGAGATCGGTATTCTCCACCTGCGTGCCATACACAATCACAGAGTTCGCGCGATACCCCGGGTGTTCATACATCTGCAGAAACAGCGGCACGGTTTCTTCGCCCGCGGCAACATGTGGCGGCAGCCCAAACAGAAACTGCATCTGCATGTAGTGCCGCGAATACCAGAACAGCACCTTGCCGCCATCCGGCCCTTCCCAGTACATCGGCGAGTGCTCATTCAAATGTCCTTGCAGCAGCACCGGCGCGCGATCGTTATTGGAGGCCGCGACAAAATAGTGAATTCCCGCCGCCGCCAGGATCGAAGGATACGACCACGTGTACGAAGGCACGTCCGTAATGTTGGCGTAATTGAACGGCGTATCGTGAATGCGGCTGAAATCCGCGCTCGGATAAAGCGACCGAATCAGCGTCTCCGCCGTCGGGAAACCAGTCAGCAGATTGCAGTACTGCGCCGGAACAAAAATATGCCGCTCACGAATCGCATCAATCAGTTGCTGCTGCTTGGCCGGCGTCCGCAACTTCATATACTGGGCCACCGACCATGAGCCGTCCGTACTGTAGCGAAAAGACGGATGCTTCGCGATCAGCCCCATCGCCTCATCCAGAATCCGGCTGTGAATCGCCGCAACCTTCGCCTGGTAATCCGTGTATCCCAAATCCAGATGAACCAGCGGGACCAGGTATAAGGTCCATTTCTTCTGCGGATCAATCGTCTGTGTCAGGCGCACCCCATGCCCGCCTGCGCGCAGGCTCATATGTGCCACCGTCGCGGCCGAAAACTCCGGAACCCAGAAGCTCAACCGGGCTTCGCCAAACGCATTCGGCGAAGAGATGGTCTGCCGGTAGCTATGGCCTGCGATTTCCAGTTCGGCATATCCCGTATGCAGCGGGCGGGGCGAACGCACAAATAGATCCACCCGCTCCCGCAGAACACCATCACGCTGCTCATAAAAAATCGTCGGTTGCAGTCTGGCGGTCAGGCGCGCCTGGTAGGCTGATATTCGATCCAGAGAAATCGCGTCATAAGTCAATCCCGCATCAGACACATCGGTCTTGTGTTCACCCAACGCCTGCAGAGAAATCGCATTCTCCCCCATATGCAGCGCGCTTCCCGGCAGCTCTATCTCGACTTCTGCCTCGGAATAGACAGGATCAAATGCGTCCACCGTGTCACCCATCGCGTTATTCAGCTTGGGGTGCAGATAGAAATCGCCCACGCGCCCATTCACCGCAACCCTCAGGATGGGAACGCTCGGCTGCTCCACCAAAAGAGACACATGCAGCCGCCACGCCCGCGAAAGACGATCGATCCTGAACCGGATCGTCCGTGGCTCGGTCGCGGGGCTCGGCTTCGCCGAAGGCAGCAGAGCTTGCTCATACCCTGGCCAGTCCTGCGAAGCTTTGCTCTCACCAACCGTAAAGACCACCGGCTGCGCGTCCGAGCCGCCAAACTCCGCTGACGAGCCGTTGAACACCCCGATGCGCCACACATTTTGCTCACTGGCAGCCGCCTTGTGAGGCATCGCAAAGGCACATGGCAGCACGAGCAGTTGCACCACGCAGGCGGCAAGACAAACAAATTTCCTGTTCATATCGACTCGAAAACAAAGCTTTTTTGATTGCGCCGCCATACTAATCCCCCGGCGAATCTCCCAGCAACCTCAACCTCGCAACATCCTCGGCCCGCAAATTCCCGGCTTCACGGGCACAGCCGGCGCTAACTCCCGCCATCAGCAGCACTTGTCCGCGTCTTTGCCCGCAATGGGATAATTAAGTTGGGTGCATTTGCTCCCAGCCGCCTTGTCCTCACAGGGTGGCCCATCGAGGCTTTTGGGTTTGAACGATCAAATCATCATCCGCGGCGCGCGGACCCACAATCTCAAAAACATCGACTGCGCCATCCCTCACGGGCAGCTCACTGTCGTCACCGGCGTTTCCGGCTCCGGTAAGTCCTCGCTCGCCTTCGATACCGTCTACGCTGAGGGTCAGCGCCGCTACGTCGAATCCCTTTCCGCCTACGCCCGCCAATTCCTGGAGCGAATGGAAAAGCCCGACGTCGACTTCATCGATGGCCTCGCGCCCGCCGTCGCCATCCGCCAAAAGAACACCACCCGTAATCCCCGCTCCACCGTCGCCACCGCGACGGAAATCTACGACTACCTCCGCTTGCTTTACGCCCGCTGCGGCACCGTCCACTGTATCGTCTGTGACGGCATCGTTCGCCGCGACTCCGTTGACGAAATCGCCGCCGCCATCCTCGCACTCGCCGAAGGCACCCGCCTCTACGCGCTCTTTCCCGTCGCGCCGGCAGCCGCGTCCACACCGGAACTCACCGAATCCGCCCCGGAAAAAACCTCCATCAAGCGCCAGCGCACCACCGCCGCAAAAAAGACCACAGCCAAAGCCGCCAAAAAGACGGCCCCCGCCGCATCGCCACTCACTGACGCTCTCAAGGATCGCCTGGCCGAGCTCCGCAAGCGCGGTTTCAACCGCCTCTATCAGAACAACAATATCTACGAGTTCTCCACCCCCGAATCCCTCCTCGAAATCGACTTCACCCAGCCCGTCTACGTTCTCGTCGACCGCCTCGTCGTTTCCGCCGACAACCGCGCCCGCATCGTCGACGCCGCTGAAATCGGCTACCGCGAATCCGGCGAAATCCTTTACGAAATCCTCTCTCGCGACCCCGAACCCAACTCGCCCGCTCCGCAGCGGCTGCGCTTCTCCGCCGCCTTCGAGTGCAAAACCTGCCACCGCGTCTACCGCGAGCCTGAGCCGCGCCTCTTCTCCTTCAACAACCCCTACGGCGCATGCCCCCGTTGCCAGGGCTTTGGCAACACCATCGACTTTGACCTCGCGCTCATCATTCCCGACCCATCGCGCACGCTTTCCCAGGGCGCCATCGATCCCTGGAACCGCCCCAAGTACCGCGCTTGGAACACCGAACTCCGCCGCGCAGCCATCCAGAACGGCATCCCCATCACCAGGCCCTGGTTTGACCTTACCGAGGCAGAGCAATCCTTCGTCCTCGACGGCCACGGCAGTTTCCCCGGCGTGCGTGGCTTCTTCGATCAGATGGAGCGCAAAAAGTACAAGCTCCACGTCCGCGTCATGCTCTCCAAGTACCGCGGCTACGCGCTCTGCCCGGACTGCAAGGGCCAGCGCCTGCGCGCAGAAGCCCGCGCCGTCCGCATCCACGGCAAAAATATCTGCGAAGCCGCCGCCCTCACCATCCGCGACGCAAACAGCTTCTTCGCCGCGCTGGAGCTCTCGCCCATGCAGGCGGAAATCGCCGGCAGCATCCTTGAGGAGGTCCGCCAGCGCCTGCACTTTCTGGACGCCGTAGGCCTCGACTACCTCACCCTTGACCGCCTTGCTTCCACGCTCTCCGGCGGTGAGGCGCAGCGCATTCAGCTCGCCACCTCGCTCGGCTCACGCCTCGTCGGCGCGCTTTACGTCCTCGACGAACCCTCCATCGGTCTCCATACCCGCGACACCGCCAAGCTCATCTGCATCCTGGAAGGCCTGCGCGACCTCGGCAATACCATCCTCGTCGTCGAGCACGACCCGGACATCATCCGCTCTGCCGACCACCTCCTCGATCTCGGGCCCGGAGCCGGTGAATTCGGCGGCCAGTTGCTCGCTTCCGGCAGCGTGACAGAAGTCGAACAAAATCCCGCTTCACTCACCGGCAAATACCTCAGCGGACGCCTTACTATTCCCGTCCCCAAATACCGCCGCGATGTCGACCTCGACAATAAACGCACCAACATCCGCCTCGAAGGCGCACGCGCCAACAATCTCAAGGGCATCGACGTTCAGATTCCCCTCAACGCCCTCGTTTGCATCACCGGTGTCTCCGGCAGCGGAAAGTCCAGCCTCGTTCACCAGGTTCTCTACAAGGTCATCTCGCATCAGCTCGGCCGCGTCGAAGGCGGCGACCCATCCCACCTCTACCGCTCCATCACCGGCGCCGACCGCCTCAATGACATCGTCCTCGTCGACCAGACGCCTATTGGCCGCACCCCGCGCTCCAACCCCGTCACGTACATCAAGGCCTTTGACGCCATACGCGAATTGTTCGCCGCCCAGCCAGAAGCCCGCCGCCGCGGCTACTCCGCTGGATATTTCTCCTTCAATGTGCCCGGCGGCCGCTGCGATGTCTGTGACGGAGACGGCACCGTCACCGTCGAAATGCAGTTCCTCGCCGACGTCGAGCTGCCTTGCGAAGAATGTAACGGTACGCGCTACAAATCCAGCGTCCTCGAAATCAAGTACAAGGGCAAAAGCATCCACGACGTCCTCGGTCTCACCGTCAAGGAAGCCCTGCGCTTCTTCACCGGCCATCCCAAGATCATTGACAAGCTCGCCGTCCTCGATGAAATCGGCCTCGGCTACCTCCGTCTCGGCCAGTCCGCCACCACGCTCTCCGGCGGAGAAGCCCAGCGCGTCAAGCTCGCCCTGCATCTGGCCAGCGTCCGCTCCAGCGGTCACTCCGAAGCCCGCAAGGCTGCCAACCGCATCCTGTATATCCTCGACGAACCAACCACCGGCCTGCATTTTGAAGACGTCGGCAAGCTCCTCATGGCCTTCAAGAAACTCATCGATGGCGGCGCTTCGCTCCTCGTCATCGAGCACAACCTCGACATCATCAAATCCGCCGACTGGATCATCGACCTCGGCCCCGAAGGCGGCTCCGCCGGCGGTCAGATCGTCGCCACCGGCACACCCGAAGAAATCGTTCGCAACCCTCACTCGCATACAGGCTATTGGCTCGCCCGCGTCCTCCCCGCACCAGCGGCCAGCGCACCCCATCAGGAATTAGTGGTCTAATCCATTTATGAAGTCGTTTCACCGTCTGCCCCTCGTCATTCTGCTGGCATCGCTCGCCCTGCCGGCTTTTGCACAGTCCGCGCCGCTCCCGCCCGGAACAACCGTTCCATCCGCCCCCGGACAAACGCCAGCCGCCGCGCTCGGCTCCATAGAAAACGACATTGCCGCGGGCAAGTACACCACCGCCGAGAGCCATCTGCAGACATTTCTCTCCACGTATCCCCAGAACGACCGGGCTTACTTCGATCTCGGCTACTGTGAAGACGCCCAGGGCCACACTGACGCCGCTGCCGCTGACTTCCGCAAGGCCCTCGCCATCAATCCCAAACAGTTCGAGTCCCATTTAGCCCTGGGTCTGCTGCTCGCCCGGCAAGGCGACTCAGGCGCGCAACAGCAGCTTGAAGCCGCCACGCAATCCACGCCCAACCCGCCTAATCCTGTCGCCAAGGCGCAGGCTTACCGCGCGCTCGCCCGTCTGCTCGTCAAGAGCAATCCCACTGAGGCCAGTAACGATCTCGTCCAGGCCCTCAAGCTCACTCCTGAGACCACCCCGGACACCCTCCTTGCCGCTCAGATTGCCGAAAACGCCGGCGACCTCGATATCGCCGAGCAGGAATACAACAAGGTTCTGGCCACATCGCCGCAAAACTCCGAGGCCATCACGGGACTCACCCAGATCTACATCCTGCAAAAGCAGTACGCCAAGGCCGAACCCCTGGTCCGCTCCGCTCTTGCCCGCAATCCCAACGACCCCACCCTCAACGCACAGCTCGCAGCCATTCTCAGCGCACAGGGCAAGCTCCCGGAAGCGATTGCTGCCCTCGAAAAGCTCCATCAGCTCCATCCCCACAATCCCAGCGTCGGAGCCATGCTCGCCGATGCCTACTTGCAGGCCGGCCATCTCAACAAAGCCGCCGCGCTCTATCCTCAGGTCATTGCCGCCGACCCCAAAAGCATTGATCTGCTCGACTCCTACGGCCAGGTGCTCATCCGCCAGCAGCACTACGCTCAGGCTATCCCCGAATTCCAGATGGCCGCCCAGCTCGACCCCAGCGACATCAATGCATGGTCCGGTATCGCCTTTGCTTCCAACGAAACCCACCAATATCAGCAGGAACTCGATGCCCTCGCCCATCGCGCCCAGCTCATTCCAGACTCTCCGGCCACGCTCTTTCTCTGGGCAACCGCCTATGATCATTTGCATCAGACGAAAGTAGCCGTAGACTATTACCATCGTTTTCTGGCAGCAGCGCCCGCCAGCAAGTTCTCCATGCAGATCTGGCAGGCGAAACATCGCCTCGACGCACTGGGCAAATAGAACCCAAAGGGTCACTCTGCCCGTGTCAACTCTGGTTCCCATTTTGGAATCAGCCCGCATTTTGACTGATTTTCGATTGATGCGCTGTCTGCCAGGCACTAACCTCAAATAGGTCAATACGTTTGCTGGTGCAATTCCACACGCAGCTTTAACAGCCGCCGGCATGCGCGATTGAGCAGTAGTCGGAGGCCTCTGAACTCCTCCCTCGAGTCGGGAGACGCACAGGCCGAGATTGAGATCGAAAGCGAGAAACATCGCTTCAGGAGTTTCTGTGTCGACCATTTCGATGCCGAAGCACGAACCCGCCGAAGACCCAACCTCGGCCCTTGCGTGCGCACAGCACTGCACCACCCCATTTCCGGTGCCCTACTCGATGGCCTTCCAGCCCATCGTGGACTTTGA
>JAJYVU010000032.1 GCA_021791875.1 Acidobacteriota bacterium | reverse complement strand
GCCATCGATCGACACCCACTCAAGTTCCTGCTGCTGCGCTTCTGCCTTCTTCAGCATGAATCCAAAATACGAAAAGCCCTCGTTCATTACGAGAACTTTTCTCGGTACCTTTGTCAGCAGTCTGAAGTGGGGATGTTTCCATCCCCACCCTGTGTTTTCTCTACCGCAATCTACTGATTCTGACCCGAGCTGCTACTTGACCCGGCCATCTGCGAGTTGCCAGTGCGATCCGTCAGCAACTGAATCGTGACGCGGCGGTTCTGTGCGCGCCCTGCGAGGGTCTTGTTGCTGGCCACGGCATCTTCCTTGCCCATGCCGATGACGTAGAACTTATACGGCGGGATCTGGTAGTGGGCGATGAGGTAGCGCTCGACAGCCTGCGCGCGGCGCTGGCTGAGCTCGAAGTTATATTGCTTCGGGCCGATGGAGTCCGTGCCGCCGGTGAGCGCCAGAATGTATGACGGGGTGTTGCCGATCTGCTGCGCAAAGGAATCCAGCTTTTGTGTCTCGGAAGAGGTCAGCGTCGCCTTTCCGAAGGCAAAGTTCACTGTTGCCGTAGCTACCTGCTTGTAGTTGCCGATGTTGGCGACTACGCCCGAGAGCTGATTGGTGCTCGCCTGTGCAGCTTCCGCCTGCTGGGAGGCCAGGTCCGCCTGGTGCTGTGCCTTGTCGGCAGAGCCCTGCGCCTGGTCAATGCCCTGCTGAGCGCGCTGGTCCACATTCTGGATATCTTTCTGGTTCTTGGCGGTAGCTGCATCCAGCTGATTCGTGTGTTCCACGACCGGCTGTACCTGGCTCCGGACGTACTTCTTCGTCGCGCAACCTGTGCTCATTAACAGAGAGAAACCAGCACCCAGCGCCAATGTCAACATCGCCCCGCGGCGAATTTGCATAATCATTTCCAGCCTCCGTTCCTGACCGGCTCAATAAGTTTCGTTGCCGGCCCGGGCTAAATGGTTGTGCCTACAGCCTCGGTTTTCCCCCCGGTGCGCAGGCACTTCCTTCGCAGCGGTGGATAGCAAGCTGCGGACCACTTTCCAGGCATAGCGTATCTAATTGATATTCCAATAGTTATAAATTTCGATCCAACCTTTTCGGCGGTCGCCAGGTATCTACCGCGTATCTTTTACCTACCTTATCGCGTCCACTCTGCCCTCTGCGCCACGGCAGAACCGATACACTGAAACTGTCTCCTTCCATGGATTTGCAGGAAAAAATCCGTACCTTGCCCACCGCTCCCGGGGTGTATCTCTACAAAAATGCCGACGGCGAGGTGATTTATGTGGGCAAGGCGAAAAATCTGCGCTCGCGGGTGCGCTCCTACCTGCTGGAGGCATCGCAGGCGAACGCCAAAACCGGTTCGCTGATGCGGGAGGCGGTCGACCTGGAGTACATCCTGGTTGCGAACGAGCACGAAGCGCTGGCGCTCGAAAACAACCTCATCAAGCAGCGGAAGCCGCGCTTCAACATTCTGCTGCGCGACGACAAGACCTACCCGTATGTGAAACTGACGCTCGCCGACCGCTACCCGAAGGTCTTTGTGACGCGCCGGCTGCGCAAGGACGGCAGTGCCTACTATGGCCCATTTTTCCCGGGCAATCTGGCCTACCGCATCGTAGAGCTGATCCACCGCAGCTTCCTCATCCCCAGTTGCAAGGTCGACCTGAGCCGCTACCACCCCCGGCCCTGCCTGCAGTACTACATCAAGCGCTGCCTCGGCCCGTGCGTCCAGCACCTCACCACGCCCGAGGCATACCGGGAGGCGGTCCGCGACGCGCAGATGTTCCTGGAGGGACGCAGCGCCGAGCTAGGCCGGTCGCTCGAGAGCCGGATGCAGCAGGCCGCCGAGGCCGAGCAGTTCGAGCTGGCCGCCAAGTACCGCGACCTGCTGATTACGCTCCAGCAGTTGCAGGAAAAGCAGCGTGTGGCCTCGGCCGGGAGCGACGATGCCGACGTCTACGGCTATCACTATGAGAGCGGCATGCTCGCCGTGAATCTTTTTCACATGCGCGGGGGAAAGATGGTGGACCGGCGCGAGTTCTTCTGGGAAGAGCTGCCCGAATTCCTCACCGAAAACCACTCCGAAGCGGTTACAGAAGACGATGTCGCGCCAGTGCCGCAGTCCTTTGCCGCTCCCGAAACGCCTGCGACGTTCCATCCCGGCGCGTTTTTCTCGGCATTGCTCAAGCAAATCTACATCGAGCAGCCCTACGTCCCGCGCAGCATCTACGTCCCTGTCGATTTCGTTGATCGTGAAGCGCTGTCGGGCCTGCTCGGCGAACAGACGGGCCACCGCATCGAGATTGCGGTTCCGCTGCGCGGCGAAAAGCGTTCCCTCGTCGACCTCGCCGGACAGAACGCACGCCAAAGCTACGAGCAGCGCTTCCGCGTGCTGCAGCCGAATCAGCGCGCCGTGCAGGAGGCATTACAGGATGTCCTCATGCTGGAAGAGCCTCCACGGCGCATCGAGTGCTTCGATATTTCGCACATCCAGGGCGCGGAAACCGTCGCCTCCATGGTTGTGTGGGAAGACGGAGCCATGAAGAAGTCCGACTACCGCAAGTTCCAGATCAAGTCGGTCAACGGCGTCGATGACTTTGCCTCGATGCGCGAGGTTGTCACCCGCCGCTACCGCCGCGTGCTCGAAGAAAAGCGCGAGATGCCGGACGTCATCCTCATCGACGGCGGCATCGGCCAGCTGCGCGCCGCCGCGACCGCATTGGAAGAGCTCGGCCAGACCACCCAGACCGTCGCCTCCATCGCCAAGCGAGAAGAAATCATCTACCTCTACGGGCATGAGGACGAGCCCATCGTGATCGAGCGCCGCTCGCCCGTGCTGCACCTCATCCAGCGCATCCGCGACGAGTCCCACCGCTTCGCCATCACCTACCACCGCAAGCGCCGCGAAATGCGCGACCGCGACTCGGAGCTGCTCACTATTCCCGGCATCGGCCCGCGCACCCGCGCCCGCCTGATCGAGCACTTCGGCAGCCTGCGCGCCATCCAGAAAGCCGATGTGGAAGCGCTCACCGCAGTGCTGCCGCGCCGCACCGCCGAAGCCGTCGCCGCGCATTTTCGCAGTCAGGCGGAGGCGGCCACCGAAGCTGCGAGCCCGTTTCCAATTGTGACCGGCAAAGAAGTGTAAAGTCGCCGGTGCGGCCAGCGCCGCTGAAGGCGGAAATTTCTGGGCGACCACTCCTCCCGTATCCTTTCCTTATGAGCACCGATACCGCCCTCACGCCGCCCGTCGCCCGGGTCGAGCACAAAGAAGTCACCCTCCATGGCCACACCCTCGTCGATGACTACGCCTGGCTGCGCCAGAAGGACAGCCCGGAGACCATCGCGTATCTCGAAGCCGAAAACGCCTACACCGAGGCCGTGATGGCGCCCACCAGAGATCTGCAGAAACAGCTCTACGACGAGATGCTGAGCCACATCAAGGAGACCGACGTCTCCGTCCCGTTCCTCGATCGCGGCTATTGGTACTACACGCGCACCGAGGAGGGCCTGCAATACCCCATCTTTTGCCGCAAGCCCGCGGTTCCCGGCCAGCCATTTCCCGCCGAAGCCCCCGAGAGCGTTATCCTCGACGAAAACGCGCTTGCCGAAGGCCACGAATTCTTCGCCATCGGCGGCATGACCGTCTCTGACGACGGCAACCTGCTGGCGTTCTCGACGGACACGACCGGCTTCCGGCAGTACACGCTGCGCGTGAAGGACCTCCGCAGCGGCGAGCTTCTGGCCGAGGGGGTTGAGCGGGTCGGCTCCATCGTGTGGGCCGCCGACAACACGACGCTGTTTTACACCGTGGAAGACCCCGAACAGAAGCGCCAGTTTCAGCTCTTCCGCCACATCCTCGGCCAGCCCCACAGTGCAGACGCGCTGGTTTACGAAGAGAATGACGAGCGGTTCAACATTGCCGCGGGGCGGACGCGGGACGGCCAGTTCCTCGTGCTTGAGAGCGCGAGCCACACCACGAGCGAAGAGCGCTTCCTGCCCGCCGATCAGCCAACGGGCACATTCACGCTCATCGAGCCGCGCCGCGACAACATCGAGTACTACTCCGACCATCGCCACGGCCACTGGTACATCCGCGTCAACGACACAGGACGCAACTTCCGGCTCGTCACCGCGCCCGAGTCCACGCCCTCACGCGCCCACTGGACGGAGCTGATACCTCATCGCGACGACGTCATGCTGGAAGGCATCGACCTGTTTTCCAGCTTCTGCGTGGCCTACGAACGCAGCGGCGGCCTGGAGCATCTGCGCGTCGTGCGCTTTTCCGGCGAAGGCCCAGCGCCTGGCGGATCCCGCGAAATTGCTTTTCCCGAGCCGGCTTATAGCGCGCATCCGCACATCAACCGTGTTTTTGACACCGCCGACTATCGTTACGGATACCAGTCCCTGGTCACGCCTGGCTCGGTCTACGAGTACAGCCTCAAGACGGGCGACTCGACGCTCCTCAAGCAGCAGGAGGTCCCCGGCGGATTCGACCGTAGTCTTTATCATTCCGAGCGGCTGTTCGCCACGGCGGCCGACGGGGTAAGAATTCCCGTGTCGCTGGTTTACCGCAAAGACCAGTTCCTGCGCGGCAAGAATCCGCTGTGGGTATACGGCTACGGATCGTACGGGTATCCGCTGCCCATGGGCTTCAACAGCAACCGCCTCAGCCTGCTCGACCGCGGCGTGGTGCTCGCCTACGCGCACATTCGCGGCGGCGGAGACATGGGCAAGCCCTGGCACGATGCCGGCCGCCTCATGCAAAAGCGCAATACCTTCACGGATTTTGTAACTGTCACAGAGCACTTACTCGCCACGGGGTATGGCGACCCGGAGCGCGTCTCGGCCGAGGGCGGCAGCGCCGGCGGGTTGCTCATGGGCGCGATCGTCAACCTGCGAGCTGATCTCTTCCGGGCCATCGTTTCGCATGTGCCGTTCGTCGACGTGATGAACACGATGCTGGACGCGTCGCTCCCGCTCACGGTGCCGGAGTATGAAGAGTGGGGCAATCCCAACGAGCCGGAAGCCTTCGAGTACATGCTCAGCTACTCGCCGTATGACAACCTCAAGGCCGGCAAGTATCCGGCGCTGCTGGTGAAGACTTCGCTCAATGACAGCCAGGTGATGTACTGGGAGCCTGCCAAATACATTGCCAGATTGCGCACGCTCAAGGTTGGCGACGACCGCCCGCTGCTGCTCCACACCAACATGGCCGCGGGACACGGCGGGGCCTCCGGCCGCTACGACTACCTGAAGGAAATTGCATTCGACTATGCGTTCCTGTTGCGGGAGCTGGGGGTGGTCCAAACCGCATAACGAGTCCCCAGTTGTCAGTTGCCAGTGATGAGTCCATGCAGAAGGCTTTTTATTGGCGGCTGACAACGATGGGCTGAGGACCAACTTTCCAGCACCAGCACATGCCCCGCATGGTCACCGGCCAGATGCTCCACGCCCTCGCATGATGCACTCTTATCTACAGAAGTGCATACAATGCATCTACCTTGATTCTTACGTTTTACGTTCACATTTCCATATCGTGCACGACCTTTCAGTGGCAAGCAGTTCCTTTCGGGTAATGGAGCCGTGAACACCCCGGCCAGTAACAGAAAATTAACCCTCTCGCAGGCCCGTGAGACGATACAAAAGTAAGGTTGACGTTTGATAGACGCGCGGCCCGAGTCGCGCCTGCTGAAAATCAAATTCTTCAAAGAGGCGACGTGAAACTTCCTTCTTTTTCAGCGCAAGGCCACTTCCGTAAACTGCTTCCCATCTTCGCCCTGCTTCTCTGCTTCCCTGCCTTCGCCGCGCTGGCACACGCCGCCACGCCAAAGAAGACCACCCCCGCGCACCAAGCCGCTTCGCATGCGCTGCCGACGTACAGCCCGCAGTTTATCGCCAACCTGCGCAAGCATATCCAGCACGTCTTCGTGATCTATCAGGAGAACCGCTCTTTCGATTCCTACTTCGGCACGTTTCCCGGAGCGGACAACCTTGCCACCGCCCAGGCCCGCGCGCACGGCTTCCGCGAGTGGGATTCCATCGGCAAGATGTGGATCAAGCCTTTCCCGCTGCGCGCCGCCGACACTTCCGATCCTGCCCATTCGCGCCGCGCGCTTCTGATGAAAGCCGACCACGGCAAGATGGATAACTTTGTCGGCTGGGAAGAACACCACCTGGTGACCGTTTCGCTCACCAGCCCACAGTTTGCGCGGCAGATTGCCATCCTCACCATGGCCCATGAGGATTGCCACACCATCCCGTTCCTGTGGATGTATGCGCACCGCTTCGCGCTCTACGACCACATCTTCCAGGCCATGTACGGACCGTCGACTCCTGGCAATATTGACCTGATTGCGGCGCAAACCGGGCAGACGCAGGCGGCGCGCCACCCCAACGAGGCCTTCAAATCCAGCTACGCCACGGGCGAGCCGGTGGTGAACGACTACAACCCGCCTTTCGGGCCGTATGCCTATCCTTATCAGCTCAAAGAGCCGCATCAGCTCGACCAGACCTATGTGACGCTGATGCTGACGCTGAAGGGGCGCAAAGCGACGGAGGCCAAGGTCGACAGCGACGACATCAAGCAGGACATCGGCGAACTGGCGAAGCTCGACCACAAGGCGGTGCCGTGGGCATGGTTCCAGGAGGGCCTGGGCAACGGCAAGGGCGACGACCACCCCGCCTATATCCCGCACCACAACGCGCCCCAGTATTTCGGGTACATTCGCGAGAATCCCAAGATGTGGGCCGGCGAGCATGATCTCCTCGACTTTTTCACCGTGATGAAGGACCGCAGCCTGCCCGCCAAAAGCGTTGTTTTCATCAAGGGCGGCATGCACAATCCCTTCGGCTGGAAGCCGGCGAACCGGATCGCCGCGCAGATTCTGGGCGACGACGACCACCCCGGCTACTCCGACTCGCAGATATCCGAGGCTCTCGTCGCCAAGGTGATCGACACGATCGCGCGCAGCCCGTACTGGAAGAGCTCGGCCATCATCATCCTCTGGGACGACTCGGGCGGCTTCTACGATCACGTGCCTCCGCCACAGTTTGAGGAGTGCCCGGACAAGGAGCCCTGTGGGGACGGCCCGCGCGTGCCGATGCTTCTGATTTCGCCGTACGCGAAGAGCGGGGCCATCGTCTCGAACCCCGGGGACCATGGGTCCTTTGCGAAGTTCCTTGACGTTCTCTACAACCTGCCGCCGCTTGCCTCGCTGCCGGATGAAAAGCCCTACCTGCCGGAAGGCCCGCGCGACACCAACCCGCGTCTTACCAACCTGCTGGGTGGTTTCAGCGCGGCGCGGCTGGCCGGAACGGCGCCGCCGATTCCCGCGTCCCGGGCGGAGATTCCGGACAGCGTGGTCAACACGATTCCTCCGCCGATGACGTGCAAGGAAACAGGCGTCATGCCGGTGAAGGTGCCCGGCGGACTCACGGCTCCGCCCAAGGGATTTACGAACCCGCTGCCGTAGAGGCGAGAAATCGCCCCATGTTCCCGCACCATCGGTGAGGCAGCATGGGGCGATTTCTTCTTGTGGCGGCGCGCCACCACAGGCGCGGTTTGCTTACAATACAGCCAGCCATGTCCGCCCCTGCAGCCGTAAACGGCGATACGACACGCCCCCGCATCCTTGGCAAAACGCGGCTCCTGCTGCTGGCCGGGCTTTTTGCGTTTCTCGTGCTGTGCCTCGTCTTTTCGTGGATCACGCGCGGCGCCGCCGCGGAGCTCGCGTACCTGCGCGCCCAGGACCAGTCCGGCAGCAAATCCATCGTGAGCCTGCAGCCCTGGCAGACCGCGCATGCGCTGGCCGCCTCCGCGGCCACTTACCAGGAAGCCCAATACGCGCGCGAGGCCGAGCAGCTCGCCGACCACGAAGTCGACCAGGCCTTCGCCGCGGCTCTGCGCTCGGCGGACCTGCAGATGCGCCACCGCGTCCTGACCGGCCGCGCGCTGGCCCTGTCGCACCGCGTCGCCCAGCTTCAGCAGGAGATTGCCCAGGACCACCTCACCGTCGAACGCCTCAAGGCGAAGTCGGCCTTTCCGGTACATACGGCAAAAGGCGTTGCCAGCTCCGCCGCGGGGAGTGACGCCCTGCAGGTGGCCGAAGCGCAGCTTGGCCTGGATCAGGACGAGCTCACGGACACCCAGCGGGCGCTCGACCGCGCGACCGGCAACCTCAGCGTCCGAATCAAGGACGAGCTCGCTGCCCACGAAGCCTCCATGCGCAAGTACGATAGCGAGCAGTCCAGTGGAACTCCGCCCACGCTGGCTCGTGTGAATAATCCCGGCACGCTCTTTGGACGCCTCCAGATCTGGCTGAAGCAGCGCGGCCGTGACGCCGCTCTGCGGCAAGCTCGCGCCGAGGCGCAAATAGACGTCCAGACCCTCACCGCGAATTACAACAAGCTGGAAGCGCAGGCCAACGCCACGGCGAGCAGCCCGGCCACGCTCTCTCAGATTCAGGATCGCAGGACCGAACGGCAGATCCTTTTCATCGACGAAGACCGCATTCAAACCGATCAGCAGCTTGCCCGCGTTTACGGCAAATGGGGCAACCAGGTCATGCTGCAGCACAGCATCGTGCTGCACCTGATCCTGCAGTCCGTCGAAGCGATCCTGGCAGTCATGCTGTGCATGCTTCTCGGCGATGCAATTCTGCATCGCCTCATGGCTCACCCCTCGCTCGACCGGCGGCAGACGCAAACCCTCCGCACCATTCTCGAAGTCGGCGTGCAGGTTATCGGCCTCTTGATGATTGCGCTGGTGATCTTCGGGCCGCCCCACGAGACCGGCACGATCATCGGGCTGATCACGGCCGCACTCGCGATCTCACTGCAGGACTATATCCTTGCTTTTCTCGGCTGGTTCATGCTGGCCGGCAAGAATGGCATTCGCGTGGGCGACATGGTGGAAATCAACGGCATCTGCGGAGAAGTCATCGAAATCGGCCTGATGAGCACCACGCTGCTCGAAACCACGGGCCTGCAGGAAAAAGGCGAGCCCACGGGACGGACGATTTCCTTCCTCAACAGCTTTGCGATCCGCGGCACCTGCTTCAACTTCTCGAGCGACGGCCAATGGCTGTGGGACGAAATCACCATCAGCGTACCCGCCGGGGCCGATATCTACGCGATCGCGAAGAGCGTGGAGGATGTGGCCCGGCAGGAGACTGCCGAGAGCGCCCGCCTCGCCGAGCAGGAGTGGAATCGCAACCTGCCGGCCACGAGCCTGAACCACAGAAGCGCCGCGCCCATCGTGCTGATGCGGCCTTCCATCCAGTTGATTAACCTCGCCACCAGCATCGACATCCAGGTGCGCTATGTTACCCATGCGGTCGGCCGCTATGAAGTCCGGGACCGCCTCTACAGGCACGTGATTCAGATGCTGCACGAAGAAAAACAGCTCGCCTCGCCCTTGGCTGCCGCTCCTGCTGTTTAAGAATAAGAACAGCAGAGGATCTATGAACCGGCAAGCGCACTGGGAACAAGTTCACTCGACGAAAGCAAGGGAGCAGGTAAGCTGGTACGCGCCGCACCTCGAAATATCGCTCGACCTGATCGATCGCATCGCCCTTCCGCGCACGGCGGCTATGGTCGACATCGGCGGCGGCCAATCGACACTGGTCGATGACCTGCTCGCGCGGGGGTCGCAGGACATCACTGTGCTCGACATCTCGCAGACTGCCATCGACGCCAACCGCAAGCGCCTCGGCCAGGATGCCGCCCGTGTTCACTGGCTGGTTGCGGATGTCACCCGCGCGTCGCTCGATCGGGCACGCTACGATCTCTGGCACGATCGCGCGGTTTTTCATTTCCTTACCGCACCTGAAGACCGCGCTGCTTACGTTCGCCAACTCACGCAAGCTCTTCGGCCCGGCGGCCACGTCATTGTTGCGACGTTCGGTCCAGAAGGCCCGACCCGCTGCAGCGGCCTCGACGCGGTTCGGTACAACGCCGATGCACTGCACGGCGAACTGGGCAGCGGCTTCCGGCTTGTTGAGAGCACAACGCACCTGCACGGCACTCCATCGGGAGGCATACAGCAATTCCTCTACTGCCACTTTCAGGCGGGCGAACTCATCGCGCCCAGGACGTGAGGCCGCCGTCGACGATCATCGAATGGCCGGTGACGTAGCTTGCCGCATCGCTGCACAGCCAAACCGCAGCCTCCGCAGCCTCCACCGGATTTCCAATTCGCCCAGCCGGAATGCGAGCCTTGAAGCTTTCAAATGTCTGCGCGATCCTCACGGAATCCCCATCGAGCATCTGGGTGACGGCCGAGCGCAATAAATCCGTATCGAAGGCGCCGGCCACCAATGCATTGATGCGCACGCCGGCGGCCGCATATTCCTGCGCCGCTGACTTGGTCAAGGTCAGAATCCCAGCCTTTGACATCGCGTACAAAGCCGCCATCGGCGCGCCGCCCAGACCATTCACAGACGAGGTGTTTACAATTGCTCCGCCCTGCGGGCTCTGCTTCTGCATCTGTTCCAGTTCGTACTTCATGCACAGCCATACACTCTTTAGGTTGGCTTTCACCTCGGCATCAAAATCCTCTTCGCTGAACTCCGCTGTGCGAGCCAGCTTTCCTGAAACCGCGGCATTGTTCAGGGCGTGATCCAGCCGGCCAAAGGTTTCCACGATCCGGTCCACCAGCTCCTTCACTTCCGCGGCTTTGGAAACATCGGCCTGCATGTAAACGGCGTTGCCGCCACGCCGGCGGATTTCGCGTTCCGCCTCTTGTCCCCGTTCGACGCCGCGCGCTGCAATGACCACGTTCGCTCCAGCCTGGGCAAACAGCTCCGCAGCTGCCAACCCGATGCCTACACTGCCGCCCGCCACCAGGACAATTTTGCCCTCCATTGATCGACTCATTCCCTGCCCTCCATTTCGCGTGAGCCTCCGGGACTATGAAGAGGCCCCCAAAAGAACGGCGAACCCCGCGGCCGTAAATATAGCGCGTCCATTATGCTCCCGCCGGACGAGTTTCTGCTGGAGAAGGCGATCCCTTCCCGGGGTCTGGTGAAGAGATATGCCCGCCGATGATAGACTTCCGGCAGTTTGCGCCGCAACGTTCGTCAAGCGCCGAAAGGGCCGGAAGCCGCCGCCTTTGCTTGCATTGTGCGCAAAATGCACTCGTGAATCGCGATGGTTCGCGACTTATGCGCTGATACGAAAACAAAGTCTCAGGAGACTCACTGATGAAATTTTCCCGGTGGCACGTTGTCATCCTTGCTCTCGCCCTCGGCCTCACCCCTACGGTCCGCGCCGCCACCCAGGCCTTTTATCTGCACAGCGGCGACCGCGTGCTGTTCTATGGCGACAGCATTACGGAGCAGAGGTACTATCCCGTAGCGGTGGAAACTTACGTGCGCACGCGCTTTCCCGGCCTGCAGGTCAAGTTTGTCGACTCAGCGGTGGGGGGCGCGCGCGTCACGGGCAACTGGGCCGTTTCGTCGGAGGCGCAAAGCCTGGAACGGGATGTCTATCCTTTCCATCCCAACGTCGTCACCATCATGCTCGGCATGAACGACGCGATGTATCAGCCATTTAAGGAATCCATCTTCCACACTTACGTCAAGGGCTACGAGTACATCATCGCGCAGCTCCAGAAGCATCTTCCCGGCGTGAAGATCGTACTCATCGAACCATCTCCGTGGGACGACGTCACCCACACACCGTCCTACTTCAACAATCCTGACCACCTGCCGGGCGGATACAACGACACGCTGCTGCACTACTGCGCCTTCGTTCGGAAGCTGGGCGCCGAACATCACTTTATGGTCGTCGACTTCAACACGCCCATCGTCGATCTCCTGAAGCAGGCCGAGCAGTCTGATCCGAAGCTGGCGCAGAAACTGATCCCCGGCCGCATCCATCCCGGAGCCAGCACACAGCTCTTCATGGCGCAGCTTCTGCTTAAGGCGTGGCACGCGCCCGCTACCGTCTCCAGCGTCTCGCTCAACGCAGACACGCACCACGTCGAAGATGCCGACAACACGCGGGTCACGGGTTTTTCGGTCAACGCCCAGCGCATTTCCTGGAACCAGACCGATCAATCTCTGCCGTACCCTATCATGACGCTGCACTCGACCAAGTGGCCGCAGTTCCCGCCGGATCCCTTTCTCCCATACCCGACAGACCTCTTCTGGAAGCTGCCGCCGCTCACCGGCGACACCCTCAACCCCGTGGCCCAGCTGGTCACCCGCGACACCCACATGTATCGTGATCTCGACTCGGAGACCCTCCAGGTTTCCGGCCTGACCGGCAGCTCTTACACGCTCAAAATTGACGGCTCTCCGATCGGCACCTTCAGCGCCGGGCAACTGGCCGATGGCATCAACCTCGCACGCTACCAGACGCCCATGATGGATCAGGCCGACAAGGTCCTCACGGCGGTCTGGCACGAGGAAGACCTCCGCTTCTACGAATGGCGCGCCGTGCAGGTCGCCCTGCGAGCCGACCACTACCCTAGCGTCCAGCCCGCGGCCAACCAGTTGGTCTCCGCCATCTACCGCCAGAAGGACTCTCTCGCCACCAGGGAACACATCCTGGCCCGGCCCATTCCGCACCACTACGTGCTGCAACTGCAATCGCAGCAGTGATCCCGACTCCGCACCCGCGCGTCCCTCCGCGCGCGGGTGTAAATTCCTAGTCAGAGGAGGAATTCATGGATCGGAGAAGCTTTCTAACGACCGGCGCGATCGCGGCCGGATTCGCCGGCATGCCTGCCATTTCGGCGGCAACACGCTGGCCGTCACCCTCTGACAAAGGCTTCAAGCCCATCCCCAAGCGGCAGCTTGGGAAGACCGGCGAGCACCTCTCGATCATCGGCCTCGGGGGCATCGTCATCATGAACGAGGACCAGGCGGTGGCCAACAACACGGTGGCGCAGGCGCACGATGCGGGCATTAACTACGTCGACGTTGCGCCCAGCTACGGCGACGCGCAACAACTTCTGGGGCCGGCGCTGAAACCTTACCGAGACAAATTCTTTCTGGCCTGCAAGACGGGCAAGCGCGACAAGACCGGAGCAGCGGCCGCGCTCGATGAGTCACTGAAGTTGCTTGAGACTGACCACCTGGATCTATACCAGCATCATGCCGTAACCACCATGGAAGACGTGCACCGCATCCTTGGTCCGGGCGGGGCGCAGGAGACTTTCGAAGCCGCGCGCAAGGCGGGCAAGGTCCGCTACCTTGGATTTTCGGCGCACTCCGAGGAAGCCGCGCTGGCTTTGCTCGACCACTTCGACTTTGACACCGTGCTGTTCCCCGTCAATTTCGTTCTTGCCTCGCGGGAAAACTTTGGGCCGCGGGTGATTGCCCGCGTCCATGAGAAAGGCGCCGGCATGCTCGCCATCAAGGCGATGGCCAAATCGAAATGGCCGGCCGGCATGCATCAGGCTCAAAAACCCAATCCCAAGGAGTGGTACGAGCCCTGCTCGGTGCCAGAGCAGGCTGCGCTCGCCCTGCGCTGGACGCTCTCCCAGCGCATCACGGCCGCCATTCCGCCGGGCGACGAGCGCTACTTTCCGCTGGCCATGTACGTGGCTCAGAACTTCCAGCCGATCACGAAGGAAGAGGAAAATATGTTGATCGCCAGCGCGAGGGACGCGACGCCGATCTTCTCGAAGGCGTAAACGGAGGCGCCCCAAACGACAACGAAGGCACCCGCGCCACGGGTGCCTTTTAGGTGAGCCCTACGCCTTCCGCATCCTGCCACCGGGCTCCGGCATGCGCCGCCAGGTAAGGACCGATTGCACCACCAGCGCCAGGGCAATCAGGAGAATATATCCCTCAAAGTTCTGCCCGCTCACCACACCAGCGAGCACCTTCGCGGCCGGCCACAGAATCCCAAATGTTCCGGCCCGCGCCGCATAACGCAGCCATCGCAAGCGCAGCGCAAGCGACGCGAGTGTCACCAGCGCCTCGGCGAGAATCGTGGCCGCAATCCCTACCTGGCCCACATAACCCGGGGGTCGCAGCCGCAAATCCATCGCTCCCAGCCAGAGCGCGCACAGCGCCGTAAACAGGCACAGCGCCGTCAGCACCGGTCTCCGCTCCAAAGCACCCATCACCCACCTCGGAACAAAACTCACCACCTGCCGCGCATACCACAGCCACGCGCGAAACGCGCCCATCTCTTCCACCTTCGCCTGCGTCTCTTCCAGCAGGTCGCCCACAATCGTTTCACGGTCGCGTTCCGGCAAGAGCAGGATCAGGAGATGTTCCAGCCAGCCATCGGTTTTCGTTCGCTTCACGACATCGCCTCCAGCAGTTTGCGTTTGCCCTGCCACATTTTGTCCAGTGCTCTGCGCGTTTCGATGAGCGCCGCCGCGCCCTCGGCGGTCAGCCGATAATAACGCCGCGCACGGCCTCCGCGTGCCGCCGTGCCCGGCTCCAGCCGCGACGAAAGGTAGCCATCGCGCTCGACTCGATCCAGCGTCGCGTAGACGGCACCGGCGGTGACGCTCCGGGTTTCCTGCATGGCCTGCTGGACCGTGCGCAGAATGGCCCGCCCGTAGGCATCATCGCCGAGGCTCGCGACCCCGAGAAGGATGATCTGCTCGAATGTGCCCAGCAACTCAGCCATGCCTACAATGTAGGCATATGATTCTGCCCCTGTCAATGGTCACAGGCTCCGCTCGACAGCTTGAGGCAGAAGTTGGCATCAGATACGCCAGAACAGGCTTTGTTCATCCAAAGGTGGCTGGAGAGAACGGCTCGCGGAGAGCGCGATCAGCCGATCGCTTTCTCCATCTTCACGATGGGCAGAGTTTCTCCGTTGGCCAGCGGCAGTGCCACGCGTTCACGCTCCAGGTATCCGTGTTTCTGATACAGAGGCACTCCCGGCAGCGTTGCGCCCAGCTCGCACCGCGTGAACCCCTCTGCGCGTGCCGCGCGTTCGCAAATCTCCAGCAACCGGCTCCCGATCCCGCGCCGCGCCCATTCTGGATGCACGAAGAAGGCCCGAATCTTCGCGGCCTCTGTTCGCGGATGGAGCAAGGCATCGTCGCGCCCCGCGCCATGATCGCTTCCGTACGGAGTCTTCCGCCGCGACCACCCGCCGCATGCCGCCAGCACGCTGGACTGGACGACTGGCTCTACGACGAAATAGGTTTCGTCTGCAATCAGTTGCGTATCGAGTCCCAGCCATGTTCCAAGCGCTTGATCGATCTGCGACGGCGAATACTCCTGTACGGACAATCGTCGCACTGAGGCTTCGATCAAAGGCGTGATGCGCGGGATATCATCCATCGTCGCCAGGCGGATTCGAAAATCGTTCTCGATCAACGGCACGACGACATTCTATGCGAGAACCTGACTGCCTTGGCGGCGCAGAGCGCGACTGCCTGATGGCGCCTCCCAGGCGCAATCCTGGAACCCCGCTGTGCGCCATAAAAGAGAAATGACCTGCAAACCATGTGGCTTGCAAGTCACTTCTGGGTCCATCACTTACGGAACACTTATGAATGTAGAACAACAACGCTAGTGTTGCGGTTTCGGCGTCATCCGTACAAAGCGCGGGGCCAGCTCAGCCCACTGTGAAAGCAGCCACCGGGCCCGCGTGCTGCCGGTCTTTTCCGCATGCAGCATCACCAGTTCGCGAATGCTGTCCTGCGCTTCGGGGTCCAGCGACTCATAGGGCTCCGGCTTGAGGAACGAGTCGTGATATCGCTGCGAGCCGAGGAACGCGCCGTCTTCGTCGAAGATCCAGGCCAGGCCACCGGTCATGCCCGCGCCGAAATTAGTTCCCGTAGAACCCAGCACGGCGACAAGGCCACCTGTCATGTATTCGCAGCCATGCTCGCCCACACCTTCCACGACGGCCAGCGCGCCTGAGTTTCTCACCGCGAAACGCTCGCCCGCACGGCCCGCAGCGAACATTGCCCCGCCGGTGGCGCCATACAGCGCCACATTACCGAGGATCACATGCAGTTCGCTCTGCCGCGCCGCACGGCCCTCGCCGCGCAGGATCAGTTCGCCGCCCGAGAGGCCCTTGCCGACGAAGTCGTTGGCGAGTCCGTCGAGCGTCAACTGCATGGGCGCCACCGCGAAGGCTCCGAACGACTGCCCGGCGATTCCCTTCAGGTGAAAGGAGAGCGGAGCATCCGAAACGACGTGCGCCGTCCGCAGGGCAGCAATCTCCCCGGCCAGGCGTGCACCCAGCGTGCGGTCCTCGTTCGTCACCGCCCCGGTGAACTCGAAACTGTCACCGGCACGATATGCGGCGAGCGCCGGCTCCAGCCACGCGTCATCCATGGCCGAGTGGTCTTCCGGGCGCTGGTTGGTCTTGCCATGCCAGCGAGTCTGGCCCTCAGGAGAAGCGGCCAGCAGCTTCTTCAGGTCGAGGCAGCCGTCAAACCGTACCTGTTCGAGCAGATCGGTGCGACCAATCGCGGCGTCGAGCGAAGGCAGGCCGAGCCCGGCCAGAACTTCGCGAATCTCGCGCGCCAGTTCCTCAAACATGGTCACAATGGCTTCCGGCTTGCCGCGGAACTTTGCCCGCAGCTCAGGCCGCTGGGTTGCGATGCCCGTCGGACAGGTATTGAGGTGGCACTGGCGAGCCATGTCACAACCGAGAGCCACCAGCACCGCGGTGCCAAAGGCATACTCGTCGGCACCCAGCAGCGCGGCCATGACCACGTCGCGCGCCGTGCGCAGTCCGCCGTCGACGCGCACCCGCACGCGGCCGCGCAGGCCGGTCGAGAGCAGCACCTGCTGCGTCTCCGCCAGGCCCAGTTCCCACGGGTCGCCCGCGTACTTGATGCTGGACAGCGGCGATGCGCCGGTCCCGCCGGAATGGCCGGCGATGACGATGTAGTCGGCGTAAGCCTTGGCCACGCCGGCGGCCACGGTTCCGACACCAATCTCAGAGACCAGCTTTACGCCAATCGCCGCTTTCGGATTGACCCGCCGCAGGTCGAAGATCAACTGTGCGAGGTCTTCAATCGAGTAGATATCGTGATGCGGGGGCGGGCTGATCAACTGGACGCCCGGCTGGGCATGCCGCAAGCGCGCAATGAGCTCGGTGACCTTGTGACCGGGCAACTGACCACCCTCACCGGGCTTCGCGCCCTGGGCAATCTTGATTTCGATTTCCTCGGCGTGAACCAGGTACTCCGCCGTGACGCCGAAGCGCGCGGAGGCTACCTGCTTGACGCGGTTGTTGAGCAGCCGCGCCGGCTTCATCGCGCCGAGCAGCGGGAGTTCGGCGTCGGGCTGGTAGACAAGGGGATCCTCGCCTCCTTCGCCGGTGTTGGAGCGCGCGCCGAGCATATTCATGGCGGCGGTAATGGTCTGGTGGGCCTCAGGACTGAGCGAACCGAGCGACATGGCACTGGCAATGAACCGATGCGTGATCGCACTCACCGGCTCTACATGGTCGACCGGAATAGGTGAAACCGCAGGCCGCATTTCGAGCAGGTCCCGCAAGACACCGGTATTGGGTTCGGCAGCCTGCGTCCTGAAGGCCATCCACGCTGCCGCGGGATCAGCCACAGCCGTGGCGGCCTTGGCTGTGCCGGTGACGGTCTGCAGCAAGCGTACTGTTTGCGGCTGCCAGGAGTGAGGCTCGGCGGTATCGGACTTGCGGAAGCGAATCCAGCCGTAGTCGGGCAGCGAAGGCCTGCCCGCTTCTGCCGCAGGTTGTTCTCCGGACTGGAACCCGCTGTTCCACTGGGCACGGAGCGTTTTCTCCAGATGCTCGAAGCCAACGCCGCCAATCGGAGCTGGGGTTCCAGCGAAGCAGCGCTCGACGACATCCTGGCTGAGGCCGAGGCAGTCAAAGAGATGGGCGCCGCGATAGCTGTCCACGACGGAGATTCCCATCTTGGACATGATCTTGGCGAGCCCCACGTCGAATGCCTGCAGCACATTTTCCTCGCCTTTGTCGGGGTCGAGAAGCCTGGCAGTTTCGAGGGCCAGCCAGGGGCAGACCGCACCTGCACCCATGCCTAGAAGCACGGCGACATGGTGCAGATCGCGGCAGTCACCGGCCTCGACGGCCAAGCCAACGCGGGTTCGCAATCCAGCGCGGATGAGCGAATGATGCACGGCTCCGAGCGCCATGGCCATGGGCAGCGGGATGGACTGCTCGGCGCAACTGCGGTCGGTGAGCAACAGAATGGCGGCTCCGCCACGGACGAGGTCGGCAGCCTTGGCACAGAGATCGTCAATGGCAGTGACGAGGTTACATTCGGGGTGGAAGACGCAGTCGAGAACGGCGAGCGGAAGCTGGTCGACCAACGCGTGACGGCGCTCGCGCAGAGCATTGACCTGCGCCAGCGAGAGCACGGGGGAATCGAGCGAGAGTCCGGGCAGAGGCTTGGTCTTATCGAGGATGTGCGGCCACGGACCGAGACGCGTATGCAGGCGAATGACGCAGGACTCGCGCAGCGAGTCAATGGGAGGATTGGTGACCTGTGCGAAGCGCTGGCGGAAGAATGCATAGACCGGGCGCGGGGCGCGCGCCAGGGGGGTGAGCGGCGTGTCATCGCCCATGGACCAGACGGCGTCCTTGGCGTCGACGGCCATCGGCTTGAGGACCATGTTGACGTCTTCGCGGGTGTACCCGAAGCCGAGTTGCAGGCGCGCGACCTGCGCTTCGTCAGGCGGTGGTACCGGCGTGGACTCATCGAGCGTGGCGTTTTCGAGAAGCTCTTCGTAGAGTGGCGCAACACTGTCAAAGAGCGCCTGCGCCTGTTCATCCTCGTAGAACTTGTGGCGGACTATATCGGCCAGCAACATCTGGCCGGGGCCGAGGCGGCCGCTGTGCACAATGCGCTCGGGGTCGAGATCGACCAGGCCGGCCTCAGAGCCGACAATCACCAGATCGTCATCGGTGAGGAAGAAACGGCATGGACGCAGGCCATTGCGGTCGAGCGCGGCGCCGACAAGATGGCCATCGGTGAAGATGACGGCGGCAGGGCCATCCCAAGGCTCGACACAGTCGCCGTTGTAGACGAGGAATGCTGAGTCTTTGGGGGTGACGGCGGGCGGAAGGAGCATGCGGACGGCTTCGGCCACGGTACGGCCATTGCGGGAGAGCATCTCGATGGTTTCGTCGAGGCTGGTGGAATCGGAGCCGCCGGGCGTGAAGATGGGCTTGAGCTCTTCAGGGAGTGTCGCGCTGCGCGCATCCATGCGGGCGCGGTTGCCCCAGATCGTGTTGATTTCGCCGTTGTGGCCGATCATGCGGAAGGGTTGCGCGCGATCCCACGAGGGTGCAACGTTGGTGGCAAAGCGCTGATGAAAGACCGCAAATGCGGTCTTGTATCGCGGGCTGGCAAGGTCCGGATAAAACGAAGGCAGCAGGCGGCCCGCGCACATCGCCTTGTAAATCAGGGTCGAGAAGCCGAGCGAGCAGACATATCCAGAGGCGCCGCTGCGCTCGAACTGCTTGCGGGCAAGATAGGCGCGCCGATCGAGTTCCTTCCTGGGAGTCGATGCGTAACGGGGGGTGATGAGGACCTGCCGGATCACCGGCATGGTGGAGAACGCAATCTCTCCGAGGACATCGGGGCGCGTGGGGACTTCGCGCCAGCCCAGGACGTCCATCTGCTGATCCGCGAGTGCACGCACGAGTTCTTTTTCGGCGGCAGCTGAATCCGCGGGGAGGAAAACCATGCCGACGCCCAAGGGCTTCAATGAGGGCAGAGTGATGCCGGTCTCTTCGAGGAGAAAGTCGACGGGTATACCGGTTGTAATGCCGATGCCGTCACTGGAGAGGCCGTCAGCGGCTACGGCGCCGCGATGAGCCAGACGCGAAAGTGCGGTGAGGGCCATCGCGAGCACGTCATGCGAAGGCGTATTTCTGAGTGACGCAATGAAGCCGACGCCGCAGGATTCGTGATCAAATCGGGCGTCAACAAGAGAATCAGTGGCCCTGCCGGACGACGTGGCCGGCGGGAGTGCGCTGCGGTATCCCATAATTCATCATAGCGGCGTTCGCTGGCAAGGCGAAGCCCTCTTTCGTGGAAATCTGCCGGATCGGCTGTGTCCCAAGGCGTTGCGGGAGCGGGAAGTAACTTCCGGGCGATCGGCTTGACAAACTGCGTTTGTATATTTATACATGGAAATGTATTTTTATGCATCTGAAAGGCGCGGCCTTGATCGAGGCCGCAATTTCTTTTGTTTGAGTAAGCACGAGAGACACGCAGCAATTCGGGAATTGATCGGGCAACGGCCGATCGGCAGCCAGGACGAGCTCCGGCGGAAGCTGATACGGCGCGGCTTTGACGTGACGCAAGCCACGCTGTCGCGGGACATTCACGAACTGCGCATTTACAAGGGGCCGAACGGCTATGCCCTGCCGAACGGGAATGGCCGGCACGAAGAGACGGAGAGCCTGCCGGAGGTAGAGGAAGTGCTGCACAGCTTCGGCCTGAAGGTGAAGCAGGCGCAGAACCAGCTGGTTCTGTTTACGACAGCGGGGAGTGCGCAACCGGTGGCATTGGCCATTGACCACGAAGACTGGCCCGAGGTGGTGGGTACGCTGGCCGGGGACGACACGATTCTGATTATCTGCCCGGACCAGCGGAAGGCCGGGATACTGGCCGAGCGGCTGGAAAAAATTATTGGCTGAGCAGTTCGAACGGTACTTTCAAGGGATCGATTTTGTCAGAGCAGATACAAACAGCGGTGATGGGTGTAAGCGGCTATGCGGGCATGGAGCTTGCGCGGCTACTGTTGCATCATCCGGCGTTGAGAAATAAGCCGCCACTCTTTTTCGGGCGGCCGGACAGCCATCCCGAGCCACTGGTCAACATGCATCCTCAACTGCTCGACGGTAGAGGAAACCGGTGCCTGCGGGTCGACCCCTTCGAGTGGCAGAAGCTGGAAGAAGCGGGCGTGGAGGTGCTGTTTCTCGCACTGCCCCACGAGCAGTCGCGGACGCTGGCGCCGGAAGCCCTGGAGCGCGGGATTCGCGTGATTGACCTGAGCGGCGCGTGGCGCCTTGAAGATGCGGGGCACCGCGCGGTTTACGCATTTGAAGACGAAGGCAGCGAAACGGCGCGGGCAATTCAGGAGCAGGCTGTTTACGGCATGCCGGAGCTGCACCGTGACAAAATTCGTTCGGCGAAACTGGTGGCGAATCCGGGCTGCTATGCGACGTCTGCAATTCTGCCGCTGAAGCCGCTGGTTGCGGCCGGATGGGTGGATCTCGACCGCGGGATTGTCTGTGATTCGAAGTCGGGGGTCTCGGGCGCCGGGAAAGCTCCGACGGCGAAGACCCACTTCATGTATGCGGCCAATAATCTCTCAGCCTACGGGCTGTTCGGGCATCGGCATACCGGCGAGTTGCTGGAACAATTGCAACTTTCACGGGAGCAGATTGTTTTTACGCCGCATCTGCTGCCGATTCCGCGCGGAATTCTGTCCACCATTTATGTTCACTTCACGGAACCAAAGCATGCGGCGGAAGTGGAGATCTGCTATCGCAGTTTCTTCGCGGAAAGTCCGATGGTTCGCGTCTTTGCTGCCGGTCAATTGCCCCAGATTCAGTACTCGGTAAATACCAGTTACTGCGATATCGGCTTTCAACCGGATCCGGGTGGACGACGATGCATTATCGTCGCGTGCCTGGACAACCTGTTGAAAGGCGCCGCTTCGCAAGCGGTACAGAACCTGAATCTGATGTGTGGATGGAACGAAGCAGAGGGGCTGGAATGAAATACGTGGTGAAACTCGGAGGGGCGGCGCTGGAGAATCCGGCGGTCTTTCACAATTGCGCCCATGCGATTGCCGATCTTGCAAAGGATGGCCACCAGGTCGCGCTGGTGCACGGAGGCGGAGTGCAGTTGACGCGCACGCTGAAGCTGATGGGCAAACAGAGCGAGTTTGTGGCCGGGCTGCGCATCACCGATGCGGAAACGCGTGATGCCGCGCTGATGGTCTTGAGCGGGCGCGTGAATAAGTCGCTGGTGGCGGCGCTGGGTAAATTCGGACAACCTGCCGTCGGGCTCTCTGGCGGTGACGGGCTTGTTTTTCGCGCGCGGAAGAAGCGCACCAACCCGGATCTTGGATACGTCGGTGAGATCGTGTCCTCTGATCCACGCTGGCTTGAAGCGATCTGGAAGATGGGCGCTGTGCCGGTCATCTCGAGCATCGCCCTGGGGTTCGACGGCGAGTATTACAACGTGAACGCCGACGAAATGGCCTCAGCCTGCGCCGCCGCCTGCAAGGCAGATGCGCTGGTTTTCCTGACGGATGTACCCGGCGTGCGCGGGGCTGACGGGACGGTGATGCGCTGGGTCACCGTCGATCAGATCCACGCATTGAGCGCGGAGTCCGTGATCAGCGGAGGCATGCTTCCGAAGCTGGGCGCGTGTCGCGAGGCGCTGCTGAGCGGCGTCAAGCGGGTCCGAATTCTTCCGGCGGAAGCCGCCGGCGTGCTGCCCGATCTTTGCAGCGCGCGCGTGACCGATGGCACTGAAGTGATGGCGAGCTAAAGGAGCACTCCACGATGAGTTTGAAGGACGTACAGGCGGCCGAATCACGGCTGTTACTCACAACCTATGAGCGCTATCCGATTTTGTTTACCGGCGGCGAGGGGGTTCACCTGATTGACGAGAACGGGGACCGTTACCTTGACCTGCTGAGCGGCATCGGAGTGAACGCGCTGGGTTATGCGCATCCGGTGGTGGAATCCGCGATAGTGGAGCAGAGCCGGAAGCTGATTCACATTTCGAATCTGTTCTTTCATGAAGGACAGTCGGCGCTGGCCGAGCGGCTGACCAAAGCCAGCGGCATGGACCGAGCATTTTTCTGCAACAGCGGGACCGAAGCATGGGAAGCAGCACTGAAGGTGTCGCGCGCTTATGCCGCGGCGCAGCGGGCTGCCGGCAAGAGGCTGGGGACGAAGTTTCTGGCGCTTGAGAACAGCTTCCACGGCCGAACGATGGGCTCGGTGGCAACGACTCACAAGGCAAAATACCGGGAGCCGTTTGAACCGGTGATGCCGGGTGTGGAGTTTGTCCGCTTCAACGACGTAGAGGATCTCAAGGCGAAGTTCTCTACAGAAGTCTGCGCGGTTCTGCTGGAAGCGGTGCAGGGCGAGGGCGGGATTCGTCCGGTTTCGCAGGAGTTCATGACCGCTGCACGAGAACTCACACGCTCTACAGGCGCGCTGCTGGTTGCCGATGAAATTCAGGCTGGACTTGGGCGCACGGGCAAATGGTTTGCGTATCAGCATTACGGTGTCCAGCCGGACATCACGACGGTTGCGAAGCCGCTCGCGGGCGGACTGCCGCTGGGCGTGCTGCTTTGCAAGCAGACGGCGGCGGATGCGATTCACCCGGGCATGCACGGTACGACATTTGGCGGCGGGCCGCTGGCATGCGCCGCGGCGATCGCGGTGATGGATACGATTGAACGCGAAGACCTTCTGTCTCATGTAACAGAGACAGGTGCATATTTTCGCGAGCGGCTGGCAGGGCTGGCGGCGAAGCACGAATGCATTGTCGATGTGCGAGGCATGGGACTGATGCTCGCCGTCGAACTTTCTTCAGCGGAGCAGGCAAAGGAAGCACTGGCAGCGATGATGCGCAAGCGCATCCTCATCAATCGCACGCATGAAACGGTACTGCGATTCCTTCCGCCGTTTATTGTGGGCAAGGCCGACGTGGATACAGCGGTCGATGCCTTAGATCATATTTTCACCGAGCAGGCAGCCGAAGAGGCTCGCACACAGACAGGAGGCCACGTTGGCTAGCAAAGCAGCTACTTACCAGGAACGAGCCGGCGTAAACGCACCGGATTCTGCAATTCAGTCGCTTGCGGGCCGGGATTTGTGCTCCATCGCCGACTTCACGGCGAGTGAAATCGCAGCGGTTCTGGACCTTGCGCATACGGTCAAGGCTCATCCCGGCGATTTTCGCTGGGCGCTCGATGCCAAGCAGCTTGTGATGTTTTTTGAGAAGGCCTCGCTGCGCACGCGGCTGACCTTTGAAACGGCGATCAACACGCTCGGCGGCTCGGCCATCTTTGTGGATCAGACGCAGTCGCCGCTCGGCGAGCGTGAGTCGCTGTACGACATGGCGCATAATCTGGAGCGCTGGGCCTCGGTGCTGGTGCTGCGCACTTATGCGCACGACACCATCACGGACATGGCGCAATACGCATCGATCCCAGTGATCAATGCGCTGAGCGATCTGGAGCATCCGTGCCAGGCGCTTGCCGATTTCATGACGCTGCAGGAGCGCTTCGGTTCGCTGAAGGGCATGCACTTTACGTATGTGGGCGATGGGAACAACGTTTGCCACTCACTGATGCTCACGGCAGCGCAGGTGGGGATGCACGTCACCGTAGCCACGCCTCGCAACTATGCACCCAAGGCCGAACTGGTGGCCCTGGCGCGATCGATCGGGAATATTACCGGCTCGAACATTTCGGTGATCAACGATCCGGTAGCCGCCGTAACGGATACGGATGCCGTGTATACAGACATCTGCACCAGCATGGGCTTTGAGCACGAGGCGACCAAGCGGGCTCCTATTTTCAAGCCTTACCAGGTGAATGAGGAACTCATGGCGCATGCTGCTCCTCACGCCGTGTTCATGCACTGCCTGCCAGCACATCGCAATGCAGAGGTGACGGATGCGGTGCTGGACGGGCCGCAATCGGTGGTCTTCGACCAAGCGGAAAACCGTATGCACGCGCAGAAGGCGCTGATGCTGATGCTGCTTGGAGGACTGGCCGGCAAAGGAAAAGAGGCAGCATCGCAGCACCGGCTCGATGCAAGGAAAGAGGCGCTCAAGTGAAGATGTGGTCCGGCCGCTTTCGCGAGCCACTCGACCCGTTGTTCGATCAATGGCAGCGTTCCCTGCCCTTCGACTGGCAGTTGCTGCCGGAAGAAGTGGCCGCCAGCAAGGCCCACGCGTTGGCGCTGGAAGCCGCCGGCGTACTAACGCCGGACGAGCGTGAGGCTCTGCATAATGCGCTGGACCTGATTGCGAGCCGCTTTCATGCCGCGGACAATTCCGGACCGGCGTGGGTCGCCTCGAACCAGCAAGCGGAAGACATTCACCACTTTGTGGAGTTGCAACTGGTTGCCACAGTTCAGGATCTTGGCCTGAAACTGCATACCGGCCGAAGCCGTAATGAGCAGATTGCCACCGATCTGCGGCTGTATGTGCGGTCGCGTGGGCAGATGTTGCAAAGCTATCTGGGGACGTGGGCCGAAATACTTCTGAATAAGGCGAGGGCTGCCGGGGAGGCGGTCATGCCAGCGTATACGCATCTGCAGCGCGCCGAACCCGTGCTGATTGCACACTGGCTGACGGCTTACGCGGAGATGCTGCTGCGCGATGTTTCGCGGCTGGAAGACTGCATCCGCCGGGCGAATTACTGCCCGCTTGGCTCGGGCGCGGTAGCGGGCGCGACGCTGGCGCTGGATCGCAGCATTGCGGCCCAGGCGCTGGGTTTTGCCGGACCTACGCCGAACAGCATGGACGCTACGAGCGATCGTGACTTCGTCGTGGAGTTTCTGCAGACACTCACGATCATCGCGCTACATGCGAGCCGCTTTGCGGAAGAGATCACGCTGTTTGCAACGGCGGAATTCGGCTTTGTCGAACTGCCGGAGGCATTTTCGACAGGATCGAGCGCGATGCCTCAGAAGAAGAATCCGGACCTGACCGAGCTGGTACGCGGTAAGGTGGGGCGCATCAACGGCGCGGCGCAGGCTGTGACGCTGCAACTGAAGGGATTGCCGCTGGCTTATAACAAGGACCTGCAGGAAACCCAGGAACCGCTGTTCCAAGCCACGATTGCGATACACCAGATGCTGCACCTGCTGGCGAAGTTCACCCATGCGTTGCGTTTCCGCACGGAGCGCATGCAGGAGGCCTGTAAGACGGGATTTATGAATGCGATGGCCGCAGCCACTTACCTGGTGCACAAGGGAGTTCCCTTCCGGACCGCCCATGAAAAGATTGGAAATGCGGTACGGTACTGCCTGGAAAAGGGCTGCGAGCTGGGGGATCTTTCCCTCGAAGAGCTGCGGCAGTTCGGGGCTGAATTTGACGAAGACTTTTTTGCAGCCGTGACCCTGGAAGCCACACTGGACTGCCACGACGTGCTGGGTGGAACAGCGCGAGCACAGGTACGCGCGTCGCTCGATGGCCTGCAGGAACGTGTCAACGAACTGATCGAGGTGCGGGGCCGCGCCGATCTGGGCCTGAATGCGGCAAGCGAGGTGAGCCATGCAGATTCGTAAGGCCCGCCTTCAGGACGCAACGAACATCTATGAGCTGGTGAACAGCCTGTCACCAGATGGCACGCTGCTGGGGCGCACGTACGCGGAGATTTGCGAAAACGTGCGGGATTTCACCGTCGCCGAGAGCGACGCAGGAGTATTTCTCGGCTGCGGCGCACTGCACCTGTATGGGCCGCATCTGGCCGAAGTGCGGTCGATTGTGGTGAAGCCGGAAGCGAAGAGCCGGGGGGTGGGCGGCAAGGTGTTGTTCTCGCTGATGAATGAAGCGGATCAGCATGGCGTGGGCTGCATCTGCCTGTTTACGCGCATTCCGGATTTCTTCTACCGCTATGGGTTCCGGACGGTTGAAGATCGCGCGGCTCTGCCGGACAAGATCTTCAAGGACTGCCAGAACTGCCCACGCCTGTACCGGTGTGATGAAATCGCCATGGCGCGGGGCGAGGTGCCGAAGGTTTCCATCCTTGGGCCAAGGCTGCAGGCCGAGCAACTCGTGAAGATCGCAGGGTAGCGGCAAACTGCGCGCCGGCTCCGGCTTTGTTACACTCCGGCCATGCCACAGGGTTTTTTCCTTACCTTTGAAGGGCTGGACGGATCGGGCAAGTCGACGCAACTTCGCAAGCTTGCGCAATGGCTCGAGGCGCGCGGCGAGCCGTTCCTCGTGACACGCCAGCCGGGCGGCACCCGGATCGGCGACCGAATCCGCGCCCTGCTGCTGGACTCGCGCACGGAAGCCCTGTCGCCGATGGCCGAACTTGGGCTGATGTTCTCAGACCGTGCCCAGTCCATCGCCGAAGTCATCCGCCCCGCACTCGATGCGGGACAAATTGTGCTTTGCGACCGCTATACGGATTCCACCGAGGCCTATCAAGGGGGTGGACGCCAGCTCGGATCGGAGATTGTGCGGCAACTGCACGAAGTGATGTGCGGCGGGCTGGATCCTGATCTGACGCTGCTGCTGCTGCCTGACTTCCGACGCTCCCTGGAGCGAGCGCGGCGTCGCAATCATCGCGCCGTGACGCAGTCTGCGAAGGACGAGGGACGATTCGAGAGCGAGGATGAGAGTTTTTACCGCCGGGTTTTCGATCAATATTGTGAAATTGCGCGCCGGGAACCTTTGCGTGTGGTCGCAATCGAGAGCGATGAGGAGATTGAGAGAATCCACGAGCGCATCGTAAGCATAGTAGAAGCAAGGCTTGCGCATCGGGCATGATTCCCCGGGCTGTGCCTCAGGAAGTTATCGCATGGCCACCACGATACAAACTCGAAAAGAGTTCCCCATTGTTCCCCGCGGCAAATACCGCCTGCCGCCGGGGCTGAAGCTCAATCTGCCCTTCTATATCACGCGGAAGTTCTTCAACCCCAGCGATCCGATCAAGCTGTTTGAGTACCTGCAGCGGAGATTCGGTTCGATGGCACATTACCGCATCGCGACGAGTGATGTCTTCGTGGTGCAGGAGCCGGAGTTTGTCCGGGAGATCCTGATCACCCAGGCAGACAAGTTCATTAAAGAGCGGACGCAGCAGCGGATGAAGATCCTGCTGGGAAATGGGTTGATCACCAGCGACGGCGAGTTTCACAGGCGGCAACGGCGAATCGTGGCACCGGCGTTTCATCGGCAACGCATACAAGCCTACGGGGCGGTGATGGTGGAACGCGCGCTGGCGATGCGCGAGGAGTGGCAGTCCGGCAAGGAGATAGGCGCGCTGGCCGAGATGATGCGGGTGGCGCTGCAAATTGTGGCGCGGACGCTGCTGAACACGGACGTCACCGCGGACGTGAGGCAGATCAACGATGAGGTCAATGCGATCATGGGCCTCTATCACTTCCTGGTGGCGCTGCCCCGTGCGGAAGCCTATCTCCACTGGCCGATTCCTGGGCTGATGCGCTTTCGCCGGGCGCGGAAGCGGCTGGACGCGGTGGTGAACCGGATCATTGCCGAGCACCGGGCGGATGGAGTGGATCGCGGGGATCTGCTTTCGATGCTACTGCGCTCGCGGGACGATGAGGATGACCGCTCCGGCATGACGGATGAGCAGGTGCGCGACGAGGTGCTGACGATCTTTCTGGCCGGCTACGAAACCGTGGCGACGGCGCTGACGTGGACGTGGTACCTGCTGGCGCAGAATCCGGAGGCGGAGGCGCGGATGCACGAGGAACTCGATCGCGTGCTGGCGGGCCGCACACCGACGATTGAGGATCTGCCTCAGCTTCGTTACACGGAGATGGTGCTGGCGGAGTCGATGCGACTGTATCCGCCGGCGTGGGCGATGGGGCGGCAGGCGACAGAAGATATCGAGCTGGGGCCCTATCTGCTGCCGGCGGGGAGTTATGTGTTCTTCAGCCAGTACATGATCCAACGGAACGCCGAGTTCTGGCCGGAGCCGCTCAAGTTCCGCCCGGAGCGGTTTACGCCGGAGGCGAAAGCAGGACGGTCGAAGTTCGTCTACTTCCCTTTTGGAGCGGGCGGCAGACAGTGCATCGGCGAGGGGTTTGCGTGGATGGAGGGCGTGCTGGTGCTGGCAACGCTGGCGCAGAAGTGGCGGCTGCGGCTGGTTCCGGGGCAGACGATTGGGTTGCAGCCCAAGATCACACTGCGGCCGAAGCCTGAGATCCGGATGATCCCGGAACTGAGGTAGGCTCCGCGTTTGCTACCCTGTACGCGTGGGCTTCAGCGACTTCATCGGCAATGAGACGGCGGTGCGTCACCTGCGCGAAGCGATTGCGGCGGGACGTCTGCCTCATTCGCTGCTGCTGGCGGGGCCGCGCGGAGCGGGCAAATACACACTGGCGGTAATGCTGGCCCAGGCGGTGAACTGCCTGGAGCAGCCGCAGACAGACGGGCTGCCTGACTTCTGCGGGCGGTGCGCGAACTGCGAGCGCATCGGGCAGGCGCTCGACCTGGATGCCCGCGTGGCCGAGGCGATTGCAGCGCACGAGGAGCTGCGCGAGGTCGACAAGAAGGAGACGCGAATCCTGGTCCAGACGCACCCGAGCGTACTGGTGATTCCGCCCGATCCGCCCCAGCTGCTGATCAAGATGGGACAGGTGCGGACGATGATCCGGGAGGTGCAGCGGACGCCGGCGGAGGCGCGGCGGTCAGTGTTTGTGTTCACCAGCGCATCGTTCATGAAGGAGGCGGCGAACTCGCTGCTGAAGGTGCTGGAGGAGCCGCCGCCGTATGCGCTGATCGTGCTGACGGCGGAGAATCCGGGCGAGCTGCTGCCAACGATCCGGTCACGGACGAGCCTGGTGCGGCTGGGGGCGATTCCGACAGAAGAGATTGAGCCGCTGCTGGCCTCGCGCCGGAACGACCTGAAGCCGAAGGAGCGGGCGCTGGTGGCGCGGCTGGCCGAGGGCGCCGTGGGACGCGCGCTGGGCTTTGACCTGCCGGGCTATCTCTCGGCCCGAACGGATGCGCTGGTGCTGCTGCGGAACGCGTTGCAGGCGGCGGATCACAGCGCGCTGTTCCGGATGACGGAGACGTACCGGGCGGGCGCGGAGGGCCAGCAGAAGACGGTGGCGCTGATCAAGGCGATGCGTTCGCTGCTGGAAGACCTGCTAATGGTGGTTTCGGGTGCGAGCGGGCTGATTCGTAACATTGACCTGGAGCGCGAGCTGGACGTGATGGCCGGGCAGGTGACGCTCGAATGGCTGGAGCGCGCGGCGCGGGGTTTGCAGGCGGTGGAGTCGGGCATGCGGCGCAATCTGCTCCGCAACGTGTCGCTGGATGCGTTTGCCACCGAGCTGGAGGGTGCGGCGCGGGGGTAGAAGGCGGGTTGATGCTGCCGGATGTGTACAGCGGTGCGCCGGAGAGTGCGCGTTTCCCTGAGGGCACGCACACGTTACTTTTCTCATACTCAGCAGCGCGGCTTTTTGCCGGGAAAGCCAAGAGTCGCGATAGGATACGAGCAGTCCTCCAAAGCATGAATGCAGCCCCGGACAGGGCTGCCGCATCCTAACGGCAACATCCTTTGAGAAGCTGAGTATGCCCAAGACTCCACGCATGTCGCCTATCCCGATCTCGGCAAAGGCCGGGAAGGGGCGCGATTCGATGCCAGAAGTGCGCGGCGAAGACGCCCAAAGCAAGGTAGAAGAGATTGACGCGGTCTTTGCAAGCCAGCGCAAACTGATTCGCCCGGTGCTGCCAGACAATGCCGCCGCGTATCGAGACACTCAGCGCAGGGGCTTCCGGGGGATTCTGACGCGGCGCGAACTGACCCAAGGTGCGGCGGCGGCTCACGATACCTCGCATGCCGAAGCGTTCTATTTCCAAAAGCAGATTCAGTCCCAGACACAAATGGTGTTTGTGCTGGAAGACGGTGGGCAGATCGAGGGCGTGATCGAGTGGTACGACCGAAACTGCATCAAGGTGCGGAACAACGGGCGGGTGCTGATTTACAAGTCTGCGATCAAGTACCTGTTCAAGGCCTCGGAGCGGAACGGCGACGGACCAATGACGCTGGTGTAGCCCGTATTCAGTCCACAGTTGTCAGTCCCCAGTTGTTCGCTCCCAGCGCTTTCCTACCCTGCGATTTTCAGCTGTTGAGCAGTGTCCGTTAAGTCCCATGGAATCATGATGTTACTGGGGCGTTAGGCTTGTAACTCCTTTGGATCATATACTTTACAGCGCCGGGTAATGCTACGATTTTCTACGGTTTACACGATTGGAATCGTATAGTTCTACGACTTTTTCGTAAGGTTGCGGGCGGCGTTATAGTGCGGAAAACGGATCGGGGCAGGCTCCTGCGGCCTGCCCCGTGGCGATTTGTTCCCTATTTCTATGGTAGCGAATTAGGGGGTAATTCCCGGCAAGGTGGCTGCATCAAGCGGGGAGAACTGAGTGATGCATCAACAGCGCGGAGTGGGTCGGTCTTTGGCTGATACGGCCCACACTTTCTTTCCAAAAAATTCGGCAAGAAAGTGTGGGCACCCGCGGTGTTTCCGGGATGGGCAGTTGGAAGTTGCCCGGCAGATTAGTGTGGACGGCCGGTGGGATGCGGAGCGGACGGGTGCGGCATCGGGTGGAAGGTGGGATGCGGCATGGGCGCGGGTCGAGGAGCGGGGCGGAAGACAGGTCCACGATTCGGGGTGGGACGCGGGCCGGAATTTGGCCGTGGAGCCGGGTGGAAGACCGGGCCGTTGCGGGGAGCGGAGTTCGGACGCTGGCCGCTGTTGCCGGGACGGAAGAACGGGGCGTGGCGCGGGCTGGAGCCGAAGCGAGAGCCGCCGCTGGGGCGGTTTCCGCCAGAGTTGGGACTGCCAGCACCGACGCGGTAAGGAGCGCGGAGGACGGGTACGCTTCCGCCGACGCGGTTGGGTGCTCCGCCGGGATGCGCGGCTGCGGCGGTGGAGGTGTAGCCACCTCCGCCAACGGGCGCGAACTGGAGGGTGGGCAGGGCTGCCTGTACGGGCGTGAGGTTCTGGCCGTCGATGTTGAAGGTGCGGGGCGAGGGCTTAGCTCCGCCAAAGGAGCGGAAGCCCCGGGAGAACTGATTGCCGCGGTCGACCGGATAGAGGCGCGGGACGCGGCGCCCGGGTCCGTGAGCGGTGCGAGCCGGGCGAATGAGCCTGCGGTAATGCGGCGGAGCGGACTGGATGTATGCCATGGGATACCAGCCGCCGCCGAAGCCGCCCCATCCGCAGCCGCCGGGGAACCACATCCAGCCGTTGCCGCTGAACCAGTTCCAATAGCCGCAGTGATAGGGCCACCAGCCCCAGGGATAGCCGGAGATCCAGGTGTAGCCCCAAGGATAGTAACCCCACCAGCCGTAGCCGTAGGGGTCCCAGTTCTGACCGACGCCGGCGGGCGCCCAGCCCTCGCCGTAGCCGGGAACGTTGTACCAGTCACCGTAATAGTTGAGCTCGTTCCAGGCGGAATTGGTGCTGGAAGAGGACTGATTGGCGTTGGAGGCGAGCTGGGCGAGGTCGGCATCGCGGTTGGAGTTCCACTGATCCCAGGAGTTGGGCGGGATGGAGTCGCTGAGCTGGTACATCTGAGGGTCGGAGGGATCGAAGGAGACGCTCTGGCCGGACTGGAGGGAGACGATGAGATTGTTGCCGCGGAGAATCTGGAGACCGCCCTCCATATCCGCGACCTGATAGGGGGTGTTGTCCATGTCGACGCGGATGACAGCGTTGCCGGAGGGGACGATGGTTTCCGGTCCGACGCTGAGGGTGTACTGATTGCCGACTTCGCCGTTGAACTCGTAATAGGTGAGGCCGGTGAGGGCTTCGAGGCGGCTGTTGAGGATGCCGTCGTTGGTGCTGCCGAGGCGGGCGATGAGCAGCGAGCTGTTGGGGGCGATGCGAGCGACGCTGCCATCGGCAAACTGGATTTCCGCGCGGCCCGAATCGCCGGCGACGATGCGCATGCCCTGGACCAGCGGCATATTGACGAAGGCCTGCGGAAAGGCGAGCAGGTCGCCGCTATAGACCTTGACGTCGCCGTGAACGTCGCTGAGGCGCAGGTTGCGCTGGGTGACGGCGGCGTCGGGCGGCGGCGCGGGCGGAATGGCCTGCGACTGGTCGTAAGACGATGTGCTGGTTTGTGCGCGCAGCGGCAGCGCGGGCAGGAGAAGCAGGCCCAGTGCAGCGACCACCATAGAAAATCCGCGAATGGAAAAGCGGAACGAATGGCAATGGGTATTGTGCTGCATGGCGACTCCCTCCTTGCTGGTGTGCCTCTACATATAGAAACGCGCGACGGTGGCGGTTGGTTGCGTTACTTTGCCGTCATTTCGGTGCAGCGGGGCGCGCGGGCAACTGCGCGGCGAGGGTTTGCGCGTGGCGAATGTGGCAAATGGCGATGGCGAGAGCGTCGGCGGCGTCGGCGGGCTGGGGCGGTTCGGGAAGATTGAGAAGGCGGGCGACCATGAACTGAACCTGCTCCTTCTGGGCGAGTCCGTAGCCGGTGACGGTGGATTTGATGGTGAGCGGGGCGTATTCGGCGAGGGGCAGGCCGGCGTTGGCGATGGCAAGCAGGGCGATGCCGCGGACGTGGCCGAGCTTGAGGGCAGATTTGGCGTTGACGGAGTAGAAGACCTCTTCGACGGCGACGATATCGGGCTGGTGCTCGGCGAGGAGGGTTTCAAGGCGCGAGTGGACGAAGGCGAGGCGCGCGGGGAGCGCGAGTTTTTTGGGCGGGGAGATGCCGCCGAAGGCGATGGAGGCGAGATCGTGGGAGTGGCCGGCGCGGCCGGAGGAGTGGAGAGTTTCAACCACGCCGTAGCCGGTCGTTTCAGAGCCGCAATCGATGCCGAAGACGCGCATAAATCACCGAAGCAGCGCGCCGCTATCGGGAGATCCCTTCGAGCGGCGAGCTGGCGGTAGCGTAGAGTTTGCGCGGCATGCGCCCTGCGATGTAGGCTTCGCGTCCGGCGAGGACGGCATGCTGCATGGCTTCGGCCATGAGGACGGGGTTAGCGGCGGCGGCGATGGCGGTGTTCATGAGGACGCCGTCGGCGCCCATTTCCATGGCCAGGGCGGCGTCAGAGGCGGTGCCGACGCCGGCGTCGACGACGAGGGGGACCTCGGTGATCATTTCGCGGAGGATGGCGAGGGTGGCGCGATTCTGGATGCCGAGTCCGGAGCCGATGGGTGCGGCGAGGGGCATGACGGCGGAGGCCCCGGCATCGATGAGGCGTTTCGCAAATACAACATCATCAGAGGTATACGGGAGAACTGTAAAGCCTTCCTTCACCAATGTGCGGGTAGCCTCAAGAGTGGCCTGGACATCGGGGTAGAGCGTGGCCTGGTCGCCGATGACTTCGATTTTGACCCAGTCAGAGAGGCCGACTTCGCGGCCGAGACGCGCGGCGCGGATGGCGTCCTCGGCGGTGTAGCAGCCGGCGGTGTTGGGAAGCAGGAAGTAGCGCTGGGGATCGATGAAGTCGAGCAGCGATTCCTTTGAGCGGTCGAGGTTGACGCGACGGACGGCAACGGTGACCATTTCGGCGCCAGAGGCTTCGATGGCGCGCTGCGTTTCCGGGCCGTCCTTGTATTTACCGGTGCCGACGATGAGGCGGGACTGGAATGCCCGCCCGGCGATGACCAAGGGTTCCATGAGTCTGATTGTAAGCCGAAGGGATGAGTGGAGATTTTCGAGGATGGGGAGGAAAAGAGAAAAGCCTCCGGCGGACCGGAGGCTTTCGGGTGGAACGAGAGAAGCTAGTGCTTCTTCTGGGAAGAACCGTTGTTGTTCTGCTGCGGCTTGGTAGTTCCCTTTCCGCCGTCGCCGATCTGGCCGGTGGGCGCGTTGCGGTAGTCAGAGAACTGGGCCTGCGGCGGCAGCAGCATGACGGTGATGCTTTTTGTGCGCTTATCGATCTTGTAGACCTGGCCGAAGGTCTGGTAGTCATTTCCGATGACCTGCAAGACGAGGGTGTCGCCGACGGGGATGACGGTGATCACGGCCTTGCCCTGACGGTCGGTGGTCATTTCCATGAAGCCATCGGGGCGGTTGTCGCGGGTGCTGTGGAAGATGACGTGTGCGTCGTTGACGGGCTTGTGAAACTGCTCGCTCATGACGGTGACGGTGATCTTAGCCGTGGGCGGTGGTGGTTTGTACTTGCGGCCGCGGGGATGGCTGCTGCCGTGCCACCAGTTCGCCATGAGGCCGGTCGGAAGCAGAAGCAGCACGACCAGCGGAAGGATGCGGCGAAAACGAAAGGCGTTTGCCATAGACGGAATTGTAAAACCCCCAGGGAAGTGATGAAAAGATCATTTTCGGCGCGAGATTTGTGAAATCAGGAAAGGCACGCGCGGGTCAGGTCCTGTTGACAGGGCCTAGATGAAATCGTTGCCGGAATCGAAGCCTCCACCGTCGAAGGAGCTGCCGTCGTCGAAGTTTGAGGAGTCGAAGCCTGGGTCGTTGCCGGAGTCGAAGCCGGTGGCGTCAAAGGGGCTCTGCTGGAGGTCCTGATTGCCGAAGTCCTGATTGGCGAAGTCCTGGCCACTGAGATCCTGGTTGCCGAAATCCTGATTGCCGGGATCCTGACTGGTGAAGTCAGACGGGGTCTGGGAGGGGTCGTTGATGTAGTTGTTATTGATGACGGTTTCCTCGACGGGCATGCCGCCGAAACCCATGGGCGAGCCGAAACCGCCGAATCCGTAGCCGCCGCCGAAACCGCCATGGAAGATGGATTCGATGCCCTGGAAGGCGAGAGCTCCGGCCGCGACGCCGGCGGCCGTGGTGGCGGCGGAACGCAGAAAGCTGCCGCCGGCACTCGGCTGAGGCGCATATTGCGGTTGGGGCTGCGCGGCATATTGCGGCGGAGGCGGAGGCGCCGAGACGGGCTGGTACTGTGGTGTTCCGCCATAGGGCTGCTGCGAGGGCGCGGGGTCATTGCGGTGGAGGAGATTGCCGAGGAAGCTGCTGGTACGGGCCGGCGGCGGAGGCGCGGGCTGCTGCTGCACCTGCGCGGTGAGCTGCTGGATGCGGGCCTGGGCCTGATGGAGCGAGATGTCCTGAACGATGACGATCTGAGCCAGCTTGTAAATGGCGTCGGGGTCGCGGGCGAGACCGTCTTTGAGGAGAGCCTCGGCATCGGGATCTTTTTCATTGAGCGGGGTTTTAGCGACCTGGTCGACGAGCTGCTGCAACATCTGAGCTTCCTGCGGAGTCATACGAAACTTTCCTTCCATGCGAGGCCCGGTGAGGGATATGGGGCCGGTTGATTCCTATTAGACGCAGGCGACGGGCGTGCGTCTATAAGGGGGCTGGATGACCAGCGACAAAGAAGAAGCGGAGCCGGAAGACCGGCTCCGCGAGGCATTGAGCATATCAGGATGGTTGCCAGAGCGGATTTACTGTTGCTATATCCTGCCGAGTTTTCGCAGGTGCGGCTTTTCTTGACGGAAAAGCCGCGCAGGGTCTTTTCGCTTCGATATAGACCTACAGCAAATTCGCTCTAGAAGGTGAGGTGCATGGCCATCTCGATGATGCGGTTGCTGCCGATGGTGTTGGTGACATAACCCAGCGGCGTACTGGTGTTAGTGGGAACGGTGTAGAGCTCGTAAGCACAAGCCTGGCTGGAGCCCTGACAGGTTGCGTTTCCGGGCGTGTTGGACCCGCTGGGAACCTGGACGGATGTGCTGTACGACGGCTGAACCTGTGTGCCGTTGGCATACGGGTAGTTATTGACGTTGGACGGGGCCGAGAGCTCGAGGAAGGTGGGGCTGAGCGAGACGTTGTTGCTCGGCACGTCAAAGCTGGGGGTGTTGGTGAGGTTGAAGACCTCGAACTGATAGTTGAGGCCGTAGCGATGGCGAATGAGGAAGGTCTTCTGGATGGTGACGTCAGCGCGGGACTGGAATGCCTCCCGGAAGATGTTGCGCTGGCCGCCGACAAAGCCCGTCTCGTAGACGTCGCAGAGGGGACCGCCGCCGGGACCCGCGTTGCCACCATCGGAGGTGGTATCGCAAGGCGGCACGCCGTTCTGACCGGGATTCAAGAGCGGAACCTGGAAGTCATACGCATTGAGCGCGGCCCGTGCAGGATCGACCTGTGCGAAGGCGCCAGTGTGGCCGGTTTCCGCTTCGCGGGGGCTGACGCCCTTGCGCAGCGGGAGAATCGGGTTCATGAGAGAGATATTGCCACCGAAGTATTCGTTTCCGACGGATCCAGAGTAGTCGTAAATGCTGTAGGGCATACCGCTCTGGAAGACGGTGATGCCTTCCAGCGCCCATCCGTTGGTGACGAAGTGGAACCAGTTTCTGTCACTCCTGATGAGACTGGGGATGTCGTAGACGAAGTTGGCGGTGGTTACGTTTGGCCGGTCGAAGTCCGCGCTTGCGTAGGAACTACGCAGATTCTTCGGATTGTCGCCGGTGAAGAAGAGACCGATGTCACTCTGCTCGTCGAGGGTATGGGACCAAGTATACGAGAGGCCGAACTGCAGCCCATGGGACATTCTCTTCGTGATATGGGCCTGGAGGGCGTCGTAAGAAGAGATGGCCGCGGAGGTGAATGACGTCGAGTTGGGATCATAGCCGGTAAACGGCACGCGCAGGTCGACGTTGCCGCCGCTGTAGGTGTCGTAGGGCTCGTATTTATCGATGTAGGGATTGCCATTGCCATCGAGATTGGGGCTGATGGTTTCTACGCCGTAGGAGTAGATCTGGCCGTTGATGGGATGATTGGGGGTTGCAATTCCGGGTTCGTTGAAGGGCAGCGGAACAATCTCGTGCTTGCCGCGATTGCCGACATAAGCAATGTCGATCATCAGGTTATTGCGAGGCTGCCACTGTAAGTCGAGGGTCCAGTTCTCAGAGTAAGGAAGCACGTTGTTGATGTTGTAGTTGCCGATGATCTGGGGGATGGCCTCGCAAGCGAAACCGGAGAGCGTGGTTCCGTTGTAGATGTCGAGGCCGTTGCACTCGCTTTCCTGCTGATCGAGCGTGGGCAACTGAGAGGCGATGTTGGCCGGAGTGGTGGGCGGGGTGATGCTGGTGAAAGGCTTGCTCAGGTTGCCATTCACGTTGGTGAAGGCCGCGAAGGGAGCTTCCTGAGTGACGCCGAAAGGACCGCTGATACCATTGCCAGCCGGCGGCGAGAGGTACTGGAAGTATTCGCCGCGGTTGTAGTAGATGCCGGCACCGGCGCGCCACACGACCTTATTGTGGAAGCGCTTGGGCGACCAGGCGATTCCGAGACGCGGAGCGATGCCCCACTGGCGGCCTTTGAGGGTGGAGTCACTGACGCCTGGCGTTCCGTACTGCTTGTTGTTACCGGCGACAATAAAGCCGGAGTTGGTGATGGCCGCGGGGCTGGACTGGTAGCGGCTGGGATCAAAGTTGAACATGAGGCCGTTGGCTTCGCGGAAGGGCCCGTTGAAGTCGTAACGGATACCGGCGGTGACGGCGAGGTTGGGGAGCGCCTGCCACTTGTCCTGCACGAAGGCGCCGGCATCATCGTTGCGATAGTGGCGGTTGGAATAGCCTTCCAGAACCGTACCGCTGCGGACATTGCCCTGCAGGAAGCTGGCGAAGTTGGACGTGGACAACTGCGCGTGACCGGTGCGGTTGTTGCGGATGTTGAGCTGGGTGTAGTCGAAGTTGAATCCGACGCTGATGTTGTGTTTGCCCACGGAAAAGATGGCCGTAGAGGACGGTGAGAAGCGGTTCTGGAAGTAGCCGTCGTTCACAAAGTCCGATGCGGGGCCCACGCTGAGGCCGATGGCATTGGAGTTTCTCTGGGCGAAGTCGCTGAGGCTGAGACCCGGGA
>JAJYVU010000111.1 GCA_021791875.1 Acidobacteriota bacterium | reverse complement strand
GCTGGAAGATGTGCGGCTGGGCTATACCGTGAAGCAAAAGGGATACAGGCAGGAGGTTGCTTTTGGCCCGGGATTGGCGCGTGTGCACTGGGCGCCCGGAGCCAGAGGCATTGTGGGCAACCTGACTAAGAATGCATTTGCGATTTTTCGTTTCCGGCTTCCTCTGCTTGCGCTGACATGCGTGCTGCTGGCAACTGTGTGCCTGGTGCCGGTGGTGGGGTGGTTTGGTTCCGATGCGAGCCGACTGGCGTGCGCGCTCATTCTGGGAGCACAGTATGTCATGTACACCTACTACCGGCGGTTCAGTGACTTTCCCCGCTGGTGTTTCATCACGTTCCCCGCCGCCGGCATGTTGTTCCTCTATAGCCTGCTGCGCTCGATGTGGACAACACTGCGGCAGGGAGGGGTGACCTGGCGAGGCACCTTCTATCCACTCCGCGAGCTGCGGCGTAACGCGGGGCCGATCCGCTAGTTTCTGTAGCCGCTCCGGAAGGCGGGGTCGGCGATGGGCATGCGGCTCTGGGTGGCGTCAAATCCCTTCAGGAGCGCCGGGTTGGGGTGAAAATGGCTGCGCCGGACGCGGGCTTCTTCTTTCGTGACATTTTTGCGTGCGGCAGTGATGCGGATTTGCTTTGCATTGCTCAGCAGGATTTCCGCACGGCCGTGGACTGGCCGGATCGTACCCCGGACCTCGATCTCTTTGCCCACGAAGGACTCGAGGCTCCCGACCCTGGAGCGACTGCGATCCAGGCTGACGAAGGCGAATCGGCACCGGTCGGCATGCGTTTCCGGACCGCAGACGTCGAGAATGCGAGTGCCGTCATCCAAGTTGATTTCCTGATAGACATGAGCCTTTACGCAGAGCCTATGATGCAGATGGCGGGACGCTGTGGCCGGAGAATAACAGCGTCGTGCGGCGTGTGCCGGCAGAGCGGCGGCAAGGATAGTGCAGCTCAAGACCGACCAAAACAATGGGCCCCGACCGCGGGCCCGGAGGCAAACGGAATCGGCGGCCCTAGCGGAGGATTCTCTCTGCATGAACGCCTCTCTGGATGGAGGATGTCTGGCGGTACGGTAAATAGGCGTGCGGGTTTAGCAAAGATTACCGTGGTAGTGAGGGGGTATCGCGAGGTAACCGGAAGCGCGGATCAGGCGCGATAGAGGCGTTTCAATGTTTCCGCTATCCTGTTTTAACGATTGCGATTACGAGCGGCGGCCGCGGGCGATGGCGGCACGGGCTTCACGGTCGGCTTCGCGTTTGCGTTCTGTTTCGCGCTTATCCCAGTCCTGCTTGCCCTTGGCCAGTGCCAGTTCGCACTTGACGCGGCCATTTCGGAAGTAAAGGCGGGTGGGAATGAGCGTGAAGCCCTTCTGCTGCGTCTTTCCCCATAGTTTTCTGAGTTCCTGCCGGTGCAGGAGCAGCTTGCGGGTGCGGACCGCGTCGTGATTGGAGTAAGTACCGTGGGAATAAGGGCCAATGTGGGCGTTGAGGAGAAAAGCCTCGCCGTCTTTGATGAGACCATAGGCGTCTTTGAGGTTAGCTTTGCCTTCGCGGATGGACTTAACCTCAGTGCCGCGCAGTGCGACACCGGCCTCAAAGCGGTCGAGCAGAAAATAATTGTGACCCGCCGCGCGGTTGACGGCGGCGTCGCGCTCGCCAGAGGCAACCGGATCGCGTGGTCTGGGCCGCGCCGGCGGCTCGGGCTTGATCTGAATGGTGCTATGCCGGGACATGAGAAAGAGAGTAACTCTTCATGTTAGCAGGCAAAGACGGCGGATCCGGGGTGGAGGACACAATCAGCGAGGCGGGGCGACGTACTATGATGGAAGTCTGGCCGACCAGTCGGCAAGACCGGGATTGCCGCGGCGAAGTTTCGCGGACGCGGTTCCCGCAGCCTTACAAATTTGCAGTGGTTGCAAGGATAGGGCAATACCAAGCAGGAGCGGACGGCGGGCCGCTGCAGCTATTCCGAATCTGGAGTTCCATGACGCGCTCGACGCTCGTACTTTCTCTTTTTGTCGGCCTGATTCTTTTCGCGTCCGGGGCGCCGAAGGCGCACGCCGAGTCAGCCAAGCACTGGTTCAAGCAGGGCCGGAAGGCCGAGCTGCGGAACGACATTCAGACTGCGTACCAGGATTACTACAAGGCATACCAAATCAAACCCGGAAACGAGCGCTACCGCATCGCGTATGAGCGCACGCGCATGCCGGCTTCGGCATTGTATGTGGAGCATGGCGAGAAGCTGGAAAAACTGGGCGACAACTCCGGCGCAGTGGCAGATTTCCTGCGCGCGATGGAGATTGATCCCGGCAACGAACTGGCCATGCAGGATATCCAGGCGGTGCGGCGCAAGGTGAACGCCATCAAAACCGGGACCAACGCGGAGTGGCCACGGACGCCTGGGGAAGCACTGGAGCAGCTGGCGGGACCGGTGCAATTGAGACCGATCTCGAACGAACCTCTCACGCTGCATATGGTGGAAGACAGCAAGGTGGTGTACCAGACGGTATGCAAGGCCGCGGGCATCAATGTGCTGTTTGATCCGGATTACACTTCAAAGCGTATCCAGGTGGACCTGCAGAACACAACGCTGCGACAAGCGCTGCAGATTATTGCTACAGTTTCGGATACCTTTTACCAGGCCATCACGCCGAATACGATTTTTGTGGCCGCGAACACCCGCCCCAAACGCATGGAATTGCAGACCCAGGCGGTGCAGACGTTCTATCTGCATAACGTGACGCAGCAAAGCGACTTCACCGATATCCAGACGGCATTGCGTAACGTATTCCAAACGGCGCACATTTTTGGCGTGGCCAGCCAGAACGCGATTGTGATGCGCGCGACGCCGGACGAACTGCTGCTGGCGCAGAAGCTGATCAACGACCTCGACCGGCCGAAGCCGGAAGTTGTGGTTGACGTGGCTGTGCTGGAAGTCAGCCGCAACCTGGAAAGGAAGATCGGCTTGCAGTTGCCGCAGACGGCAACCGTCAACCTGCAGGTGGCCACCCCGAGCAATACCAGCAGCAGTTCGACCAGTACGACCACCACGACGACCCAGAGCAATCTGACGTTGAACAACCTGGCGCACCTGAATGCGAACAACTTTGCGGTGACGATCGGGCAGGCCGAAGCAGACCTGTTACTCACCGACTCGACTACGCAGGTGATTCAGGAACCGAGGATTCGCGCTACTTCCGGGCAGGATGCTTCGTTGAAGATTGGCGAAAGGCTTCCGGTGGCGACGGGTTCGTATCAAACAGGGGCGGCAACGGCGATTGTCAGTTCGCTGGTCAATACGCAGTTCCAGTATCTCGATGTGGGCGTCAACATCGACATTACCCCGACAGTGCTGTATGACCGCGACGTCTCGATGAAGGTCAAGCTCACGGTTTCCGCCGAGAATGGAACGGAGAACCTCGGAGGCGTGAACGAGCCAATCATTACGCAACGAGTGGCGGATGAGACGGTTCGGTTGAAGAATGGCGAGGCAAACGTGATTGGCGGTATCCGGCAAATTCAGACGAGTAATTCGGTGAGCGGTACGCCCGGACTGGCTGAGTTGCCGCTGCTGAAGTACTTCTTTGGCACTCACGATCACACGTTGACAAGAGACGATCTGGTGTTTCTGCTGATCCCGCACGTGATCCGCGCGCAGATGCTTACTCCAGCGCAGACGCAGGAGATTTACACGGGCACCACGAACAATTTTGCGGTGCGGACGGTGAGGGAACCGGTTGCCGAGACTAAGCCGGCTCCGGCGCCAGCCCCAAGTGTGACCACCCGGCAGACCAGCGGAGCGACAGCTACGCAGCAAAAAGGCGTAGTTCAAGGCAGTCGTCAGGCTCCGGTACAGGCTCCGCCAGCCAAACCCGCGGCCGGCCCGCCACAGAACGTGGAGAACGCGGCCAGGAGCGCCATGCAACAAATGAACCAGCAGATGGCGAGCGGGCCTCCGGTGCTGCTGCAGCTTGAGCCGCAACAGAGCAAGGTGCAAACGGGCAAGACGTTTCAGATACAGGTGCACCTTGCCGACGGGAAAGACGTCTACGCCGTGCCCATGCGAGTGAAGTATGACGCATCGCGGCTTAGCCTGATCAACGTGGACCTGACGGGAAGCCCGAATTCACCGAACAGTTTTCTCGGAAAGGATGGGCAAGCGGTGGCGCTGGTGCACCGTGACGACGGCAACGGGCAGGTGGAGATTTCTGCCTCACGGCCGCCGGGCGTCAAGGGGGTGAGCGGGAGCGGCACGGTATGCGTCCTGTCTTTCAAGGCCAAGGCACCGGGAGACGCCACGATTGCGATTACGCGCCCGGTGATCCGCAATAGTCAGGAGCAGAGCATTCCGGCGGTAGGCTCGCTGGCCGTAGTGCATGTGGAGTAGGAGTAGATAAAGCATGTTGACTGTCCGGACCCGGCGTGCAAATGAAGCAGGATTGACGCTGGTCGAACTGATTATCACGGTCTTTATTCTGTCGATTCTGGCTTCGGCGGCACTCCCGGTCATGCGCTTCCAGGTGAAGCGGGAAAAAGAGAAGATGCTGCGTCGCGACCTGTGGGAGATGCGGTCGGCGATTGATGCTTACAAGGACGCAGCGGACCGTGGGTATATCCGGACGAAGGTGGACAGCTTTAACTATCCGCCGAGCCTTCAGATTCTTGTGAACGGCGTGGATATCAAGGGGAAGAAGGTGCGCTTTCTGCGCAAGATTCCTGTCGATCCGATGACGGGGAAAGCAAAGTGGGGACTGCGCTCGATGCAGGATTCACCGGATAGTACATCATGGGGCGGCCAAAATGTGTTCAATGTGTACTCGCTGTCGACCGGAACGGCGCTAAACGGGACGAAATACTCGACATGGTAGCAATTTGTGCCGGACGGCGGCAGGTGAAGACACTTTGATGAAGGCGCAATTGCAGAAGAGATTCGGACGAAAACGCGATCAGGGCTTTACGCTGATCGAGTTGATCGTGGTGATGCTGATCATCGCGATCCTGACAGCCGTTGCGGTGCCGCGGTTTGCCGCGATGGTGCAGAGTGCTCGCGAGGCTGCCTTGAAGCAGGACCTGCAGGTGATGCGCCAGGCGATTTCGGCTTACACCATGGACAAGGGCAAGGCTCCACAGTCCCTGGATGACCTGGTGCAGTCGGGCTATCTGCACTCGATTCCGGTGGACCCGATGACGCACTCGGCAAACACCTGGGTGACGGATACGAGCGACTCGCTCTCATATATCGAACAGAGCGACGGTGGTATCGACAATGTCCACAGCGGATCGGATGCGATTGGATCAAATGGAAAGCCTTACTCCAGCTGGTAGTTCGGGCAGCATCTTTTCCTCTTTTCTTTCATACAATCAAAGGCGTGATGGATTCGGCAAAGAGCGAGCTGGCCATGCCCGCTGTGGGCGAGGTCTTTGATGCCTATGCGTCATTGAGAGGGCTGGCCAAAGGTCAAACCAAGGTCGCCCCGAGCCATGATGCCGGACTCGGCGGATGGCTGCTGTCGGTGTTTGATCTGGATGCGGCGGGAATCGCAGCCCTCGTGGCGGGTGCGGTGGCAGGCTCGGCGGTGCTGGCCGTGGATGGACAGCGCGAGCGGGGCAAGCAGTTGCTGCGCTACGGCATATGCGACTTTGTGGTGAATGATCTGGACGAGGCGCTGCGAATCCTGAAAAACGAAGTGCGCAGGAAACAGCCGGTATCGGTCTGTCTTTCGGCTGATTCAGAAGCGAGCGCGCGGGAGATGGTGGAGCGCGGCCTACAGCCTGAGGTGATGGCGGGCAGGAATGTACTTACGGCGGGGCCGCTGCGGGACCGGGGTGCGGCACGGCTGGAAGCTGGAACCGCCCCAGGAGAGCTTGTCACGTGGAAGCTGCGGAACGAGGCGGCTGCATGGGCGGCGGGGCCGGTACTGGCGCGGGTGGACGAGCTGGCGGCCGGTGCACTTGGCGAGGATGTCGAGGAAACCCTATGGAGGCGCAGGTGGCTGCAGCGGGCTCCCCGCTACATGGGGCGCCGGCTGGGCGCAGAGCGATGCGTACGGATGCGCGACGCGGAAGCAACGCGGATGATGGCTGCGTTGCACAAGGACGCAGCGCTGGCCGCGCAGGTCATTGTCGTGCGGGATGGCACACCGGTGGAGTTGTAGACCGCCTTCAGCTGCTACCTAGACAGATCGACAACCGTTGGAATGGCTTTTTCTTAAAGAAAAGCCATCGGGCAGCGTTTCTCTTGTAGACACTTGAACCGAAAACGTTGTAGCGGAAACGACGGCGGATGGGGTGCAGACAGCCAGCTATTTCAATTTGGCGCCGTGTTCTTCGGCGACCCGATAGATTTCACTCCACAGGTCTTTGATGCCCAGGCCGGTTTTGGCCGAGCAGAGAAGCAGATTATCCGTGCCCAGTGCGCGTCCTAGGGTTTGTTTTGCCTTGGTGCGCCCATTTCCCGAGAGTCTGTCCGCCTTGGTGGCGACGACGAGATAAGGGCGTTCGACGCTGCGGAGGAATTCCGTGAGCTGGATGTCGCTGGCCTGGGGCGGGATATTGCTGTCAACCAGGCAGAGACAGAGCGCGAGCGTGGGGCGCTCGGCAAGGTAGGGCTCAATGAATTTTGGCCACTCGGCGGAGACGGACCTGGAGATTTTTGCGTAGCCGTAGCCAGGCAGGTCCGCAAAAAGGAAGTCAGGCTGCTGGCGATCCGGCGATGTGCTGAGGCTGAAGAAGTTGATGGCGCGAGTGCGGCCGGGCGTGGACGAGACTTTTGCCTGGCGCGAGCCAAGCAGGGCATTGATGAGGCTCGATTTGCCGACGTTGGACCGGCCGAGAAATGCGAACTCCGGTGCGGACACAGGCGGAAAGTGGGTGGGCGACGTGGCGGAGCGAAGAAACCTGGAATACACCTGCATGCAGGTTTCAGTATAGGGTGTGGTGCTTTGGACTGGAGTGGCGGCGGTTTGCAGTTACTCTGGAGCGATGAAGCCGAAGAAGCTGTGGTTGAGCTGGAGCAGCGGGAAAGACAGCGCTTGGACCTTGTACTTGCTGCGGCAGCAGGCGGACGTGGAAGTGGTGGCGCTGCTGACGACGTTGAATGGGCATTTTGACCGCGTGGCGATGCATAGCACGCGGCGCGAACTGGTGGAAGCGCAGGCGCGGGCGGCTGGCTTGCCGCTGGTGACGGTTCCGCTGCCCTGGCCGTGTTCGAATGAGCAGTACGAAGCCGCCATGGGGAAAGCGTGCGCGCGGGCCGGGGCTGAGGGCGTGGAAGCGGTGGCGTTTGGCGACCTCTATTTGCAAGATGTGCGGCAATATCGCGTCGAGAAGCTGGCCGGAACCGGGCTGGAACCAGTGTTTCCGGTCTGGGGACTGGATACGCGCGAACTGGTGCGGGAGATGATTGCCGCAGGCGTGAAGACGCGGCTGGTGTGCGTGGATCCGAGGAGGCTGCCGCGCGAGCTCGCAGGGCGCGACCTGGATGAGGCGCTGCTGCGGGAGCTGCCGGAGGGGGTGGATCCCTGCGGCGAGAATGGGGAATTTCACAGCTTCGTTTATGGCGGGCCGATGTTTCACGAGGAGATCCCCATTGAGAGCGGAGAAGTAGTGGAGCGCGACGGGTTTGTGTTTGCGGATGTGAAGCTAAGACGGTGAGGGCAATTCAATTCGGCTCGCGCGATTGCCTCCAGCGCTGGTAGACTCACATGTTTTGGGTTTGCGCGGAAGGAGATGGACGGTGAGTGAGATTAAGACGGTAGGCGTAGTTGGCGCGGGCACGATGGGCAATGGCATCGCGCATGTATTCGCGAAGAGCGGCTTTGCGGTGCGGCTGTGCGAGGTGGAACAGCGATTTCTGGATCGCGGGATGGAGACGATCCGGAAAAATCTGGGCCGCGAAGTGAGCAAGGCCAAGCTGACTCAGGAAGAAGCCGATGAGGCCATGAGGCGCATTACCGGAACCCTGGACCGCGGTGTGTTGGCCGATTGCGATCTGATTGTGGAAGCGGCGACCGAACGGCTGGAGACCAAGCGGCAGATATTTGAGGATCTGGACCGGATAGCGGGCGAAGGCGTGATTCTGGCGAGCAACACTTCGTCGATTTCAATTACGAAGCTGGCGGCGTTCACGAATCGGCCGGAGCGTGTGATCGGGATGCATTTCTTCAATCCCGTACCGGTGATGAAGCTGGTGGAAGTGATTCGCGGACTGGCGACGACGCAGGAGACCTTTGACACGGTGAAGGCACTGGCCGAGAGGCTGGGGAAGGCTCCGGTGGAGGTGAATGACGCTCCCGGCTTTGTGTCCAACCGGGTTCTGATGCCATTGCTGAATGAGGCAATGTACGCCGTGATGGAGGGTGTGGCGACTCCGGAGGCTGTGGACCAGGTTTTTCAGCTCGGGATGGCGCATCCCATGGGACCGCTGACGCTGGCGGACTTTATCGGCCTGGATGTGTGCCTGGACATCATGCGCGTGCTGCAGGAGGGGTTGGGCGATCCCAAGTACCGGCCATGCCCGCTGTTGATCCGCATGGTGGATGCCGGCTGGCTGGGGCGTAAGAGCGGGCGCGGCTTTTTTGTGTACGATAAGGCCTAACAGCCCGTGGTATAAGTAGCTATTTTCTGGCACGGCTCTGAACCGTGCGAGGGTATGA
>JAJYVU010000110.1 GCA_021791875.1 Acidobacteriota bacterium | reverse complement strand
TCTAACGTGAGTTCGCCCAGATGCTCAACATCAGCCGTGCCAGCCTGCGCACCGGCATCGGCTACCTGGCCGCCATGGGCGTCATGAAGGTGCGCCATGGCGTCGGCACTTTCGTCGCTGACGGCCCGCCGGAACTCGGCAAGTCTTCTTTTGATTTCATGGGCGCGCTCTACGGCTTCCAGCCATGGCAAATGTTCGAGGCCCGCCTCATTCTCGAAAGCCACATGGCTGCCCTCGCGGCGGAACGCGGCAAAGAGGAACATCACAGCGCCCTGGCTGAAGAAGTCACCGAGATGTACGCCACCTTCGACAAGCCCGCCGAGTACCTGATTCACGACATCGCCTTCCATCGCACCATCGCCCGCGCCTCCGGCAATCCGATTCTTGCGGCGCTCATGGAAACTATCACCTCGGCACTGTACGACAAACGGCGCAAAACCGCCGAACGATCACGCGATCTGCGCGAATCCGCCGAACTCCACCGCGAAATTTACAAGGCAATCCGAGCTCGCAAGCCGGAAGAGGCAAGCCGCCTCATGGAAAAGCACCTGAAGATGGCTGAAGCCGCTCAAGGCATGGAAGACCAGCAGGTGTCCCCTCGAAAGAAGACGCCGCCCGCGGAACAGCGCACGCCAGCATGAGGCTGCATTCCTGCAGGAATACCCCGAACGCACGGCTTTTCCGTTGAGAAAGACCGCGCTTCCAGAACCTGCGCCCGACATACCGAAAGAATCTCGGCTCCAGAGCTGCCCCGCCTGCCCTGATCCCGGCGTTCCAGCCATGGGAAGGCCCGCATTCTCTGTCCGGCTTGTGGCAACTTCTTGACATCCTCGCGCACGTACCAGATAGACTGGATCGGTACAGTGGTTAGACCAATGTCAAGAACATTTCTCCTGATGGTGTAGGGCAGCGAGAAAAACTCAGCGAGGCTGCTTCACCCAAAAACCGCCAAGCCTGCAAAATTTCGCCCCTCAACAGGATCAGGGGAAACGCTCAAGGAGCCAGTCTGCATGTTCCCGTCCCTCCCGCGCCGCGCTTTCGCTGCGCCTGCGCTTCTTCTCCTCGCCTCTTCCGCCACCTTCTGCATGGGCCAAGATACCCGCCACGTGGTCGAACCTCACTACCCTCCCGTCTGCGTTCAGCTCAAGGCCAAACTCTCCGCCCCGCAAGGCAGGCTCACCACTGCCGAAGAGCGCATGGAAGACACCGCCCGCATTCAGCAGGCCATCGATCACTGCGCTTCTGGTCACTCCGTTGAACTCAGCTCCGCCGGAGGCAACCACGTCTTCCTCACAGGCCCCATTCATCTGCGCCCAGGCGTCACCCTTCTTGTTGACAGCGGCACGGCCCTCTATGGCTCACGCAATCCCCGCGACTACGACCTCTATCCGGGCAGCTGCGGCGTCGTCGACAAGCGCGGTCACGGCTGCAAGCCGCTTATCACCGCCGATCACGCTCCCGACGCCGGCATCATGGGAAAAGGCGTCATCGACGGTCGCGGCGGCGCAACCCTGCTTGGCCAGAAGGCCACCTGGTGGGATCTCGCCCACACCGCCAAGATCAAAGACCTCAACCAGAGCTGCCCGCGCATGGTGGTTGTCAACCGTTCCAATAACTTCACGCTCTATCGCATCACACTTCGTAATTCTCCCAACTTCCACGTGCTCATCGAGCACACTGACGGCTTCACCGCCTGGGGCGTCCATATCAACACTCCCGGCACGGCACGCAATACGGACGGCATCGATCCCGGCTCCTCCACAAATGTAACTATCACGCGGTCTTATATTCACGACGGCGATGACGACGTAGCCATCAAGGCCGGAACCGCCGGCCCCGCATCGCACATGACCATCTCCGACGATCACTTCTACACTGGCCACGGCATGTCCATCGGCAGCGAAACCAACGGCGGTGTCAGTGATATCCTCGTCCGCAACCTCACGCTCGACGGCACCACCAACGGCATCCGCATTAAGTCCGATCTCAGCCGCGGCGGACTCGTCCACAACATCACCTACGAAAACGTCTGCATGCGCAACGTCAGATACCCGCTCCTGCTCACGCCCCACTATGCGCGCAAAACCGGCGATCTCATCCCCTGGTATCGCGACATCACGCTGCGCAACATCCACATCCTTACCCCGGGCCGTTACATCCTCGTCGGGCAGGACGCGCAGCACCCGCTCGGCATAGCCCTCGACAATGTCTGGGCGGACGGTCTCGGCGACTCCAAAATGGATGCGCAGTATGCCAACTTCATCGTCGGCCCGGCCATTGGCAACCTCACCCCGAGCGGCTTTGATGTCACCATAAAGCAGGTCACCGGAAGCAAACGCGGCGCTCCCATCAACTGTGCCGGACACTTCCCCCCATTCCCCGTCAACACCTCCGTCCCTGAATCCGCAGGCGTCATTCCCAGCAAGGACCATGCGCTTTACGTCTCGCTCGACAGCACTGCCGAGTACCACTCCATCCAGAGCGCGGTGGATGCGGCGCCTGACACCGGCGCAACCATCCGCATAGCTCCCGGCACCTATCGCGGCGCAGTCGTCATCCACAAGCCAAACATCCGCCTCGTCGGCGACGGAGCCACGCCCGCTCAAACCGTCATCGTCGATGACCGCTCCGCCGGAACGGCCGGTGGAACCCTCCTCTCGGCTACCGTCACCGTCACCGGCAAAAACTTCTTTGCCGAAAACATCACCTTCGCCAATGACTGGAACCGCGCCCACAAGCAGGTATCGGAAGGCTCGCAGGCTCTCGCACTGTCCCTTTCGGGCGATCAGGCAGTCCTCTCGCACGTCCGCATCCTCGGCAATCAGGACACGCTCTATGCCGGCAGCAAGAATTGCCATCCCGACGGCAAATCCTGCAGGCCGGCCCGCCAATTCTTCTCCCATTGCTACATCGCCGGCAACGTTGACTTCATCTTCGGCGACGGCAAGGCCTATTTCGATCACTGCACCATCCACAGCACTCCGCACTCTGAGGGCTTCATCACTGCGCAGGCCAAGCACTACCCCACGGAAGACTCCGCCTTCGTCTTCCACGACTGTCGCCTCACGGCCGATCCCGGTGTGAAGAACGTCTACCTTGGCCGGCCCTGGCGCCCCTACGCGACCGTCGTCTACCTTCACACCTGGATGGGCCCGCAAATCGCCCCCGCCGGATGGCGCGAATGGCATCCTGGACAGACCCACAGCCTCAACACTGCATTCTTCGCCGAATATGATTCCGCCGGCCCCGGAACCCATCCCCGCCAGCGCGAACCACACTCGCACCAGATCAAATGGGCTCAGGCGAAAAAATTCACCATCCCAGACTTCTTCCCTGCCTGGAATGCGGAGAAGACGCTCCAACATGACAAGCGGTCTACCTCTGAGGTCCGTTGAGAGTAATCGCTTAACCACTCTGAGGTCACACCTCTGCGCCTTCCCAGTGTGACATTTTCCCCTTCCGGCCAGCTTCCTATGGCCGGGCATTTCTTTGCTCTCATTTCGCCAAAAATCCAAAGTTTCCACAAAATAACACCCATCCCGCCTTTTGCAGAATGATTCTCTTGACAGCCGTCACGTGGAAGGAGCACACTCCTGTCCGTGCTTGTAGTGGTCGTACCACCAGGCAACTTGAACAACTTAGAGGCATACGCACGGCGCTCGCCGCTGTGCAATCTTGAGCAAAGCTCTATCTGCTCCAGAAAAGGAAAGAGTATCTATGTCGAGGCTGAAACTGTGTTGCAACACCAAATTCGGGCCGGGGAGTGCAATTCACCCGCCCTCTGAAAGTCGATCGATTGGATGGCGGCGAGTTCTGCTCGCCTTCTGCATGGTCTTCGCCATTGCGCTGTTCCTGCAGCCGCAACAATCTATGGCGCAGGAATCTCGCGGTACCATCTCTGGTACCGTCACTGACCCAACCGGCGCAGCCATCCCTGGAGCCCAGGTCACAGCGACCGAGGTGAACTCAGGAACCGTATCAAAAACCACTTCCAACGGAGCTGGGCAATACGTCCTGCCATTCCTTCTCCCCGGAGACTACTCGATCACTATCGAAAAGGAAGGCTTCAAAAAAATCGTGCGCAGTGGCATCGCTCTCAATTCCACTGCGCACCTCGTCATCGACATGACGCTCCAGCTCGGCAGCGCGCAACAGACCGTAATTGTCACCGCCGCGGCTCCGCTGCTCAATACCGCCAGCGCCTCGGTCGGCCAGACCATCACCACCAACGAGGTCGCGAGTCTCCCGCTCAATGGCCGCACCCCGATGATGCTCTCCGAACTCGCCATCGGTGTACTGCCCACTGGACAGCCTTCGCAGGTGCACCCGTTTGACAACAACGGCGCCGCCGCCTGGAGCATCGCAGGCACGCCCTCCCAGACCAGCGAAATCCTCATGGATGGCGCCCCCGACGAGCTCTGGAATTACACCCTCGCCTACAGCCCTCCGCAGAGCACCGTCAAGCAGGTCAGCGTCCAGGCCTTTGACACTGATGCCGCCTTCGGCCACACCCAGGCCGGCGTCATCAATCAGGTCCTCAAGTCCGGCGGCAACAACATACACGGCTCACTGTACGAGTACGGCCAGGTTTCGGCCCTCGATGCCAACAGCTACTTCAACAATCAGGCGGGAAAGCCCATCGCGGTGACGCATTTTAACCAGTACGGCCTCGAGGCCTCCGGTCCGGTTTGGATCCCTCACGTCTTCGACGGCCGCAACAAGCTCTTCTGGATGTTCGCCTGGGAGGGCTTGCAGGACTCTCAGCCAAACACCAACATTGCTACCGTGCCTACCACCGCCGAGCGCACCGGCGACTTCTCCGCTCTTTTGCCCGTCGGCTGCCCGGACGGATACCAGAACGGCAACAGCGCCATCTGCGCTAACGGCAACCCGAACCCCTATCAGCTCTACAACCCCTACTCCGCGACCGACGTCAACGGAAAAATCGTTCGTACACCGATCCAGAACAACGTCCTGGCCAATGCCGGCCTTCAGGTCAATCCCATCGCTGCGAATTATTTGAAGTACTATCCGCAGTCCAACACCACCGGCGGGCCTGACGGTTTCCAGAACTTCATCAGCAGCGTTCCAAGTATCGACGACTACAACAACTTCCTCGGCCGTCTTGACTTCAACATCGGCGCCGCAACCCACGTCTTCTTCGACTTCCGGCACAACCTCCGCACCCAGTCGAAAAACAACTACTTCAACGACGCAGCCACCGGGGAATCGCTGAACCGCTCCAACTGGGGCAGCACGCTCGATGCCGTGCACACGTTTAATGCCAGTACGGTTCTCGATGTCCGCTTCAACTGGACCTACTTCTTGCAGGCCGAAGGCGAACCCAGCGACGGCATGAGCCCCAGCACGCTCGGCTTTCCCTCGCTGCTTGCCCAGAACTCTGAGCACCTGCAGATGCCCTTCATCGAGTTCGGCAGCTGCGGCAGCCAGACCAGCTACCAGTGTCTGGGAGGCTCGGCTTATTCGCGCTTTCCGTCGAACTCCTATCAGCTCTTCGCTGAGCTCATGAAGACCATCGGCAACCACAGCCTCAAGTTCGGCGTGGATGCCCGGCAGTACCGCCTCGGAGCTGCGGCTTACAAGTACGCATCCGGCCGCTTCCAGTTCAAGACAAACTGGGTGCAGCAGAGTTCCAGTTCCGCGCCTCCGACCTTTGGCGGCGATCTGGCGTCCTTCCTCATCGGCCTGCCCACCGGCGGCGAGTTCGACAACAACGCAATCAATTCCTTCTACACCTACTACGTCGCCGGATTCGTCCAGGACAACTGGCGCGTCAACAACAACCTGACCCTCAACATGGGTCTCCGCTACGACTTCAACACGCCCTACTACGACAAGCACGGTGCAGTGGTAAACGGCTTTGACACCACAACGCCAAGCCCCATCGCCGCTCAGGCTGAGGCTGCTTACGCGGCAAATCCCATTCCGCAGATCCCTGCCGACCAGTTCAAGGTCAATGGTGGTCTTACCTTCCCCTCATCTCACGATGGCGCCTACTATCAGGGCGATTCAAACTGGCTGAGCCCGCGCTTTGGTTTCGCGTGGACTCCCTCTTGGCTCAACGACAAGACGGTCGTCCGCGGCGGCTTTGGCATGTTCGTCAGCCAGTACACTATCGCCAACCTCGATCCCAACGGCAAGTGGTCGTCAAATCCGATCGTCGACAACGAAGGCTTCAGCGCGAAGACCTCGTTCGTGGCGACCAACAACAATTACGTCTCCCCGTATGCCACCCTGTCCAACCCATTCCCCAACGGCATCAATAAGCCAACCGGATCATCCCTCGGACTTGGAACCTACCTCGGGCAGAGCATCAGCTACCTCGATCCTCACCCGACCAACCCATACTCGCTGCGCTGGAATATCGGCTTCCAGCAGACCATCACCCCGAACACCATGTTCGAAATGGACTACGTCGGGAATCACATGGTCCACATGCCGGTTTCCACGCGGCAACTCAACTACATCCCTCTCCAATACCTGAGCACTGCCACCAGCCGTGACCAGACTGTCATCAATGAACTCTCCAAGACCGTAACAAACCCCTTCCACGACCTCGTTCCGGGCACCTCCCTCAACGGCAAGACCACCTCTGTTGCGCAGTTGGTCTCGCCCTTCCCGCAATTCCCCAACAACGGTGTTACAGAAGACAACCCAACGGTTGGCCAGTCGTTCTTCAATGCGCTCGATGCCCGCATCGAACACCGCATGTCGCACGGCCTCTGGCTCGTCGCCAACTACAGCTGGTCCAAACTCGAGACCCAGGACGTCTACCTCAACCCGACTGACGCCAAACCCAACAAGCACATCTCGCCGTTCGACTTCACCAACCACATCGTCATCGGCGCCACCTACGACCTGCCTATCGGCCGCGGCAAAGCCCTGAACCTCACCAACCGCTGGGCAAATGAGTTCCTTGGCGGCTGGGTCATCAACGGTATCTACACCTGGCAGACCGGCCCGCCGGTTTACTGGACCACCGACATGGTCACCACCGGTCAGCAGATCCAGTTCAACTCGCGCGAAACCGCCAAGGGCGTATCCGCTATCAACCCGGATGCCTTCGTCCTCGGCAGCGCGAACCAGTTCGAATATCACCTTCGCACTTTCCCGCTGACCATCTCAAGCATCCGCTCGAACGGTATTAACAACCTCGACTCCTCTGTGTTGAAGAACTTCCCCATCCACGGCAAGGCTTACTTCCAGCTCCGTTTTGAAACCTTCAACACACTCAACCACCCGATGTTCGGTGGACCGAACGTCGACCCGACGAGCAGCAAGTTCGGCCAGATCACATCTCAGGCCAACACCTCCCGTCAGGTCCAGATCGCCGGCCAAATCATCTTCTAACCACGCACCACCCTCCTCATCCACGGCGCGGAACCAACCGGTTCCGCGCCATTTTTTCTTTGCCGGACCCCTCACTCCTCGGTGACCAAAGCAAACTCGGTCCTGTTTCAAACCGTTTAACTATGTCATTATTTTTGTGGATCTTGGCGCAAGCCCGCGCCCTCCACGCCTTTGGCCTCGCAGCAGAAAATTCGTTGGCGAGCCGCCGTCCAAAGGGGATATCATGGCGTCACCCTCGATGGGCCAGTCCGTGGGCACCGGGTAAACCGCATAGAATATGCAGTGCCCCCGAGTCTGGTGACATGCCGTGACAGACATCGGAAATGAATTTCCAACCAATGCCGTAACCAAATCGAAGTTCATCTCTCTAACCCACACAGACCGCCACGCATGGCGGATCTCGATCACCGGAGGAACATCTATGAAACACTCGATCAAAGCCATGATGCTGAGCGCAGCCGTGACCGGTCTGCTTGGCGCCTCGCCGATGGCGCTGCATGCTTCGCCCGTCTCCTCGGCCACCACCGTCAGCCCCGTCGCCCAGGCCATGCTGGGCATGGCCGCCAAAACCGGCAAAACCAAAATTGAAAAGCACGCATGCAAAGGCCTGAACAACTGTAAGGGCCAGGGTGGCTGCAAGTCCGGCGACAACGGCTGCAAAGGCAAGAACAGCTGCAAGGGCAAGGGTGGTTGCAACACCGAACACCCCATGTAGTTTCCTGCGAGTCTCCTGCCCGCGGGAGACTCGCACCCCTCACCGCTATTCTTGCGAAGCAGATCCCGCACCATGCCAGCCAATCGTTTCAACGGGTACACAAACTACGGCGTAGGCATTGGTCTGCGCGTGCCCCATTACCGGCACATCCTCGAGAGAAAACCGGCCGTCGACTGGTTTGAAATCATCTCGGAAAACTTCATGGTCGACGGCGGCCGTCCGCTGGCCGTGCTAGACAGCATCCTCGAGCAGTACCACGTCGTGCAGCATGGCGTCTCCATGTACTTCGGCTCCGTGGACCCGCTCAGCCGCGAGCATCTCAGACGCCTTAAAAATCTTGTCCGCCGCACCAACACGCCCTGGCTCTCTGATCATCTCTGCTGGGGCTCCGTCGATGGCCGCTACACGCACGACCTGCTCCCCATGCCCTACACGTGGGAAGCCGTCCATAACACCGCCCAGCGCATCCGCCAGGTCCAGGACTTCCTCGAAATCCCCGTCGTCGTCGAAAACGTCTCCAGTTACGCCTGGAGTGCCCGGCAAAATCTGTACCAGCTGAGATGAGACAAACTGGTATGGAAGGAGCCTGAAATGGGCAAGGCAAGGAAGCATACGCCGGAGCAGATCGTGAACATTCTGCGGCAAATTGAAGTC
>JAJYVU010000004.1 GCA_021791875.1 Acidobacteriota bacterium | reverse complement strand
ATGGTGCGGAAGTCAGCGACGGGGTCGGGACGGCCGCTGGCATCAGAGACATCGACGAGGTGGACGAGGAGGTGGGTGCGCTCGACGTGGCGCAGGAAGCGGTCACCGAGGCCGGCGCCCTGGTGCGCGCCCTCGATGAGGCCGGGAATGTCGGCAACGACAAAGGATTGCTCATAGGGAGCTTCGCCGACGGTGACGACGCCGAGATTGGGCTCGAGGGTGGTGAAGGGGTAGTCGGCGATTTTGGGTTTGGCGGCGGAGATGCGCGAGATGAGCGTGGACTTGCCGACGTTGGGGTAGCCGACAATGCCGACGTCGGCGAGGACCTTGAGCTCGAGGCGGAGGGAGAATTCTTCGCCGGGGTAGCCCATTTCGTGCTCGCGGGGAGCCTGGTGGGTGGAGGTGGCGAAGTGCTGGTTGCCGCGCCCACCGCGACCGCCGTGGGCGATGATGACGCGCTCGTCGGGATGCTGGAAGTCGTGGATGAGCTCGCCGGAATCGTCATTGAAGACGAGGGTGCCGACGGGGACTTTGAGGACGATGTCGTGGCCGTCGCGGCCGGTGCAGTTGGAGCCCATGCCGTGCTCGCCGCGCTCGGCGCGGTGGAGCGGGTTGTAGCGGAAGTACATGAGGGTGTTGTGGCGCTGGGTGGATTCCATGATGATGTCGCCGCCGCGTCCGCCGTCACCACCGGAGGGCCCGCCGCGCGGAACGAATTTTTCGCGGCGGAAGGCCATGCAGCCGTTACCACCGTCACCGGCTTTGACCCGGATTTTGGCTTCGTCGATAAACATTTGCTCCTTTGAGTGTAGCCAATTGGCTAAGCTCGAAACACAAAACCCAGAATTTGCGCCTGGAAATGAGCCGGTTTTGAACGACGCACCGGATGAGAGCTGCGCGAAAAACCGCGAACCAGTGTTGTGACGGAGAGAGCAAGTGAGCCGGCGAACTGGCTTTCGCGCGATGATGCTTTGCGCCCTGCTGTGGGCGGGGGCGAGCGTGTCCGCGCGCGCGCAGTGGCAGAACGGCGGGTCGATGACAGGCCAGATCCTGGACGGCGACGGCGCGCCGGTAGAGCATGCACGGCTGGAAATTGAAGAGATGGGCACCGGCACGACGTATGAGGTGCACACCGATGGGCAGGGCCGTTTTCTGCTGCCACAGTTGGCTCCGGGAAATTACTCGATTGATGTGGAGGCAGCCGGGTTTGCGTCGTGGCGAGAAGGCGGCGTGGAAGTGAGCGCGGGGAGACAGGCGGAGGTGGCTCCGAGGCTGATGCTTGCCGCAGGTGAGCGCAGCAAGCCGGCAGGTATGCAGCTGGCGGGGATATCCCATCCCACATCAAAAAATCGAGATGTGGGGCACCCGCACCCGAAGATCGCGGCTTCGCCGGGACTGGCCGTCCGGGCAAACGCGGCTACGCCGGGACTGGCCGTCCGGGCAATCGCGGCTTCGCCGCAGGCGCAGCGCGCGCAGATGGCAGCGGTGAGGCAGCCGAGCGAGGCGGTGGCGTGGATGGCGTTTGAGCCTTCGCGTCCACTGGCGAGCGATGACGCGGCCAGTGCAAAGGCGCTCAACAGCCAGCGAGCGGAGCTGCAGAGAGCGACGGTGTCTCATTCCGCGGTTCGCATGGCGGAGGATGGGGCGCGCGGCCTTCCGCAACCCGCGAAGGTGCATGCGCGGGTAACGGTGGCTACGGCGCATGGGACGGTGACGGCGAATATTGCCGAGGTTCCGATGCAAGGGGTGCAGACGAGTTCCCGCGATGATTTGCCGCCGGTGGGTTCGCTTTATGAGCCGGAGGGCGCAGGTGCGCGGAGGTTGCAGGCGGCGGAAGTTGCGCCAACGGCCCGAGAGCAGGGAAAAGACGCCAAGCTCAAGGAGCTGGCAGAGGCGTTTGTTCCGGAACAAAGAAATGTAACCAATCCGGCGACAACTTCGGAGACCGCTGGCGAGGCAAATGCAGATGAGGCGGAGAGCGCGGCGCAGGATCTGAGCGAGTTTGAACCGGCGCGAGATGCGAGTGGGAACACCGATTTGCTAGAGGGACAGAGTCCGGGTGGGGCCGCGGATACGGACGAGCTGATAGCGCCGGAGCGCCGGAGCGGGGACACACGGCTGCACGGGCAGGTGTTCGCGGAGGATCGTGACAAGGCGTGGGGCAGCCAGAACGCATTTACGACGCTGACGACAGAGACGCCGGGCGGGAGTTTTGTCACGACTCCGTACGAGCCGCCGGATCGGCGGATGCAGTATGGGCTGGAGCTGGGCGGAGCGATTGCGAAGGGGCGCGGTCAGTGGTTTGCGCAAGTGGATGAACTGACGCGGAATTTTCCGGGCATGGCGGTGCCGAGCAAGCCGGCGAAGTTTTTTGCTCCATTGACGGCGAGCCAGCTGCAGACGCTGGCCGGCCGGCTGGGCGCGGGCGGGGCAGCGGCGGTTTCGCTGGGGCAGACGCAGCAGGACTATACGCAGACGCTGGATCAACTGACGGCGCTGCTGGGTCCGGTGGCGCGCACGACGCGGCAGACGATTGCGTTTCCGCGGTTCGACTGGAAGATCGACGACCGGAATCGTATCACTGCTGGTTACGATTTGGTGCGACTGGACGCACGGAACGGGATGCGATCGGCGCCGACCGAGACGTGGGGTGTTGGCAGCTTTGGAACGAGGACCCTGCGGCTGGATGCGGTTTCAGCCAGTTTGAACACGTTTTTGACACCGAATCTACTGAACGAGCTGCGATATACGCATGCGCACGATCTTGAGAGCGAGATGGCGGATTCGCCGACGGCGTTTGAAGAGCAGTTTGCGAAGAATCCATTTGGCGTGCCGCCGGAGATCGGCGTGGCGAGCGGCAGCGGGGGCTTCAAATTTGGCACACCTTCGTCGCTGAACCGGCCGGCGTATCCGGAAGAGCTGCGGCAGGAAGCGGCGGACACGCTGACGTGGGTGCATGGGCGAAACCAGATCGACGTGGGGTATGCGCTGGACTATGTGCGCGACCACACGAGCGGGCTGGAGTATGCGACGGGGGCTTACCGGTACACGTCGAAGGAGGCGTTTGTGGCGGATCTGCTGGCGCCGAATCACTGCGATGCGTCGAAGACGGGCTCAGGAAATTTGCCGTGCTGGTCGACGTTCCGGCAGACGACGGGGCCGACGGACTTCTCGTTCGACACAGCGGACTATGCGGGATTTGCGACCGACACCATCAAGGTGAGGCCGAGCCTGACGGTGGCAATGGGCGCGCGCTACGACTTCGAGAAGCTGCCGACACCAAATGCGACGCTGGTGAATCCGGATATTCCGCCGACAGCAGTGCTGCCGTCAGAGGGGAATTTGAGTCCGCGTGTGGGGTTTGCGTGGGAGCTGCCGTGGAGCGGGAACCGGACGGGCCGGACGACTGTGGTGCGTGGAGGGTTCGGGATTTTTTATGGGAGGATTCCGAATACGAGCGTGCTGGCGGCGCTGACGCAGACAGGCGCGGCGGACGCGCAGAGGATTTATCTTTTCAAGCCGCTGGATGTGGGCGCGCCGCAGTTTCCGTTTGTGTTCAGCCCGCACCCGGATTTGCAGGTGCAGCCGGATGCGACCTACTTCGCGAGTGGATTTCAGCATCCGCGGGCGGAACAGGTGCAGTTTTCCGTGGAGCAGTCGGTGGGGCGGCACGTGGAACTCACGCTAAGTTACTGGGGAAGCTTTGCGAGCCAGTTGCCGCGAATCGTGGACCAGAATATCGACCTGACGCACACGGGCACGATTTCGTATTCGGTGATCGATCCGGAAAAGATGGGGCCGCTGCCGGTGACGTATACGTCGAAGTTTTACTACCGGCGGCTGAATTCGAAGTACCAGCAGATGGCGGCGATGGAGAGCAACGCCAGCGCGCGCTACCAGGCTGTGGGCTTCTCGCTGGTGGGGAGGCTGCCGCATTCGATGGCGCTGACGCTGGGGTACCGGTATGCGCATGCGGTGGATGGCAATCCATATGGGCAGGCGTACCGGGGGCAATGGAACGTTCTGGACCCGGCGAACCTGGCGCTGGACCACGGGACATCGAACGAGGACATTCGCGATAGGCTGACGGGGGGCCTGGTGCTACACGAGCCGTGGCATGCCGAGGGATGGCTGGCGAACGTGGTGGACGGCTACACGATGGCAATGACGGGAAATGTGCGCAGCGGACGGCCGTATACGATGCGGGTTTCGGGCACGGTGCCAAGCATGAGCTGCTCGTACGAGGAGTGGCTGCAGTCGGGGAGCGATTGCGTGCAGAGGGCGCTGCCGGGAGTGATTACGGGCATGCCGATTGCGATCAGCGGGCTGGGTTCAGGGCTAAATGGCTCTGGCGGCGGGAAATGGCTGCCGCAGATCGGGCGGAATACGTTCCGGTATCCGGGGACGTTCAGCGCGAATCTGCGGATGGGCAAGAAGTTTACTCTGAGCGAGAGGGCGTCGCTTGTTTTTGAGGCGGATGCTGCGAATGTGCTGAATCACCGCAACGTGACGCGCATTGAGACGATGGGTTATGACCTGAAGGGCGTGAAGACGAGCACGGGCACGGCGGACCTGACATTCTTGAGCGGGGCGAATGGGCACGCTCAGTTCGGGACCGTGACCAATGCGAACAGCAGCCGAACGTACGCGGACCGGCAGATCGAACTGATCATGCGGCTGATTTTCTGAAGCGGGCGCGATCCAGGCAGCGCGTTTGGAATTCTTGCGGGGGCGTGAGCGAAAACCGCAGGCTACAGGGCAAATTACAATCAGCTGAGTGTCTCTGAGATTCCACATTCATCGAACAGCGGAGCAGGGCGGGCGTCGCGCGACGATGACGCTGCCGCACGCCGCGGTGGAGACGCCGGTGTTCATGCCGGTGGGCACAGTGGCGACGGTGAAGGCGGTGCCGCAGCATCTACTGGAAGAGATGGATGTGCGGATCATCCTGGGCAATACGTACCATCTGTATTTGCGGCCGGGGCATGAGGCGATCCGGCGGATGGGCGGGCTGCACCGCTTCATGAGCTGGGAACGGGCGATTCTGACGGACTCGGGCGGATTCCAGGTCTTCAGCCTGAGCGAACTGCGCAAGGTGACGGAGGAGGGTGTGCAGTTCCGGTCGCACCTGGACGGCGGGCTGCATTTCTTCTCGCCGGAGCACTCGATGGATGTACAGATTGCGCTGGGCTCAGACATTGCGATGGCATTTGACGAGTGCACGGAGTATCCGGCGGAGTATGGCCGGGCGCGGGCGTCGCTGGATTTGACGCTGCGATGGGCGGAGCGCAGCAAACGTCACTTTGACGAGCACAAATTTGAGCGGCCGTGGGGTGACGGGTTTGCGGGACAGGCGCCGAGCCTGTTTGGGATCGTGCAGGGCGGCATGTACCTGGACTTGCGAAGGGAGAGCGCCGAGCGGCTGGTCGCGATGGATTTCCCGGGCTATGCGATTGGCGGTCTGAGCGTGGGGGAGCCGAGAGAGCGCACGCGCGAAGTGATCGCGGAGACGCTGCCGCTGCTGCCGAAGGATAAGCCGCGGTACGTGATGGGCGTGGGGTATCCGGACGAGATTGCCGAGTATGCGCGCATGGGCGTGGACATGATGGATTGCGTGCTGCCGACGCGCGCGGCGCGGCACGGGTTGCTGTTTACGTCAGAAGGGCGATTGAACATCAAGAACCGGAAATTTGCCGAGGACCAGGGGCCGCCGGACCCGAATTGCGGGTGCATCGTATGCCAGCGATATACGCGGGCTTACCTGCGGCACCTGATGGCGGCACAGGAACCCTTGTCCGCAGTGCTGAACACGCTGCATAACCTTGCGTTTTACCTGGAAACGATGCGCAAGGTGCGGGCGGAGCTGGGAGCGGTTGGTGTGGATTAAGCCGGCTGCGGGTCAGCCGCAGAATCGAAATAGCGGACGAGATCCTGCGGGCGCATGCTGTCGATGGTGGTGACAGATCCGCAGAAGTGGCAGCCGCCAGGGGTGAGCGCTACTACCTGAACGTGGGGGAAGCGCTGCTCGACGGCGGAGATGATGTCTTCGCAAGATTGTCCTTCAATGTGACTGTGCACGAGTACGACATCGGCATGGACGCGCTCAAGTAGTTCGAGCGCCTCACTGCCGGAGTAGGCTGTCATGACGTGGTGCCTGAGGCTCTCGACGAGCATCTTTCGCGCCGATAGGCCTTCCGTCTGCTCGGCCTCAACAATGAGAACAATTTTGCGTGCCATTCGGGCAACCTCTCAAACCGCATCGAGGGCAAGTTTCGAATCGAGCTGCATTGAGTGGGTAATGCCGCTCAGTCATATAGACGTAACAAGCGCCGTGCGGGTTTCTTCCTTCTTTGCTAACTTCAGACAGTATGCCGGGTATAGGTTGAAGCGGGCAACTGATGCGGAATAAATACAAACCAGGCGACATTTCTCGTCATATCTATGAGTAGAAATTACATAAGGACTGTCACCGGAACGCAGTCTCATCCATCTACTTTGCGATAACTGCGCGAGTGTGGCGGTGACTCGCAATATCAAGGACCGCGACGCTGAAGCGCGGTGTCAGGGCAGAGAGTCCTTCCGGCCGAGAGCGAACCGGGGCTGTCGAAAATCCATGCATGAGCGATGGAAAAGAGCGGCAACCGAGCAGGACTGAGGAAGCAGGAGGCTATTTGCACAATCGATAGGCGCAAGACGTATACTGCGACTTTACCGGAGGAATACCGGTGAGAGAAAACTGCGTGCCGGCTCCTTCGTTGCGGCACAAATGAGGAGACAGGAATCGTGACTCGTGGGTGGATGACTCGTCGGAAACTACTGCAACTGACCGGGGCAAGCGGCGCCGTGGCACTGGGCACGCCGGCACTGGGAATGACGGGCGCGCTGGGCGCGGCGCCAGGGGCGATGCGGGCGGGTGAATTTCCGAAGCAGCAAAAGCTGGGTCTGCTGCCGCTGCCGAAGGTTTCGGCGGAGGCTGAAGCGCTGCTCGATGAGGTAGAGGAGCGAGGCAGCCAATTCTTTTACAACGAAGCGGGCGCAAGGACGGGACAGGTCCGGGATCACGCACCGGCAGTGGGCAAGGCGAAGAACCAGGTGGCGAGCATTGCGTCCACCGGGTTCGGGCTGACGGCACTTTGCATTGCGCACAAGCGCGGCTATCTGCCGGCGGCGGAGTGCGAGGCGCGGGTGGAGAAGACGCTGCGGTTCCTAGTGGAGGAATGCCCGCAGGTGCATGGGTTTCTCTACCACTTTATCAACACGGAGACGGCAGCGCGGGAGTACAAGTGCGAAGTTTCGTCGATTGACACGGCGCTGCTGCTGTGCGGAGTGCTGACGGCGCGGCAGTATTTTGCGGGGAATCGCAAAATCGAGGGATACGCGACGCAATTTTACGAACGCGTGGACTGGCAATGGATGATGAACGGCGGGGATACGCTGTCGATGGGGTGGCATCCGGAGACGGGGTTTATCAAAGCGCGTTGGAACATGTATTCCGAGCTGATGGCGATGTGCCTGATGGCGATCGGGTCGCCGACGCATCCGGTACCGGCCAGCATGTGGGAGAAGATTGCGCGGCCGCGGCTGAATTACGGCGGGATCGACTACATCACGAACATGCACGCGCCGCTGTTCATCCACCAGTACGCACATGCGTGGGTGGATTTTCGCGGGCAGCGGGACCAGTACGCGAATTACTTTACGAACTCGATCGAGGCGACGCGGGCGCACCAGTTGTGGTGCCTGGTGGAGGGCCGGAAGTTTCCGTGGATGGACGAGAACCTGTGGGGGATTACGGCGTCGGATACGCAGAGCGGATACAACGTGCGGGGCGGTCCGCCGACGATGGGTGATGTGGATGGGACGGTGGTTCCGACCGCGTGCGGCGGCTCGCTGGTGTTCTTGCCGGACGAGTGCGCGCATGTGCTGCTGTACATGCGGGAGAAGTATCCGGAGAGCTGGACGCGGTATGGGTTTGTGGATGCGTTTCAGCCCCAGGCGGGATGGTATGCGCCGGATGTGCTGGGAATCGACCAGGGCCCGATGGTGCTGATGGCGGAGAATCTGCGCACCGGATTCGTGTGGGAGTACTTCATGCGGAATCGCGAGATTGTGCAGGCGATGAAGGCGGTGGGCTTCCGGCCGGATCGGGATGCGGACCTCGAAGTGCTGTAGTCACGGGACGGCGTGCTCACAGGGAGTGCGCCGTTTCACCGCGAGCTACTTTGAGGAACGGGCTGGTTTGTCCGCGCGGCGCGCAGTGGAGTGGCGCTGCATAAAGGTGGGCATGACGAGGATGGACTGCGGCGCGGACGCGGGGTTGCCATCGCGGATGAGGCGCAGCAGGTTGACGGCGGCAGCACTGCCCATGTCATAGAGCGGCTGGCGCACGGTGGTGAGGCCGGGGCGAATGGTGGCCGCGGCGGGAATGTCGTCAAAGCCGACGACGGAGACGTCACGCGGGACGTGCAGACCGGCTTCGTGAAGCGCGGCGATGGCGCCGATGGCGGAGACGTCGTTGAAGGAAAAGACGGCGGTGAAGGGTTTGCCGCGCGAGAGCAGCGTGCGTGTGGCCTGATGGCCGGGTTCGGCTCCGGGGAGGACACCTTCGAGCTGTACGACAAGCTGAGGATCGATGGGAATGTCGAGTTCAGCGCAGACTTTGCGGATGGCGTTCCAGCGTGCTGCGGTATCGGAGCTGAAGCTCTGGCCTTTGATGAAGGCGATGCGGCGATGGCCGAGCGCGGAAAGGTGATTGAGCGCGTAGCGTGCGGCGGTGAGGTGATCGAGCTCGATGGCGACGACGCCGTTGCGGTGCTTGTGGCTGGAGACAGCGACGACGGGGACGGGAAGATCTTCTTCGATGGGTGTATCGACGGCGATAATGCCTTCCACAGCACGAGAGAGCAGCAGGCGCGGGTAGCCCTTGAGCAGGTCCGGGCGATGGCGGTGGCTGACGACGAAGTAGAAGTATTTTTCCTGGAGCAGGGCGTCTTCGATGCCGCCGAGGACAGCGGAGGCATAGCCTTCGCTGATTTCCGGAACCATGACGCCGACGGTGAAGCTGCGCTTGTTCCGCAACTGGCGCGCGACGGCGTTGGGCTCATAGTTGAAGAGCGCGGCAGCCTGAAGAATGCGCTTCTGCGTTTCCGGCGCGATGCGGTATTCGTCTCCGGAATCGTTCATGACGCGGGAGACGGTGCTTTGCGAGAGGCCGAGGTGAGCGGCGAGCTCCTTGAGCTTGATGCTGCCGTTGGTCGAGGCGCTGGTGGAAGCCGGTGTTGTCGCCCGTTTTCCTGTTTCCTTTTTCATTCCCCTTGCGATTGCCGAGTACCTCCAGGGCTGGGCTGTTGTGGAACGCCACCGGGATTATCGCGTACGCTACGCCGCGCCGCGGAGCAAACCATCCCGCTACGTATTTGATGATCCACGCCGGTAGCACATGAATCAACCCCCTCGGGCCGGGCGATGCAAGAAACTCCGCTACCACCCTCGCCGGGAGTGAATCTAAGGGAATTAACGCCGAAGGGTCGCGGTTGCCGGAGGGGACTTGACAGTAGTATCTCCCAACGAGCAACATCCTAGACGCAGCACAACCGTTTGCGCAAGTGTGCACAACCGGTTGCGCTGGAAACAGACAGTTAAGCCGATAGAAGCCCCGGCGCGATAGAAAGCCGCAAACAGGGAGAGGTCGCGCTGCACGGGGTCATTTTGAGTTTTTGATCAGGAGGTTAGGTATGCACAGTTTCATGCATGGCGCCAGGAAGTGCGATGAGCAAAACCTGAGCGGCCGGATATTCAACAGAACGTTGCGCGCGATGCAGGCAGCAGGCCTGCTGGCGTTGGTGCTGTTCGCGCTGACGCCCGCGCTGCACGCGCAATACCGCGCGTCGCTGCGCGGCACGGTGACGGATCCATCGGGAGCGGTGATTCCCGACGCGCACGTGACGCTCACGGACAAGGAAACCGGGAGAGTGAGAACCACGACGGCAAACGCAAGCGGCGTTTATACCTTCAATGCGCTGCCGCCGAATCATTTCTCGCTGGCGGTGGATCATGCCGGATTCCAGAAGAAAGTGATCAGCGATCTGGTGATCATTCCGGAACAGGCGAACGAACTGAACGTGGCGCTGGAGATCGGCCAGGTACAGCAGACGGTGACGGTATCCGGGGTGACCTCGGCGCTGAACACGGATACGGCGACGGTTTCGGCCACGATTACGAGCCATCAGATCCAACACATGCCTTCGTTTGACCGCAACGTTTTTGCGCTGGCGGAACTGGCTCCGGGCGTGTTTGGCGACGCGTCGCAGAGCGGGGGAGGCGGATCTTTCAGCCTGCCCGGCACGCAGGGACCGGGCGGGCCATCGACAAGTGCATCGGGCATTTTCGCGACGGAGAACGGACCGCAGATCCAGGCACAGGGCGGGCAGTATGAGACGAACTCGATCTCGGTCGACGGCATCAGCACTGTGAGCGCGGTATGGGGCGGCACGTCGGTGATCACGCCGAGTGAAGACTCCATCCAAAGCATGAAGGTCGTGTCGAACGACTACAACGCGGCGAATGGGCGCTTCAGCGGCGGCCAGATTGAAGTGACGACCAAGGGCGGCACGAATCACCTGCATGGCAGCTTCTTCTTCAAGGCGTCGCGGCCGGGGCTGAATGCCTACCAGGCATGGAACGGCCCGTCATCGGCGACGACGTCCGGCACACCGGCGCAGCGCGGGTTGAACCGCGACCAGAGCCGCTTTAACAACTACGGCGGCAGCCTGGGCGGGCCGATCTGGAAGAATCATGTTTTCGCGTTCTTCAACTGGGAGAGCAGCCCGCTTGTTTCCTCGAACACGTCGCAGGGGTGGTACGAAACGCCTCAGTTCGACAAATTGGCGGCGGCGCCGATCGCAACCAAATACCTCACGTATCCTGGCGAGGCTCCGGCTAGTCCAACCCTTGTCCCGGAGACCTGCGCCGATATCGGTTTGCAGCAGGGCGTGGATTGCCAGGCGGAATCCGGCGGCCTTGATGTGGGTTCGCCCTTGAAGACCGGAGTTGGATATCAGGATCTTACTTACGGCGGCACTCCAAGCCAGCCCGGTGTGGGCGGCGGCCTCGACGGCGTTCCTGACATTGCGTACTATACGACCGTCGCACCTTCGAAGGTTTCACAAAATCAGTACAACGGGCGCCTGGACGCGGATGTGACGCATCAGGATCACGTGACGTTCTCGCTCTATTGGGTGCCTGTCGACAGCACCTTCTACAATGGGCCGGCGAGGTCCGCGAACCTGTGGCACCACTCGCAGGTGAACGATGCGTTCACGCTGCTGTGGCTGCACACCTTCTCGCCGACGCTGATCAACCAGGCGCGGGCGAATGCGGCGGGATGGCGCTGGAATGAAATTGCCACCAACCCCCAGGAGCCCTTCGGGCTGCCGCAGGACAACATCGGCAATATCGGCACCGCCAATATGAGCAACTCCTATTTTGGCGCGCCGGGACCGAGCCACTTTGACCAGTGGACGTACACCTACAGCGACACGTTGACCAAGACGCTGGGCAACATGAACATCAACGTCGGCGGCGAGCTGACGCGGCTGTATTACCTGAATGATGCGGTGTATGCCGCACGGCCACAGTTCAGCTTCAACAACCTGTGGGACTTCGCGAATGACGCCCCCTGGGCCGAGAGCGGCGAGTTCGACTCCAAGACGGGTGTTCCCTTCTCGAACCGGCAGGATGACCGCGAGAACCTGTGGGGCTTCTATGTGCAGGACGACTGGAAGCTCAAGCCCAACCTGACCATCAACATGGGCCTGCGCTGGTCGTATTTTGGATCGTTCCACTCGAAGGAAAACAATCTGGACGTGCTGCGTTTCGGCACGGGAACGGATCCGCTGACCGGGCTGCACGTGCAGGTGGGCGGTAATCTCTACAATCCGCCAAAGACCAATTTCAGCCCGGAGATCGGGTTTGCATGGCAGCCGAAGATGCTGGAGAGCAAGCTGGTGTTCCGCGGCGGCTTCGGGATCAACTACAACCAGAATGAAATCGCCATTACGGCCAATGGGTACGGCAACCCGCCCAACGCGGTGCAGCCGAACTTCAAGTGCGAGTACCCATACACCAGCAATCCAAATTGCTCCGGTGTCGGCATTCTGTACCAGACGGCGAGCAATATTCACTCGCTCTTCGGTTATGCGCCGAACCCGGCCGCGATCACGAACTTCGACAGCAACAATCTGCCGCTGAGCGGATCGATCTTCATTACCGGATTCCCGCACAGCCCGAATACGATCACCACTTACCACTACTCGCTGGGCTTCGAGTATCAGTTGCCGCACAACATGGTGGCCACGCTGGGTTACCAGGGCAGCGCATCGCGCAACCTGATCACGCAGTACAACTACAACGTCCTGGCCGGGGCGGAGGGGTATGCTCTCAATCCCAAGGTCAATTTCCTCGACTACTACGACAACCGCGCCACCAGCAATTACAACGGCATGATTGCCACCCTGACGCATAACTTCGCGCACGGCTTCCAGGTGGAAGGGCAGTATACGTGGGCGAAGTCCATGGATGAAGGCTCCGGACCGTACGAGATGGATCCGTATCCGTATGACGCCCATGCCGCTTATGGGCGCTCGGACTATAACGTGACCAACGACTTCAAGTTGTTTGGCATGTGGCAGCCGCAATTCTTCCGTGCCAACAGCTGGCTGGAGAAGGTTGCGGGCGGATGGACGGTGAGCGGAATCTGGAATGTGCATACCGGATTCCCATGGACGCCCTACTACAGCACGACGGAAAACGTCTATTACAACACCAGCGGTTACGGGACTCTTCGTCCGGCTGCGAACCTGGGTGGATACGGAAGGAGCCTGTCCAACCATGACTTCGAGCAGGCCGTGAATCCCAACTTTGGCGCGAATGCCACGAAATACTTCACTCCGCCGACGTATGTCGCGGGCGCGACGTTCCCCAGCTTCTCGCCTGTACCGAGGCCGGGCATCGAACGGAACAGCTTGACCGGTCCCGGATACAGCGACCTGGACGGCTCTCTGAGCAAAGCCTTCGGGTTGCCGAATATGAGGGTGCTGGGCGACAACGCGAAGTTAACGATTCGCGCCGATGCGTATAACCTGCTGAATGTCGTGAATCTGAACCCGTCGGGTATCAGCGGCTACCTTGGGTCTGTCAGTCCATCCGGGGTGGTGACACCGAGTACCACCTTCGGGACAGAAACGGGGGGCGCGCTAGGCAGCAGAACGGTGCAGTTGCAGGCACGGTTCAGCTTCTAACGGCTGGTTGATTTTCCGGGGTGCTTCCGCGTGAAGCACCCCGGATTTCTCAGACAAGAGCGGTGTGTGACGGCGCGGGAAAGGCGCTCTGTGCAGCCGCCAGTTATCTTATTCGGGTAAGCAATTTACCCATTTACCGGCCATTTCTGGAGAAGATCATGTTTCGCTTCCCGTCTCTTTTTATTTCCGCCGCACTGTTGGCAGGCTGCACGATGTATGCAGCGGCGCAGCAGCCGGCAAGTGCTCCTGTGATGGCCGCCGGCAGTACGGCGCAGACCATCACGGTGGATACCATCGCGCAGGGGCAGCCGTTTCCGCATTTCTGGGAGAAGATGTTCGGGTCAGGAAGAGCCCACCTGGTGATGCGCGCGCAATACCAGAAGGACCTGACCAAGGTGAAGAAGGTCACGGAGTTTGAGTATGTGCGGTTTCACGGGATTCTGGACGATGAGAACGGCGTTTACAGCGTAGGTAAGGACGGAAAGCCGGAATATAACTGGACTTATGTCGATCACATTTACGACGCGCTGCTGGCGCACGGGATCAAGCCCTTTGTGGAGATCAGCTTCATGCCGAAGGAGCTGGCGGCGAAGCCAATTTATCAGGCGTTCTGGTATAAGCCGAATATTTCTCCGCCGTCGAGTTATGCCAAGTGGGATGCGCTGATCGAGGCTTTTGCGCGGCACCTGATCCAGCGGTATGGGATTGCGGAAGTATCGACGTGGTACTTCGAGGTGTGGAACGAGCCGAACATCGGGTTCTGGGGCGGTAAGCCGCGACAGGCGAGCTACTTCGAGCTGTACGACAACACAGCGCGGGCGCTGAAGGCGGTGAGTCCGCGGCTGCGCGTGGGCGGTCCGGCGACGGCGCAGGCGGCGTGGGTAGGAGATTTGATCGCGCATGCGACCAAGGACCATGTGCCGCTGGATTTTGTATCGACGCATGTGTACGGAGATGATTCAGCGGAGAACGTGTTCCACGACGACCGGAAGATACCGCCGCACCAGATGGTGTGCTACGCGGTCGATAAAGTGCACGAGGAGATTCTGCACTCCGCGCGGCCGCATATCCCGCTGATCTGGAGCGAGTTCAACGCGAGCTATGCGAATCACCAGGACATTACGGACTCGATTTACATGGGGCCATGGCTGGCGAACACGATTCGTGAGTGCGACGGGAAGGTGCAGATGATGTCGTACTGGTCGTTCTCGGACGTGTTTGAAGAGCAGGGTGTGAAGAAGACGCCGTTCTACGGCGGATTCGGGCTGGTGGCGGAGAATGGGATTCCGAAGCCGGCGTATGATGCGTTTGCGCTGCTGCACAAGCTGGGTGACGTACGGCTGCCGGCAAAGGCGGATGATGCGCTGGTGACACGGCGCGCCGACGGCACGCTGGTGATTGCGGCGTGGAACCTGGTGGAACCGGGCGCAGCGGGCCACGACAGGACGATTCAATTTGACCTGAGAGGGCTGGGCGAGAATGCGGTGGCGCGAATTCATCGCGTAGATGCGCATCACGGCGACACGTTGGCGGCGTGGAAGGCGATGGGAAGCCCGAAGTATCCCACGCTGGAACAGATCAAGGAACTGAAGAAGGCATCCAAGATAGGTCCGCCGCAGCTCGAGGACGTGCATGACGGGCAACTGAGTGTCACGGTGCCGCCGATGGGATTGGCGGTGATGACGGTGCGCGAGTCACACTGAGTGATGGGCACAAGCGAGTCACTTATCAGGGGTCCGGGACGGGCCCCTGAAGTTTTTGAAAGCTGTGACTGAAATTCCGAGTGAGCCAGTCAGCGACTGGCACGGTGGTCCATCACGGCGAGTTATCTGCTGCCCGCCTGCATCACAAGAGCTCGAGAGCGGCGCCGAGATACACGTCATGCGCAAGCGCCAAAGCACATGGTACCGGGCGAAGGGAGAAAGGACTCTCCGGAACGAGATAGCAGGCGAAAGCGCTGGAAGTTACTTTGCCTTGCGGTATGCAGCCCAGCGGCGCTTTTGCGCAGCAGCCATCTTAGCGCGCGCCTCCGCACTTAATACGCGTTTCTTAGCGGGTTTCTGATGCGCATTCCGGCGACGACGAGCTGTGCCGGATTCGTCAGTGAGAAGGTTACGCGCTTCGCGCAGACGGGCGATCTGTTTGTCGAGTTCGGAAACTAAGGTTGAAGTATTCACAGTGGCAGTGTAACCCACATAAGAGTCATTGCGTCAAAGGCGCGAATCAAAAATGGAACAAGAAGCACAGGAAAGTGTCATCTGGGATAACATTTCCGGATTGCATGGCAGGAAAGCGGCCACAATCTTTCAGTTGCCGATAAGTTCTGGAGAAGATTTATAGACCGGTTGTGTCCGCCAGTAATTGACACGCGGAAGCGGAGTCAGCTTCCTGTCAGCAACAGATATCCACCTCTGCGGAGGGTTGCTCGCATATAAGTCCTGTTTATGTCAGGGGCCATGCTTCGCCGGGGAGACGAAGCATGGGATGCAGCAGCTTATGGCAATTCCTGCGTTATTGTGTGGTTGCCGTTTTTTAGCAGTGTCGCCGCTCCCTGCTGGTCGCGTCGACTTGAGTGTACCGGCTTAGAGCAGTTCCCCTATTACTGTAAACTTCCTGAATTCAACCAGGCGCAGCTTTTCTTAACGGAAAAGCTGCGTTGAGATTCTCTCTTCGGTTTATGCCAATAGGGGAAATGCTCAAGGGCCACAGCAACTCAGGAATTGCCCTAGAAGTGGTATGCGATTTTTGCTGTCAGCGCGCGGGGAGTGACATAGTGTGTGCCGCTGAAAGTGGAGAGGAAGTTATAAAGAGCGTACTTGTTGGAGATGTTGAGGGCGGTGAATACGACGCTCCAGCGGCGCTTGCCGCGGGCGAAGAGATTGCTGTCGCCGACGGAGAGATCGAAGAGGCTTCGCGGCCGAACGCGAGGCGGATTGTGGTCGTTGTCGCCAGTGCCGGGAGCGGGAATGTAGACGACCGAGGAAGTGAGTTCATTTGCCGGGCAGACCGCGGGCAGCGGATGGCCGAGCGTGGCTTTGACACCATCGCACTCGAGGCCGGCCTGCATTTCCTGATCGGCGGTGAGGGGAACGTAGACGGGCCCGCCGGTGATGGGATTTTTTCCGGGCGGCAGGTTGTTATCGACCAGGGCGATGGCGGGCTGACCGTTGAGAGTGGTGGAGCTGTTGGCGCAGGCGCTGTTGGCGTCGTGGGAGAGCGGGTTGTAACAGGGCACGGCAGCGGCGACCATGCCGCTGTCGAATCGCCAGTTGAAGCCGATCCAGGGGGCAGTGGGCAGGGGCAGCGAGTATTGGATGTGGGTGGTCTGGTTGAATTTCTCGTCGTGGTCGATGCGGAAGGGGAATCCAGTTTGACCGACGGTTGCGCCGGCGCCTGCGACCTGCGGCGGGAAGAAGCGTGCGGCCACGGATGAGAAGGCCATGTAGGCGAGCAGGCGGCGGAAGTGAGTGACATCGACGCGACCGGCGATGCCGGTGATTTTGGAGTTATGCCATTCGATGGGGAAGGTGATGGGCGTGTTGCCGAGAACGCTGAAGTCGCCGCCGAACTGGGTGTACTTCCAGATATAGTCGGCGCTGACGTTGAGGTGGCGTCCGATGTGCTGCTCGAAGCCGACATGGGTTTCATCGCGGGGGCCGGCGCGCAGCGGAGTGGTGAAGTTGGACGAACAACTGAGCAGCGGTGACAGAACGCGGTTGGCACAGCCTTCGCTAGAGAGGACGAGATTCTCGTTGTAAGGCGTTTCGAGGGTGCGGGCGTAGGAGGTGCGCAGGATTGTACCGGTGCGCACGATGGTGTAGGCGACGTTGACGCGAGGCTCGGCCTGGCTGGCGGAGCTGAGGCCGTTGTAGAGGTCTCCGCGCATGCCGACGTTGGCAAACCAAGGGCCGGACTTGATCTGATCCTCGACGTAGAGGCCGGTGGTTTTTATGTCGGCGTGGCCGTTGAAGGTATAGAGGCTGCCGCCGCGCGTGAGGTCGTAGGGCGCGAGCGCGGTGTTGAAGCCGGGATTGCCATAGTCTCCGATGGGGCAGTTGGAAGGGCTGGAGTAGCCGTAGATGGGATTGCCGGCTGCGTTGAGGCAGGGGGCGTTGAGAAGGTTGTTGACGATGCCGAGGTGGAAGTGCTCATTGAGGAAGGCGGAGTTGTAGTCGGCGCCCGCGAGGACGGTATTGATGCCGTGGGTCCAGGTGAGGGTGGTGACGGCGCCAGCGTTGAGGAGCGAGCGCTGCTGGGCGATGGATTCCTGCTGCAGGTCAGTGGGGCCGAGATCGCCAAGAGGGTTGTTGGTGGGGATGTAGTTGAAGGATGTTCTGCGGACATAGACGCCAAAGGTGAAGACGGCGCTGTTGCTGATGAGGCGGGTGTAGGTGGGAGCAATGTCGAAGGTGCCGATTTTTGCGCGCTGATCGGCGTTGCCGACGTTGGCGAAGACGGGATTGGGGCCGTTGCCGCCGCGGATTACGTTCTGAATATTGAGATTGTCGTAGGTGTTGGGCGTCTGGAACCAGGAGCGGCTGTAGTTGAGGTCGAGGCGAATGGAGTCGTGCGGGTCGAACTGGCGGTCGATGCGGTCGAAGGCGTTTTCCTGATTGCCCAGGTCATGGAAGACGGAGAATTCGGGCGCGTCGAGGAAGCGGCCGGAATTGAGGCCGTCGATTTCGAAGAAGTTGCCCCATTTCTGGCCGCCATAGCTGATATCGAAGCCGCTGGTGGCGGTTCCGAAGGCTCCGTAGGAGCTGGAGACGCTGCCAGTGGGATGGGTGACGCCTTCTCCGGAGCGGGTCGTTACCTCAATGACGAGGCTGGTCTTGTCTCCATACTGGGCGGGCGGCGCGCCGGAGATGACCTTGACGGACTGGATGGCATTGGACGGGAGCTGGTTGGAGAAGGTCTTGCTCATCTGGTCAGTGATGGGCTCGCCGTCAAGAGAGTAGGTGTTTTCGGCGTGGTCGCCCATGCCGTGGATCATGCCGTTGGAGTCAGCCGTGACGCCGGGAGTGGTGAGCATGACCAGCGAGCTGATGGCAGAGGTACTGCTTTCCAGCGGGATTTTGGTGAAAGTTGCGCGGGCGACAGTGGTCTGGAGCGCGGTGGGCGTGCTGAGAGGCCCGGCAGCCTGCACGGTGACGGTCTGCGTGGCCGCGGCGACCTTGAGGGCGATGGTGAGCGTCTGCGGCAGGATGGACGTGATACCGACGGCTTGCGAGGTGACGGCAAAGCCCTTGGAGCGGACGGTGAGCCTGTAATTGCCGAACGGGAGCGCGGGGAAATGAAAGACGCCGCTGCTGCCTGTGGTGGCGGAGCGGGTGAGGTGGCTGACCGGATTGACGAGCTTGACGCTGGCGCCGGGGATGACGGCGCCGGATATGTCCGTGACCGTCCCGATGATACTGCCTTCTGTGCGCGGTTGCGCATGCGCGGAGGAGAGGAAACAGAGAGACGAGCAAAAGAGGAAAAGAGCGCACAGCCTCTTACCAAAAGAGGGGAAAACCATGGTGTCTCCAGAAGTGTATTGCTGCGGGTACTGCTACACGCCTGCAATGAACCGGCAGCGCGTGGATGAGTACGAGAGCGGATTTCCTGATTTTCTGCTGACCCGGATTAAGAGGGACGTCATTTCATCATGGAAAGGCCACAGCGAGCTGTTGCTTTTCGGTGCAGCTTGAGGAAATCTGCTCTACGCGAAAAGGATGGAGACGCCGGGCGGAGGGCGTATGAAGCGCGTAAAGACGACAGAGCGGGAGCCAGCCTGGGGTTCTGCCGGAATGATGGCCGCGACGACGTGCTCAATGCGCTGGGTGAAGACCGTGGGGTGGTTTTCGACGGCCATGTGGGCCATCGCGCAGATCTGGCAATGCTGGCCTGAGGGGTCGTTTGCGGGGTGGCCGTGCGAGACCTCGACCGTCATGAAGCAGACGAGTACCAGACTGAGCAGGCATGCGAGCGCTTTCCAGTGTCTGGGGGCAGGCTTCATAGTGGCTCTTTTGATGATGCGAGAGCCCGGAGCGGGAGTCAAGGAAGGGCCATCACGATATCGATTACCCCATTTTTGAATTCATGCCAATTTGCACAGTTCGGTGGCAGGAGTCAGTAGAACCGGCATTGTGTAATGCAATGGTGCGAGGGGGAGCATTATGGGGTATGGACTTCACGGCGAGTTGTATCGTGACCGAATCCGCGCCGATATACCCCCTGGGACTCAGTTGGCATGCTTGAAAGCGGTTGCGATATCTTCTTGAGCGCACTGACCTGTCGAAGCCGTTCTGATTGGTCCAAGGGACAGTTCGCCAAGCGACGCAAGGAGCGCGTCCCCGTCACGATTGGATGTTTTCTTCCAGTCAGCCAACAAGGCTTCCAAATATTCCTTATCGTCAGCCTCGACTTGAGACCAACATCGTTCCGCCTCAATGATTCTCACCATTCCATCAGGATCTTCCGAATCAACAGCAACAAGAACCCATGGAACTCCTCGTTGGTCAGCCGCAGATGGTACATAGTCGACTTGTACGTACTTCAGGGGTTCTTTGGTCATGCACGTTGTCCAATCGCCTGGACCGCTTTTCCCTTGCGGGTATCGAGGCTCGTTTGAAATATATTCCGCTTCCTGCCATCTCCCAGCAAAAGATCTCAGAAACGCGTTTGCCATTCCCGATTTTGAGTATCGCGCTAGTTTGACGGATCAATTCCGATATTGTGACACTGGCAACGGCTGCCGATGTTCAATTCCGCTTGCGATCAAGCGATGTCATTATAGACATCGTACTGCCAATACAGGAGCCTTCCCGTATATCGTTCGGCTGAATCAGAAGAGAAAACGCGCGTGAGGGGGGTGACTCCAGGTGGTGACTACACCTGTTTGCCCCAACTGGACGTCCTTCGCGGCTCCAGAGTCGAGCGAGCACTCACATCAACGCCGACAGCGCCGCCGCGGAGATACGCAACAGCCTCAGCGAGCATAACTTCAAGTCGGTTGTGCCTCGACGTGAGTTGGGCACGAGTGTGGTGGACTGCCGAGGCATCCGCCCACTCAGATGGAATCTGCTCGAAGAGTTGATCCAGAGGCGCTTCACTGATTCGGTCGACGACCCTCTTCCAATGCGAGAGAACGCTCTCTTTCAGCGCCTCCACGAAAAGCTGTGGACTAGGCATCATAAGTAGCCGAGGAGATGCGCGTGCCGTTCCCTTAAATCCGCCGAAGCAAGCATTGTTATCGATAAATGTAGCGTGCAGTTTGTGGCCGGTAGAGAGAAACAGGCATTGCCTCCGGTCACAATTGTTGGTCCACAGGTCGGCCACCAATGCGCCGGCAAAATCTTCTCGGTTCGCGACGCGATCATGCCAAAGGGTTGGGATTACCTGGTAGGTTGGAAGCCCGTCTGCCGATAGCGTAAGGCGGGAGCCGAAATGCAGACCGGGTTCCGGCCGGAGGGCGGTTATGCCGGGACGCTGAAACCATGCCTCAGGATGGCTATCGATAAACTCATCCGTGACGAGAATAGGGCTCCATCTAGGAGTGGGAAGACCCATTTGGGACATCAGTCCTGTGCCGACGGCCTCATTAAGCAAGGCGTTGGGGTTTCCGAAATTCCTGAACTTAAGAACCCAGAGCTCCGCGCCTGTAGTCATGACAATTGAAGGTTGAGTGCATCCATTCAGCTTTGAGACGAAGCTGACGGCAGCGGGTAAAGATCGGCGCCTTCGCAGGGTGGAGTCACCGCGGTACGTCATTGGAACGAGACCTCAGACAGGAGAAGCACAAGAATTAACAAACGAGTAATGTGACTTCTGATGCACGCCATGCCTGAACGCAAATGCTAGATCCGCAAGCGTGAAACGTAATTGAAAGCCTAGAAGTAACCATATCGTGAGCGCAAAAGACGGGCTGCGCAATGTTACTAACGGAATGTACGGGACAGGAGCTTAGTTGGTCGACGGCATCGATGGCGGTGTAGAGACGCTATGCATAATTGGCGATGAGGACAGCGAGGGCGAGCAGGCGAAGTCGCATGGGGATCTCCTGGAGGCGGGGTGGAACGGACCGGGCCATGATTTCAGGGCAGGGCGAGGCATGGCAAGCCGGATCCGCCGGGCAAGGGGCGGCGGCGGCAGGGCGTTTTTCTTGACACTGAGGCATCCCGGACGCGATGCTAGGTTGCAAGGCTTTCCTCAACCCCTCTGGTGCAGTCAACCCCTGAGGGAATGCGTGTGTGGCAAGCATTGCAACAATAGAATGAAGAGAAGGAATCCGGGTTCAATCCCAGGGCTGCGATGCTGTTACGGATGGCGGAAAGCTGGGGTCGAGGTTTCGGCAGAGATGTGAGGCCGGAGCTTTCAGAGCATTATCAATTCTTCTTTATGCCCGTGGGCTTGCTGGAGTGGGGCGTTCCGTTGCGGAAAGGCCGTGCCAGGAGCCGATGGTTCGTAAGCGTGGGAACTGAAAATGCTCTGGCGGAGAGAAATCAAAAGATGGCCGGAGCATGGGAGCCGGGGGCGGGCGAAGCGCCGCTCACGGGGCCAGCGCGCGTGGAAACACGGGAGTTCCCGCAAAGCGGGAGGTCGTGGGGCGCGCATGAAGCTTTGGCCAGAAGGATAGTGCGTTGACCTTATTACTGATTGCCCTGCATGCCAATCCGGTGGCGATGGCGTATTTGCTGGCTGGGCTGATCCCCTCGGGGATCGGCGGAATTCTCCCGTTTCTTCTGATTTTCGTGGTGTTTTATTTTCTTCTGATCCGCCCGCAGCAGACGCGGCAGAAGAAGTGGCAGGCGATGTTGTCGCAACTGAAGCCGGGCGACCGGGTGACGACGTCAGGAGGGATTCGCGGGACGATTCTCTCCATCAAGGATGATGTGCTGCAGATACGGGTCGCGCCGGACAATATCCGGCTGGAAGTGGCAAAGGGGGCGATAGCCTCCGTTACCACGCAGGACGAGGAGTCCAAGTAGGTCATTAACCGCGAGAGGCGGGAGCCTTCTCGATCAGCGAGCAAAAAAGAGTTCATGCGTCAGAATCTCACTCAAAAGACAATCCTCATCATTGCCATTCTGCTGGTGTTTGTTTACGGCATCTTTGGCATTCCCAAGGGGCTGAGCGGCAGCGCGCTGCAGACGGCCATTCTCAAGCGGATTCAACTGGGTCTTGACCTGAAGGGCGGGACGCGGCTGATTCTGCAGGTGGAAGCCGACCAGGCTGTGGCCGGGCAGGCGCAGCAGGACGCGCAGCGGATTCAGCAGGGTCTGCAGCAGAACGGCGTTACGGGCGCAGAAGTGATCAATCCGGATCCGAAGAAGGAGCCGGGAGTGATCCAGATTCTGGATGCGCCGGCCGCGAAGAGCAGCACCATCGGATCGATGCTGAACTCGCAGTACAGCGATCAGTATGCGATTTCGCCGGGCTCGAACGGGCAGTGGACGCTGTCCATGAAGCCGACTGTGATGACGGATGTGAAGCAGAAGGCCGAGCAGCAGTCGATTGAGGTGATCCGGCAGCGCGTGGATGCGCTGGGCGTGACGCAGCCGGTGGTGGCTCCATACAACACAGGCAGTTACCAGATCCTGGTGGAGCTGCCGGGCATTTCGGATCCGGGGCGCGTGAAGAACGCGATTCAGTCGACGGCGAAGCTTTCGATCCACCTGGTGGAAGGCGGACCGTGGAGCGATCAGCAGTCTGCCCTGCAGGCGCTGGGCGGCACTGTGCCGTATGACGCGGATCTGCTCGAGAGCGTGCCGGGAGCTTCGAGTGCAAGCAGCGTGGGCCAGTGGTACGAGCTGGCGAGAACGCCGGTGGTAGCGGGTACGGATATTCGCGATGCGGAGCCGGGTACGGATCCGAACACGAACGAGCCGCAGGTGAACTTCTACCTGACGACTGCGGCGGGCGACCGGTTTGCGACCTTTACGTCGCAGAACAAGGGCAAGCCGCTGGCGATTGTGCTGGATGGCAAGGTTCAGGAAGTGGCGACGATCGATGCGACGATCCACGACCAGGGGACGATCTCCGGGGGCGGGATCACGGAGCAGGAAGCCAAGGATTTGTCGCTGCTGCTGCGGACCGGCGCGCTGCCCGCGTCGCTGACGTATTTGCAGGAGACGACGATCGGGCCTTCGCTGGGCATCGATTCGATTCACGCCGGAGTGATGGCGTCGGTGATCGGCATGTCGGCGGTGCTGATCTTCATGCTGATCTACTACAAGGGCGCGGGCATTAACGCGGATCTTGCGCTGATTCTGAACCTGGTGATTCTGCTTGGGTTCATGGGCTTTACGCACTCGGTACTGACGCTGCCGGGAATAGCAGGTGTGATCTTGACGGTCGGCATGGGCGTGGACTCGAACGTGCTGATCTTTGAGCGAATACGAGAAGAGCTGCGCGCGGGCAAGACACCGGCGGCTGCCGTGGACCAGGGCTTTGGGCATGCGTGGAGAACGATTCTGGATACGCACGTGACGACGGTGGTTTCGGCGGCGATTCTGTTTATTTTTGGTACGGGCCCGGTGCGCGGATTTGCGGTGACGCTGGTGTTTGGTTTGATTGCGAACCTGTTTACAGCGGTGTTTGTGTCGCGAGTGATCTTTGAAGCGATATTGAACCGCAAGGGGCGGGGAGAAGCGATTTCGATTTAGCTGTTAGCCGCTAGCCGTTAGCTCTTAGCCGCTGTATGGCCGGAGCAGAGGTTAGCGTGTCGAGTAAGAGAATTTGAAGCAGAGCGAGACGCGGATAGCAGACAGCCCCTAGCCAGGAGCTAACAGCTTGAAGCTAAAAGCTAGAAGCTAAGGATAATTCTGTGGAACTGTTTCACGACGTAAAGATCGACTGGCTGGGGAAGAAGTGGTATTTCCTTGGGTTTTCGCTGATATTCAGCATTTCCGGCCTATACTCGCTGTTTTTCTGGCATCATCTGCGGCTGGATGTGGACTTCAAGGGCGGCACGGTCGTCCAGGTGAAGTTTGCGGGGCCGCCGAACGTGGACCGTATTCGCGCAGCGGCCAACGCAGAGGGATTGCACAGCGCGCGCATTGAGAGCTTTGGCGCTCCGTCAGACCACGAAGAGCTGATCACGCTGGCGGAAAAGGCCACGGACACGGCGTCGCTGGACCGGAGCCGGGCGCAGATTCAGCACATGCTTGCGAAGCATTACTCCGAGGCGGCTGCGCAGGCGCAGGCGCAAGGCAAGCTGGACCTGGACAATGCGAGCAAGGGAGATCTGCTGCAGTGGTTGCAGCAGCAGGATCCGGAGCACCTGGGGAACGACCAGAACGCGACGATCCGCTACACGCAGCAGGCGGCAGCGATTGAGTCGTACCGCAACGATCATGGCGGCATAATCGGATCGATTTCCGAGCTGAATGGCGTGGCCGATCCGGCGGTGGTGCAGGCGCTGCAGCAGGGCGCATACCTGTCGGGATTCACGATACGAAATGTCGAAATCGTGGGCCCTGAAGTTGGCGCGCAGTTGCGGCATAAGGCGCTGATGGCGGTGCTGTATTCGCTGGCCGGGATGCTGATTTATTTGTGGTTCCGGTTCGAGCTGATTTACGGCGTGGCTGCGGTGGTGGCGGTGTTTCACGACACGATCATCACGATTGGCGCCTTCAGCCTGGCGGATAAGGAGATGTCGCTGACGGTGATTGCGGCGATCCTGACGCTGATCGGCTACTCGATGAACGACACGATTGTGGTATTCGATCGCATACGCGAGAATCTGCGGATGTCGCGACGCGAGCCGCTGGCGGACCTGGTGAATCGGAGCATCAACCAGACATTGAGCCGGACGGTGCTGACATCGGGACTGACGTTTTTAACGGCGGTGTCGCTGTTGGTGTTTGGCGGCGAAGTGCTGCGCGGGTTTTCGTTTGCGCTGGTGATCGGCATCATGATCGGCACGTATTCGTCGATTGCGGTGGCATCGCCGATGCTGGTGGCGTACCAGAACTGGCGAGCGGGCAAGAGGGGCAAGTCGGCAACGCTTCCTGCGTCGCGTAAGAGGAGTTAGAGACGGAAGAAAAGCAGCGTCGCGGCGCTGCTTTGTCCGTAGTGGGGAAAGCCATTGCAACCCGGGGCTGGAAAGCCGCGGAGGGCAGTGGAGAAAGATGAAACGATCGTGAATTTGCACCGGTTGCGGTGCGGTTCCCGAGAGTAGAAAACAAAGCGATTTTTCAGATGTCGTGTGGGTGTGTTAGAAAACGATCACCGGAATTTCACCTGCGATGGGTCCGGGAACAAAAGCACGCTCACCGGTGTCTAAAACGGTGAACCAAGTTCTGAACCTTCGAGGTCGGCTATGTTTGAAGACGCCCTAATGGAATCCGGCGGCAAGCTCAAGACGAAGAGCAAATACTATGTTTGGATCGGTGCAGTGCTGAACCTTTCGATCCTGGCTGCCCTGATTCTGTATCCGCTGATCTACCCGGAAGCATTGCCGAAGTCGATGATGACGGCATTGCTTGTGGCCCCGCCGCCGCCGCCACCACCACCACCACCACCGCCGCCGCAAGTGCAGGTGCCGAAGATCCAGGTGCAGGTGAATGACATGACGGCGCCCACCAAGATTCCAAAGGTGATCAAGATGATCCACACCCAGCCGGCGCCTCAGAACACCGGTGTAGCCGGTGTTGCCGGAGCCGGGGATGGCTCTGGCGTGATGGGGGGCATTCTTGGTGGCCTGGGCGGACCAGCGCCGGTGGTGAAGGCAGCTCCGCAGAAGCCGCTGCGCGTTTCGGCCGGTGTGGTAGCCGGTAATAGAATCGGCGGCGTGTCGCCGCAATATCCGCCGATTGCGAAGGCCGCTCATATTCAGGGCACGGTGGTGCTTTCGGCACTGATTTCGACGCAGGGTACGATTGAGGATCTGCAGGTAATATCCGGCCCTGCGATGTTGCGCAATGCTGCTTTGGAAGCTGTACGCACCTGGCGCTACAGGCCGTATATTTTGAATGGCCAGCCCGTGCAGGTGGAGACGCAGATTAACGTGGTCTTCAGTCTCGGGGATTAGGCTTTGTTTGTCCTGCGCCCAGCGGTGAGAGCCGGGGGGCGCGCACCGCTGGCAACTCACACCGTTTATGGCAGTTACTCCCTAGGAGGAAAGATTCAGTGATTCTCGCTCATATTTCGCATGCAACCTCACACCTGGCCGCTCTGGGCTTTTTCCAAGACCAGCAGACCGTCGGCTTCAGCCCGATGGACCTGTGGCACAACATGGGCTGGCTGGCCCGCGGCGTGGTGTTCGTTTTGTTCATCATGTCGATCTGGTCGCTGGCCGTGATGATTGACCGCTGGCTGTATTTCGCGGCAGCCCGCAAGCAGTCCCGCGAGTTTGCTCCTCGCGTCGCCGGCGCGCTGCGCGAAGGCAAGCTGGACGAAGCGGTGAAGGTTGCCGATCGCAACAAGAAGTCGCACCTTGCCGAAGTGGTGACGGCGGGTCTGCAGGAGTTCCGCAACTATGGCGGCGGCAGCACAGTGACGACGGAGCAGATTGAATCGTCGAAGCGCGCGCTGGAGCGGGCGGAAGCGATTGTGCACGCCAAGCTGAAGCGTGGTCTGGGCGGCCTGGCGACGATTGGGTCAACGGCGCCATTCGTCGGACTGTTCGGAACGGTCGCCGGTATTCTGAAGGCCTTCCAGGAAATTGCGACGCAGAAGACGCCTGGTATCGGCGCAGTTGCCAGCGGCATTTCGGAAGCGCTGGTGACCACGGCCTTCGGGCTTCTGGTTGCCGTGCCCGCGGTGTGGATGTTCAATTACTTCACGAACAAGGTTGAGTCCTTTGACGTGGAGATGGACAACTCTTCGAGCGAACTGATCGATTACTTCATCAAGCAGAGCCGCCGCTAAACACGGCGGTCTGAACGGAAATGAGCGATAAGCCGGGGACTGGCGACGGTCCCCGGCCACTGATCCTCAGCCGTGGGCGCACGCAGGGTGCGATCAGAAATCTCAGGGAGCGCAGGGGAGCACTGCAATGGGAATCGTAGTACGAGACGAAGGCAGTAAGGTAAATTCCGACATTAACGTTACGCCGATGGTGGACGTGATGCTGGTGCTGCTGATCATCTTCATGGTGATCACGCCACTGCTGGAACAGAAGGTTAACGTGAATCTGCCGCGAAGCCGGAATGCGGTGGCAATGAAGAACGCGAGCAAGTCGGACGCCGTGATTGTGGCGATTACGCGTGATAACAAGGTATACCTCGGGCAGAATGAGGTTTCGATGTCCAAGCTTGCCAAGGAAGTGGACAACGATCTCCAAAACAAGACGAACAAGGTCGTCTACATTCGCGCCGATGAACGCTCGCAATACGGGACGGTGGAGAATGCGATCGACGCGGTCCGTACGGCCGGCGTAGAGCAACTGGGATTACTGACGGACCAGCGGCAGGGACCGCCGCCACCGCCGACAGGGGTAGCTGGCCAGTAGCCAGGACGAGGATTTCACTATGGCAATGACAATTGGAAGCTCGGGGGAGTTGAGTTCGAATCCGAACGTCACCCCTCTCATTGACGTTCTTCTGGTGCTGTTGATCATCTTCATGATCATTGTGCCGACCACGCAGCATGGATTGCATGCGCAGGTGCCGCTGCCGCCGAAGAAGAAGGTGCAGAACAACAACGATACGAATATCGTGGTTCAGGTGCTCGGCAACGGGAGCAGCCCGGCGACCTACAAGATCAATCAGACGACGGTGGCACTGTCCGCACTGCAGGGACAACTTGCGCAGATCTTTGCGACACGCGCGCAAAAGATCATGTTCATCAAGGCCGATCCCAATCTGAATTTTTCGCAGGTGGAAGCGGCGATTGACAGCGGAACGGGCGCAGGCGTGGATCATATCGGCATCATCACGCCAAAGGTAGCGGCAGGAGATTAAGGTACGACCGTATTCGGGCCATGCGGCGAAGGCGATGGCCCGAATGCGCGCGCGGATGACTTTTCCGGAATCGAACCGGAGTTGCCACGCCATGCAAACGATTTACAATCACTTCGCGAAGAAATTTGCTTGTCGATCCCAGCCTCTCTGGTGATCCAAGGAGAAGGAAGAGAATGAACCGAATTGCACGAATCCCGGTGCTGGCGGCAGTCGCGGCAGCTCTGCTGGTCAATTTGTCCGGGTGCAAGCAGCTGGAGGCCCGGGATCAACTGAACAAGGGCGTAGATGCATACAAGGCCGCGCAGTATGAAGCGGCCATCAACCATTTCCAAAGGGCGGTACACCTGGATCCGAACTACCCGATGACGCGGCTGTATCTGGCCACGGCGTATGCAATGCAGGTGGTTCCCGATCTGAAGACGCCCCAAAACGAGAAGATTGCGCAGACTGCCATCGACGAGTTCAACAAGGTTCTCGAAAAGAATCCGAACGACGTCACGGCGCTGCAGCAAATTGCGAGCCTGTACTACGATCTGGACCAGTTCGAAAAGTCGAAGGAGTGGAACCAGAAGGTGCTGGCGGCTGACCCCAAAAATGCGCAAGCGGCATACACCATCGGTGTGATTGACTGGGGCGAGGCGTATAAGAACTCGGTCGCGGCGCTGAAGTCCGTGAATCTGACCGATAATGGTCAGGGCAACGCCAAGATGCCGAAGAAGGTGTGCGAATCGCTGAAGCAGCAGAACCAGCAGTTTGTGCAGGACGGCATCACCTATCTGCACAAGGCACTGGACATCAATCCGAACTACGATGACGCCATGTCGTACATGAACCTGATGTACCGGCAGAAGGCGAACCTGGCGTGCGGTGACGAGGCAGAGCGCAAGGCGGACGTGCAGAAAGCCGACAGCTGGGCAGCCAAGCAACTGGCTACGCGGCGCGCCAACGAGCTGAAACAGAACAAGGGCAACGAAGGTATCGTCATCCAATCGGGCCATTGAGACTTGCTGAAGATGAGCCAGAGGCCTCCGGGAAACCGGGGGCCTTTGCATTTTGTAGGGGCGTAGAAGCGGGGATGTGCCGGAGGACGGTGACTTCCGTTAGAATCCATGCTTGCTGTGGCGGAGGAATTGAACGGGAGCGAAGGGGTTCATGGTGTTCCAGAAAATTCTGATTGCAAACCGAGGAGAGATTGCGCTGCGGGTGGAACGGGCATGCCGGGAGCGGGGCATTGCCACGGTGGCGGTGTACTCGGACGTGGATCGTGCCGCGCTGCATGTGCTGGAGTCGGACGAGGCCTACCGGCTGGGTCCGGCGGCGGCGAGCGAATCGTATTTGCGCGGGGACAAGATCCTGGAAATCGCGAAGAAGAGCGGCGCGGACGCGATTCATCCGGGGTATGGATTCCTGTCAGAGAATGCGGATTTTGCGGAGGCCTGCGAGCGGGCAGGAGTGAAGTTTATTGGTCCGTCCGCGAAGGCGATGCGGGCGCTCGGCTCGAAGACGCGGGCGCGGCAGGCGGCGGATGCGGCGGGAATGCCGCGAACGCCGGGGTCGACGAAGGGGCTGGTATCGCTGGAGGAAGCCAGGCAGGTCGCGGAGAAGATTGGATATCCGGTGATGTTGAAGGCCGCGGCGGGCGGAGGCGGCAAAGGCATGCGGGTGATTGCGAAGCCGGAAGAATTACTGGCCGCATTTGATACGGCACGAAGCGAGGCGGAGCGGGCGTTTGGGTCGGACGAAGTGTACCTGGAGAAACAGATAGAGCGGCCACGGCACGTGGAGATTCAGGTGCTTGCCGATGAGCACGGGAACTGCCTCTACCTGGGCGAGCGTGAGTGCTCGGTACAGCGGCGCCACCAGAAAGTGATCGAGGAAGCACCGTCGGCGGTGGTGGGGCCCGAGCTGCGGCAACGAATGGGCGAGGCCGCAGTGCGGCTGGCGCAGACAGCGGGCTACACGAATGCGGGGACAGTGGAATTCCTGCTGGATAAACATGAGAATTTTTATTTTCTGGAGACGAACACCCGTCTGCAGGTAGAGCATCCGGTAACGGAACTGGTGACGGGGCTGGACCTGGTGCATCTGCAGATTGATGTGGCGGAGGGTAAGCCGCTGGCGCTGCGGCAGGAGGATATTATGCTGCGCGGGCACGCGATAGAGTGCCGCGTGTATGCGGAGGATCCGGAGAACCAGTTTTTTCCGTCGCCGGGCAAGATTACGCGGCTGCTGCAGCCGGGAGGGCCGGGAATTCGTGAGGATTGCGGCGTGTACGAGGGCTGGACAGTGCCGATGGATTACGATCCGATGCTGTCGAAGCTGATTGCGTATGCGCCGACACGGGAGATGGCGATTGCGCGGCTGTTGAGAGCGCTGGATGAGTATGTGATTGGGGGAATCCGGTGCAACCTGGGGTTGTTCCGGCGGATCTTGCAGGATGAAGGTTTCAGCCGTGCGGAGATCGACACGGAATATCTGGACAGGCTGCTGAACGGAGGTTCCGCTGTGATGGCCGAGCGTTCACCGGCGGTAGAACTGGCGGCGGCACTGGGGGCGGCGCTGCTGGAGAATTCGCACAGCGCGAGCGCGAGTACGGGCGCAGGGAGCACCCCGTCCCCGGACGAACAACGCGCGTGGAAGCAGGCGGGGCGGAGGGAGGCGATGCGGTGAAGCTCTACATAGAAATTGCGGGGAAACGCCGCGAGATTCGCCTGGAAACCGCCGATGACGGGGCGTACCGCGCGATTGTGGACGGAGAGGAGAGAAAGGTTGACGTAGAGATGCTGCGGGCAGGGATCTTCTCTCTGCTGATCGATGGGCGAGCCTACCGGGTGGTGGCCGAAGAGACTCCGGAAATCGAGGATTCAGCGGTATACGTGGGCCGGGAACGCTTTGCGTACCGGATGGAGGACCCGCGCTCGCTGCGATCGCGCCGAAGGGGAAATGACAGCGAGGGCGGGCCACGGACGCTGAAGGCATCGATGCCGGGGCGGGTTGTGCGCATACTTGTGACCGAGGGCGACAGGGTGAGCGCCGGGAAGGGCGTGCTGGTGCTGGAGGCGATGAAGATGCAGAACGAGGTGAAGTCGCCGAAGGATGGTACCGTGGCCAGACTGCTGGTGGCGCCGGGCGAGGCGGTGGGCGCGGGTCAGGATCTGGCGGTGATTGAGTAGCCGCTCAGCGCGGCACAGGGCACGAAAGTGCCAGCATTCGCTCGAAAAGGCGCGATTCGGCGGGTGCATCCGTGGTGGCGCAGGTGGGATAATGGGAAGAACGACTTTGTCCCGAAAAGGTGGACCCCTTTTGCTGCGTATCCAAGGAATTCTCGCCTGCTGTGTTGTACTGGCTGCCACGGCTGGTTGCCGGGCCCAGGCGCCGGCCACGCCATCGAAATCGACTGCTCAACTGAATGCGCGGATCGAAACGGCCATCCGCAATGAGCTGAGCGTACCGCCGGTTTATAACGTGACGATCGGTCCGGAAAAGAAGAGCAGTCTTTCCGGCTACAACTCGATCCTGGTGACATTTTCGCTGCCGGGACATCCGAACCGGACGCAGCAACTGGAATACCTGATTTCGAAAGACGGCAATACGCTGGCGCGGCTTTCAAAGATCGACATCAGCAAGGATCCGGATGCGATGCTGCCGATCGAGGGCCGGCCGATTCGCGGGAATCCCAAGGCGAAAGTGACGCTGGTGAATTTCGACGACCTGGAATGCCCATTCTGCGCGCGGCTGCACGCGGAGCTGTTTCCAGGGATCATGGATCAATACAAAGGGCTGATCCGCGTGATTTATGTGGATTTTCCGCTGACGGAGCTGCATCCCTGGGCGATGCACGCGGCGGTGAACGCGAACTGCCTGGCGGCGCAGAGCGGCAAGGCGTACTGGAACTACGTGGACTACGTGCATACGCACGGGGAGGACATCACGGGCCCGCAGCCGGAACTGAGCAAGTCGTTTGCGACGCTGGACAAGCTGGCCGAGCAGGAGGGCGTGCGCGACCACCTGGACACGAGCAAGCTGGACGCCTGCGTGAAGAAGCAGGATGAAAGCGTGGTGCGCAAGGAGATGATGGCTGGCGACCGGTTGGGGATTTCAGCGACGCCGACATTTTATGTGAACGGCGTGCGCTGGGCCGGAGTGCTGGATCCGGCGGACCTGGACCTGATGATTAATCGTGCGCTGCGGCAGCAGGGGATTACGCCCCCAACCCCGCCCGCACCCTCAGCACCGGCGGATACGAGTTCCAAGAACAGCGAAAAGGGCGCGGGCAGCGGCAAGAGTGCCGCGAAGGGCGCGTAGAGAATTTGAATTGCCCGACACCCGGGCGGGTTCGATGGGCTGGTGGTTTCGAGGGCGCACGAACCGCAGGGTGCTGATTTTGAATGGTGGGCCGCTGAAAGTTTGCGGGCGGCGTCCTCGTCAAACGGGTTTTGCCCGCGTATGCTATACGAGGAAACCTGCCGATGGTCCGGCCGGCTCCAGGAGACGTATTTGTTGCATTCTCGAATTCGCACCTCACGCATGCTTCGTTCTGCTTCCCGATTTTCTCGTGTCACCAAGGCGGTAGCAGCGGCAGGGCTGCTGGCCGCGTCGGTCATGGCAGTGACCGGCTGCAACCACGGTCACAAGGCTGACGTGATGGCGACGGTGAACGGCAAGCCGATCATGAAATCGGAAGTGGACCTGCTGTATGAGAATGCAGTGGGGAATCAGGCGCAGAAGCCGACGAAGGTGCAGGCTGAGATCATGCGGTTGAACATCCTCCGCCAGTTGATCGACGAAGAGATCCTGATGCAGCGGGCGGCGAAGATGCACCTGGTGGCGAGCGACCAGGATGTAAACTCGCAGCTGAACGAGATCAAGGCGCCGTTTACCGAGGCACAGTTCCAGGCGAAGCTGGCGCAGAGTCATCTGACACTCAACGCTCTGAAGCGGGAGATTCGGAACCGGTTGACGGATGAGAAGCTCTTCAACAAGGAGATCAATTCGAAGATCGACGTTACGGACGCACAGATCACGGATTATTACAACGAGCACAAGGCTGAATTCGATGTGGCGCAGCCGCAATACCACCTGGCGCAAATCCTTGTGACGAACACTCCGGCGAATCCGCAGCAGGTGGGCAACCTGCAGAACAGCAAGGCCATGAACGACGCCGAAGCGCGGAAGAAGATCCAGATGCTGTACGACCGGCTGAAGAACGGGGACGATTTTGCGACGCTGGCGACGAATTTCTCCGAGAATCCGGAGAATGCGAGCAACGGCGGCGACATGGGCTATATTGCCGAGGACGTGCTGAAGAGCGATCCGGAAATCTACGATGCGATCTCGAAACTGACGCCGGGAGAGATTACGGGAATCTTGCCGCAGTATGCTTCGCCGGCGCACACGAAAGTGACGGGATACGCGATTTACAAGCTGCTGGACAAGGAAGGCGCCGGCCAGCGGGATTTGAGCGATCCGCGGGTGCAGCAGGCGATCCGGCAGCAGTTGCGGCAGAGCCGGGCACAACTGCTCAAGGATGCGTACATTGAAATGCTGCGCGACCAGGCGCATGTGCAGAACTACTACGCAGACAAAATATTCAAGAGCGGCGCGAAGTAGCGCGCCCGAAGCGGCAAGTTAAGAGTGGAGCCGTTGCGCCATAAGCGCAACGGCTTTTGCTTTGTGCAGCGAAGAGCGCGGAGATGGGGCAGATTTGCTGTTGCTATGTTCTGTCGAGGTTCGCAGGTGCGGTTTTCCTTGACGAAGAAGCCACGCAGGGCCGCTTCGCTCCGGGATACGGCTACAGTCAATTCGCTCTACAGCGTTTTCAGTTCAAGTCTCTACAATTTGGACACCGTCCGGTGGCTTTGTCCTCAAGAAAAAGCCACACCAACCGCTGTCGGTCTGTCAACGTATGAACTGAAAACGCTTTAGTCGCTGCCTTTTGTCTTGAGGATGACGACGTGGATGCTGTCTCCGACTTCGGGGACCGTTCCGTCGTTGACCTTGACTTCGAGGGGCGTGCCCGTGATCTCCATGCGGTGTGTGATGGAGCTGTCTGCCGGGACGCGGACGTAGTTTGACACCTTTGTGGTGGTGGATATGAGCGTCACAGGCACCTCGGCGGCGGCGAAGCCGTGGTTGACGATGTTCACGGCGACGAGCGTTTGACCAAGGCCGACTTTGTTGGGGAAGACATTGGTGACGGACAGGTCCGGCAGTCCTGGATCCTGATAGATCCAGTTTTGGAAGAACCAGTGGAGGTTCTTGCCGCTGGCGCGCTCGAGAAGATCTTCAAAGTATTGAGTATTCGTATCTTTTGCGGGTACATATTGCTGAAGCGCGGTCTGAAGGGACTGATCGCCGGCGAGCTGGCGCAGCATCCAGAAGACGTAGGAAGCTTTGGTGCGGGTATAGACGGGGTCCCAGGCGGAAATGAGGGGTTCGCCTGTACTGTCGCCAGGCGATGCTGGCTCGGCGATGGCGAGCGCACCGCGCTGGCTCTCAAGATATTCGAGAGCAACCTTGCGGCCGCTTGTTGATTCCAGCCAGAGCGTGACCATGAAGCTGGGAACACCCTCCTGAAGCCAGCCGCGGGGGGAGTTGAAATAGGCATGAGCGAGGGCGTGGATGATAGGAGCGTCGAGCGCGGAGGGGGATGTTTTGGTCAGCGGGGCAAGCAGTGCCGTGCCGACCTGGGCAGGCGCGTCGTCACTTTCGGGAAGATCGATGATGGTGAGTGGAACGAGGGGCTTTGGGCCGAGCCAACTCTGAACAAGCGGGGTGACTTGAGCCACCGCGTTCAGCCAGTCGGCGACATTCGCGCTGTGGTTGGGAAGCGCGAAGACGTTGGTGTGATCCTGTCGGCTCAACTGCCTGCTGGCCAGGACCAGCGAGAGCTCCTGAAAGCCGATGGTCTGCGTGGGCAGAGAAACGGTGACCACGCCCGGGAAGCTTGCAGTGGGCATGGAAACGGGTGCGCTGACGGGAACAGGACGGCCGTCGAGAACGGCGACGTCGGGGGGCTGGTCAAAATATTCAACTGCCACTTTCATGGTTACAGTTGCGGTGCTGTTCCGCAGCTTCTGCCTTCCGATTTCTTCAAAGAGGCGATTGCCCTGGCCCATGGAGGCGGGCACGGAGCTGACGGGATACCAGACAACGCTGCCGAAGCCTCGCAAGCCGGTGAAGTCCTCTGAGATGCGATCCCAGTCGGAGGCTTCGGCAATGGATTGGGGGGTGCCAATGGCTTCCAGGCGCTGGCCGGATACGGGAATCTGGCCGCCGTAGAAAAGCTGGATGGGCATGCTGGCGCCTGGCGCGAGTGGAGCGGGCAGGAGGATGTCAGCCTCAGTGAGTTTGCCGGTGTGGTCGGCGTCGCTGGCGATGGTCTGCTGCGCGTAGACGAGCCGATGGCCATTGGAGCCGATGCCCTGAAAATGGAGCGACGACGAGAGTTGCAGCGCAATTTCGCGGAGCGGCTGTGTGCCGTCGTTGCGGAGGGTGAGGCGAGCTTCAGCGGAAAGAGACTCGTTGCGAGGCGTGAGATGGAGGTCAAGGTTGTAGCTGGTGATGTTGAGGGAGCGGCGCTCTTGGTTGGTAGCTTTGGGGACGGTTGACGACGGAGATGTTTTGCCCGCGGCGACCTGCTTTTGGAGCGAACGCGAAAAGAGGAGCTGGCCGGGGAAGGATCGAGCCTGCTGACGGCTGGGGAGTGGCGCGTTCGGCGCCGTTTGCGCGGCAGCGGCACAACCAAGGGCGAGCAGGATGGCAGCAAGGGAGGAAGCTGCGGAATGTTTGAACTTCATGTACCTATGCCTTTTAACTTCTTTGGCGTGGCGGGTCTGGAAAGAGTCTCCTTTGACTGGCCAGAGGCGCCGAGCCGGCGCTGGCGCGCGGCTTCATAAAGAACGACGGCGCCTGCGGCGGAAACGTTCAAGGACGAGACGCCGCCTGCCATGGGGATGCGGAGGAGATGGTCACAGGTGCGTCGCGTGAGGTCGTGGAGGCCCTCGCCTTCGCGGCCGAGGACGACGACGGTGTTTGTGGTCCAGTCATAGGCGTCGTAGTTGATGGAGCCGCACTCGTCGAGGCCGACGCACCAGATGTTCTGCTGCTTGAGCTGCTCGAGGGCGCGGACGAGATTGACGACGCGGGCGATGCGTATGTGTTCGGCGGCGCCGGCGGAGGCCTTGATGGCGACGGCGCTAAGGGGCGCCGAACGTCGCTCAGGGAGAATGACACCGTCGACGCCTGCGCCGTCAGCGGAGCGCAGGAGAGCGCCGAGGTTTTGGGGATCTTCGACGCCGTCAAGGGCGAGCAGGAGGCGGGCGTTGGATGAGGAGATATCAGGTGCGGCGAGGAGATCTTCGAGAGTGAGGAATTCGCGCTCGCGCACGACGGCGACAACGCCCTGATGGCCGGGAGTTTTGGCCATGCGGGTGAGCTGATCGCGATTCTCAAAGCGCACGCGAATGCCCTGCTGGCGGCAAAGGTCGACAAGGCGCTGCAGCTTTTGCGCTGCGCCGTGTTCCTGGCGCTCGCGGCTGACGCAGACATGATCGAAACGGCGATTGCCGGCCCGCAGGGCTTCTTCCACCGGGTGCAGCCCGAATAAGACGTCCACCCCTTCAGTCTATCGTTTTGGAGTGCCGGGATACACGGCCGGCGCTTGCAGAATCGGGGTCCGGCGGGGTGGGAAACGTCAGCCCGACGGGATGCGCATTTGCGGCCAAGGGAAGTATGGTGGAAGGGATTGCGGGAGGGGATGGATGAAAATCGCCAAGTTGCGGCTGGGGCGCTGGGTGAGCCTGGTGCTTGTGATGCAGATGCTTTGGACGGGGGCGGCGGTGGCTGCACAACGGGCAACGGAAAAGGCTCCGCCGGCCGATGCGTTTTATCTGCGGCCGCGGGTGGTGATTCTCAGCGATATCGGGAATGAGCCGGATGACCAGATGTCGTTTGTGCGGCTGATGCTGTACTCGAACGAGCTGGACATAGAAGCAATGATTGCAGCGACGTCGACCTGGCAGCGGACCACGACGCATCCGGAGACGATGCATGCAATTGTGCGGGCGTATGGGAGGGTTCGGCACAACCTGATGTTGAATGCAAAAGGCTGGCCGACGGAGAAGCAGCTGAGCAACCGAATATTTGCGGGGCAGCCGGGATATGGGATGGCCGATGTGGGGCCGGGGAAAGACTCACCGGGTTCGCGGGCGCTGGTGAAGGTGATGGAGCAGAAGGACAAGCGTCCGTTGTGGATCTGCATCTGGGCCGGAGCCAACACGCTGGCGCAGGCGCTGCTGGAGGTGCGGGCGAGCCACACGCCGGAGGAGACGCGGCAGATTGTGTCGCGGCTGCGGGTTTACTCGATATCCGACCAGGACGATGCGGGGCCGTGGATCCGGAGGGAGTTCCCGACGCTGGACTACATTGTGACGCCGAGCCTGCCGAACAGTAACAGCTATTACCACGCGACGTGGACGGGCATCAGCGGCGATTTCTACTATCGCAACTGTGCGGGTGCAGACTCGAGTGTGATCACACATCAATGGCTGGCGGAGAACATTCGCAAAGGGCCGCTGGGGAAGATGTATCCGAAGTACGAGTTCATCATGGAAGGGGATACGCCGTCATTCCTGGGGCTGATCAACAACGGGCTGGACGGATACCTGCGGCCGGACTGGGGCGGATGGGGCGGCCGCTATGTGTGGCTGCGGCCGTATGGCGAGACTCATGCGATCTGGACGCAGGGGGGAGATGAGTTTTTCCGGACAACGTCTCAGGATCGGGTGATTGGCGTGGATGGGCGCGCACATGTGAGCGACCAGGCGACGATCTGGCGCTGGCGAAAGGCCTTTCAGGATGATTTTGCGGCGCGGATGGACTGGACGGTGGAGGATTTTGCGCACGCGAATCATGCGCCCGAACTGGTGGTGAACGGGCAGGGCGGGACTGCTCCGATTGAGATTATGGCAAGTGTGGGGCAGACGATCACGCTGGATGCGAAGGGGAGTCATGATCCGGACAAAGGGCAGACTTTGCGGTACCAGTGGTGGGTGTATCCGGAGGCCGGGCTGGATGGGACGCATGGGGCGGATGTGAGCCTGACGCGTGCCAGTGGAACGCGGACGCAGGTGGTGGTGCATTCGGCGTGCCGGCAGGGGTGGATTCCGGGACTCGTGCCGTGCCGTGGCGCAGGAGTGGCGCATATTATTTTGCAGGTAACGGACGATGGAACGCCGCCACTGACCTCGTATCGACGGGTGATTGTGCATGTGACGGCGGAAAACGCCGGGAACAGAGGCGCGAGCGGCGGCACGAAGTGAGGCTGGAGGCTGTTTTGCGGGCAGGGTTGGGGGGTAATTTCAGAAATATTTTAGTGACGCGGCGGGTCACTGAAGGGTGAATGTGACATAAGTTACTGTCTTCATTTTGTGGTGTGGTTATGGTCAGAGTGGAGACAGAACCATGGCAACAGCAATTGCAAGCATTGGGGATGAGCAAGCTGAGATCCCTGCCGTAATCGCACCTTCTTTGCGTGAGGGGGCGGAATTCGAGCCGTTACCGGAAGCAACGCTGCGGCGACTCTACACGTACATGCTGAAGTGCCGGACGGTGGAGGAGAAGATCAGGATTCTCTTCAAGCAGGGGCGATTCAGCGGGAACTACTTTGCAGCAGTGGGGCAGGAAGCGACAGCCGTTGGAACGACGCTGGACCTGCTCGAGAAAGATGCGATTGCGCCATCTCATCGCAGCTTTATCACGCACATTATGAAGGGCACTCCGCTGAAGCTGCTGTTTGCGCAGCTCTATGGGCGGAAGACGAGTCCGGACCAGGGGCGGTCTGCGCCGGCGCATTGCGGGTATGCTCCGCTGAACATTATTACGCCGTCGTCGACCATCGCAGCCCAGCTGAACATCGGGACGGGGATTGCGCTGGCCTTCAAGATGCGGCGCGAACCGAACGTGGTGATCGCGCTTTCAGGTGACGGGTCGACGAGCCTCGGTTTCTGGCATGAGGCGATGAACTTTGCCGGAGTGCAGAAGCTGCCGATGGTGTTTGTGGTGATCAACAACCTGTATGCGGAGTCGGTTCCGCTGTATTTGCAGACGGCGGTGACGGACATCAGCCTGAAGGCGCAGGGATATGGGATTCCGGGAGTGAGCGTGGACGGCAACGATGTTGTGGCGGTGTATCAGGCGGCGCGTGAGGCGATTGACCGCGCTCGTGCAGGCGAGGGTGCGACGCTGCTGGAGTGCAAGACGTACCGGTGGTATGGGCACTCGGAGATTGATCCTGCCAAATATCGCACGCCGGAGGAGGTGCAGGAATGGAAACAGCGCGATCCGATTGTGGCGATGGAGCAGCGGCTGGAGGGCCTGGGCCTGTGGAACGAGGCATGGAAGCAGGAGTTGATCGCGGGATTCCGGCAGGAGATTGAAGAGGCCGTGGACTTCGCCGAAAAGTCGCCGGTGGCGGAGGCGGAGGAGTGCCTGGATCACGTGTACTCGTTCAGCGTGCGCGAGCGCGAGCTCGACAGGAAAGTATGGAGCCCGAAGTTTGAGGTAGTGAGGAGATAAGCGATGCCGGTGATGACCTATATTGATGCGATTAATACGGCGCTGCGGGAAGAGCTGACTCGCGACGAGAATGTGTTTCTGATTGGCGAAGACATCGGGAAGATGGGCGGCGTCTTCAAGGCGACGAAGGGGCTGCAGGAAGAGTTTGGCGCGGAGCGGGTGATGGATTCGCCGCTGGCGGAGGGCGTGATTGTGAGCTCCTCGATTGGCGCGGCGATGAGCGGGCTGCGGCCGGTGGCGGAGATTCAGTTCGCAGATTTTATTACTCCCGCGATGGACGCGTTGACGCAGCAGGCGGCCAAGCTGCGGTATCGCAGCGCGGGAACGCAGACCTGCCCGCTGACGGTGCGCGTGTGTTACGGCGGCGGCGTGGGTGGCGGGTTGTATCACTCGCAGACGAACACGAGCTGGTTTATCCATACGCCGGGACTGGTGGTGGTGGCTCCTTCGTCGCCGTATGACGCGAAGGGGTTGCTGAAGGCGGCGATTCGCGATGACAATCCGGTGATGTTTTTCGAGCACAAGAAGCTGTACCGCTCGGTGAAGGAAGAGGTGCCGGTAGAGGACTACACGGTTCCGCTGCTGAAGGCGGCGGTGAAGCGAGCGGGGACGCATCTGACGGCGGTGTCGTACGGGTACACCCTGCGGCTGACGCTGGAGGCGGCAGAGCGGATGAAGCAGGAGCACGGCGTGGAAGTGGAAGTGATCGATCTGCGGACGCTGGCGCCGTGGGACAAGGAGACCGTGCTGGATTCCGTGGCGCACACAAGCCGGGTGGTGATTGTGCACGAGGATAATCGCACGCTGGGGATTGGCGCGGAGATTTCGGCGACGATTGCCGAGCAGGCATTCGACTGCCTGGATGCGCCGATTGTGCGCGTGACGCCCCCGGATATTCCGGCGATACCCGCGGCGGCGGCGATGGAGCATTTCTACATGCCGAATGTGGACAAGATTGTTGCGGCGATGGAACAGGTGATTCGCTATTGAGGAGGGCGTGATGGGTACCCGGGCCAAGACAAGGCAAGGTGTAGTGCTGATGATGCCGGCACCGAGTGAAGTGGAGCGCGAAGGTGGTTTGCTGCGCGCGACAAACGCGTTTACGCCCGCCCACAGCGATGTGCGGAAGAAGCTGATTCGCCGGTCTGCGCCGGACCGCACGCAGAGGATTCGGCGTTGGGTGCAGTGGACCTTTCTCGCGTTGAATGTTTGGATTGGCGTGCAGTTTTACCTTTGGGTGCGCTACTTTGAGCGCGGCGGGCATGCGATGTATGTGAGCCGGCCGCCGGGCGTGGAGGGATGGCTGCCGATTGCCGGGCTGATGAACCTGAAATATTTCCTGGTGACGGGCGATATTCCGGGAATTCATCCGGCAGCGATGTTTCTGCTGATGGCCTTTCTTGCGATCAGCGTTCTGATGAAGAAAGCGTTCTGCTCGTGGCTGTGCCCGATTGGGACGCTTTCAGAAAATCTATGGAAGCTGGGCAGGAAGATCTTCAGGAGAAGCCTGCAGGTGCCGAGGTGGTTGGACATTCCGCTGCGAGGGTTGAAGTACCTGCTGCTGGCCTTCTTTGCCTACATTGTGGGATCGATGTCCGCGGCTGCGCTGGACGGGTTTATGCACGATCCGTTTGCGCTGGTGGCGGATGTGAAGATGCTGAACTTCTTTGTGGACATGAGTGTGACAACAGCGATTGTTCTGGGTGTGCTGGTTGTGCTCTCGGTCTTCATCCAGAACTTCTGGTGCCGCTATCTTTGCCCGTATGGCGCGCTGATGGGGCTGGCGTCGCTGCTGAGCCCGGTGAAAATCCGGCGCGATCAGGAAGCATGCATTGACTGCGGGAAGTGCTCGCGGGCATGCCCGTCGCACCTGCCGGTGGATAAGCTGGTGCAGATTCAATCCGTGGAGTGCACGGCATGCATGGAATGCGTGGCGTCATGCCCGGCGGAGAACGCATTGCAATTCGCGGTGACTCCGGCGAGGTCAACGGATGCGGCGACGCGCTGGAAGGGGCGGGTGGTGGGTCCCGTGGCGACGGCGGCGGCCATCGCGGTGCTGTTCGTGGGTACGGTGATGATTGCGAAGATCGGCGGGCACTGGCAGACGCACCTGCCGCGCTCGGTCTACATGGACCTGGTGCCGCACGCGAACGAATTGGCACACTGAAAAGGCGTTACGAGGAACCCACGGCAGGCATGGAAGGGGTGCGCACAACGTGCCTGTATGTGTTACTTTCTTCTGGCCTGGAACTCAGAGCCGATGGCGGCAATGGCGGTCTTGTCGAGCAACTGGGCGGCACGCGGAAAGACGGTGAGCTCCTCTAACCGGATGTGCTCGGTGTAGATGCGCTGCAGCTCGGATGTGGCGGAAAGCAGAGCTTGCTGGTCGCTGCTGCTGAGAGTGGCAGAGTCGATCCACATGCGGTAGAGGTTTTCGACGAGATGGTGCAGTTGTTCCGTACGGCGGTGATCGGCTTCAAGGTGTGCGAGGTTGGCCTGGGCATCGTCGGGCTGCGCCGCGCGAAGGCGGGGGAATAGCGATTCTTCTTCGTCAGCGTTGTGACGACGGCCACCCTCCTGGAAATAATGAAGGGCAGCGGTGACGGCGCTCGACTCTTCCGGGTTGAGGGAGCGGCCGGAAGCCTGCACGGCGACGACGCAGAGGACATGAAGAAATCGCTCGATGCGGCGGTGGCAATCCTGGAGCATGCCGAGGGGGTTGTCGAAGCCGCTGTCTGGTTTAGCGCCGATTTGTATGGACATGATGGTGCCTTTTGGAAGAAATACCTTGCCAGATTAGATGACGGATGGATCGCCGCGACTGCAAGACGCCTGAATTTCAGGCGCCCTGCAGGACGTGCAGCCTGGCCCCTTTGCGAACGGTGGGTGGAGGCATGATGTAGCCACTGGGAATATAGGAGCAGCAGGGTTCCTCGGCCATGGGGTCGCCGGTGAGGGCGTAGGCGCGAGAGCGGGAGCCGCCGCAGATCTCCTTGAATTCGCAATGGCCGCATTTGCCTCCGAGCTGCGCTGTGTCACGCAGACTGCGGAAGAGCGGCGAATCGCGATAGATGGCCGCGAGCGACTGCCGGCGGATGTTGCCGGCGGTGAGAGGCAGAAATCCGCTGGGGAAGACTTCGCCAGTGTGCGAGATAAAGACGAAGCCTTTGCCATCGTTGAGGCCGCGGGGCGCGCGTCCGATCATGTCTGCCGGGCGCCCGGCGGGCGCCGCGGGCGCGATGCCGGATTTGCGTTCGGCGGCGCGTCTCTGCAAGAGATAGCGGCGGTAGTGCTGCGCCTCAGTGGTTTTGATATCGAAGCCGGCGGTTTTGGAGAGTTGGTGAAGCTTTGCGAAGATCTGCTCAAACTCGTCGGCATTGAGCAGGTCGTTGAGCTGACCGCGGCCCGTGGGAACGAGGAAGAAGACGCTCCAGAGGGTGATGTTGAGGGTTCGCATGAGGGCGACGAGGTCGTTAATTTCGTCGATGTTGCGGCGGCTGAAGGTAGTGTTGATCTGGCAGGGAAGCCCCGCTTCATTGGCCCAGCGAATCGCGTTGAGAGTACGGGCGAAGGAGCCGCTCATGCCGCGGAAGGCGTCGTGGGTGACGGCATTGGCGCCGTCGAGGCTGACGGCGAGGCGGGCGAGGCCGGCCTCCTTGAGGCGGAAGACGACGTCGCGAGTGAGCAGCGGCGTGGCACTGGGCGTGAGCGAGACGCGCACGCCGACGCGGCCAGCGTGCGCGATAAGCTCGAAAAGGTCAGGGCGCTTGATGGGATCGCCGCCGGTAAGGACGAAGACGGGCACGTTGAGCGCGGCGATCTGGTCGATGAGATCTTTGCCTTCTTCGGTGGTGAGTTCGGATGGATGGCGCTCAGGCTGAGCGGATGCGCGGCAGTGCACGCAGGCGAGGTCGCATGCCTGGGTGACTTCCCAGATGGCGAGGAAGGGGCGCTGGTTGAAGTCGATGGCGGCGTTGCCGGGGTTGAATGGTTGATTCATGGTTTGACTCCATTGCGATGCAGTTGGAGGCTGCATCGCATTTTGACAGACGCGGCTGAAAGCTACGGTGCGGCGTATAACTTTGGAGCATTTTCCCTGATGCTACGAGGTGTCCTGGATCGATCCGGTGTAGCCGTTCTTTGATGGAACGCCCACGCCTACTTCCTTCTTCTCCCCTACACCTTCAGTGAATATGCTTTAGCCGCAGCTTTCTTCGAGTTCGATAGCGCGCGGGAAGAGAATGTTGTTCTCCAGATGCACGTGCTGGTGCAGGTCTTTCTCAAACTCCGCGAGTGAGAGATAGAAGCCGCGATAGGTGGGACAGGCGCCTTCGGGCGGGGTGTAATCGCTGCTGAGCGTGCGAATTCGGGCCATGATATCGCCGGCGATATCGTGCTCGGCCATCATGACGCGGATGGGATTGCGCACCGAGCCGGAACAGCCGAACGAGGTGGGGCCGCAGGTTGCAAGATTGCGTTCGAGGTTGGTGATGTAAGGAAAGAGCATCATTTCTTCCTTGGCCAGGTGCGAAATGAGGTCGCTGCCGACGGCCTCGACGAGCTGCTGAATCTGCGGGAGCTCGAGGCGGTCATCGCCGTGACGCGCAACTACCTTTTTGGCGAGAAACTGCAGGCGGGGCAGCTCATTGCGAATGTAGGCGTGGTGCGTGCGTACGATGTGATCGCAGATTGCTCCGAGCTGAAAGGACATCCAATCCGGGCCGGTCGGCTGCTGTTGACCCGCGGCGTTTTCAATGGCCGCGAGCACTTCCTCGATTTGCAGCGAGCGTTCTTCGCAGACCTGCGCGAGAGGACGACGGCCCCCGCAGCAGTAGTCGATTCCATATTTCTCAAAGACTCGAATCGAAGCGGGGTGTTCGATTGCGATATCGCGAACGGTGGTTTCCGGTGTAGCCATAACTTGCCTCCTACATGCCAAGGTACGAAGGGTTGCGCAGCGGGGCTGCGACTAAAGTCACTCGGGCGGCGGGAATCGGAAAGTTTTTGTATCTCGCGCTAGAATTGTGCGATGGCTGACCAAGGAAATATCGCTGCCGCGCTCGGGGCTATCTCGCTGTTTTCCGGGCTTTCTCCCGATGAATTGCGGCTGCTGGCCGCGCACGCGGTGCGGAAGCGCTTCGCGGAAGGCGAGCTGCTATTCCAGGAAGGCGACCCCTGCAAAGGACTGCACATTATTGCCGCGGGCAAGCTGCGCATCTTCAAGAGCTCGGTGAGCGGGCGTGAACAGGTGCTGGCGGTGGAGGGTCCGGGAGGATCGGTGGCGGAGCTGCCGGTGTTTGACGGGGGCAATTATCCGGCGTCGGTAAGTGCGCTGGAGAATTCGGAGATCATTTTTATTTCGCGCGCCGATCTGCGGAGTTTCTGCCTGGAGCATCCGGAAGTTGCGCTGAAGATGCTGGCGGTGGTGGGTGCTCGGCTGCGGCGGCTGGTGGGGATTATCGAAGAGCTTTCATTTACGACGATTCGGCAGCGGCTGGTTTCCGCGCTGGTGCGCATGGCGCAGACCAGCGGGACGCGCACGGAGCGGGGGATTGAGTTTCAGCTGCCGGGAACCCACCAGGACATGGCACATCAGCTGGGGACGGTGCGGGAACTGGTATCGCGCAACCTGATGCGGCTGCAGGCCGAGGGCTTTCTGCAGGTGGATGCGCGGAGTATCACCGTAGTGGACATGGCGGGGTTGAAGGCGATTCTGGACAACGGATGAGGAAATTTTCTGCGCGAGTGACAGAAGTTACTGAGGCAGAAAGAGCAGTTGGGGAGGATGGAGTCGTCAGCAGGAGAAACGACCATGTCCACCACACTGATCGAGACGACCCGAGAGATTCCAAAAGAGATAACGTCTGAGCGCCGCGCTCAAACGGAGTTTGAAAAGGGCAAGAGCCGGATGCTTCGGTTGTGGATTGCCCTGGGCATCTTCTTCATGGTGCTGCCGGGCACCATTCTGGGTGTGACCAACCTGTTGCTGATCAGTGCACACCATGGGTTCCACGGATTGTCGCCAGCTTGGATTCAGGCACACGGACACTCGCAGGTGTTTGGGTGGATCGGCAGCTTTGTGCTGGGTATCGGGTTCTATTCGCAGCCCCGCACTCGTGCCAACAGCGGCAAACTGCCGATTACATGCTGGAGCCTGTGGGCAGCGGGACTGACGCTGCACTGGCTGGCCGGCGCGTACTTGTGGCACTGGCGCGTGACACTTCCGCTGTCCGGTGTAACGGAATTGCTGGCCATGATTTTGTTTCTGTATGCAGCGAGCCAGCACAAGCTGCCGGAAACAGCCGACGTGACGCCGGGTGCGGCCAAACAGAGAGCCAAGATCGAGCCGTGGATGCAGACAGTGCTGGTGAGCAACTTTGCGATGTTTCTGGCGCTGGCGCTGAACTTTGCGATTGGCGTGCAGCAGGCAATGTATGGGTCGACGCCGGCACGGCCGCATGGTTTTGACGAGCGGTACCTGGTGTTGCTGGGATGGGGATTTCTGGCTCCGCTGGTGTGGGGATTTTCTGCGCGGTGGGTACCGATTTTTCTCGGCGTAAAGCCGGTGCGCGGGCGAGTGTTGCAACTGGCTGTGGCAGTGGATCTGGTGGGAGTGGCTACAGGCATGGCAGGTGCGGCGAAACTGGCGACGCCTCTGCTTGCCACAGCCGCGGTTCTGGCCGCGGCGTCGATGCGCGTGTTCGAGTGGCCTGAGCGGCCAGCAAAGACGATTGGCATCCATGCGAGCTTCCCGGCGTTCTTGAGAATTGCCTATGCGTGGTCCATCATTGCCGCGCTGATCGGGATCTGGGCGGCCTGGATGGATGTGCACAACGGCATCTGGGGAGGATCGCGGCACGCACTGACGGTGGGATTTATCGCGCTGATGGTGATGACGGTGGGGCCCCGCATTTTGCCGCACTTTGCGGGTGTGAGCGGGTTGTACAGCGCCCGGATGATGTTCGCGACGCTGATGCTGCTGAGCGTGGGATGCGCGCTGCGCGTCACGATGGAGCCGCTGGCGTACGAAGGCTACGCGCATTTTGCGTGGAAGGTGCTGCCGTTCTCCGGGTTTATCGAATTAGGAGCGGTGCTGCTTTTTGCGCTGCAACTGGTGCTGACGTTTACGCGCATGCCGAGCGTGTTTGCAGACCTTTCATAAATTAATTTCCGTTTTTATGGCCGGTGTGACTTAAGTCCCTGAGTCGCTCCGGCGTTGTGTCTACGTTGGATTTATCAGTTCGTGAGGAAAGTGCAATGTCTTACAAACGCTACTGGATTGCCCTGGCGATCGTCATGATTGGATCTTTCGCCGTGCTGGGCTGGATGGGGCACACCATGATTTCTGAAGCTCCACCTTTGCCCAACGTTCGTACCACTGATGGGACCTTATTGTTCACCGGCTCTGACATTACGGACGGTCAGGGCGTGTGGCAGTCGATTGGAGGTCAGGAAATCGGGACGGTCTGGGGGCACGGCGCCTATGTCGCTCCGGACTGGACGGCGGACTGGCTGCATCGCGAGTGCGAGATTCTGCTGAACCTGTGGGCGCAGCAGGATGGCGCGCGTGATTTTGCGGCGCTGAGCCTGGATCAGCAAGCGGTGCTGAAGGCGCGGCTGATTCGCGAGATGCGCAGAAACACTTATGATCCGGCGACGAATACGGTAACGGTAAGCAATGATGTGGGGATCGCTTTCAACCAACTGGAAGCCTACTACGCGCACGTCTTCAGTGCGGGGCGGGCGGCATATGCGATTCCCCCGGGCGCGCTGACGGATACGGTGAAGCAGCGGAAGATGGCGGCGTTCTTCTGGTGGACGGCGTGGGCAGCGCATACGGACCGGCCGGGCGAGGCAATCACTTACACGAACAACTGGCCGCATGAGCCGCTGGTGGCAAATGGCCCCACGACCTCGGCAATTGTGTGGAGCATTCTCAGCTTTGTGATGTTGCTGGCCGGCATCGGCGGGCTGGTGTGGTGGTATGCCTCGCAAGAAAAGACGGATTTTCATCCGGAGTTTCCGAAGAAAGATCCATTCCTGAGCCTGAAGACGACGCCCAGCCAGCGCGCGACGATGAAGTACTTCTTTGTGGTGGTGCTGATGTGGGGAGTGCAGATCCTGATGGGCATCCTGACGGCGCACTACGGCGTGGAAGGCGGAGGGTTCTTTGGAATTCCACTGGCCAAGTATCTACCGTATGCCGTGACACGCACGTGGCATTTGCAACTGGCCATTTTCTGGATTGCGACGTCATGGCTGGCGACCGGCCTATATGTGGGGCCGGCTATCAGCGGGCACGAACCCAAGGGCCAGCGGTTTGGCGTGAATGCGCTGTTTGCCGCGCTGGTGCTGGTTGTGGCTGGATCGCTGGCCGGTGAATGGATGGGCATTGAGCAGAAGCTCGGCAACCTGTGGTTCTGGTTTGGAAGCCAGGGTTATGAGTATGTGGACCTGGGCCGGTTCTGGCAGATTCTTCTGTTTGTCGGCCTGGTACTGTGGCTGGTTCTCATGGTGCGCGCGCTCAAGCCCGCGCTGGTGCGCAACAGCGAGAGCCGTCCGCTGATGCTCCTGTTCCTGATTGCCAGCATTGCCATTCCCCTGTTTTATGCGGCGGGCCTCATGTACGGGCAGCGCAGCGAGCTTGTAACCGCCGAGTACTGGCGCTGGTGGGTGGTTCACCTCTGGGTGGAGGGCTTTTTTGAAGTATTTGCAACCGTTGTGATTGCATTTCTCTTCACGAGCCTGAACCTGCTGGAGATTCGGTCGGCCACACGCGCGGTGCTGTTCTCCACGACGGTATTCCTTAGCGGCGGAATCCTTGGAACCTTCCATCACCTGTACTTTGCCGGGTCATCCCCGGCGGTGATTGCGGTAGGGGCGGTTTTCAGCGCGCTGGAAGTTGTTCCGCTTACGCTGGTGGGATTTGAGGCATGGGAAAATATCCGGCTGGTGCGCGGGCGCGACAAGGCTCCGTGGGTGAGTAACTACAAGTGGCCGGTTTACTTCTTTGTGGCGGTTGCTTTCTGGAACATGGTGGGCGCGGGATTCTTCGGCTTCCTGATCAACCCGCCGGTTTCGCTCTACTACGTGCAAGGGCTGAACCTGACGCCGGTCCACGCGCACACGGCCCTGTTTGGCGTGTACGGCATGCTGGGGCTGGGGCTCACGCTGTTCTGCCTGAGGGCCATTCGTCCCGGCGTGCAGTGGAAAGAGCGCCCTCTGAAGTGGGCCTTCTGGTTGCTGAACATCGGACTCACCTTAATGTCGTTGCTGAGCATGTTCCCCATCGGCATCCAACAGGCGATCGCGTCGATTCAGAGGGGCGTCTGGTATGCGCGGTCGGCGGAATTCATGCAGAGGCCCGAAATGCAAACCTTGCGCTGGATGCGCGTTCCGGGTGACGTGATTTTCACCATCGGCACAGTCATCCTGGCGCTGTTTGTGATCGGGCTGATCACAGGGCATTCCTATGAAAAGCCCGGAGCGAACGATGTTGTTCATGCCGAACAACAGCAAGAAGTCCTAGTCACTGGCGATTGACTCCTTGCACTGGTCTCCTCGCGGCGAAGCGTATACTTCGCCGCCTTTTTTTTTGAGGAGTGAAAGACGCAGGCGAACCGGCAACGAGCGGAATGCGGCGCTCTAATTCTTTCCCCGCGTCGAGGGCAGTATCTGTACGGCGGCGCCGGCGCGGAGATCCTGTGTGGCCTGGCTGGCGATCTGGTCGCCGTCACGCACGTCGCCGAAGACTTCCGTCATTCCGTTCGACGTGCCGCCTGTTTTGACGTTTACGAGCTCTGCGTGGCTGTCGTGGATGCGGACCACATAGGCCTGATCGACATTGCGCCCGATGGCCGCGGATGGAACGACGAACGTGGGCTGTGCGCGCGTGACCGGCCAGATCACATCCGGAAACATGCCGGAATAGAGCTGATTGTCCGGGTTATAGACATCCATTTCGACAGGCATGGTGCGGGTGGAGACATCGACGGAGTCGGCGAGGCGAGCCACTGTGCCGTGGAAGGTGTGGCCGGGGAATGCGGGAACGGTGAAGTCGACAGTTGCGCCTTTCCGGATGCCGCCGACGTAGGCTTCAGGTACGGCGACGACGAGGCGGAGATGCGCTACCTGTTCAATTCGTACCATGGACGGTTGCGAATTGGAGCCGGAGGGGCCAACGAGCGCGCCGGGATGGACGTTGCGCCGGGTGACAATACCGTCAAAGGGGGCGGTGATGCGGAGGTAGCTTTCCATTTCCTGCGCGGAGCGGAGGCTGGCGCGGGCGGCGTCGGCGGTGTTATGCAGCGAGACAACGCGGGCGCGGTCGGCTTCGACGGTTTTGCCGGCGGTGTCGAGTTCTTCGTCGGAGATGACGCCGGGAGTGCGGGAGGCGTCCTTGAGGCGGCGGTAGGTGCTTTCGTCGGCGGAGAGCTTGGCTTCGCCGGCGATGCGTTGATTTTCAGCGCTGAGGACCTTTGCCTGCGCCTCGGCTTTCTGCGCGACGATTTCCGGCGCGGAAAGGATGGCGATGAGCTGGCCCCTTTTGACGACGGAGCCGCGATCGACGCCGATCCATTGGACAAAGCCGCTGACGCGCGGAAAGATGCGGACTTCTTCGTAAGGCTGCAACTCGCCGGGGAGATGGATGGTCATGTCGAGCCTGCGCGAAGATACCTGCGCGACCTGAACCGGGACGGCCTGCTGGGTTGCAGGTGCGATGGTTTTGGCCTGCGAGGTGCAGCCGGTAACGGCAAGCGTGGAAGCCAGGGTCGCCGCGAGAGCAAGGGCGGTGAGCAGGGCAGGCATGGGGCGAATGCTTTGCTGGATATCGGTTGAGGTTTTCGGGGTGCGCATGGAATTTGATCTCCTGTGAGTTACAAAAGGGCGTAAGGGCTGTGCTCGTCGGTGACGTCGAGCGATGGCGATTCCTTCGATGCCTTCTGCTGCACGGCGGCGAAGATGGCCGGGAGCAGGAAGAGCGTGGCGATGGTGGAAGCGGTGAGCCCGCCGATGACGGCGCGTCCGAGCGGAGCGGTCTGGTGGCCGCCTTCGCTGAGCGCGAGCGCCATGGGGATCATGCCTGCAATCATGGCGATGGTGGTCATAAGGATGGGCCGGAGGCGCGTCTGGCCGCCGAAGATGGCCGCCTCAGTAGAGGAGACATCTTCGCCTTTGCGGTGACTCTCTGCAAAAGTGACCAGCAGGATGGAGTTGGCAACCGAGACGCCCAGCGCCATGATGGCGCCCATGAAGGACTGAAGGTTGAGCGTGGTGCCAGTGACGAGCAGCATGACGATCACGCCGCAAATCACGGCCGGCGCAGATGAGACTGCCACCAAGGCAAGTCGAAGCGACTGATAATTTGCCGCCAGCATGAGGTAGATGGCCAGCACGGCAAAGATGAGACCCATTCCCAGCGAGCGAAAAGTCTTATTCATGGGCGCGATCTGGCCGCGGAGATGAACCTCCACGCCGCGGGGCGGAGGGCCCGCACGGCGGATGGCTGCATTGACCTGAGCGGATGCGCGACCGAGGTCCTCGCCCTGGACGTTGGCGGTGAGCGAGATCATGCGCTGCATGTCGTAGCGGTCGAATTCGCCGGTGACGTGGCCGTAAGTGAATTGCGCCACATCGCCGAGGTTGGGGTGACTGGAAGTTCCGCCGCTGACGAGGGGGATATTTGCGAGATCCTCCATGGACGCCATCTGGTTCTGAGGCACTTCAACCTGGACCTGATAGCCGATGCCGGTGGTGGGATCCTGCCAAAAGTTGCGGGAGACGAAACGGCTGGACCAAGTGGCTGTTTCGACCGAGCGTGCGACCTGATCGACGGTGAGGCCAAGCTGCCCGGCACGGACGCGGTCAATGTCGACATTGAGGCTGGGGTACTCGAGCGGCTGCGCATAGTGCAGGTCGCGAAGATGCGGGAGCTTTGCCATCTCCGCACGGATGCGCTCGGCGTAGGCGTGGTCGGCGGCCAGATTGTAGCCCTGAACGTCGACCTGAATCGGGGTGGGTGAGCCGAAGTCCATGACCTGATCGACGATGTCGCCGGATTCGAAGGTGAAGTCCGTGCCGGGGAAGTCCTGCTGAAAGGCGGCGCGAAGTTGTTCCTCGAATTTCTCGACGTTGATGTGCGCGCCGGGGCGCAACTGGACGCGAAGGACAGCTTCCTGGGGTCCGCTGGTCCAGAGGTAGACGAGATTCACCGGGTAGCTCGGCGCATAGGTGCCGACATAGCCGATGCTGATCTGCACGTTGCCGGGGCCGGCGAGTTGCTTGATTTTGTCGAGCACCTTGAGGGTTTGCTGCTCGGTGAGTTCAATGCGAGTGCCGGCGGGTGCGCGGAGGCGAAGCTGGAACTGGTTATCCGGAGTATGCGGGAAGATTTCGCGGCCCAGTTGCGGGCCAAGCAAAACGATGATGGCGGCGGCGACGCCGAGGTAGGTGGCGATGACCAGCCTGCGCCGCGGCATGAGACGGGCGATGAAGCGGGTATAGCGGTCGCGGAAATGATCGAAGCGGCTGCGGCCGCTGGTCTCGGCTTCGTCGCGATGCATTTTGCGGTTGAGCCAGATGTAGAGCACCGGAACGAAAGTGCTGGAGAGCAGGAACGAGGCGATCATGGCGAAGCCAACTGCCAATGACAGCGGCACGAAGAGCGCCTTTGTGACGCCGACCATGAGGAACGAGGGCACGAAGACGGCGAGGATGGCGAGCATGGCGAGCAGGCGCGGCCCGAGCGTCTGGCGGGTTCCGTCGAGCACGGCCTGGGGGACACTGTCTGTGAGTTGCAGGTTGCGATGGATGTTTTCGATGGCGACGACGGAGACGTCGACAAGGATGCCCACAGCGAGCGCCAGACCGCTGAGGGTCATGATGTTGATGGTTTGATTCGTGAGCCACAGGCAGGTGACCGCGGTGATGAGCGCAAAGGGAATCGATGCGATGACGATGAAGGAACTGCGCCACTCACGCAGGAAGAGAAAGACCATGAGGCCGGTGAGGATGGCGCCGCTGATACCTTCCCAGAGCAGGGACATGAGGGATGAGCGGACGCGGCCGGACTGGTCAAACTCGTAACTGACCTGCACGTCTGGAGGCAGGGCGTTGGCAAAGCGGCCGAGGCTGGATTTGACTTGGTTGACGACGGTGAGTGTGGAGGCGTCGGCGCGCTTGGTGACGGGCAGATAGACGGTGCGGCGGCCATTGACGAGGGCGTAGCCGAGAGTGATGTCGCTGCCGTCTTCGACGGTGCCAATGTCATGCATGTAGACGGTGGGTCCGGCTCCGGTGCGTACGGGGAGATTGGCGAGATCCTGAAGGTTGGAGACGACCGCGTTGGAGGGAGTGATGCGATCGAGGCCGCCGGTGCGGACATCGCCGGCCGGGGCGATGACGTTGCCGGAGAGCAGAGCCTTGACGACTTCTGCCGTGGACATGCGATAGCTGTTGAGCTTGTCGCGATCGACCTTGATGACGATGGTGCGCGAGCTGCCGCCGAAAGTAGCCGGCGACGAGACACCGGGAAGCGTGGTAAAGAGCGGGCGGACGCGGTTGAGGGCGAGATCCTGCAGATCATCGACACTGCGGGATTTGCTCGAAAAGACAAGATAGCCGACAGGCACGCTGCCTGCGTCGAAGCGCAGCACAAACGGAGGTACGGTGCCGGAGGGCATGTAGGCGCGAGCGCGCTCAATGTAGGAGACGGTCTGCGAGAGCGCCTGATTCATGTCCGTGCCGGGAGTGAAGGAAAGCTTGAGAAGCGCGAAGTTTTCCACGGATTTGGATTCGACGCTTTCAAGGCCGGCGATGTAGAGGAAGTTGGATTCGTAATAGTAGGTGAGGTAGCCTTCCATTTGCGCCGGGCTCATGCCGCCGTAGGGTTGCGCGACGTAAATAACGGGCATGTTGAGATTGGGGAAGATATCCATCGGCATGCGCATGAGCGAAAGGATGGAGCACAGGGCGACGGCGATGACCGCGATGAGAACCGTGATGGGCCGCCGCAAAGCAGCGTGAGTGAGCCACATGGACTAGTGCCCTCCCTGGGGCATGGCGTTGGCGGTGTTGAGGAACGGCGTGAGATTGCCATTGGCGGCAGCAAGGCCGGCGAGGGCGCGCCAGATGCGGAGACGGGCAAGGGAGTCGTCGGTTTCTGCCTGCGTAAGAAGGCTCTGCGCTTCGGCGACGTCGACGATGGTTCCAAGCCCGGCGCGGAAGCGCGCGACGGCCTGCGTTTCACTCTGGCGGGCGGCGGCGAGTTCGGTGGGCGTGTTTTCCGCCACGCGGCGGGCACCCTCAAGCTGTGCGAGAGCCGCCTGCTGCTGGCCGGTAAGCACCTGCATGGTCTGTGCGTAGAGGGCTTCTTCACCACGTCGCTTTGAGAGTTCCACCTTTTTGCGCTCGCGAATGGAGAAGATGCTGGTGAGGTCCATCTGCGCGGTGAGGCCGGCTTCCCAGTTGTAAGCGGTGAAGGTGAGTCCTGCACCGCCGGGTTCGACTTCGCCAGTTGGGGTTTCACCGCTGCCGCGCCCTGAGATCAGCGCGGAGGTGGTGAAGTGCGGGAAGTAGGAATGATTGAGGACACGGATGCGTGCCTTTTCTTCTTCCACACGGGCCAGCTGCGTGACGGCGGCGGGGTGTGCGGCGAGCGGCAGGGCAGCTCCGGCCTGGGCTGGCGGCAGGGCAAGAAATGGTCCGGGGACAATTTCGATGCTTTCTCCGGCCAGGCCAACCATTTGCGCCAAAGCGATGCGGGCGACCTGGCTGTTCTGTTGCGCTTCAATGAGGCGGGTGCGGGCGGCGGCGAGCTCGGCGTCGGCGCGGGAGGCGTCTGCGCCGGGGCGCAGGTGCGCATCCACCAGCGCATGCACGGAGCGGCTGAATACCTGGCGACGGTTGACGTCGGCCTGGGTTGCGGAGACACGCTGTTCCTGAGCGAGGAGGGCCAGCGACGCCTCGGCGACGGCGGAAGAGACGCCGAGACGGGTGAGTGCCACCTGTGCCTCGGTTCGGTTTTCTGTAGCAATGGCGGAGCGGACCTGCGAGCGCCGGTAGCCGAAGTCGAAGGGGTCCCATGAGAGGAGCAGGCCCGCGCCGGAGGTCCAGAAGGGACGGTTGGCGTGCGGGGTGACGCTGCCCTGCGTGCCGGTAAGGATGGTGGGGTTTTGCGGGAGCAGAACGCCGAGTACGCTTTCACGGCTGCCACGGTCCACCTGCCAGACCCCGTTGAGGCTGGGGACATAGCTGGTTTTGGCGAGGCCTACACCGGCGCGGGAAGCGTTGTATTGTTCGAGGGCGGCGCGTACGGCGGGATAATTGGCGAGTGCGTAATCGATCGCTTGCTGCACGGTCCAATGCCTGACGGCGCCATCTGCGGACGGCGTCGGCTGCTGTTGCGCCAGGGATGGCACGGCCGCAAGGCAAAGGATGCCGGCGGCGAGACCAGAAAATATTCTGTTGAGCTTCATCTGCTGAGTGATCCACATAGGGTGCGTATCTGAAGTTCCTCTGCGCTGCTATCCAGCCGAAGGAGCAATTCCTCTCCGGCCGGATGGGGGAGATTTCCGAAAGCCGTTGGCGGGCTGCGCCGCGACGTCTGCCGCGGTGGTGATCCACTCCATCGGGATGAACTGCAAACATCTGCATCAGCGAGATGCCTGCAGTTACGGTTCGGAAAATCTTCGAAGTTCGCTCCCCGGCTACCAGGGGTGTGTCAGCAAGTCAGTTGAGTCAAGGGTCCTGGCATGCATCCCGTCGTAATCCGGGAGCTATGCCAAGCCTTTTGACCAGCGAGCTGATGCAAGGCCGGAAGCAGTGGAGCGTGAATGAGCGAGGAGATTAGAAGGTAGGAGGAGCGCGTCCGGAGGACTGGAATACGCGATAGGATTCGCGTGCTTCGCGCGAGGGATAGAGGCGCGCAAAGGTGACAGTGGGCTGCCCCGAATGCACAGCTGCGGCTCTGATGCCGGGACGCCGATGCTGACTCTGTGGGATTTCCCGGTCGTCAGTATCGAAGGTTCTCAGGCGGTGCTGGATGGCGGTTGCGTCGATGAGCGCCGCCTGAACGCGAAGTGCGCAATCCGTGTCCGCCGGGCCGGCGTAAGCCGAAGGTATCTCAGGCGGCGAGGCGAAAACCTGCGCCGGGGTCAGATCGGCTGGAACCTGGGAGATCTCCTGAGCCGCGAGCCAATGGGGCGCACCCAGCAGCAGAACTGCCAGGCATAGCCACCACAGATTTTGGCGCAGCGTACGCAAAATAACGGCTCCTGAGTAAATTGACTTTAATTTACCGCAGTTTGATTCAGGTTACAGGAAATTGTTTGCGCGTAACTCCCTGCGGGGTTCGAGAATCCGGCCAACCGGGGTAAAACCTGCCCCGAAGTGGGGCAATCCATAAGATGCGGAATTGGAGGAGGTGGCTGAAGTTATTTGTGGCCCCAAAGGGGGTGGTCACGGGCGGGAAAGAAAGCGGTAGGCGCCGGATTGGACGCGGAAGATCTGGTCAGGCCCGCTGGCGCGGAGCCAGGTGACGCCGGGCGACTTTGGGGCCGGGCGTCCGGACTCGGTGATGGCAGAGGGGCTGGCGCCGGGAACGTAGACGAGCGCGGTGTGCCCGACGGGGACGGTGACGGCGATCCTGGTGCTGGTGGCCGAGTGATGCCAGTCGATGGCGATGCGTCCGAGGGCGGAATCGTAGGAGGCTCTGGCCGAGGCGATGCCGCAGGCGAACTCCGGCCGAAAGACGATCTGCCTGCCCCTGGGGCGGGCAAGGTTGAATTGAAGGCCGGCGAGGCCGCGATAGAACCACTCCTCGGCATGGCCGAGCATGAAATGATTCTGCGAGTTGGCGCGATTTGCATTCCAGGCCTCGGTGAGCGTGGTGGCACCCATCTTCAACTGATAGGCGTAGCTCGGCGGGGTGGTCTGGGAGAGCATGGCGCAGATGACATCGTCGCGGCCGCCCTCGCGCAAGGCTTCGAGTACATAGTGGAAGCCGACGTCGCCGGCGGTGAGGTGGTTGTCGTGTGCGCGGATATTGGCGACGAGGTTCTTGAGCACCGCCTTGCGGCGGTTGCGGGGGACGAGGCCGACGGCAAGTGACATGCCGTTCGCGGTTTGACTGCCGCGATCGTACTCGTTGGTGGCGGGGTGGAAGATCTCACGGTTGTAGCTGGCCTTGACCCTGGCGGCCAGCGACTTGTAGCGGGCGGCGTCTTGCGGCTTGCCGAGCAGCGTGGCGATTTTCTGCATTACGGTGAGGTCACGGTAATACGTAGCCGTGGCGGTTACCTTCATGCCGGTGAGCTGTGCGTATCCCGGCGGCCTGGGCCCCATGTCATACCAGTCGCCGAGGCCTTCACTGAGAATATGGTCTTTGGCTTCGCGGCCCAGATAGTCGAGGTACGCCTGCATGGTGGCGTAGTGCGCGGAGAGAATGCCGATGTTGCCAGTGAAGCGGTAGTCGGTCCACGGGCTGAGAATGGCGGCGCTTCCCCACTCGGGCGAGTCAAGAAAGCCGCCGGTGAACTTTACGTACTCAGGCGCGATCTCCGGGACGAGGCCGTCAGCGCGTTGCGCCTCGGAGATGTCGCTGGCCATTTTTTCGTAGAGGGTGTTCAGGTTGTAGTTGTAGAAGAGCGCGACGCCCATGAGGTGGGTCTGCTCGAGCCATCCCAGTTTTTCGCGATGCGGGCAATCGGTGAGGATGCTCTGCGTGTTGCTCCGGATGGCCATATCGATGAGGCGATGGATGCGGTCGAAGAGAATGTCAGACGTATAGAAGCTGCCCACCGGCTGCGCAGAGGAATGCACGAATTCGCCGCTCAGCGCCAGCACGCGGGGGTGAATCTTTGATCCGGGGGCGGGGATGGTTTCCACCTGGACGTAGCGGAATCCGGTATAGGAAAAGCGCGGATGCCAGCGCTCGATGCCGCGACCGTTGAGCACGTAGGTGAACCAGATGGGCCCGCCGCCCATGCTGCGCTGTGTGACAGTCCCGTTCTTGTGCAGGAGCTCGCCGGGAATGAGCTTGACGCGGCTTCCGGCCTGTCCGGCGACGGTAATGTCTGGCCATCCTGAAAAATTCTGGCCGAGATCGTAGACGGTGAGGCCGGGCCTGGGGTGCGTGATGCGTACCGGATGGTAAATGTGCAAGATGCGAATCGGGGGAATACGCTGCGCCTGCAGTGCGCCGCCCGGTCCCTGGGTGACGATGGCATGCGCCCAGGCGCTGTCATTGAGGGCGAGCTTGTCCCAGTTGGGATGGATGCGCGCGTCGAAGTCTTCGCCGCCGTAGGTCTGAGAAAAGATGACCGGGCTCTTCGCAGCCTTCCAGTGAGGGCCGGTTGCGATGGTCTGAGTGCGGCCATCTGAAAATGTAACCATCAATTGTGCAATTAGCTTGGGAGGGCCGAAGGTTCCCTGAAATTTCTGATAGCGGCCGGGTGTTTTTGGCACGTTATACATGCCGTTGCCCAGCAGAACGGCGATGACATTCTTGCCCTGGCGGAGTTCGCGGGTGACGTTAAAGGTGTTGTAGAGAACAGTTTTGCGGTAGTTCGTCCAGCCGGGATTGAGCACGCTTTGCGTGACCGGCATGCCATTGAGATGTGCGTCGTACTGACCCAGCCCGGAGATAAAGAGCAAGGCCTGTTGGATGTGTCCGTGAAGGCGGAAGTCGTCGCGGAAGAGCGGGAGCGCGGCCGCGGATTTTATGGGGTTGCCCCACATGACTTCATGGCCGGCCGTGATCCATTGCGCTTTCCAGTCGCTGGACTTCAGCAGTCCCATGGTGAAACTCTGCGGCGCGCTCCATGCCGATGGGTGGCCGTTCTGGTCCCAGAGTCGCAGCTTCCACCAGTAAGTGGTATGCGCGTGCAGCGGTTGTCCACCGTAGGCATGATGCAGGCCGGAAGAGCCAGTTATCCGGCCCGTGTTCCACATGTTGCCATCGTTGCGGGCGAGATCTGCCGGCGACGAGGCGACGAGCAGTTGCCAGGCAGTCTGACGAAGGCCGCGTGCTCGGGCTTGGGTTGCGACGGGGATCCAACTGAATGCGGGAGCAGCGGTCTGCACGCCGAGGGGATTTGTGCGCGCGTCACAGCGCAGTGCGGAGGGGCGAATGGTTGCGGTGTACTGGGCGGCGCAGGCGATGCCTGGCGAGCAGAGAAGGGCGAGCGCGAGGGCGACGCCGGCAAGGGGCGCGAAGCGGTGGGCATGCGGAGCGGCATTTTGCATGGTATGAGACCTGCGCAAAGCAGAGGCGCTGGCCTGCTTCGACTGGCCGCAGGCTAGAGTGTTGACAGGGTACATGTCAATAGACAATTGTTTTCTCTCATGGAGTTACTTTGTTCTCCGCATCAAGATTTCCGTTCCGTGTGGCCGCAGACGAAGCGGCTCGCGGCGATTGCTGCCACATTTGCAATTGCCGCGATTCCGGCCAGCGCGGCGCCATCGAAGCATTACGAAGAGGTGCTCCAGAAGAGGCTCAACGAAGTGAACGCGGTGATTGCGCGAGGGCCGTACCAGGCTAACTGGAATTCGCTCGAGCGGTGGAGGACGCCGGAATGGTTTCGCAACGCGAAGTTCGGGATCTTCATTCACTGGGGCGTGTACTCGGTTCCGGCGTTTCAGAACGAGTGGTATTCGCGGAACATGTACATCCGGGGCAGTCTTGCGTACAAGCACCAGATTGCGACTTACGGGCCCGAATCGAAGTTCGGATACAAGAATTTTATTCCGATGTTCACGGGTAGCCACTTCGATGCGGAGGGATGGATGAAGCTGTTTCGCGAGGCGGGTGCGCGGTACGTAGTTCCGGTGGCGGAGCACTGCGACGGGTTTGCGATGTACAACTCTGACCTGACGCGGTGGGATGCTTACCACATGGGGCCAAAGCGCGACGTGATTGGCGAAGAAGCGAAGGCCGCGCGCCAAGAGGGGCTGCACTTTGGCGCATCTTCACACAGGGCCGAGCATTGGTGGTGGTATGACGGCGGCATGAAGTTTGACTCGGATGTGCGGAATCCAAAATATGCCGGGCTGTATGGGCCGGCAGAGCCGATGAATCTGCCGGGCGAGCAGTCGGTCAAGGAGCCGGATCCGAATCATCTGGAGCGGTGGCTGCCGCCGAATCGTGCCTTCATGGAAGATTGGCTGGGGCGGACGACGGAGATTATCGACAAGTATCATCCGCAGGTACTGTACCTGGACTGGTGGGCGGGACAGCCGGCGTTCCGGCCATATCTGAAGAAGCTTGCCGCGTATTACTACGACCGGGCGGCGCAGTGGGGAACCGGCGTTGTCCTTACTTATAAGGATCAGGATTTTCCCCCGGGTGCGGCGCTGCTCGACATCGAGCGCGGCAAGATGAATGGGATTCGCCTGCGGCCGTGGCAGACGGATACGTCTGTGAGTATCCACTCGTGGGGCTACGTGAAGAACGATCAATATCGCACGGCGAAGTCACTGATTGACGAGCTGGTGGATGTGGTGAGCAAGAACGGAAACCTGCTGCTGAATGTCGGGCCAAAGGCGGACGGCACTATTCCCGAGCAGGCGCGGAAGGTGCTGCTTGCAATGGGCGCGTGGCTGAAGGTGAACGGGCAGGCGATCTACGGGACGCGCCCCTGGTATGTGTACGGCGAGGGGCCGACAATCAGCGACAACAGCCGGAAGCTCGGCAGCGACGTGATCCACTACACACCGCAGGACGTGCGGTTTACGCGCAAGGGCGATACGTTATACGCGATTGAGCTGGGCTGGCCTACTGACGGCGAGCTCACACTGCATACGCTCTTCCGTGGAACTCCCTATCTGCGCAGCCCGATCACGGGGATTTCGTTGCTTGGTTCCAACGCGCATCTTCGGTGGAGCCAGACGCCGGATGGGCTGGTGATTCATCTTCCGGCAGTGAAGCCGAATGACATTGCGTATGTTTATCGCATCACGATGGCGACGCCTTGACCAGATGGTGAAAATATTAAGCCTCAGGGGCAGCCACGCTTCGCTGGTAGCCGTAGCGTGCGAGGTCGGGGATCAGTGGGCGATTCTTTTCAGAGAGATTTTCGGGCGCCGTTGTCTGCGGAGGGCCCATTGATTTGGCGTGCAAGAATGAGTGGGATCGCATAGAGTGGGCAGTGCGCGGGATACGGCAACATGCGGCGCACACCGTTGGATTGAAGGCATCGGACGATGGAGACTCTTCAGCCTAAAGAGATGATGCAGGCTTCGCACTTCCCCGCGCGGGTTGCCGTGGTGATTCCCGCGTGGCAGCCGCCGCAGGAGCTGCTGTCTGTTGCCGGCAGGCTGGCAGCACTGGGCTGCGACGCCATCGTGGTAGTCGACGACGGCAGCAGCAGTGAGTATCAGGAACTGTTTCAGGCGCTGCAAAGGATGCCCGCCGTCCACTTGTTGAGGCACTCGAATAACAGAGGCAAAGGCTGTGCGCTGAAGACCGGCCTGGGCTATTTTCTTTCCGACTTGGCGGAGTATGCGGGGGTGGTGACCGCTGATGCCGACGGCCAGCATGCCGTGGATGACATTGCGCGCGTTGCGACAGCCATGGTGGAAGAACCGACGAGGCTGGTCCTGGGCTCGCGGCAAAAGATTTTGCAAATGCCCTTGCGCAGCCGCTTTGGAAACACGCTGACACGCCGAGTATTCCGTGCTGTAACGGGTACAAAGGTGACCGACACGCAGACGGGGCTGCGAGGATTTCCGCGCAGCCTGGTACCGGAGCTGTTGACGCTCGCCGGGGCGCGCTACGAATACGAGATGGCTGTCCTGCTCCACTGCTGTCGCTCGGGGCGAACGCCGGTTGAGGTTTCCATTCGCACGATCTATACGGAGGGCAACCGGTCATCACACTTTCATCCGATCAGAGACTCGCTGGAGATTTATCGGGTGCTGGTGCGGTCCTGTGTATCTCGCCGGATAAGATTGGGGCGCGACGCACAGGAGCGTTTGATGCCAGGGAGCAAGATCAGCTGAACGGAGGGGCAGTTGCCGCAGCCTCGAATTCCGAGCTGAACTGCCGGCATCGGAGGGTCAGGGTCTGCCGGTTTGCAGGTGGGATTCCGCCCACGCGAGATTATTGCGGGCAAGCGTAAAGTGCGGATTGAGGGCGAGCGCCTTGTTTGCGGCGCGTACCGCCGCACTCCACTGATGCATGGCGGCATAGGCGGCGGCGATGTTATTCCATGCGTCGGCAGAGCGAGGGTCGAGGCGCAGCGCTCCGCTGGCGGTTCTGATGCAGTCCTGATAATGACCGTCCCGGTACTCGCTCAACGATAAATTGATGAGCGCTGCTGTTGCGATGGGGACTGAGTTCGGTGTGCCTCCCGGCGTCTTCTCTTTCAGGAACAGCGCGAGGTTATTTCTTGCAATAGTCAACTTTGGATCGTATTGCAGGGCGAGCTTCTCGTTTTGAATGGCCGGCTTCCACTGGCGCATTGCCCCGTAGCTTGCGCCAATGTTGTTGTAGGCCGCGGCAGAATGCGGATCAATTGTGAGCGCGTGCTGCGCGGATGCGATGGCCAGCAGGAATTGCCCTTTGCGGTACTCGGCGAGCGACTGGTTGATCCAGAAGGCTGCTGTCTGCGGTGGAGGCCGTAGGGCATTTCTGGCGACTGCATCGCCAGGTGCGATGCGCAACGTGGCGAGGGCGAGTTGACGAGCCGCGGCGTTGTCGCCGGCGCGCATTTGCGCGTCCATGAGCAGATCGCGCTGCATGAGGTCCTGAGGATTCAGGCCGACGGCAAGACTCAATTGCTGAATCGCCTGCCGGGCGTGGCCGTGAAACATGAGCCAGCGTCCATAGTAGGCATGGGTGGAGGCGTCGGCCGGCGCGAGCGCGATGGCTCGCAGAAAATGCTGCTGGGCCTGTACGGCGCGGCCCGGCTGCCCCTGATCGGCAAGGAGCCCGTTCACGATGCCGAGATTGATTTCGAGAGTGGGATAGTTGGGCGTGTACTTGAGAGCCTGGCGGAAGTAGTGGAGGGCAATCTCGTCATGCCCCAGGTCCATCTGCGCAAGGCCGTAGTTCATGAGGCCGCGGCCGTTGTGCGGGCATTTGAGGACGTCGTCGTACCAGAGGGAAAGATTACTATGCCAGACGCGGTTACGAATATGCGCGGCCCAGCCATAAGCGACCAAGAGGAGGAACGCGCAGGCGGTCGCGGTTTTCCATATCCACGGGGATTTTGCGCGTTGAGCGAGCCAGCCGACGCCCAAATAGGCTGTCCAGGTGCAGGCCAGCGCCATGCCGATGAAGGGGAGAAAGAGCCGGTGGTCGTTATTTACTTCTGAAAGCTTGTAGAGCGCCGTCGGCAGGGAACCAACCAGGAACCAGAGCAGTCCGAAGGAGATGGGGCGCAACTCCTTCGACATTGCGAGCAGGGCAATGGTCGATACCAGGGCGATGAGGAAAGCGAAACCTGCGAAAGCCGCGGCGTTGAGGTGGGGGAAGGCCCGGAGGTCTGTGTCGACATTGAGATGGAGCGGGAGGAAAAACGTGAGGAAGTTGCGGAGCAGCACATAGGGCTGCGTGATGTACCAGGAGAAGCTCGACAGCGCGGAGGGGGTGAAGCTCTTCGGCGTCATTGCCGCTTCCAAGGCCATCACGAGAGCGCCGAGGATGAAGGACGGAAGAGTTCGCCCGGCGGCATAACGATAGCGCGTGTCCGGCGGCGCCTCAAACATCGCGAGGTAAGCAAACAGCAAGGCCGGAAAGACGATCGCGGGGGGCTTGCTCAGCAGCGCGAGCACAAAGGGCAGGAGGTAAAGCCCGTAGCGCCGCCAGCGGGGCAGGGCGACGTACAGGACCAGGGCACAGACCACGCCGCAGGCTGCGTACACATCGCCGCGCTGGATGATGTAATTTACCGTTTCCGCCATGGCGGGATGGAGCCCGTACCACGCGGCCGCGACGGTCGCCAGGACGAGGTGATCCTTTTCGGGACGCGTGCGGTTCAGGATGATGCGGAAAAGCAGCAGCATTACGACCAATTGCAGCAGGTAGATGAGAAATGTCCCGATGTGGAAGTAGAAGGGATTGAGGCCATGGCCCATCCAGTAATCGAAGGCGAGCGTGGTGGAGACGATAGGCCGATAGGTCTGGTTGGCGGGGAGGATGCTGAAGGTTCTTGCGTCGGTAAAGAAGCGGGGAATGTTGCCGAGGCTCCGGATCGCCGGGTTATTGACAATGGTGTGGTAGTCGTCGAAATGGAATCCATTGTCGAACGAGTTAATGTAAGCGAGCCAAACAGACAGCACTAAGGTAATAGCCGCTGTAGCAAATTGCATTTCTTTTCTCTTCACGGCAAATCGGGCTCACGGTGAGTTTACACCTGCGCAGGCGCAGTTGAAGCGGGCGACCCTATTCGGGCTATTGCCGCAAGCCAGTTGGATCCGCAGGAAGGTGACGAATAATTGTTTTGACTTTCCATAAGGTCTCCACTAACTTGAGGAAGCCGTAAATTTAGTGAGCCTGACGATCGTTCAGGTGCTTTTCTCATTGCCGTTTCTGCTCTTCTCTGCTGGAAATATTCCAGCCGGCCCGTTCGTGGAGGCTCTCCGTGAAGCAAAACTTCGCCTTTCAAGCCCTTGTGGCGGTGCTGTGCGTGGCGGTATTGGTCCCGTTTGCACGCGCTGCGCAGTTGCCAGTGACCGGAGACGCCTCCGTCGATTCCAGCCGTCCGAGTACAAACCTGGGCTCGCTGAGCAACCTGTACGTTGGCAACGGCAACACCTCGCTGCTGCAGTTCAGTCTTGCCTCTTTGCCTGCCGGAACGACGGCGGCGCAGGTGGAAAGCGCGACGCTGTTTGTGTTTGTGAATCGCGTGAACGCGGGGGGCACGGTTTCCGTGTCGCCGATCACGAGCAGCTGGAGCGAGTCGGGGGTGACGTACAATTCCATGCCCTCGATGGGGGCGTCGATTGGCTCGTTCGCGGTGAGCGCGGCGGGGGAATATGTAGCCGTGGATGTTACGTCGCAGGTGCAGTCGTGGGTGACGACGCCTGCGTCGAATTACGGGTTCGCGCTCACGTCTTCCGGGGCGAATGTTGTTCTGGACAGCAAGGAGAACGATCAGACGGCGCATCCGGCGATCCTGGATTTGACACTGGTGAATCAGGGGCCCCAAGGGCCGATGGGACCGCCAGGACCTACCGGAGCGACGGGGGCAACCGGCGTTCAGGGCCTTCCAGGTGTGACAGGAGCCACCGGTGCAACGGGCGCGGCCGGCCCGCCGCTCACCTTCCAGGGCACCTGGAACAGTACTGCCACCTACCAGCTTGGCGATGCTGTCTACTACAACGGGAGCAGCTACATCGCGCTGCAAGGAAACCTCAACGTCACGCCACCCTCTGATTCCACGGTTTGGGCGCTGCTGGCGCAGGAAGGCGCGACGGGCGCGACGGGAGCCACCGGCGCTGCGGGTTCCGCGGGACCGATGGGGCCCATGGGACCGATAGGACCAGCAGGACCGCAGGGACCACAAGGACTGCAGGGGCCGACGGGAGCTACTGGCGCGACTGGCGCGACCGGAGCCACCGGTGTTACGGGGCCGACGGGAGCCACCGGCGCGACCGGAGCCACAGGTGCCGCGGGCACATTCTCCTCGGTGACCGAATACAACTCGGCAACCACCTATACCGTGGGGCAGATCGTCTCCTGTGTAAGCACCTGCGGTACGAATGGCTCCAGCTATTACCTGGCCACGGCAACCCCGGCTGGGACTGACCCCTCATCTCACAACGGCAGCGGCCAGCCCTGGATCGAAGTGGCGGCGGAAGGCGCGACGGGCGCGACCGGGGCCCAAGGCCTACAGGGTGTGGCCGGGCCGCAAGGGCCGACCGGACCAACAGGGCCGACCGGACCAACCGGACCAGCCGAGCCGATCACGTTTACGGCGCAGATCACGAGTCCCACCAATGCACTTATGTATTATGTACCGCCTATTGGCGTTTACGTCCCGAACGCGACCCTGGATGAAGTCCCAGGCGCAGGGGATGTGCGTGTCCCCTCCGCTTGCACCGTTACCGGCCTCTACGTAAGGGGTGAAGAAACAGATACGTCACTTGTGGGATCCGACAGTGCGGTTTTTACGGTCTTTTTGAACGACAACCCAACTAACATGACCTGCATGGTCAACAACCCTGGAATCGCTGGACCAAGCGGGGTGGCAAGCTGTTCGGACACCAAGCATACGTTTGCAGTCTCCGCCGGAGATACGCTTGAGTTTCAGTTCAATCAGACAAACGGCACGCCGGCTGTTCTTTTCAGCACGCAGTTGGTGTGTCAGTAATGCCGCAAGAAATGATTGCCTGGAAAAGTTGAAAGCCGGCGCTCAGACCGGCTGAGTGATGAGATGTGTTCCTTTTGCGATATGGCGTTATTGCAGGGCATCAAGAGCCCGCTAAACGATATGGAACAGAGTGGACGTTTCCGCTCTACAGATTGAAACAGTCGCGAGAAAGCGACCACCCTGCCCTACAGGGCAGAGAAAGCGCAATGAGCATGGATCCTTTTATCGGCGAGATCAAGATGGTTGGATTTAACTTTGCCCCGCAGGGGTGGGCGTTGTGCAACGGGCAGCTATTGCAGATTTCGTCATATCAACCGTTGTTTGCGCTTCTGGGAACAACGTACGGAGGCGACGGCGTGCGGACCTTTGCCCTGCCTGACCTGCGTGGGCGCGCGCCCATCAATTTTGGACAAGGACCCGGTCTGCCGTTCTATGCGCAAGGACAAATCGGCGGTCAGACGAATGTCTCGTTGACTGCGGCCAACCTTCCGCCGCATAACCATCCCGTGGCTCCGCCAGTGTCGAATGCGAACGGAACATCTTCGAGCCCAGTAAACGGCTATCCCGCAGTGGATGTAACCACTCTTCCGGATCGGTCGGCTGCCACCACGATGTCGTATGCTGCCAGCCCAACTCAAGGGCAAACCGGGGGCGCATATCAGACGGGCTATACCGGTGGCAGCGTTCCTCTGTCGATCGAGCCGCCCTACCTTGTGCTCAACTTCATCATTGCATTACAGGGCATTTTCCCGAGCCGCCAATAATCATCGACCGGCCGGTGGTTTCGCCACCGGCCGAACACTTATTTGCATGGATGACCGCATCACAATCCGGCCCGCAACACCAGCAGATGCTCGGGTGCTCTTCGCGCTTTTTGCCGAGGAGAAAGCAGCGGAACTTGCGCCGCTGGGCCTGTCTGCCGATCAGTTGCAGCCACTGCTGGAGATGCAATATCGCGGCCGGGAATTCAGCTATTCGCAGGCTGCGGCGAATCTGGCTGACGAAATTCTTTGCCTGAGCGACGGTACGAGGGTGGGTAGGATTCTAGTTGACCGGCGGTTGGATTGCATTCGCGTGATGGATGTAGCGGTGCTCGCGAACTACCGGAATCGCGGCATCGGAACGCAAGCCCTGGAGCGGGTACAGCTGGCGGCTCAGAAGGCTTCGCTGCCAGTCCGGTTGCGCGTGATGAAAGAGAGCGGAGCCGGGCGTCTGTATCAGAGGCTTGGATTTGCAAGTATCTCAAGCGATGCCCTCTCGATGGAGATGGAATGGCAGCCTGTGCGGGCAGAAGCGTCCGTGAATCCATCCGGCGCCGAGCAGCATGACATGGTGCGCCGCGCTGATCACGACGAGATTGTCTGCCGCGTGGTGACTTTCCTGAAAGAGATTGGGCTTGCGATTGAGTTCGGCGCGATTACTTCCGGTGATTTTCTGCCCGGCATTCAAACGATTCCCAACGGGCTGCGCATCGATGTGGATGCGCTGCTCTACCCCGGCGATTTGCTGCATGAGGCGGGGCATCTTGCGGTGAGGATGCCACGGCAGAGAGCAATGGAGCCGCTGACTAATTCGGATGCAGCGGAAGAGATGGGTGCGCTGGCATGGTCTTATGCCGCGGCCTTGCACCTTGGTATTTCTGCTGAAGTGGTTTTTCACGAGCACGGATACCGCGGCCAGGCGAGCCAACTGCTGCATGATTATGCGCATGGAAGAGCCGTCGGACTGCCGTACCTGTGGTGGATTGGCATGACGACACAGCCGCGGGCAGGGCAACCTTCGATATATCCACGGATGCTTCGGTGGCTGCGGGAAGAGTCTTTTGACACACAGGAAGCAGATGACGCCGACTGTGCATTGCAGGCGCACGCATGAGCAAAGAGCCAGGGTTCCAACGGGAAAATCGCGCTTCTGAGGGCCTGATGAAGCTCCGCAGACTCGCTACGGGCAGGGGCAGATATGGGGCTATCCACGCCATGGCAATGGCGGCCGGAGCCGGAGTCTTGCTGGCTTTTGCACCGGCGGCGCTTGGGCAGGCGATTCTCAAGGTCACACCCACGGCAACGGCCAGCACGGTGGCCGGGACGGGCGTGGCCGGCTACTCCGGGAACAACGGAGCGGCAACGAGCGCTACTTTTGCTTCGCCGAGCGCAGTCGCCTACGACTCGAAGGGCGATCTCTTCATTGCCGATACGAACAACAATGTCATCCGCGAGGTTTCAGTCACCGGTGTTGTAACGACCATCGCGGGCAATGGCGAGCAGGGCTTCAGCGGTGATGGGGGTGCGGCGACCAGCGCGGAACTGAATGCTCCGACGGGAATCGCGATCGACTCCAGCGGCAACCTCTATATTGCGGATTCGCAGAACAACCGCATTCGCGAGGTCAGCAATGGCATCATCACGACCGTGGCGGGCAATGGAATCGCGGGCTATGCCGGAGACGGTGGCTCGGCGACGAGCGCGGAACTGGATCTGCCAACGGCGGTTGCGGTGGATGCGACGGGAAACCTGTACATCGCCGACACAGACAACCAGCGCATTCGCGAAGTGAGCGGCGGAAAGATTACGACCATCGCGGGCAATGGCGAGCAGGGTTTCGGTGGCGATGGCGGCGCGGCGACCAGCGCGGAGCTGGACACGCCGATGGGTGTTGCCGTGGATACGAGTGGCAACATCTATATCGCAGACTCGCACAACAACCGGATTCGCGAAGTGAGCCACGGCACCATCAACACGGTTGCCGGCAGCGGGCCGGTGACGTTCTCGGGCGGCTACAGCGGCGACGGCGGCAGCGCCACCGCGGCACAACTTGCCAGACCCACGGGGGTTGCGATAGATGCGGCCGGTGATATCTATATCGCCGACACGAATAACAATCGTTTGCGCGAGGTGGGGAACGGCGGGATATCCACTGTGGCCGGGACCGGCGTGCAGGGCTATGGGGGCGACGGCGGCGCGGCAGCTAATGCCGTCCTGAATAATCCGAACGATGCAGCGATCAACTCCGCCGGTGGAGTTGTGATTGCCGATGCCCTGAATGAGCGTGTTCGCGGCGTGAATCTGCCGACCCTGACTTATGGTTCGCAAGCGGTTGGGATCACGAGCAGCCCGCAGGATGTAACCATTGCGAATTCCGGCAGCGGCACGCTCACGGTGCAATCGCTCAACGTCACCGGTAGTTTTGCGACCGCCAGCGGAGGTACGTGCCCCGCACTGCCGATTACGCTGGGCGCTGGACAAAGTTGCACCGAGGCCGTTGTCTTCGAGCCCATGGCTTCCGGAGGCTCGCAGGGCAGCCTTGTGGTTGGCGGCAGCGGAGTTGTTCCGCAGACTATTCTGCTGGCGGGAACGGCCTCGCAGGGGACGCCATCCATTACGCTGCAGACATCACCCTCAGCCGTGCTCCTGGATAATCCTGTGACCCTGACCGCCATGGTGTCTTCCGGAGGTATTACTCCGACCGGGACGGTTACGTTCCTGGACGGCACGACCGCAATCGGCAGCGCACCACTGAACGCCGGCATGGCCACGATCACCGATAGTACGCTTGCGGCGGGCACGAACAACATCACTGCGATTTACAGCGGCAGTGCGGCTTTCACATCGGTCACCAGTGCCGCAGTTTCGGAGCTGGTGGAAAACTTCAGTCTGAACCTGGCGACCGGCAGCGTCACTTCGGATTCCGTGGCGCCCGGCGGTACGGCGACTTACACCTTGGTGATCAACCCAATAGGGGCCAAGACCTTCCCGGAGGCCATCCACCTTTCGGCGAGCGGTCTGCCATCCGGCGCGGTTGCAACCTTCAGCCCGGCTACGATCTCTGCTGGAGCAGGCACGACAACGATCACGCTGACGATCCAGACGCCGAATACGACCGCAGCGCTTGTCACTCCCGAATTCGGGCATGATCCGGCGCCGCTTTCCCTGGGACTGGTTCTGCTGCCCTTCGCAGATATCAGACGCAGCCGCAGAGCCGAACACGGAGAGTGCGATGCGAAGCAGAGGCGGCCGCGCAGGTGGCGGATGTTGCTGCTGATGGCGGCACTCTCGGTGGCGGCTTTTGCAGGGATTACCGGATGCGGATCGAGGAGCGGATTCTTCGGGAATGCATCGCAGAACTACACGGTCACCATTACGGGCACGGCTGGAGCACTGTCGCACTCGACGACCGTGCAACTCAACGTCAAGTAGAGGGAAACTGCGGAATGCTGAGACAAATCGCCGGTGCATGGCTCCTGATCACACTTTCCCTTGGCGTGGCGGCGGCGCAAAATGCCCCGCAGAAGAAGATGGCTCTGCGGACCATCTTCATTCCCACTAGCATTGCGGTCACCTATAACGCGGAACGGGCGAAGACCGTTTCCAGCGGGTGCAACTGTTTCTGGATTCCGGGCGCGGGAATTGACGCCAACTGGAGGATCTGGAATGGCGTTGGCATTGCCGCGCAGGTGAATGGGGGCCATGCCTCCAACATTGCTCCCGATGTCGGCATCAAGAAGGTCAATTTCCTGTTTGGGCCGCGCTACACCTGGCAACCTTCCCGCCGGAAACGCGGATACCGGCCGTCGATTTTCGGAGAATTTCTGGCGGGCGGCGTGCATGCCTACGGAACAGTGATTCCAACCAGCACGGGCACGACCAGCAGCGCGACATCATTTGGATTCCAGACTGGCGGTGGGGCCAATTTGTGGTTCACACGGCACTTTGGCCTGCGGCTGATTGAACTGGACTACGTCTACTCGGAGATTCCGAACGCGGGTGATTCGACGCAGAATGATTTTCGCATCGCGACGGGTGTGGTCTGGCGACTGCCCTGATGATTCAGCCGCGGAGACAAGGCAAGACCGGATCGTCGAATTTGCGAGGCGGTGACCGGCCATGCTTCCTGCACGGCCGGAGGTCTCTTCGAGAACGCCCCTGCTGAACAGATGCCCTTAGAGAAAGATGACCTGTTTCGATTCTCCGATCATCTGGATGAAGGAGCCTACGCCGACATAATCAATGCCGGGATAGTCGATCATCTCTTCTTCCTTCAGGCCCATGACGCCCATCGACATTTCGCACACGTGGATTCGGACGCCAAACTCGGCTGCTTCTTTCATGAGCTGTTCCAGAGATTTGACGCCGCGCTGCTTCATGACGGAGCGAATCATTTTGGGGCCGATGCCGGCCATCTGCATTTTTGAAAGCGGCAATGCATGGGAACTGCGCGGCAGCATCCAGCCGAACATCCTGTCGAGCAGTCCCTTGGGAGGTGATTTTCTGGGGTCGCGCAATGCGGCTGTCGCCCAGAAGGTGAAGAACATGTCGACTTGCATGTCATAGGCAACCGCGCCCAGGGCAATGATGAAAGCAGCGATGGTGGTATCGAGATTGCCGCTCATCACGCCAATGGAGAGACGGTCGTTGCCCGCGGACTGTTCGAGGGCGTTGACGCGTGCGGTCAGCTCTTCCAACGTCTGGCGGATATCTGTTTCCGTAGCGGTGTTGTTCATCGGGCACATCCTTTCGGAGGAAAAGTCAAAGAACTATATCTGTGCATCCACGGTGACGTGTTCGCGGGCGGGTGCGTGACGCCATGCGAAGAGCGTGAGCGCCAGGGTACGGTAGAGCACATGAGCAAACTTGGTGAGAGGCAGCATCGCAACCAGATCCATCGCCAACACGACGTGAGTGAAGAAGATTCCGTGGCCGACGCTGCCGAGCGGCGCATAGACGGAGACTTCCGTGGCCAGTCCCGTGAGCACGGTTGCCGCCAGAAGCGACGGGAAAAACCAGTCAGAGAATGCGCTCTTGCGCCAGGGCGGCTGGGCTGCGCGGATGCGGCGCAGGAAGATGATGGCGAGCCCGTAGAGGCACGTAAGGCCGCCGACGAGTCCGAGGATGCGCATGGGATACCACGGTGGTACCGGGGAGCCGATGGGCTTGAAGAGAAAATCGAGAGTGGTTGCCAGGAGCATGGTGAGGAAGCCGCCCATGACCGCGGCATGCACGACCCACGCACGCAGGTACCACGGCTCAACCGGCGGCGGTGGCGTGGCCTGGCCCGAGTCGCAACGCTGGAAGCGGCGATGCATCAGGGCATCGGTGACTGCGGAGGCGATGGCGCCGGGCAATGCGCCGAGGCGTAACGGCACTCCCTTGCGTCGCTGTCCCATGACGAAGCGGGCGAACATGGCAAACATTCCCAGTGCCGCACTGATACCAACGACGACAAACAGCGCGACGCCGATGGCGTGGATCCACCAGCCGGGAATAAAGTCGAAGAGCGGAGCCTGCGGGCTCACAGGAGCTTGCGCGCTGGCGAGCAGCAGCCCGAAGACGATCGAGAACAGGGCGAAGACCGCCAAGTTGCCGAGCACCGAGCGATTGGCCAGCGCCGCCAGCCCCGTGAAGTCGTAACGCGAGATGGCATAACTGCGCGTCGCGGCCATGAACTCGGCAGGATCAGCCTGCCGTGGGCAGGTCTGCGTACATTCACCGCACGCATAACAGCGCCAGATATCTTCGCTGGCCAGTAACTCCTTTTCCATGCCCAATTGCGCCATCCGAATCAGGCGCCGCGGAAAGCCTCCGGAGTCCTCTGCCAGCGGGCAGACGGCGGTGCAGTTGCCGCACTGAAAGCAGGCGTCGACATCCAGCTTGCTGCCCGCTCCGTGCCGTTTGATTTTCCGCAACAGCGAACGGTCTACGACGTGGGTCATGGCTTCACCTCCTGGCTGCCGGAGTGTGCTTTCTCTTCAAGGGCCGCCAGCGCATACAGCGGATAGTCGCCATCCTCGCCGGATTCGGCGATCTTGCCGTACTTGCGCATGCCGGTGACGTGCCACAATGCTTCGTCGGCGGATATCTGCAGGGCCTCGGCGATTTGCGGCACGGTGGCGGGCTGCTGCTCAAGGAACTTCATGAGAGCCTTGCGCGTTGTCAGCAGGTGCTTTTGCTTCTGGCGCTTTTCATCGCTGATTCCGCCGATGCTTTCGCGCAATGCGGCCAGCGCCTTCTTTTGTTCCGCGGTGAGAGTTTTCATTGCCATCGCAGTTTTCCTTTGCGGCGTTAGTGAATGTTGACAAGCTCAGGCGTGCATTCCTGGCCGGGGATAGCGGCCGCGATGCCATCCACCATGGCTTCGAACTGATCGAGCCGCCAGCCATTGACATCGATGGCGCGATTCGGGCAGACCGCGACGCATGCGCCGCAACCGACACAAAGCCCCGCGTTGACCTGCGCGCGCTCCACGGTTGCGCCCTCGACTTCCATGGACACCATTTGGAGGGCGCCTTCATAGTCGCATTGCGTGACGCACAAGGCTTCGCCGCAGCAGCGCGAAAGATCGACCTCGGCGACGTATGGATTCAACTCGACGTCTTCCCTGGCAAACATGGCCGCGGCCTTGACGGCAGCAGCTCCGGCAGCGGCGAGCGTCTCCTGAATGTTCATGGGTCCTTGCGCGGTTCCGGCAAGCAAGATGCCGTTGACGGAGACTTCGACGGGGCGCAGCTTGGGGTGTACTTCCTGCAGGAAACCGTCCTCGCCGGTGGCGAGTTTCATCTGTTCGATGAGATCCGCAATTTCTCCCGGCATCATGCCCGTTCCGAGCACGACCATGTCGACGGGCACGGAGAGCTCTGTTCCCCAGGTGAGAGTGTCGTTCAGCGTGACTGAGAGCACACCCTCTTTGGCGCGGGCGCGAGGAGTGAGCTCGACCCTTGGCGGCTCTTCACCGTTATAGCGGAAGAAGGTGACTCCCGCTCTGCTCGCGGCGGAGTAATAGTTTTCTTCGCCGCGCCCGTAGGTACGGATGTCGCGATAGAAGTCAAAGACACCGACCGACGGGAAGCGATGGCGCACTTCAAGCGCCTGCTGGAGAATGGTGGTGCAGCAGGTTCGCGAGCAGTAGGTGTTGAGGCGTCCGTTCGGCGGCGGCTCGTGCACGCCGTCCAACTGACGGCTGCCGACGCAGTGCAAGAATGCGATATTGCGAATGACACGTCCATTCCAGGTGAGCTTTCGGGCAGCATCGGGAGTGGAGCGCAGGAGTTGCAGAAACTCCGGCATGGTGACGACGCCGGGCTCGGTGCGGTATAGAAATTCGCCATCCTGCGGAACATAGGGCCGGAAGCCGGTGGCCATGATGATGGCGCCCACCGTGGTTTCAGTGACAGGGATGCCTGCGGCCTCTGTGCGGATGGCGACTTTGAAGTTGCCAATGAAACCGCTGACTGCCGTGACATTGCTTTGCATGAGAATCTCGATGTTGCTGTGCGTGCGCACGCGACGCGCGAGTTCCTCGACCAGTTCTTTGGCGTCACGCTCGGTTGGATAGACTCGTCCACGGTCGTTGAGCTGACCGCCAAGCCGCTGCGAGCTTTCGACAAGCAGTACCTTGATGCCTCGCCCGGCGAGCTCTGAGGCGGCCTTCATGCCGGCAATGCCGCCACCGACGACCAGCGCGCGGCGATGATTGGGCAGCTTGATCTGTTCGAGCGGCTCCACGTGATGGAGCTTGCCCACCGCGGCTGCGATCATGCGGATCGCCTTGATGGTTGCGCCTTCGGGGTCATGCTTATGAGCCCACGAGGCCTGCTCGCGAATATTCACATGCTCGTAGAGATAAGGATTCAGTCCGCCGCGTGAGACGGCGCCACGAAATGTCTGCTCGTGCAGAAAGGGTGTGCAGGAGGCAACGACGACGCGGTCCAGATTCTGCTCGAGAATGTCGTTGGTGATGGTCTGCTGGCCGGGGTCGGAGCAGGCAAAGGTGTGAACCTTTGCCGTCACAACGTCGGGCAGCAGCTTTACGGTTTCGGCGACGCGGTCAACATCGACCACGTCAGAGATGTTGCCGCCGCAGCGGCAGATGTAGACGCCGATGCGCAAGGGGGCGTCTGCGGCACGCTCATTCTGCATCGGTTTGTTCTTCTGGGGTTGCACCTGTTGGTTATGCTCGCTCATGGTTTCCTCCGTGAGCCGTTATCCGTGCACGGCCTGGCCGACCAGCACTGCTGCCCGCTTTTCATGGAGATACCGGCTGACCTGCATGGCAGCAGCGCCGGCCTCCGCAATGGTGTCGACAATGTCCTTTGGCCCGGCCGCCGCACCCGCCACGAAGATTCCAGGGGCGGATGTGGCTGTAGGGTCGGTGAGCGAGGGCGTGGCTACAAAGCCGTCACTTGCGCAGGCGACGGGCGTTGTTGCTGCCGGGTTCCATGCGGGAATCATGCCCTGCGCCAGGACGACGAGGTCGTGACGATGCTCCTGCAGAGGGTTCTCCGCATCATCGGTGGTTTCCACATGCAGGCGCAGGTCGCCATCTTCGATGGGATCGACGCGCGCGACTTTGCCACGCACGAAGTTGATGCCCATCGCTCTGGCATTCTGGAAGAACTGCTCGTAGCCTTTGCCGAAGGCGCGAATATCCATGTAGTAGATGGTGATGTCGGCCAGCGGCAGCGCCCCGGAGAGCAGCATCGCCTGCTTGATGGCATACATGCAGCAGACGCGAGAGCAGTAGGGTACGCCGATGGATTCGTCGCGGGAACCTGCGCACTGAACAAATGCCACCGAGGAGGGGATTTTGCCGTCGGAGGGGCGCAGGACGCGGCCGTAAGGACCATGCGGGGCAAGCAGCCGCTCCATCATGGTTGGAGGGATGATGTTGCTGCTGCGTGCCGCGTTGTATTGCGGCTTCACCGTGACCGCATTCAGGTTGAATCCCGATGCGACGATCACGGAGTCAGTATGGATAGTGAGCGTACGGGGCTGCTGATCGAACTCAATGGCGTCGGTGGGGCAAACCCGCGCGCAGACGCCACAGGTGGCGCAATGTTCGGCATCGAGCACCGCCTTCTGCGGAATGGCGTTGGTGAAGGGAACTGCGATGGCGCGGACGGAACCCAGTCCCTCTTCAAACGGGTCAGGATATTCCGTGTCGCATGCGTATTCGCAGAGCCGGCAACCAATGCATTTGTCGAAGTTCACGTAGGTGGGTTTCTGGAGCAAGCGCACGCTGTGTATGCCGTTGCGCGTCTCCATGGCCTGCACCTCGGTATTGGTGAGGATCTGAATGTTGGGATGGTGCGCCGCAGCGGACATTTTGGGCGTGGTGATGCAACTGGCGCAATCGAGCGTGGGGAAGACCTTGCTGAGGCCGATCATGCGGCCGCCGATGCTCGAGTTGCGTTCGACGACGAGAACCCGGAGGTCCTGATCGGCGAGATCGAGGGCGGACTGCAGGCCTGCAATGCCGCCGCCAATCACCAACACATCCGGAACATAATCTGAGTTGATTTGTGTATTCATCCCAGGCCTCCCTGGAGTGCGGGAGCAAGGCGGGGGAAACGGGCCTTCGCCTGCATGCGCTCCACCGATTCGCGACGCAGTTGCTCAGCCAGTTCGCGATTCACGGGGCCGAGTTGATAGAGGTGATCGCTCATCTGCGCGATCTCTTTCAGAAAAGCCTTGATACAGACAGTGCAGATGGCGGTGATCCGAATGCGCTCGATCTCAAGCCCGCCGGACTTCATGCGGGAGGTGAGTTCATCGATACGCACCGCCAGCCGGTCGTAGGCGCCATGATAGGGGCAGTCGGAGCCGCAGGCGGCAATGAGGATGCCGTCAATGCCCTGGCTGTAGGCGCGCAGGTAAAAGTCTTCCGGGAAGAGCACCGGGGAAAGTACGCGGAGAATATATACGTTGGAGGGATATTCCTGATGCGCTTTGCCGACTGCGTCGGCTCCTGGATAAGCGCACTTGTCAGTAGCCAGAACCAGGATCTTGGGAACGAACGGGTCACTCATGTCCATCTCCCGCAACCATCGTCTCGCAAAGGATCGATGGAGTGGGTGCCGGCCCTGCCGGACCGGCACGGGTTTCAAACAAAAACGTAATTTTAGTGATTACTTTTTACGGCGCACCATGATGCGGTCGTGTCCATCGGCTTCGACGAAGCCCAGGAACTCATGGCCTACCTTTCCTGCCCATGCAGCGATGTCCTTGCGCGATCCTTTATCGTTGGATTTGATCTCAATAATTTGTCCGACCTTCACCTGGCCGATACCTTTCTTGGCTTCGAGCAGCGGGCCGGGACATGCGGTTCCGCGCGCGTCAATGACTTTGTCGGCTGTGATGGCTGCAATCGCTTCGCTCATATGAATACTCCTGAATAGACTCCAGATGAAGACTGACCGCCGTCAGGCGGGTTGGAGGTGGTTGCGTCCGCCGCGTGATGCAGGGCGAGCCGAGGCCCGCTTCGCATTCCGCTGCAGATGGTCGGACAGGGAGATGCGGATCATCGCCATTGCTTCGATGATCCTTGGATCAGCAATTTCGTAATAAACGCTCTGGGCGTGCTTGTCGGAGATCACCGCTCCCCGATCGCGCATGAGGCGCAGGTGCTGCGAGGCGTTCGGGATCGAGATGCGGGCGCTGAGCGCGATCTCGGTGACGGATCGAGGCCCGCGCTGCAGAGCGCAGAGGATTCGCATGCGGGTGGTATGCGCGAAGGTGGCGAAGAACTCGCCCAGCAATTCACAGGATGCATCTGTCACAGCTCGCATTGCATACTCCCCCTTCTTCGATACCGCTTATTTGCGTATTTCATTAACTACGCAAATAGTACGAGAGCGGGAGTTACACATCTGTGACGCCGGTCACGCATCTGCGCATGGCCAACATAGTGTGATGCGCGGCACAGGAATCATGGAGTGTTCGCTTTGCCGGTGGCGCCTCCGGGGCCGACGGTGGATCTTTGCGTGATGAGGGCGCATGGGCTGCATTGTTGTAATTGCAGCGTGGGCGGGATAGCCACGGAGCATTGCGGTGCCAGCGAGCGGAGGCGACCCGCGCACACCAGTCCGCTTGCCCAGATCGCATTGCGAGTGGTGACAGGCGCGCCAGATGAGGCGGGAGGAAATCGACTGACTGACGTGATGGTCGTCACTTCGAACACCGCGGGAAGGAGCGTAGCGTATATCGGTTTTGGAGGCGGATACCCCGCAGAGGGTCCGTACTCGTGTGGCTATTTTGCGGACGATTGATTCTGCTTGGGTTAGGGCGTTTTTGCCTGATCCGAGGACGACCTGGGTGAACTCAGAGCGGCCTTTTCTCAAGGGAAAGGCCACGGAGCAGCGTCCGACTGGAACGGCTTGAAGCGAAGGCGCTGTGGCAGCGAACAACGGGACGCACCGCTGGAGCGGGCAGGCCAAGGGGGATGGGATCTGAATGAGCTGGAAAGAGGATTTTAAGAGCAAGCGGATGACGGCGGCCGAGGCCCTGGGAGCCGTGCGTTCGGGCGAGCGTGTCTGGATCCAGTCGGGCGTGGGCACACCGTCGACACTTGTGCATGCCCTGGTCGCGCGGGCCGGCGAACTGCATGACGTGGAGGTCGTGCACATGATGACGCTGGGCAGCGCCGACTACACGAAGCCCGAATACGAGGGGCGATTCCGCCATCGGGGCTTATTTTTGGGAGCGAATACCCGCGACGCGGTGGCTGCTGGACGCGCCGATTACACGCCGATCTTTCTCGGCGAAATTGAAGGACTCTTTGTGAGCGGTGCGTTGCCACTGGATGTGGTGCTGATGCAAGTTTCTCCTCCGGACGCGCATGGCTTTGTCAGCCTGGGTACGACGGTGGATTCCACGCTGACCGCCAGTCGCCATGCCCGGATCATCATCGCCGAGGTGAACGACCAGATGCCGCGCACGCATGGCGACACATTTATCCATGTGAGCCACATTACTTCTGTGGTGGAGACATCCCGGCCCTTGCTGGAACTGCACGCCGAGAAGTTTACCGAGGTTCATCTGGGAGTGGCGCGCAACGTCGCCTCCCTGATTCCCGATGGCGCCACGCTGCAGACCGGCATTGGCGGTATCCCGGAAGCGGTGCTAACGTGCCTCGGCGATAAGCGCGACCTGGGCATACACACCGAGCTGATTGGCGATACGGTGATCGATCTGATCGAGGCCGGGATCATCAACGGCGACCGGAAATCGTTGCATAGAGGCAAGGCGGTCGCGGCATTCGTTCTGGGAACGAAGCGGCTCTTCGATTTTATCCATGACAATCCCGGCTTTGAGTTCCGGCCTATCTGCTACACGAACGATCCGTATGTGGTGGCGCAGAACGATCGCATGGTTGCGATCAACTCCGCGTTGCAGGTGGACCTGACCGGACAGGTATGTTCCGATTCGATTGGAACAAAGCCATACAGCGGCTTCGGCGGCCAGGTGGATTTCATCCGCGGCGCAGCGCGCTCGAAAGGCGGGGTGCCGATTATTGCACTGCCTGCGACGGCGCGTGGCGGACAGTTATCAAGAATCGTGCCGGTGCTGGAGCCGGGCGCGGGCGTTGTAACCTCTCGCGCGGATGTGCACTACGTCATTACGGAGCACGGAATTGCCTATCTTCACGGCAAGACACTACGCGAGCGGGCCGAGGCATTGATTGCGATTGCCGATCCGCGGTTCCAGGCGGAGCTTGAGGACTTTGCCGTGCGCGCGCATTATCTGGAACGCAAACCGGCAGGAGCAGTGGCCTAACCGGCGGTGGGCAGAAGGAGGACACAATGGCGGACACGGGAAAACGAGATCGAGGATCTCTGAGGATCGACACGGATGAGTGCAAAGGCTGCGGGCTCTGCGTCGAAGCCTGCCCGCCCAAGGTGATTCATTTGAGCGACGAGCTGAATCATTATGGTTATCCAACGGCGACCTACGTGGGAGCGGGCTGCACCGGATGCGGCATCTGCTTCCTGGCGTGTCCGGAGCCGGGAGCGATTACCGTGCTTCGCCTGGCCCATGCAGGCAGCAGCGCAGCCAAAGCAGAGATGAGTGAGGGAGTGGGACGATGAGCCGGCAATTGATCAAGGGAAACGAAGCAATCGTGAAGGCCGCTGTTCTTGCAGGCTGCCGCGGCTTCTATGGGTATCCGATCACGCCCGCGAGCGAAATCACCGAAGCGGCCGCCGCGTATCTGCCGCGTGTGGGAGGAACCTTTCTGCAGGCGGAGAGCGAAGTGGCGGCGATCAACATGCTGTATGGCGCGGCCTCAGCCGGTGTGCGCGTGATGACGGCGTCGAGCGGTCCGGGCATCAGTCTGATGCAGGAAGGGATCAGTTACATGGCAGGCGCGGAACTGCCCTGCGTAGTGGCCGACATTACGCGCGCAGGTCCGGGGCTGGGGAACATTACGTCGGAGCAGAGCGATTACCACCAGGTGGTGAAAGGCGGCGGCCATGGCAACTACCGCACGCTGGTGCTGGCGCCGCATTCAGTGCAGGAAATGGCCGACCTGACGGCGCTGGCTTTTGAGCTCGCCGACCGCTATCGGAATCCGGTGGTGCTGATGACCGACGGATTCATCGGGCAGATGATGGAGCCGGTCGAGTTTCCGCAAGCGGCAGTCGGGCCGAGGCTTCCCAAGTGGGCGGTGGCCGGGACGGAAGAGACACGCGGGAATCTCATCAGCTCAATTTATCTGAACAGCGACGAGCTGGAGGCCCACGTGCGGCAGCTGGAGGCCAAGTACGAAATCGCCCGTCAGCGCGAGACTCGCGCTGAAGAGCTGTACATGGAAGACGCAGATGTGGTGCTGGTCGGTTACGGGATCGTGGCCCGCATTCTGAAAGCCGTGGCTGCGGAAGCGCGCGCGGAGGGGTTGCGTGTTGGCGTGCTGCGGCCCATCACACTGTTTCCATTTCCGACGCTCCATTTCAAGAAAGCCGCGAAGCGGGCGAAGGTTTTCATTGTGGTGGAGATGAGCAACGGCCAACTGCTGGAAGATGTGCGGCTGGCGCTGAATGGTGCGCGGCCGGTGGAGTTCCTGAGCCGAGTAGGCGGGAACGTTCCGTCGCATGAGGAGGTTCTGGCCTTTGTGCAGGCCCAAGCGCGATGCTGCGCGGAAAGCGAGCAGGTGGCCCATGTCTGACGAAGTGGAAATGCAATACGAGTTGGCGCAGTCGCGGTCAAAGACGTTCTACGCGAACTTTGATCGGAAGGACGAGCTTCAGCACCAGACGCACTATTGTCCGGGCTGCGGGCACGGCATCATTCACAAGATGGTGGCGCGCGCGATCGATGAGCTGGGCATCCAGAACCGCACCATACTGATCAGCCCAGTGGGCTGCTCGGTGTTCGCCTACTACTACTTCGACGTGGGCAACGTTCAGGCGGCGCATGGACGCGCGCCTGCCGTGGGGACGGCGGTGAAGCGCAGCCGGCCGGGCAGCATCGTGGTGAGTTACCAGGGCGACGGAGATTTGTCGGCGATTGGCTCGGCGGAGATTCTTCACGCGGCGAATCGCGGAGAAAACATCAGCGTTATTTTTGTCAACAACGCCATCTACAGCATGACGGGCGGGCAAGTCGCTCCGACCACACTGCTGGGGCAGTGGAGCACGACCACTCCCGGCGGGCGGAAAGCAGAGAATGAGGGTTATCCGCTGCATGTGAGCGAATTGCTGGGCGCGCTGGAAGCCCCCGTGTACATCGAGCGCGCGGGTCTGGGCGATAACAAGCAGATTGCACAGGCGTATCGAGCGGTACGCAAGGCGCTGGAAAATCAGGTGCGCGGCCTGGGCTTTTCACTGGTCGAAATTCTGTCGCCGTGTCCGACGATCTGGAAGATGTCGGCAGTGGACGCGCAGCACTGGGTGCGCGACGTGATGGAGAAGACCTTTCCGCTGGGCGTGATTCGCGACCGCACCAAGGAAGCGCAGCCGCGAAAGATGCCGGAAGCCGCAGTGAGCACGAGTGAGATCCCGCAGCTTCTTGGAATTGAGCATGAAGGGCCAGCGGAATCACATGCGGCTCCTTTTGTCAGGCCAAAGACCACGAACCTGCAGGTGCGCGTTGCCGGTTTCGGCGGGCAGGGCGTGCTGCTGCTGGGTGAAGTGCTGGCTGAAGCGGGGCTCGATGCCGGGTTGGAGGTTTCCTGGCTGCCATCGTACGGGCCCGAGATGCGTTCCGGCACCTCGAACTGCCATGTGCGGTTATCGGACGAGGCGATCGACTCGCCGCTGGTCGTGCGTCCGGATGTGCTGGTGGCGATGAATGAGCCGTCGTTGCATAAGTTCTACGAGAGCGTGCGTCCGGGCGGATGGGTGCTGTACAACGGCGATGCGATGCCGGAGGGCTGCGATCGCTCCGATCTCCAGGTGCTGGCGCGGCCATTTATGCAAATTGCGAATCAACTGGGTGACCGGCGGGCCGGGAACATGGTGATGTTAGGCGCTCTGCTGGAGTGCACCGGCGCGCTATCGCAGGAGACCATCGACAAGGCGCTGGGGCGGATGGTGAAGAACGCGAAGTGGCTGGAACTGGATAAACGGGCGCTTGCGCAGGGGCGTGAGCTTCTGCGGGAGTCGCTCAAGGAGGTGTGTCATGAAGGCTGAGGCTGATCCGAATCTGATTGTGTATTTCGGTGGAGAGTACGTACCGCTGCGCGAAGCTCAGGTCGGGATCCTGACCCACGCGCTGCATTACGGGACGGGCGTTTTTGAGGGGATCCGAGGGTATTGGAATGACACGGAACAGCAGCTCTTTCTGGTGAGGCCAGTCGAACACTACCAGCGCTGGAAGCAGAACTGCGGGATTCTGCGCATCGACGTGCCCGCATCGGCGGAGCAGTTGTGCGAGATCACGGCTGAGCTGGTGCGGAGGAATTCGCTTCGCACCGACATCTACGTCCGGCCGCTTGCATACAAATCCGCGGAGCGCGTGGGCGTAGCCACCGACGACCAGGATGCCTTTGCAGTGGTGGCGCTGCCCTTCGGCCAATACCTGCCGGACAAAGGGCTGCACGTAGGAGTCAGCTCCTGGCGGCGGCTCGAAGACAATTCGATTCCGGCGCGGGGCAAGATCTGCGGCGCCTATGTGAACAGCGCATTGGCCACCGACGACGCGCGGCGCGCGGGATACGATGAGGCCTTGTTTCTGAATGAAAACGGGCAGGTCTCTGAAGGTGCAACCTGCAACATATTCATGATGCGCAGGGGCAAACTCGTCACACCATCGGTTACAGAAAATGTGCTGGAGGGAATCACGCGGGATTCGGTGATGGAGCTGGCGCAGCACGAGATGGGGCTGGCGGTTGCAGAGCGGGCGATCGACCGCAGTGAACTGTACATTTGCGATGAACTGTTCCTGACGGGGACTGCCGTGGGCATTTCACCGGTGGTGCGTGTGGATCACCGGCCGGTGAAAGACGGGGTCATCGGAGCAGTCACGGGCGAGATGCGCCGGTTGTATTTTGAGGCGGTGCGTGGAAATCTTCAGACGTACCGGAAATGGCTGGTCCCAGCATTTGGGTCACGGCAGCAGGCGGAACCGGAGCCGGTGGGAGCCGCGAGTGCTCCGAGCAACGTTGCTCGTTGATCGCGCGCTGGAGTGCCTGCCTGGCGTGAACCAAGCACAAAAGAGAAGGAATTCAGTTGCGAATGGACTACGCGCCTTAGGCCTCGGCTTCAAAAGCAGCCATACGGCCCATATTCCAAGGACAATGGTCGGGGAGAGAGGATTTGAACCTCCGACCCCCTGGTCCCGAACCAGGTGCTCTACCAGGCTGAGCCACTCCCCGATTGGTGTTGCGGTGGACCTGCCGGCGGGGTGTCCTGGTGATCGCGTCCGCGGTGTGTGGCAGGCTTTGGTTAGTGTAGCAGAAAGTGGGGCTTGGCAGAGGGCTGCGAGCGCCGATCCCATGCGCGGTTGCGGCGGTGGGAATCGCGATGACGCGGGCGCGGTTGCGGGGCTCGTGGTTGCGAGCGAGACTGGGTGAGTGAGAACGATGACCGCGAGTGAGTTTGCCGGCATTCGAGTGCTGGATGGCGGCATGGCGACGGAACTGGAGCGGCGCGGGTTCGACCTGAGCGGGCCGCTGTGGTCGGCCCACGTGCTGGATGAGGCTCCAGAGGAGATTGTCGCAGTTCACCTGGACTATTTGCGCGCCGGGGCGGATTGCATCGAGACGGCGAGCTACCAGATTTCGGCGCTGGGTTATCGGGAACTTGGGCGCGAGGACTGGGCGCGGGCGATGCGTCAGTCCGTTGAGCTGGCCGAGGAGGCGCGGCGCGAGTATGCGCGCGAGGACGGGCGGAGGGTCTGGGTTGCGGTTTCGCTGGGACCGTTCGGGGCGGCGCTGCACAACGGCGCCGAGTTTCACGGGCGGTATGGGGTTGGGTTTGAGGAACTGGTGAGCTTCCACCGGGAGCGGCTGGCGATGGCGGCGGAAACGGCAGCTGATTTGGTGGCTGTGGAGACGGTTCCGTCGCTCGAAGAGGCTCAGGCGATTGTGGTGGCGCTGGCTGAGACACCGGGTGCGGCGGGATGGGTTTCGTTCACCTGCCGGGATGAGCTGCATGTGGCTCACGGCGAGCTGTTGCGAGAGTGCGCGCGGATGGTCGACGGAGCAGAGCAGGTGCTGGGAGTGGGGATCAACTGCACGCGGCCAGACTATATAAAGGTATTGATCGGCGAAGCGCGCGCGGGGACGAAAAAGCCGGTGGTCGTTTATCCCAACTCGGGCGAGACATGGGACGCTGCGACCCGGAGCTGGCACGGACGCGGTGAGCCGGCGGCCGAGGAGGCGCGCTTTGGGGCGATGGCCCGGGGGTGGTATGCGACAGGCGCGCAGGCGGTGGGCGGGTGCTGCCGAACGGGTCCAGGACATATCCGGGCGGTCAGTGAGTCGGCCAGTCAGCGGGTCAGCTGAGAAGCAACCCAGGGCTGGCCGCGCGGGGACGCGCTGTCCAGGAATGCGCAGCTTCGCCGCAACGAAGTAACACTTCGCGTGTTTTCAGAGGGTTACGCGCAAATTTTCGTTGCCGGAGCGGATTTTGAAAGGTTTGACGACTCCCCTCGTTTTTGCGGAGAAGTGGTTGATTTTATTGAATCGGGTACCCGTTATTCACTGGTAAACCCACGGTGTTTTTGTGGGGATCTTATTGAATCTAAAAGGTGGACTAGACTATTTCCCCAATTCCTGTGAACTTTCTGAATTCCACCAAGCCTAGCATTTCTTACCGGAAAAGCTGCGTTGAGATTCTTGCTTCGGACGATACCGATAGGGGAAGTGCTCTAATGCAGGATTGCGCTGACATGCTGGCCGATGTAATAAGGCCACAAGAGGATCGCAAAGAAGCCCTTCCAAAAGCTCAGGTGCAGGTATCCGATGGTGAACAGCCATGCGGCGCACCAGAAGGAGCCGACAAAGGTGTGATTCTCGATTCTGATTCTGGACGCAGGGGTAGATCCTTTGGGTGCTGCCTGCGCAGGTTCCGTTTTTTCCGCCATGATGTCCTCCGCCGGTACCGCCATACAGGAAAGGTTGGAATAGGTAGCAGGCGGATAGCCGTGAGATGCGTCACAGCGTTGCGATCGAGCTCCGCGCACGGGGAGCGGCTGCTTTCAGGCTTCGACATAGAGGCAGGGGATTCAGCACGGCGTACTCGGCAGGACGGAGGAACGAAAACAGAAAGAGCGGCCGGGTGGCCGCTCTTCGAGAGTTGGACGCTGACGGAGAGTCAGCGGTGATGAAGGCTAATATTTGATGACGCAGCCGCCAGCATTGTTGTTGAAGGCGTTGCTCCAGAGGGACTGGACGGGGAAGGTCTGGCCATCGGGGAAGGTGACGTCCGCCGAAGCGCCCTGGCCGGAGGAGATCCAGGCGCACTTGTCGCCGGTTTCATAGCCGCTGGAGTCGAGCCAGCCCCCGCTGGGGAACTGGTCGGTAATGGTTTCAGACATCTCGTGACCTTCGACGATGGTGATGCCGGCGTTGGCTCCGAGACCGTTGAAGTTGGCGCCGCAGCTTGTGCCGGCGTCCGTGATGTAGGGCAGGTTGGTGTAGGCAATGTTGCCGGCAGTGGAACTGGTGTAGCTATGCCATGCGCAGTATTGTGTGCCGAAGCCCTGAGGATTGTCTCCGTGGGCAGTCGCGACGACGAACTGGGCCGTCTGTGTGTTGATGGAGCCGAGACTTGCAAAGAAGGCTTCGGCGCGGACGGCCTCCGCCGCGAGCTGCGACTGGGAGGGCCGGCTGGGCGCGGCGGAGGCATTGTCGTACCACGCGCCACCGTAGACTATGTTGTTGCCCGCGGCCTGACCTGTTCCGTTGCAGAAGTAGGTGCCGCTGGCTACGCCCTGGCAGTACTGGGTATTGTCAGCGGACCAGGTGCTTCCGCCCACTGATTTGAGGAAGTTTTCGACGATGGTGGCTTCGCCGCTGGGGTCATTATTGTTCCACTGGGAGCCCCAAAAGACGACGTAAACCACGGGAGCGGTTTCCACACCGATGCCGCCTACGCCGCCGTGGTAATAGAGGTTGACGCTGGTGGAACCGCCGCCACCACCGCCGTGACCACCGTGAGAGCCCTTGGCCTCGCGGGCAGCCTCAGAGGCGCCGACAGTTGGGTGAATCATGACCGGTGGCTGGCCGGGTGTGAGGTAGCGAAGACCTCCGGCTGCTGCGTTGGCGTTTGATGATTGCGCCTGCGCCTGGAAGGTGCAGAATGTGCCGGCGATACAGCATGCGAGAAGGGACACGGCGAACCGAGGAGAAAACCCTTTATTGCTCATACAAAATTTCCTCATTACTTGATATTTGGCGAGACAAGATTTGCGTTCGAAGCGTTTCGGCCTGACAAATACGCCTGCTCCAGAGCGGTCATGTGGGCAGGCGTGAATTGTCAGCAAAGGTATTCCGGGCGCAGGCACAAGTCAAGGAATTAATTTTGGAGTGCACTCCGAAGTAATCCTTGCTAGTAACCGTGCGCTGAGGTTGACTCAGATGGGGTGCGCACAGGGGTGGAGGCGCTTCGAGGGGTACGAATTTGCCAGGATGCGGGGCACAGATGATATGTGGGAACCCCGTCTAGAGCGGATGCGGAGGGTTTGCCTGTTGTAACACCGAAGCCCCTGAGAGAAGAAGCGAGAGAGGGATTTTTGATTGGATGATGGGTTTCTTTCATCGCGTGGAAGTGTTGATTTCTCGCTGAGAGTGAGCTACTGCGCTTGAATCGTCACAAGTGAACGCAGTCTTTTTACTTACAGTCAGGTAACAGCGAATGAGGGGTTTTGATAAGTCCTGCGAGCAGGCTATCGACAGGGGAAGTTAGAGGGAAGTTACAGTTGCTGTGTCCTGTCGAGGCTGTGCAGGTGCGGCTTTGCCGGATGGAGAAGCCTTGGATGGATTTATGGCTGCGAGATGCGCCTACAGCAAATTCCCTCTATTCGGGGCGATTGGGGATGGCGGAGCGGAGGCCGCGTTCGAGGACGCGGGTGACGAGGGTGCGGGGCAGGAAGCGCTCGAGGAAGAAGAAAAAGGCTCCGGAGCCGGGTGGGTAGGAGGTGGGTTTTCCGCCGGCGAGGTCGAGGAGGCCGCAGCGGACAACGGGTTGGGCGGGCTGGACGCGGCGGAAGGCGCTGGAGTTCATGCCGGCGACCTGACCGAATTCGGATTCGGTGGGGCCGGGGCAGAGGGAGCTGACGCGGATGCCGTACTGGCGGACTTCGGCGTCGAGGGCTTCGCCGAGGAAACGGTCAAAGGCCTTGGTGGCGGCGTAAGTGGACATGTAGGGGATGGGCTGGAAGGATGCGGCAGAGGCGAGCATCATGATGAATCCGCGGCGGCGCTCGATCATGCGGGGCAGGAAGAGATGGGTGAGGTGGACGACGGCGGCACAGTTGACGGTGACCATCTGGCGGTCCCATTCGGGGGTTCCGGTCTGGAACTTGCCGAGGAAGCCGAAGCCTGCGTTGTTGATGAGGATGTCGATGGGAAGGCCGGCGGCTTCGGTGGCGTCGTAGAGCTGCTGCGGGGTTTCTGGCAGGGAGAGATCGGCGGGGATGACGCGAGTTTCGACGGAGTATTGGCTGTGGATATCGTCGGCGAGGGCTTCGAGGCGGTCGGCGCGGCGGGCGGTGAGGACGAGGTTTGCGCCGGATGCGGCGAGGTCAAGGGCGATCTGTTCGCCGAGGCCAGCGCTGGCTCCGGTGACGAGGGCCCATTTGCCGCCAAAGGCGCGGGCGAGCGTGGGATGGCGGGTGGGTGCGGGCATGCGTAGACCTCCGGTGACGCGACCAGTGTATCGGATGGTGGTTCAAGGAGGATGGGCGGTGACTGGATCCGCTGGAAAGGAGCGCTGCTCTATGCGTTGCGGGTGGTGACGGGCGCGGGCGCTGGTTCGATGGACGCCCGGTTGGGCGACGGCATGGGTTCGCCGGCCTTGAGCGGGGCGATGTGGCGGGTTTGCTCGAAGGTGTAGCGGATGCGGTGGATGACGGTGAGCGTCGAGAGTGCGGCGAGGACCCAGAGCACGGGTGCCATGGCGTCCCAGCGCATGAAGAGTGCGCCAAGAATGATGAGGACGACGCGCTCAGGGCGTTCCATGAAGCCGACCTTGCATTTTCCGATGAGGGCCTCGGCGCGGGCGCGAGTGTAGCTGACCATGAGCGAGGTGACCATGACAAAGGCGGTGAGGTCGACGTAAAAGAGGCGATTGCCGCGGGCGTAGAAGACAAGGAGCCCGAAGAAGAGGACAACATCAGAGTAGCGGTCGATGACGGAGTCAAAGAATGCCCCGAAGACGGTGACCTGCTGGGTCTGGCGGGCGACGCGTCCGTCGACCATGTCAAAGATGCCGGCGCCAATGATGACGAGGCCGGCGTAGAGGAACATGCTGACGTAGTTGCGTGAGTTGGCGAAGCCGAAGAGGACGGCGGCGACCGTGTTGATGAGCAGACCAATAAAGGTAAGGGTGTTGGGCGAGATGCGGGTGAGCGCGAGACCGTTGACGATGGCCTGAAGCAGCACGCCGCAGGCTCTGCCGAAGGCGAGCGTCCAGGAGCGTGAGTGGGTGCGAGGCGCCGCACCCTGCGGGGAACGCTGCGAGTCGATTCGGGAATCCTGCGTGGGCAATGCTGTCACCCTGAGGTACTTACTGTTCGGTGGAGTCGGCGGTCGCGGTGGCCGCTTCGTCGTGAATGGTCGTGAGTTTGAGGATTTCGAGTTCGCGCTTGCCGCTGGGCGTCACGACGGTAGCGATGTCGCCAACCTGCTTGCCGATGAGGGCCCGGCCAATGGGCGAAGTGGTGGAGATGAGGCCGTTGGTGACGTCGGATTCTTCGCTGGTGACGAGCTTGTACTCGATTTTTTCGTCCTTGGAGGTGTCGAAGACTTCGACGGTGGAGCCGAAGGCGATGCGGTCATGGGGGATATTCGACAGATTGACGAGGGAAAGCTCGGCCATGCGGCGCTTGAGCTGACCGAGGCGGGCGTTGACGAATTCCTGGCGCTGCTTGGCCATGTGATATTCGGCATTTTCGCTGAGATCGCCGAGGGCAGCGGCTTTCTTAATCTCGGCTGGAAGCTCATGAGCGAGCTCGTGCTCCAGTTGCTTGATCTCTTCCAGGAGTTTTTTCTTAATATGTTCGGGCATAGAAATCCATCACAGCGGCACATGGCGACGGGCCGCTCAAGAAACGGCGATGGCCGGGCTACCGTCTCGGTTTTTCCCATTATACGGGAGGGTGGCAAGGGGCGTTGAGCCGGGGTGGCCGAGGCGCCGGCCGGCGGGGATAAGTGCGGTGTTGTGAGGGGGTTGTGCGCGGTGGAGGGGTCTTCAGGGTGATTCACGGTCCGGTAACGGGGCAAGCGCCTCGGATCGGCTTGCAAGGCACCCGGGTAATGGAGGTTGAGGTCCGGAATTTACGCGAGCGCATGACGAGGGCGTTAACAGGCCCTGGTGGCGACGACAAATCCAGAGCAAAGAGCTGACGCAACGATCCGGCGACGGGGTGGTTATGGGTTCGCGGGCAAACCCTTGAGACGCGTGCGCAGATATTCGTAGAAGATGGCCATTTTCTTTACCCTTGGCACTCGTTCCGGCCCCACCCGCCGGCCCAGCTCCTGGCAATCGTTCTCGCGGCTCCGGAAGACCGGCCATTCCGGCAATGCCGGGCCATTGGGATTCCCAGTTTTCACAAAACGGCTCCAGTAGCCTACGAGCGTTCGCGACAAAGCCGCATCTCCCGGCTGCCGAACCCATGTGGTCCAGTAATGCCGGCTCAGGAACATCAGCTCTTCGGTGTGGAATGCTCCCAACTTCGCAAATGGCCCTGCTCCCACATAGGTGAAGCGATACAAATAAGCTTCTCGGCCCGTGAGCGCGGTATCCTTCGCCAGCAGCCACGCGCTGAAGGCAAAATCGTAATCGCTGAACATGGTCCGAAAGACACCCGGCACCTGGCTGTCCTCATGCGCCGGATACGCCGCGAACACCCGCCCGGCAAATTTGCTCCCGAACTCGTCCTGTAGCCATTTGCGGTACTCTACCAGCGTCTTCGGCCGGTATGCGGTCCCGTGCACGAGTGGGCTGGCAAAGATCGACACCTCATCCTCATTCGTCCCTACCAAGACGGCAACCGGCGCCTGCTGCCCGTGGGCAAACGTGATGCCGGGCTGCTGCCGCAGCATCCAGCCATCGATGGTCGGCTCCAGATCCACATCTCCGTCCCTGGCCGCCGCATTCAAAATACGTTCCGCTGGAATCGCTCTCAGCTTCTTCAGCGCATGCGGACCGGGTTTCACGCCCAGATCCAGCGCCAGCCGCTCGCCGCTTGTTTCCTCTGTCGGGAGCTTCGGGTAGACCGAATCCACGCATGTCCCGCTCTCGAGCACCGCGCCCTCAAACAAACCTCGCGCCAGCGGCGACGCCATCAGAATGCACACGTCCTCCGAACCCGACGACTGGCCCGCGATCGTCACCCTCCCCGGATCGCCCCCGAAGGCCGCGATATTGCGCCGCACCCATCTCAGCACCGCAATTTGATCCAGGTTCCCGTAGTTTCCCGAAACATCCTCGCGCGACTCGCCATCCAGCGGCTTGTAGGCAAAGAACCCAAACGCCCCCAGCCGATAGTTCAGGCTCACCACGACGATCCCGGTTTTCGCCAGCGTCGGTCCCAGCGGCGGCCACTCTCCGGAGCCCTCCACATTCCCGCCGCCGTGAATCCACACCAGCACCGGCAGCTTCTTCGCCGGATGGAGCTGCGGCGTCCAGACGTTCACATACAGGCAGGCTTCGCTCGTGGGCATTGCCCGAATCCCCAGCATCTCCGGCAACCAGCCGCTCGGTTTCTGCGGACACGCCGGCCCCCAATGCGTCGCTTCGCGAACGCCGTTCCAGTGCGGAGCCGGTTGGGGCGCCCGCCAGCGTAACTTTCCCACAGGCTGGGCCGCATAGGGAATGCCCAGAAACCCGCCGCCCTCCGGCAGGGCGGCCATGCTCTTGCCGCGCACCAGGCCGCTTGCGATCTTCACTTCCGGCGCAGTCTCTACCTTCGCCGTCGCGCCGCGCGCAGATGCCGACAAGGCCAGCGCCATCGCTCCTCCCGCAACCCAGCGCAACAGAGCACTTTTCATCCTCAACGTCCTTTCCGCTCGCCATTCCGCACGCTGCCCCATCCTACGCGCAGCAAAAGATGGGAACAGCCTGGGCAGATCACCAATCTGTGTTCCCCGTCACAGACATTGCACCCGTCAAGGGCCGAGGCATATGTTAAGTGCCCGGAGGGAATTTCTCCCGAATTTTGTTCCAGTTTCCACTGCCCCATCCAGGCGGTGAAAACGGGACTGCCGGGAATCGCCGCATCCAGTGTCTGCGGTCGTTTCGGAGGAGGTCGCCATGCTCATCACCAAACAGGATGCTCTTGAATATCACAATGGGTCACGACCGGGAAAGGTGGAAGTGGTTCCCACCAAACCGTGCGTCACCCAGCGCGATCTCAGCCTGGCTTACACTCCGGGCGTGGCTGTGCCTTGCCTCGAGATCGAAAAAGACCCGCAAAAGGCATTCCAGTACACCGCGAAGGGCAACCTTGTGGCTGTGGTCAGCAATGGAACAGCGGTGCTCGGACTGGGCGACATCGGAGCGATCGCCGGCAAGCCGGTGATGGAGGGCAAAGGCATCCTCTTCAAGAGATTCGCGGACATCGACGTCTTCGATATCGAACTCGACACGCATAATCCCGACGAGATCATCCGCACCTGTCAATTGCTGGAGCCCACCTTTGGCGGCATCAACCTTGAGGACATCAAGGCGCCGGAATGCTTCTACATCGAGGAAACGCTGCGCCGCACCATGAAAATCCCTGTCTTCCACGACGACCAGCATGGCACCGCGATCATCTCCGGCGCTGCGCTGGTGAACGCGCTGGAGTTGGCGGGCAAACGGATCGATGAGGTCAAGTTGGTCGTCAATGGAGCGGGCGCATCGGGAATTGCCTGCGCTGAGCACTACATTCATCTGGGCGTCAAACGCGAAAACATCACGATGTTCGATACCAAGGGCATGATCTACAAAGGCCGCAAAGAAGGGATGAATCCCTACAAAGAGCGGTTTGCCAAGGACGTGCCCGTGTGCACCCTGGCCGAAGCGGTCCACGGCGCGGACGTACTTCTGGGTCTTTCCTCGCAAGGCGCATTTACTCCGGAAATGATTGCCTCGATGGCGCCTCGGCCCATCGTCTTCGCCATGGCGAATCCCGATCCTGAAATCAGCTACGAGGAGGCGAAGGCCGTCCGCGACGACATCATCATGGCCACGGGTCGCTCGGACGACCCCAACCAGGTGAACAATGTCCTCGGATTCCCGTTTATCTTTCGCGGCGCGCTCGATGTGCACGCGACCGCCATCAATGAGGAGATGAAGCTCGCGGCCACGCATGCGCTGGCCTCGCTGGCCAAGGAAGATGTGCCGGACTCTGTCTGCCGAGCGTACGGCGTGGAATGTCTGAGGTTCGGGCCGGACTACATCATTCCCAAAGCGTTCGATCCGCGGGTGCTGGTCTGGGAGTCGGCAGCCGTGGCCAAGGCGGCCATGGATACCGGCGTCGCGCAGCGCCCGGTGGACCTTGACGAGTATCGCGAACAGCTGGAAAAGCAGCGCGGCAAGGCGCACGGAATCATGCGGATGATGGTGCGCAAGGCCGTGGCGGACCCGAGGCGCGTGGTTTTCCCCGAGGGCACGCATCCGAAGATCCTGCGCGCCTGCCACAGGCTGTTGCAGGAGAAGATCGCCATTCCGGTGCTGCTGGGCAGCGCTGATGAGATTCGCCGGAGAGCGCAGGAGCTGGGGCTACCCCTGGACGGTGTCAGCATCGTTGAGCCGGAAACCGCGCCGCGACGGCAAGCGTACGTCGACGAGTTCTACCATCTGCGGCAGCGCCGCGGCGTGACTCGCGGCATGGCCGGCGAGCTGATGAAGGACCACAACATCTTCGGCGCCATGATGGTGCGCATGGGCGATGCCGACGCGCTGGTCGGCGGCGTCAGTCAGAACTATCCCGACATCATGCGCCCTGCCCTGCAGGTGATCGGCGTGCGCGAGGGCATTCACAAGGTCTCGGGCATGTACCTCATCATCACCCGCAAGGGGGATCTGTACTTCCTGGCCGATGCCACAGTGAACATTGAGCCGAGCGCGGAAGATCTGGCGGAAATTGCTCTGTGCGCCGCCGAAGAGGCCCGTCGCTTCAACGTGGAGCCACGGGTGGGCATGCTCTCGTTCTCGACCTTCGGCAGCACGCGGCACCCGCTGTGCGAAAAGATGCGCCGCGCCACAGAGCTTGTCAGGGCCGCCGATCCTACGCTCATCGTCGATGGGGAAATCCAGGGCGACATAGCGGTCAATGGATCAAAACTTGAGAGGATCTTCCCGTTCTCACCCCTCAAAGGCGGCGCGAACGTTCTGATTTTCCCGGATCTTGAATCGTCGAATATCGCGTCCAAGCTCCTCGCCAGCGTGGGTGGAGCAGAATCCGTCGGTCCCATCCTCATGGGGATGGCGCGACCGGTTCATCTGCTTTCGTTCGGAGCGGAAGTGGAGGAAGTCGTCGACATAGCGACCATCGCGGTGGTGGGAGCACAGGATATCGCCTCCCCCAACGCGCGAGAATTGGCGACGATAGCTGCCAGATAAATTTCGCGACGTGCGCCTCAAGGATCAGGTGCGAGAGGGGTGGTGCGCCCACTGCCTGCCGGTGAAACCTGTCTCTTCCTTTTGCGGTGCAGTGCCGTTTCTTCGATCGCCTGCGATCTGGGCCGGCGGAGGGATTTGCGAGTGAGTTGAAAGTGGTGTGCTCGTCGTCCGGCCGGTCAACGGGTCTTGTGAAAATGCAGCGGCGGTGGTGGTGTTCCGGGTTCGCTATTACGGAGGTGCAGGAGGTGTGGGTATTCTGGAGTTTCTGAAGTGAAGCGATGAAAAAGACTCGAGTGGGTGTGTTGTTTGGCGGGCGGAGCGGGGAGCACGAGGTTTCGCTTCTGTCGGCGGCGTCGGTGCTGAAGGCGCTGGACCGGAAGAAGTATGAGGTGGTTCCGATAGGGATTACCAAGGACGGGCAGTGGGTGACGGCGGGAGCTGCCGAGAATCTGCTGACGAGCCGGACGATAGAGCCGGAAGCGCACCTGCGGGCCGGGGATCCGGCGAGTACGGCCGCGGCAGCGATGCTGGCGACGGGGGAAGGCGTGATCATACCGCCGGTTCCGGCAAAGACGAAGTCGGGGGCGGGCGTTCTGGCGCCGTTTCAGACCGATGCGCGAGCGCTGGCGCCGGATGCGGGACAGCATCTGCTGAAGCTGGACGTGGTGTTTCCGGTGCTGCACGGGACGTTTGGCGAGGACGGGACGATTCAGGGGCTGCTGGAGTTGGCGGGGATCGCATACGTGGGGTCCGGCGTACTGGGATCGGCGGCAGGCATGGACAAGGATGTGATGAAGCGGCTGTTTGCCTCGGCGAAGCTGCCGCTGGTGAAGCACGTGACCATTTTGCGGCAGGAGTGGGAAACAAGCCCGCGGAAGATCGTGCAGAGAATCGAGGCCGGGGTGCGGTATCCGGTGTTTGTGAAGCCGGCGAATCTGGGGTCTTCGGTGGGGATTTCAAAGGCGCGTGACCGGAAAGAGCTGCGCACGGCGATCGAGCTGGCGGCAAAGTACGACCGGAAGATCCTGGTGGAGCAGGGCGTGGGCGGACGCGGCAAGAGCGGCAAGGCCCGGGAGCTGGAAGTGGCGGTTCTGGGGAACGATGCGCCGGAAGCTTCCGTGGTGGGCGAGATTATTCCATCGAAGGAGTTTTACGACTACGAGGCGAAGTACCTGAGCGAGGGGTCGGTGGCGGTGATTCCGGCCAAGCTGACGCGCGAGGAGCAGAAGCAGATTCGGGAGATGGCGGTGCGGGCGTTTCAGGCCTGCGAGTGCGCGGGGATGGCGCGGGTGGATTTTTTGAAGGAGCCGGGGCCGAAGGGGCGGATCTATCTGAACGAGGTGAATACGCTGCCCGGGTTTACTTCGATCAGCATGTACCCTAAGCTGTGGGAAGCCAGTGGATTGCCGCTGCCGCGGCTGATTGACCGGCTGATTGCGCTGGCCCGGGAGCGACGCGCAGAGCAGGACAGGAACCAGTACAGCTTGTAGTGGCAGATGTATAGGAGTGAAAGAAGCGGCCAGGAAGAAACCATTCGGCTGGTTGTGGTGTCTGAGGTAAGGGGAGAAAGTCGGCTTCTTCCCGTCGCAGGTTCCATCAATTTCAGCTTCGCCAGGAGCGAACTCGAGCATGACTTTACTGGATGCACCGCCCTTTGATGCGCGGCGCGCGAAACTAATCCGCGGCATTTCGATTTTCGCGGTTGTACTGGTGTGCGCCACCTTTTTCGGGACGATTCTCTACACGCTGGACTTTCCCTGGCAGCTATGGAACTGGCCCTCAGACCACCGCGTGAACGTATTTCTGAGCGAGATCGAAGCCGGGCACATGAAGAAGGCGTATGCGGAGTGGAACAACGATCCGAACTGGGAGCAGCATCCGGATCGCTACAAGCTGTACGACTTTAACTCGTTCATGCGCGACTGGGGCCCGCAGAGCGACTACGGCGTGATCAAGAGCCACAAGATTATTGTGGCCAAGCGGGTGGGAAACGGCGTGATCATGGGCGTGGACATCAATGGGGGTTCAACACCGATCTTTCTGCGGGTGGATGACGCCTCGAAAGAGATTGGATTCTCCCCGATCGAGCTTTATGTAGGGCCGTGAAGCCGGGGACTGGCCGATGGGCGCAATCGCAAGGATTTTTGCGGAATTGCTTGCTATTGGGCTGGCAGAGGCACAGAATAGCGGCAACAGCAGATCAGCAGATGCCGTAAGGCCGTAAAGTTGCTGGACAATGCGCTACAAACCGCCGTTCACCGATAGGATGGCGGCCTGTGACATGGAAATGTGATGCTGCATCGTTTGCTGACCTGCGCCAGCGTGGACTTGAGGCATATGTGCCACCCACGCGGAGGTGAGAGATGTGTTGCGACGCATCTACCTTCGCCGGCTGCTTATGGCAGCGGCAGTTCTGATCCTTGCTGGTCTTTTCCCCTCGCTTGCGTCTGCCGCATCGTTGCGGTCCGCGCCTGATCCCTGGCCAGTGCGTCATTTCCAAAGCGAATCCGCTGGAGTCCAGATTCCCTTTGAGTACGTGAAGGGGCATATTTTTCTGCAGGTGAGCGTGGACGGCAAGCCAGGCTTCGAGTTCCTGCTGGACAGCGGGACCAGTGTGAATATTCTCGACCTGGGCGATTCGCACGAACTGGGTATCCCGATCGAGAAGATTACGCACGCGAAAGACATGGGATTGGGAAGCGGCAGGGTTTCCATGGCCGGGGCGCGGCATCTGGCTTTGCGAATGCAGTCCGTTCTGATTGGAGATTCGGCGGCGATCGTGGACCTGCGCGGGCTGGCGCTGGCGATGAATCATCGGCTTGACGGGATTCTGGGGTATCCGCTGCTGCGGAAGTTCGTGGTGGGGATCAATTTTGAGACGGATGAGCTGACACTGTGGCCGGCGCGCGGCTTCCACTACCACGGCGGAGGAGACGTGATGACGCTGGTGCAGCAGCGGGATCGTGTGCCGGCGATTCCCGTGACGATGAGCACGCTGAACAGCAAGACGCGGCGCGCCCTGGTGGAGATTGATACCGGAAGCGATGCGAGCCTGTTGCTGTACCCGAGATACGCGCACCACGTCCACATTGACGAAGTGTTCTTCACCCAGAATACGAAGCTCAAGCCAGCGGAGGGTTACGGTCTCGGCGGGTGCTTCCCGGTGCTGCCGGCCGAGTTTGCCTCGATGACGATGGGAAACATGCTGGTGGGCCGGTTTACGGCGTTCATGATGCAGACGAGCCCGGCCGTGACGCGGCACAAGATTTCCGGCGTACTAGGGACGACCGTGCTGGGAAATTATCGATGGGTGATCTTCGACGTTCCGCAGCATCAGGTGATTTTTGAGCTACCGCCAACGCCTCCGCTGACGCAGACAGCGAAACTCGGACCTGGCGCCGCGCAGTGAGCCCTGGGGATTCACCCAGCCGACCTGCGCGGCGCTGGAGAGCACATTTCTCCTCATTTTATGGAGTGGATTGGATGGATTCGATGTGGCCGTTCCTGGGTGGAACGGACGCGCGGGGTGTTTCGTTCGCTTCTCCTCCAGATCTTCATGAGGAATGCTTTACCGCTGCTCAACCGGAGGCAGAAACGCGCTGAAGAGCGTGCGGACGGCGTCGCGGAGGGCGTCGCGGGTGAGCAGCTCGGGGCTAAAGCGATGGTTCAGGGCGAGGCCTTCCATGACGGCTTCGATGAGCAGCATTCGCTTCTGTTCCTCTGGGGTTGCAGCGGGGTGTGCCCCTGTGGTGCAACTGAGCTCGGGTTTGGTGAAGCGGCTGAGGTGTTGCTCCAGCAGTTGGCGGCGCGTCTCCGGGTGGCGCAGGGCATAGAGCTTGAACTCAAGCTGCAGCAGGATCTGGCTGGCTTCGGGGATGCGCGCGGCGAGCCATTCCTGGAAGACTTCGCGCTGTTTTTCGGGCGGAAGCTCGGACTGCTGAAGGCGCTGCATTTCGGCCTTGTACTCGGCGATGGCCTGTTCGCGGAGCGCGAAGAAGGCGGATTCCTTGTTGGCGAAATTGGCATAAAAGGCGCCTCGGCTGCGGCCAGCCTCGGCGGCGATATCTTCAATGCGGGCCGCTTCGAAACCGTCGCGCGCGAAGACTTTGCGGGCCGCGGCGAGGAGGGCCTTGCGCGTGGCCTCGCTGCGGAGGGACTGGCGGGAGATTCGGGGTTCGCTGGCGGCGTTCTGGGATGTTGGCTTCATGGTTCGCGCGTTTCCGGGACCGGCTGGGAGGTGCGATTCCGGAAGGTGTTGCGAGGGGGTACCGGTATACCGGCTGCGCCCTCTTTATAAACATACATGCATGTAACTTTGATGCGCGGACGCCGGAAAAGAGTCACATGCATGCCGTGAAAATTGGATCGACGGCCGGGAATTTCCGCAGGAGAAACGAACGGCGCGGCAGTGCGAGTTGCCGCGCCGTTCCGGGTGAGGAAGGTTCAGGCTGCTTCGTCGTCCTCGGAGGGTTTCTTGGCTGTGGCGATGATTTTCTCCGCGATGGAATTGGGAACGATGTCGTAATGGTCCATTTCCATGTGGAAGCTGCCGCGGCCCTGGGTGAGCGCGGTGAGGGATTGGCCGTAGTCGAGCATTTCCGCCATGGGGACCTGGGCCTGGATGACCAGGTTCTGGCCGCCGGGTTTCTGGAGCTGGCCCTGGACTCGCCCGCGGCGCTGGTTGAGGTCGCCCATGAGCGTTCCGGCGAAGTCATTGGGGGCCTCGATTTCGACGGTCATGATGGGTTCGAGCAGGACGGGCTTGGCCTGCTCCATGCATTTTCGGAAGGCGAGACGGCCGGCCATCTTGAAGGAGAGTTCGTTGGAGTCGACGTCGTGATAGCTACCGTCGAAGAGAGTGACCTTGAAGTCGACGACGGGGAAGCCGGCGAGGTAGCCGCGAGCGGCGGACTCCTGAATGCCTTTTTCGACGGCGGGGATGAACTGGCGTGGGATAGCGCCACCGAAGATGTCGTTCTCAAACTCGAAGCCGCCGCCGCGCGCCAGAGGTTCGATACGAATCTTGCAGTCGCCGAACTGGCCGTGTCCGCCGGTCTGCTTTTTGTGGCGCCCCTGGGCCTCGGCGCGCCCACGGATGGTTTCGCGGTAGGGGACCTTGGGCGCTTTGAGCGTGACCTCAGTGTGGTAGCGCTTGCGGAGCTTGGAGACGAGCGACTCGATGTGTGGCTGGCCGGCGGCGGCGATGAGGAATTCGTTGGTCGTGGCGTCGCGGTAGAAGCGGACGAGCAGATCCTCTTCCATGAGCTTGTGGACTGCGGGGGCGAGCTTGTCTTCGTCGGAGCGGGTCTTCGGCTCGATGGCCCAGGTCATGGCAGGTTCAGGCAGCGGGACGGGCTCGAAGAAGATTTCGTGGCCCTTTTCACCGAGGGTGTCACCGGTGGCGGTGTCCTTGAGTTTGGCGACGGCGCCGAGGTCGCCGGCGTGGAGTTCGTCGACGGGGACGGCGGTGTTGCCCTGCATGATGGAGAGATGGGCGAACTTTTCGGTTGAGCCGCGGGAGTAATTTGTAACCGCGACGTCGCTCTTTAACGAACCGGAGAAGACCTTAAAGAAACTGATGCGGCCGGCGAAGGGGTCGGTCATGGTTTTGAAGACGTAGATGGAAAGCGGCTCGGAGTCGTCGACGGAGCGCATGACGATTTCGCCGTCGGCGGCTTCTGCAATGGCCTCGGCTTCAGAGGCGTGGCCGTTGGAGGCGGCGTGAATCGCGGCGGCTTTGGCGCGGGCGGCGACGGGCTGGCGCTCCAGCGGGGTAGGTGCGTAGACCTTGAGGAAGTCAAGGAGGTGGTCGGCGGCAACCTCGGCGAGTGCGCTGGTGAAGAGCACAGGGAAGATGCGGTCTTCGCGGATGGCCTCATGGAGCGCGGTGATGAGGTGCTGCTCGGGCAACGTTCCGACGGAGAAGAACTCTTCCATGAGTTCGTCTTTGCCTTCGGCGACAAGCTCGACGAGGGCTTCGTGCGCGGCCTTGGCGGAGTCGGCAAGCGAAGCGGGGATTTCGACGATTTTGCCCTGGCCGCTGCCCATGGGCTCGTATTCAAAAGCCTGCATGGTGACGAGGTCGACGATGCCGGTGAAGAGGCCGTCGCGATACCAGGGGACCTGAACGGGCACGACGGTGCGGCCGTAGCGATCGCGGAGGGCTTCCAGGGTTTCCTCCCAGGAGGCTTCGGCGCGGGCGTGGTCCATGTGGTTGATGACGACCGCGTGGGGCATGGCGGATTCTTCGACGAACTTCCAGACGCGCTCGGTGATGGGCTCGACGCCGTTGACGGCGTGGACGACGATGAGAGCGGATTCGACGGGCATCATGGCGCTGCGGGCCTCATGGGCGAACATGTGGAAGCCCGGGGTGTCGATGAGGTTGACCTTGATTCCATTCCATTCGGCAAAGGCGACGGCGGCATGCATGGTGGTGCCGCGGGCGACGTCTTCTTCGTCATACGCGGTGACGGCGGAGCCGTCTTCCATGCGGCCGAGTTTCTGGGTCATTCGGGCGGCATGCAACATGGCGGAAATGAGAGTGGTTTTTCCGCTCTGCGCATGCCCGGCTAGGGTTACGTTGCGAATCTCCGAGCTGGGATAGGTTTTCATCGTGTACTCCTTTGGGAATGGACATGGCCGGGGCGAGGGCGCTCCGGTGGAAGAAGGGAGGGTCGAAGAGAGGAAAGCGGCTGCGAGAAATGTAGTGAGGGGCGGCGGTGAGCGGGCACAGGGATAGCTGGAAGGCGTCGCGAGAGGCGTCTGTGTGGTGCTCGTGCCGAAGCTGCGGTTCTCCACGTCATGAGAGAGCTCCGCGTCGATTGCCCTGAAAGTTGGGCAGGCCTCAAAAATTGTGCTCTGGTTCAGACAGCGAACCGGTGTTTCTTCTTAGAAGGTTTGCATACTAGCACACGGGATGCAGGGTCGTCAGTGGTGCTGGCGGCATGGGGGAATGGCCGTCCGGGCGAGCGCGCGTTGCGCGTCGACAGATCTCTTCGAGATGTGGGGCACACTGCAGGGAACGGGGGACGGAGTTAGACTGCATCCCAAGAGAAGTGGGCTACCTGGGACGGATTTTTTACCGGATATGGTTCTTCGGGGCGGCGGTCTGGTTCTTTGACGCGCTCCTGAGTATGCACCACCATGCGCTGGCGCGCGGAATTGCCCAGGCGGGGATTGCAGCGGCGTTTCTGTTTGTCGGGATGCTGTTTCGGCGTCAGTATCTGCGGCGGCTGGAGCGGCTGCAAAAGCGGGAAGAGGAACGGAAGCAGCAGCGGTGAGCGGGAATCAGAGCATTTCCCTTATTCCTGTGAACTTTCTGAATTCAACCAAGCGCAGCTTTTCTTAACAGAAAGGCTGCGTTGAGATTCTCTCCTCGGTCTATACCAACAGGGGAAATGCTCTAACTTTCAGCTCCCAGCTTTTGTGGTGCTCGGATCTGTGAGTGAATTCCTGTGCGTGGTGCGCGTCCTACGCGGAATCTGGGGGAGAGGCGGAAAAAGGGGGGATCGATGATCCCCCCTTTTTGCTCTGGTGCGTGGATAGGGTTAGTTCGACATTTCTTTGGCGGCCTGGGTGAGGCTTTCTTCGAGGATGTCGAGAGCAATGGCGGCTTCGTGCTCATTGACGATGAGCGGCGGAGCGAGGCGGATGGAGGTTTCACCGCAGCCGAGGATGAGCAGGCCCTTCTCGAAGCAGAGATCGACGACGCGATCGCGCAATGCGGGAACAGGCTCGCGGGTGTCCTGATCCTTGACGAGTTCGACGCCGATCATGAGGCCGCGGCCGCGGACATCGCCGACATTGGGGTGCCGGCTGAGCCAGGTGCGGAGGCGGTCGAGCATCTGGCCGCCGATTTTGGCGGCGTTGGCGATGCCTTCGCGCTCGAGGATGTCCATGGTGGCAAGCGCGGCGGCGATGGAGACAGGATTGCCGCCGAAGGTGGAGGCATGGGAGCCGGGCTTCCAGTCCATGATTTCGGCCCTGGTCATGCAGACGCTGAGGGGCATGCCGGAGGCGATGCCCTTGGCGACGGTGATGATGTCGGGCTCGACGCCGGAGTCCTGAATGGCCCACCACTGACCGGTGCGGCCGGCGCCGGACTGGACTTCGTCGGCGACAAGAAGGATGCCGTACTTGTCGCAGATGCGGCGGAGCTCCTGCAGGAAGACGGTGGGCGCGGGGACGTAGCCGCCTTCGCCCTGAATGGGTTCGACGAAGATGGCGGCGACTTCTTCGGGTGCGAGGACGGTCTTGAAGAGCTTGTCCTCAATGTAGCGGGCGCAGCCGAGCGCGTAGGCTTCCACTTCCTGTGGGCCGCCGGCGCAGCCGCGATAGGCGTAGGGGTAGCGGACGTGGGTGACGCCGGGGACGAGCGGCGAGAACCGGCGCCGCTGCTGGGGCTTGGAAGCGGTGAGCGAAAGAGCGCCCATGGTGCGGCCATGGAATGCGCCGAGGAAGGCAATGATGTGCTGGCGTCCGGTGTGGTAGCGGGCGATCTTGAGAGCGCACTCGATGGCTTCCGCGCCAGAGTTGCCGTAGTAGAAGCGATGGGGCCCCTTCATGGGCGCGACTTTGGAGAGGCGCTCGGCGAGGGTGACCATGTGCTCGTAGTAGAAGTCGGTGCCGGACATGTGGATGAGCTCGGCGGCCTGCTTCTGGATGGCGGCGACGACTTCAGGATGGCAATGGCCGGTGGAGCAGACGGCGATACCGGCGGCGAAGTCGAGGAATGTGTTGCCGTCGACGTCTTCGATGCGCAGGCCGCGGCCACGTTTGGCGACCATGGGATAGGAGCGGGTGTAGCTGGGCGAGACGATGCGGTCATCGGCTTCGACGACGGCGCGCGCCTTGGGGCCGGGGAGTGGCGTATTGATTTTGGGGCCGTAGGTCTGGCGGATCTGGTCTTCGGTCTGAGTATCGATGGGCGTCATGTGTGTTTCTCCTTGCGGACAGGGGATTTAGTTGGTGCCACGAGTGGCAGGATCCCCGAAAGAGCGTTGGGCCGCCCGTGAAAGCGGGGCAGCGAAGCAGGTGATTGCGGGAGGTCCCACTTCACACCAGCCGATCCAGTTTTTGGGCCGATGAGGCCCGGGCGGATGCGGCGGGGCAGCGGTGGGACTAGAAAACTGGTCTCATGGAAAGCTCCTTTTCCTGGATGAAGGACTTGAGCCCCGCTTCGATGGCGGGTCTCCTACGTGAGTACCGCCAAAGGCGACAGAGGTATGAGACCAGTTTTAGTCGCTGCCGAAGAGGCTAGGTCGCGTGAGAGTGGGGAGCACGCGAAGATGGCGCCGGGGAGCAATGGAGCGCACAAACGCACCAGTCCAGCTCTTGCGGCTGAACGCGACCGGATACGGGATGTGCTTGCTGCGCATGGGATCAGACCGAGGGCGAAGTTGCTCGACGGAGTCGCTTGAGAGCAGGGTAGCATGCACTTCGCGAAATCTGGAAGAGGATCGTACTGACGTATGCTCCGAGTTGGTCGCCGACAGTGAACGAATCATGATGGAGCCAGGGGCTTGGGCTGCGTTTTTTCCAGATACTGGAAACCCGTCCTGAGGAGGACAGGAGTGGCAAAAGTCGTTACGACGGCCATGAGCACAAGAGTTGTGAACAACTGTGGTCCGATGAGTCCACTGGACAGGGCGATGTTGGCAATGACCAGTTCCATGACGCCGCGACCGTTTAACCCCATGCCGAGAGTCCAGCTTGCAGCGTGCCCGAGCTTCGCGAGTCTTCCTCCGATGTAGCCACCGAGGATTTTTCCTGCAAATGAAACAAGCAGGACGGCTGTGACCAGGGTCCAGTCTTTGAGGCTGGAGGCGTTGAATTCAAGACCGATGGCGGCAAAAAAGACGGGTCCGACGAATCCCATGGTCACGCTGGAGGCGGTTTGTTCAATTTTCTTGAAATTGCTTTTACCGAGGGCCTCATGACTGAGGAGCATGGAGCCGAAGAATGCGCCGACAACAAAATCAAGCCCGAGAAACTCAGAAAAGCTGGCGAAGGCGATCACGAAGAGCAGAATGCTGGCGAAGCGTACCTCATCTCCCTTGAAGCTGCTGAGTATCCTCTCGATGGGCCCGGTGGATTTGAGGAGCCTGGCGGGAGAATATCGCCGGACGAGCCGGGCAGCGATGGCAAAAACGGCCATGAAAATCAGCGCCTTGCCGAGGGATTGGCTAATAGAAATGAGGAATTGCTGGAGGGTTGCCGGCGCGTTTTTAAGATCGAGGATTACGCCGAGCACCAGCAACGATACGAAATCGTTGGCGACAGATGCGGAGATAATTCGCTGACCGATGTCGCTTTGCAGCTTTCCCAGGTCCATGAGGATACGGACGCTGACGGGCAGAGCGGTGATGGCGATGCAAAGGCCCAGGAAGGTAGTACGCATGTTATCGAGGCCAAACATGGCGCCGAGCAAAATTCCACCGATGAGCGGCACAAGAAATCCTGCGGCGCTTACCCATGCGGCGCGGCCACGAAACGAGGCGAGGAGGGTGTCGATATCCATCTCCATGCCTGCGAGGAAGACGAGCAGCAGGACGCCGATGTCGGCGATGGCTTTGATCTCAGGGGTGTAGTGGATGTAGCCGAGGCACGACGGGCCGAGGATGATGCCTGCCGCAATTTCCCCCAGCATGGCCGGCTGCCCGAAACGCGTAGCGATTTCACCCAGGACGCGGGACAGGAGTAACAGGAGCAGAAGGGATTGTATGAGGGACATGACCAACCTCGATGCGCGAGTTGAGAGGGTAGGCTAGCACAAAGGATCGTGACCGAACACCGGGGCCACCGATCTGCTTGAGAGCCATTGGCCGGTTGTGAGCCATGGCGCTGCGGTTCCATGCAAGCATCTGGAAGTCACGAGACCGCTGGAAGAGAGAGGAGTCGAGGATTCAGTGGAATCCGGGCCGATGCATGGCATTTCGTTCACTTCAGCGCATGCGGATGAAAAGTTCGATGGGACGTCCCGGGAAAAGAAGAGTTGTTTCTGTGAGCAAGAATTTGGGTCAGCGAGCTTTGCGATGTTCGGCAAGACGGTAGGATGTTGATAGCCCATGGGTTCTCCGTTACCCCAATCAAAGCCAGCCCGGATTACTGTGGCGCTTGCATTTGTCTGCCTTTACGTCTGCTGGGGCGCGACATACACGGCCAACAGCATCGGTGTGAGCCTCTTGCCGGCGACTGTTCTGGCGGGTACCCGTTTGTCGATCAGCGGAAGCATTTTGCTCGCTTTTTGTTTTTTCACGGGAAGGCAAGTCTTTTTCTCTCGCGGAGTGATGCTGCGGTTGTGGTTATTGGGTGTGATTCTGTTGTTTGCGGGCCATATTGGACTGGTGTGGAGCGAGAAGTATGTAGCCAGTGGGCTGGCGGCGCTGATTGTGGCCGTGACGCCGCTTTATGTGGCCGTGATTGAGTCGCTGCTGCCGGGCGGCGAGCGTTTGCGGCAGCGCGGCGTGATCGGGCTGCTGCTGGGCTTTTTTGCTCTGATGGCCCTCATGTGGCGGGACTTCCTTGCCAGCATGCGGGCGCCAACGCATGGAACCACGATGCAGATGATTGCTTCGGTCGTGCTGCTGCTGGGCGCGCTGAGTTTTGCTTCCGGCTCGGTGCTGTCGCGGCGGATGCATCTGCCGGTGCATCCGCTAGTGGCGGCCGGATGGGAGATGCTGGCGGCTGGTGTATCCGAACTGCTCGTTGCCACGCTCACATGGCAATGGCCTCACGCTATCTGGAATCAGCGCAGTGTTGCGGCAGTTTCTTATCTGATCCTCTTTGGGTCGCTTCTGGGCTTCAGTTGCTACATCTGGCTGATTCATCACGTTCCGGTGGCCAAGGTGGCGACGTATGCGTACGTGAATCCGGTGGTGGCGGTGATTCTGGGTATGGGGTTTCTGAATGAGCATCCGCACCCAAGCGAATACGTGGGGATGGTGGCGGTGGTGTGCGCGGTGGCGCTGGTGACGTCGTCCCAGATGACGAGCGGCAAAACGGTGGCAGAGCTGGAAGTGGCTCCGATTGAGGACAAGGCGTAAAGGCCGCCACGCCGGCCCAGTTGTCAGTTTTCAGTCCTCAGTGCCCAGTCCTCAGTCACCAGGTTTTGCTGACAACTGACAACTGATTACTGTGGGTTTTACTTGCGGCGCCAGCGGACACCGTCTTTGGAGTCTTCGAGGAGGATGCCTTTGGCGGCGAGGTCGTTGCGGATCTGGTCGGCGCGGGCGAAGTTGCGGGCGCGCTTGGCCTGGGTGCGCTCGTCGACGAGGGATTGAATCTGGTCATCGGTGAGTCCGCGCTGGGCGAGGACTTCGGGCGCGGCCTGGTCGAGGCGGCCTTCGTGCTCGGCCCAGTCGAGGGCGAATTTCGTGATCGCGGCGTCGCGGTCTTCGAGGACGGCAAAAACGGAGTCGAATTCGCGGAGGGCGTCGAGGATGGCAGCGGCGTTTTCCTGGCTGAGGGTACCGGAGTCCGTGGCGGCGTTGCCGGCGCGGACGAGTTCGAAGATGGCGGCGCGGGCTTCGGCAGTGTTGAGGTCGTTTTCAAGGCCGGTGCGGAAGGCTATGCGGCATTCCTCAGTCTCGGCGAGGAGTTCGAAGTTGGTTTCGGCGGCGCGCGGCGCGGCGAGGATGCGCTGGTGGAAGGCGCGCAGGCGCTCGACGGCAGCCGTCTCGGCTGCGAGACCTTCAAAGGTGAAGTTCAGCTGCTGGCGGTAGGGTACGGAGATGAGCAGCATGCGGATGGCGGAGGCCTTGTAGCCCTTGAGGAGCAGGTCGCGGAGGGTGAAGAAGTTGCCTTCGGACTTGGACATTTTGCGGCCTTCGACGAGCAGGAAGCGGACATGGAACCAGTGGCGCGCGAAGGGCTTATGAGTGGCGCATTCGGACTGGGCGATTTCGTTCTCATGATGCGGGAACATGAGGTCTTCGCCGCCGGCGTGAAGGTCGATGGATTCGCCGAGGTATTCCATGGCCATGGCGGAGCACTCGATGTGCCAGCCGGGACGGCCGGGGCCGAGTTCCGTCTGCCAGAAGTGTTCGCCGGGCTTGGGGGCTTTCCAGAGGGCGAAGTCGCGTGCGGAGTCTTTCTCGTATTCGTCGACGTCGACGCGTGCGCCGTCGGTGATGCCGGTGAGGTCCTTTTTGGAGAGCTTGCCGTAAGCGGGGAAGCGGGAGATGCGGAAGTACCAGGAGCCGTCTTCGGTCTGGTAGGCGATGTCCTGCGCGGCCAGGCGCTGGATGAGCGAGACCATGAAAGGGATGTGCTCGGTGGCGCGGGCAATGATCTCGGGCCGGGCGACGGTGAGGGCGTCGAGGTCTTCAAAGAATGCGCGCTCGTATTTCTGGGTGTATTGGGAGATGGGCAGGCCAGCCTGGGCGGCGTTGCGGATAATTTTGTCGTCGACGTCGGTGATGTTCATGACGTGGCGGACGTTAAGGCCTTCGAGCAGGAGGGTGCGGCGGAGGACGTCGACGTGGCAGAAAGTGCGGAAGTTGCCGATGTGGCCGTAGTCGTAGACGGTGGGGCCGCAGGCGTACATGCGGAAGGTGCTGCCGTCGGCGGGGGAAAGGGGTTCGATTTGGCCGGAGAGGGTATTGAAGAGTCGAATCATGCGGGCAGCAGGCCTGTTTGGGGGCGATGTGTCGCGTATCCCTTTGAAAATTCTACCAGTGCTGGTCGCAGGGGTGCCGGCCGCACTCGCGATCGCGTGCTTCGCACGCCTAACCCAACCCAGCAGTTCGAGGGTGGCTCCCCCGGGTGTTTTCGCGGGAAGAAATTGATAAAGATGTCTGGGGATGACAATGGCTGACCGGTATTGAATTTGTTGGTTGCGGGTGGTAGTTCGGGTGCCGATAATAGATGCTGCCATTGGAGACCGTGGAGAAGCGACGCCAAAGAAAGGGGTTTGGGCGTGGAATTTTCGAGTGTGCTGAAAAAGCTTGGCCGGGACAGCGTCTTTGGCGAGGGGGTCTACGTCTCTGAAGGTGAGATGAGTTCAGCGGCGGTCCAACTCGCGGAAGCAACCCGGCAAGAGAACCTTGCGGTCGCAGAGGGTTTGCGGCGTCATGATCCGAAGCTGCTGGACGAGCTGATTGTGCGCTACCAGCACCGGCTGCTGCGGTATCTGCTGTATCTGACGGGGAACCGGGAGCAGGCGGAAGACCTGTTTCAGGAAGTTTGGATGCGGGTGCTGCTGCGGGGCGCGCAGTACAACGGGGCGGCGCGATTCGATACCTGGCTGTTTACGATTGCGCGCAACCTGGTGATTGATCTGCGGCGGAAGCGCCAGATGGCGAGCCTGGAAGAGCTGACCGAGGCTGGTGGAATGGAGCGCTCGCTGGATACGGTGAGCACGGAGAAGTCCCCGTTTGAACAGCTGCAGAGGCTTGAGAGCGGGCAGCTGGTGGCTGAGGCGCTGCTGGAGCTGGAGCCGCTGCACCGCGAGGCGATCGTGCTGCGGTTTCAGGAAGAGATGACGCTCGAAGAGATTTCGCAGGTGACGATGGCGCCGCTTTCGACAGTGAAGTCGAGGCTGTATCGCGGGCTGGCGGCGCTGCGGCCGCGGGTGGCCGCGCTGAAGGAAAGGAGCGGGCGATGAGCGAGCGGCAGGAACAGAATCGTGAGTTGCTTGAGGCTCTGGAGGCGCTGAATTCGCGGCGGACGCTGGCGGTGGTGCAGCGGACGCGGTGCCAGGTGATGGAGACGGCGCGGCGGATGCAGGAGGTGCGTGCGCAGAGCCGGCAGCGGCTGGGCATTGCGCTGCTGGTGCTGGGGGTGTTCCTGCTGCTGTCGACCCCGGCGCTGTGGGGCCTGAGCGAGGCGGCGTTCAGCGAGAATACGATTACAGACATATCGCTTCTGACGCTGACGGCGTTTCTTGTGCTGCTGCCGACGGCGATGGGCGTATTGCTGGGCCGGGGACGCAAAGGGCGTACGAGCCTGTAGCTGCCTGACCGCCGGGACCTCACCGGCGAGGCGTGTTCACGGCGAGAATCTATGGAGGAGTGGAATCGATGAGGGCGGAGACGGCGCCGCTGGGATCGCGTATCACGGATGAGCTGCGGCTGATTCCGCGCTGGTCGATTGTGTGCGCGCTGGCGACCTTTGTGGCGGCGCAGTACTACTTCTGGGTGTTTCTGCCGGCGGTGCGTCATGCTTCGAGTCATATTCCGGCGCTTCTTCACCTGTACCTGACGACATCGCTGGGGGCGTTGCTGGCCTTGTATTTCCTGATGATCGGGTACATCACGAAGGATGCGCCGCGACGCGGGATGAACGTGCGGATGTGGATGATCTGCGTGGTGATTCCGGGCGGGATTGGCGCGGTGTTGTATTTTCTGCTGCGGCAGCCGCTGCTGGCGACGTGCCCGTCGTGCGGGATGAGCGTGGAGAGCGAGTATCACTATTGCCCGCAGTGTTCCTACCAGTTGTCGGGCTGCTGCGGGCGGTGTTTTGCGAGCACGCGGATCACGGATCTTTACTGCACGCGATGCGGGCATGACCTGGCGAGCGATCATCCTCCGGAGCGGCTGCAGGCGTTCGCGAGCAAGTGAAGGAGCGCGTTGACCCGCAATCGCCGGGATTCCTATACTCTGGAAACGGAAGATGTCGATCACGGCGGTCATTGTCGATGACGAACAGCTGGCGCGCGAGGAGCTGCAGTACCTGCTCGAAGGCGACGGCGACGTGGAAGTGCTGGCCCAAGGCACGAACGGCATTGAGGCCGTGGAGCTGATTCGGAATCACCAGCCGGATGTGGTGTTTCTGGACGTGCAGATGCCCGGGCTGGATGGCTTTGCGGTGATCAAGAAGCTGCTGGAGCCGGGGCAGCGGGTTCCGCAGATCATTTTTGCAACGGCCTTCGATCAATACGCGGTGCGGGCGTTCGATGTGAACGCGATTGATTATCTGCTGAAACCGTTTGACCGGCAGCGTGTGCTGCAGGCGGTGGAGCGGGCGCGGAAGCGGCTGGAAGAACTGGCTCCGGGGGAAAGCGGTGGTGAAGCCCGCGGTGGAATCGAGGGCGATCCGAGGCTGGCGACGCTGCTGCGTCTGATTGAGCAGGCTCCGGCGGGGCGCACTTCGCGGGGCAAGATTGTGATCCAGGCGCAGAGCCGGCTGCTGCTGGTGGACCAGAACGATTTGTGTTTTGCATCGATTGATGACGGCACAATCACGGTGGCGACGCAGACGTTTGAGGGGCATTCCCGGTGCCGGACGCTGGAGGAGTTGCTGGAGCAACTGGACCCGCACCTGTTCTGGCGAGCGCACCGGTCGTACGTGGTGAACATCAACCATATTCAGGAAGTGGTGCCGTGGTTCAAAAGCAGCTACCAGCTGCGGATGGACGACCGGAAGCATACGGAGATTCCGGTGAGCCGGGCGCAGACGAAGCGGCTGCGAGAATTGTTCAATCTGTAGTTGGGAGTGAGCGGAAGTCAGTATTCTGGGATGCTTTTTCGTCATTCTTCTGTCATTTGGGCAAGCTGGAAGATGCTATCCGAATTCGATGGACGAAAGCGGTGAAGCACCTGTAAATAAAGGCGAATAGCCTTAGTTTTGGACGAACTGTTTGCCGGGGTCAATATTTATTCGGCGCGGCCAGCGAAACTTTATTTTTGCGCGTCCATCTAACAAAACGGGGTAAGTTTCATGAAAATGATTCGGATCATGCTTGTCCTCTCGCTGGCCGCACTGACAGTGCCGGCGGTGATGGCGCAGAGCGCGCAGAGTTCGTCGCAGCAGGCGCCTCCGGGAACACTTAATTATGTAGAAGGCGCGGTTGCTCTGGACGGGCAACATCTGACGACCAGCGCTGTGGGATACAAGGTAATGCAGGCGGGGCAGGTGCTTTCGACCGTGGACGGGCGCGCCGAGATTCTGCTGACGCCGGGCGTCTTTCTCCGTCTTGGACATAACAGCGCGGTGCAGATGGTGCGGCCTGATCTGCTGAGGACGCAACTGCGGGTGACCAGCGGCCGGGCGACCGTGGAAGTGGATTATCTCTACAGGCAGAACCATATTGAGATTGCCGAAGACGGCGTAATGACCGTGCTGGTGAAGCAAGGGTTTTACGAGTTCAACGCGAACGATGGCCTGGTGCGAACCTTCCAAGGGCGGGCCCTGGTGTTTGGGAATCCGACGCGCGCGACCGTGGTGCGGACATCGCATCAGGTGATGCTGCCGCCGGCGGAAGCGTCGCGCGGCGACGTGCCGGTCGTGATGCACAAACTGCGAGTGCAGCACTTTGACCGCAAGCGCGTCGAGAATACCGATTCGCTGGTGGTGTGGAGCAGCCTGCGGTCGAAATACCTGTCGCAGGCGAATGCGCAGCTTGCTTATGAGTATGCGGGCTATCCGGGCTTCGAGCCGGGATGGTACTGGGATCCGTGGGGCATGGGCTACACGTGGATGCCCGGATACGGAATGTTCTGGAATCCGTTTGGATGGGGTTTCTATTCGCCGATCTGGATGAGCTATGGCTATCCGTATTACGGAGGCTACGGCTATGGAGTGGCCAGCAACTACGGCGGAAACGGTGGGCGGGTGCTGGCAGGACGGAATTTCGCTGAGAGCCGCAGCTTCGGTCGAGGGAGCGGTGGATTCCAGGGCGGGCCGGCGCGCGCGTTCTCGGGCGGCGGTTTCCACGGCGGCGGCGCAATGGGCGGTGGCTTTCACGGCGGCGGAGTCAGCCTGGGTGCTGGCGGCTTTGGCGGCGGTGGCCATGCGAGCGTCGGCGGCGGCCACGGACGTTAAATCAGACAGAATCCAAAACAACAAAAGGGAGTGCCAATCGGCGCTCCCTTTTTTGTAGCTGCGGTGGTTTCATTTCGAGCGCATTGCAAGGGCGCCGTTGGTTGCTGTGCGTTCCCGCGAGTGGGGAAGTGCCGGTGCTGCTGAGGGGATGGTGGCGCGGAGCAGATCGGTCCTGCAAAGGCTTGAGCGGGCAGCACCGCCGGGCGCTGCCAGGGGATATCGGGATCCAATCCTGAAGCAGGAAAAAGGAGCGCCGTGCGGCGCTCCTTTTTGTAACTGCATGGGTTGCATTACCAGACGCGGCACTTGTGGGCCGGATCCATGGGCTGGCCGACGTGGCAGGAGAATGCCTTGTCGAACTGAGGCATATTGACGATGACGCCTTTGACGCGGATGGCGTCGGGGGCGTGCGGGTCAGACTGAATGAGCATGCGGGTGAATTGCGGGCGCATGTTGGAGCACCAGTTCTGCGCGAAGGCGATGAAGAACTGCTGCTGAGTGGTGTACTTGGCCGCGGCGGCGCTGGCCGCGGGTCCGGCGATGTGGCCACCGTCCATGGCTTCGCGGGCCATGAGCGCCATGAGGGCGAGACGGAGGCCGCCGTTGTCGGCGGTGTCTTCGCCGAGGGTGAGCTTGCCGTTGACGTGCAGGCCGGCGTCGGTGAAGCTGCTGTACTCATTCACGATGCAGGCAGTGCGCTTGTCGAAGTTGGCGCGGTCCTGCGGGGTCCACCAGTCGTGAAGGTTGCCGTAGCCGTCGAACTGCGAGCCCTGGTCGTCAAAGCCGTGGGTGAGCTCGTGGCCAACGACGGCGCCGATGTGGCCGTAGTTGACGGCTGCGGGCTGGTTTTTGTCATAGAACGGAGGCTGCAGGATGCCGGCCGGGAAGTTGATGCTGTTCTGGCTGGGATCGTAGTAGGCGTTGACGGTGGGCGGAGTCATGAACCACTCGTTGCGGTCCACGGGCTTGCCGATTTTGTTGAGCTGGTAGGCGGTTTCAAACTCGCGGGCGCGCATGGAGTTGGGGAGCGCGTCGTTGGGTTTGATTTCAAGTTTGGCGTAGCTGCGCCACTTGTTGGGATAACCGATTTTGTCGGCGATCATGTGCAGCTTTGCGATGGCCTTGGCCTTGGTGGCGGGGCTCATCCAGTCGCTCTGCTCGATGTCCTTGCCCATGGCGGTCTCGATGCCGTGGACCATGGTGAGGGCTTCATGCTTCATGCCGGGCGTGAAGTACTGGGCCACGTAGAGCTGGCCGAGGGCGTCGCCGAGGGTGCGATTGGTGGCATTGACGCAACGCTTCCAGCGGGGCTGCTGCTGGGGTGTTCCGGTGAGGTCACGGCCGTAGAAGGAGAAGCTTTCGGCGTCGAACGCGTGGGGCAGCTGCATGGAATAGGAGTCTGCCAGGTGGAAGCGCATGTAGCTCTTGAGGGTCGAGAGCGGCGTGTCGTCGATGGCTTTGTTGAGGCCGGTGAAGAAGCCGGGAACGGCGACGTTGAGCGATGCGACCTTTGGGGAACCGATGTCCTTGAGGTATGCAGGGACATCGAGAACCGGAACGGTGGGCGCGAAGGCTTTAATGGTTTCCATGTGGTAGGTCTTGTGGGGGTCGCGCCGTTCGACGATGCCCATGGAAGCCCTGGCGAGCTCGGTTTCAAACTGCATGACGTTTTTGGCTTCTGTCTGCGCCTTGGCCACGGGGTCACCGAGCAGGTGGAGCACATTGGCGATGTGCTGCTGATACTGCTGGCGGAGCTTTACGCTGCGCGGGTCAGTGCGGAGGTAGTAACCGCGATTGGGCAGGCCGAGGCCGCCCTGGTCGATGACGGCGATTTCCCTGGTGGCATTCTTCAGGTCCTGCTGGGAGCCGAAGTTCACGAAGACGTCGACGTCCTGCTTATTGAGGTAGGCGATGAGGGCAGGCAGACCCTTCTTGCTCTTGAGATCCTGGATGCGGTCGAGCGCGGGCTCGAGCGGCTTGAGGCCATCGCTGTTGATGGCCGAGGTATCCATGCAGGACTCGTAGTAGTCGCCGATTTTCTGCTGGTTGGCGGAGCGGTCGGGGCCGGCGCTTTCGGCTTTGACGACCAGGTTGTGGAGCACCGCGGTGTTGTATTCGTAGAGCGCGATGAACTGGTCGTACTCGGGCAGGTCAGCCGGGATGGGGTGCATTTTGGCGTAGTTGCCGCACGCGAACTGGTAGAAGTCGTCGCAGGGGTTGACCGAGGTGTCCATGGCGCTGGCGTCGAACCCAGGGATGACTTTGGGAATTTTGACCGAGGCAGGGGTTGCGGTGGAAGAAGCCGGTGGTTGGGCCGCTGCGCCGGCGGCGCCGATGGTGAGTCCAAAGCCCACCAGAGCCGCGGCGGCGGCGTTGATTGATTTGCGTTTCATCAGTCCTCCTTCAGGGCGTGTCATCGAACTGCGGGGATGACACACTCTCAGTTTCCAATCGAGCAGGAAGAAAGATGATACGCGATCAGAGGTAGGGAAGTTCAGAGGGGAAATGAGCCAGAGGGCTTCTGGGGCTGGGAGTGCGGTTCTAGGACCGGGTCTGTGACTGCGGGGGATCAGGACTGGCGGAACGCGTAAATTGTGCATGACGGGCGGACATTGGAAGGGAGGTAGCGATCCTCGCGGATTCCTCACTTGACAGGCGGTAGAGCGCTCTCTTAGTATTCGCCCCGCAAGAATTTAGATATCTATCTGTGCATCATAACTCCCGGACTAGCGCGTCCTTAATACGTTCTCAAAATTGGAGGATGATGCCTTGGCTTTAGATATGGGGAATTTTTATAAGTCAGAAGAAAATCGCTTTACTTTGAGCGATTTTGCGCAGTTGCCCCCCCCCCCCCCGTTTGAGGGTTTAAGTGGCTGGGTACGCGGCATCGTCAGCTCGTGGACAGAACTCTGCGTCGTTCTGTTTATGGGCGCCTTGCTCAACCTTGCTATGCCGCTCTACGGCCAGCAATGGAGTGCGCTCGTAAACCAGCCGCCATTCAAGGCGGATAACCCGCTGCTGCTGCCAAATGGCGATGTAATGGTTCACCAGTTCGAAACGAACAATTGGTGGGAACTGACACCAGATAACACTGGGGATTATATCTACGGGACATGGACGCAGCTCGCTAGCATGCCGTCAGGATACGCCCCCACATACTTTGCGTCAGCGGTGCTCCCCGACGGCCGAGTGCTTGTCGAAGGCGGCGAGTACAATTGCCCGTCGGGCAGTTGTTCATACTCGGAAACGAACTTGGGGGCGATTTATAATCCAGCGACGAATGCCTGGACAGCAGTAGGCTCGCCTTCTGGGGATTCAGAGATCGGCGATGCGGAGAGCGCAATCTTGCCGAGCGGAACCTTCATGCTGGGCAGTTGCTGTAGTAGCGGAGCCGCCTTTTTTAACGCCTCGAACTTGACTTGGAGTTATCCGGTGGGTAGCGGCGGTGGCAACTTTAGCGAAGAAGGGTGGACTCTATTGCCAAATGGTGACCTCTTTACCGTAAATGTAATCAACAATCCGAACACGGCACAAATATTTTCAACGTCTACGCAAGTGTGGAACACCCTGCCAGATCCCCCAGTCAACCTAGTCAATACCTTATGCTCTGAAATTGGGCCAGCCGTGCTCCTCCCGGACGGCGATGTGTTCGCAACGGGCGGCTTGAATCAGACAGCGATATATGATCCAGCAACGAATAGTTGGTCAACTGGTCCAAGTTTTCCAAGCGGACTCGGTACGGATGATGGACCAGCCGCACTACTTCCCAACGGAAATGTTTTGCTTTCTGCAAGCGCCGCGACCCCATGCTATAGCGTGTCTGATGGAACTCAGTTTTTCGAGTTTAATGGGACTACTATAAGCTCGGTACCTAACCCACCAAATTCTGCAAGTCAGGCCTCTTATGTAGGTGGAATGCTAGTGTTACCCACTGGACAAGTCCTGTACACCAGTCAATCCAATCAGATCGAAATATTTACGCCGGGTGGCAGCTATCAAACGTCCTGGGAGCCAACGGTCACTTCAATCTCGACAACCTTATACGCTGGCAGCGCAAATAATGTGATTAGTGGTACCCAATTCACAGGGTTGTCCCAAGCTGGATTCTATGGTGATGATGCTCAAGCTGCTACCAACTTTCCCGTCATTAGGATCGTAAATGACAGTACGGGTGATGTATTTTATGCCTCAACTCATAACGCCAGTACGATGGCTGTGGCAACGGGCAATGCAACAGTCTCAACAGAGTTCGACCTGCCATCCGACATTGAGACGGGCTCCTCGCAGTTATATGTGGTGGCAAATGGGATTCCTTCCGCTCCCGTAAGCGTAACCATAAATCCGCCTCTACAAACCGCAGCACCCACGAATAGTAGCAGCTATTCGACTTCCGGGGGGACCAACGCGACTATTACATTTACCGAAATGCTCTATGACAGCACGCCGGGAGCTGAAATCTATTGGACGGTTCCCGGCTGTGCGGGGAGTGTCAGCGGAAGTAGCCCCATAGGCTCTGGTGGAAGTTTCACCCTCGTGTATCAGAGTGGTTCTGACTGCAATCCAAGCGGGACTATGTATGCAACAGCCCCTGGGCATTCGCAGAGCCCAACAGTCGCCATCAATTTTTAGAAATTGGTGGATTGGAAATTGATTGCGCTGGTCGAGGATTGGCGCCAGAAGCAGATCTAGCAGCAGCGAGAACGTCCTCAGCAGGGTTCGTGCAGACCAAGCACAGCGAACGATATGCGCGAATCAGTCGAATTTCATTCGACTGATTCGCTAACCAATTGGCTTATAGGCAGCAGCCAAGCAAGTAAATAAACCGGTTCGCCATGGAGGATATAGATGGTTGAGAATTTGCGGAAAGCAGTCGTCGTGATAGCGTTGGTGCTGGGCTTTGGCGCTTCCATAGCTTGCGCGCAGACAACTCTGGCCGGCAGCGTATACGGGGCGTTTCAGCCGTCGTCGAGTGGGAATCAAACTACACAACACCCTTCCAACTCAGCAGGCGCGCTGCTGGAATTGCGGCATATCTGGAATCCGCTGCTGGGCCTTGAAATTTCATACTCTTACCACCGCGCTGACGAGGATTATACGAAACTGCTCCTCGTTCCTGGGCCGACAGATACGGTGGCCGCTTCGATTCCGACGAACGCGCACGAGATCGCGGCAGACTGGGTAGGTTCCTTCCGGCTGGCAAATTTGAGGCCGTTTGTGCTGGTCGGGGGAGGGTGGCTGCTTGATGTACCTGCGGCGGGGAATGTGACTGCGACCACGACGCTTTGCTCTACAGTCGGGGCTGCCGCATGCACGACGTCCACCGGCAGCATACCCACGCGAACACAGACGGAGGACGTATTCCAGTATGGTGCGGGGGTGGACTGGATGGTGTTGCCGCACATTGGGTTGCGGTTCCAATATCGCGGAAATGTGTACAAGGCTGCGAGTCTGTCGGAGGAGTTTACTTCTACGGACAAGTTCACGCAGGATGCTGAGCCCGTTGCCGGAGTATTTTTTCAGTTCTGAATAACTCGCCGATTGCGGCAATTTATCCCCAGGGGGGTGTCGAGAGAGTGCCCTTGTCTTGTCTGGGCCGTTACGATAGTGCCAGTAGCCTTAGAACGGTTTGGAGCGGGCGACCGAGATGCCGCGGACATCGTGCGGCCAGCTGCCGGAGACGGCGCAGTAGAAGTGGTAGAGGTCGCCGTGGGCGGCGATGATGGAGGGCTTGTGGGAGTAGGTGGAGTCGACGGTACCGGGAGGGCCGGGGGCGATGAGGATGGAGTTGGTCTTGCGCGGATGGAAGAGGTCGTCACCGAGGGCGAGCAGGTCGCGGGCCTTGCCGTCTGAGCTGAGGCCGTAATAGAAGAAGGCCCACTGCTTGCCATCGTGGAGGACGCAGGGATCGCTGGCGAAGCGGTCGTCCCAGGAGCCTTTGGGGCCGTTGCGGATGAGGGGGTTATCGGGCCAGCGGTGCCATTTTTTGAGGTCCCGGGACCAGGCGACGCCGATTTGCTCGTGCCATCCGCCGCCTTCGCTGCGGGGCAGGTTCTTCGTTTTGGCGTTGTAGAAGATGTAATAGAGGCCGTTGTGCTCGAGGATGCAGGCTTTGTAGAGGCCGCCCTGCTCCCAGGGCAGGGCATCGGGGTCGTCGGGGCGGAGGCAGGGAGGGTCGAGTTCCCAGTGATGCAGGTCGTCGCTCCAGCAGAGGCCGATGACGGCAGGGCCGGCTTCATAGCCGGGACGTGGATAGGCGTTCCAGGCGCCGAGATAGCGGCCATTGACTTTGCGAAGTCTTCCGGGCGAGAAGACACCGTTTTCCCGCATGATCCACATCATGGCGACGTTGTAGCGGGTGATGGGGTCTTTGGGGTTGCGGTGGAGAATGCAGCCGTATTTTTCCCAGTGGACGAGGTCATGGGAAGTGGCGAGGCCGGTCTGGTAGCCGATGCCGTCGAAGCCGACGAAGGTCATGTGATAGCGGCCGTTGTGCAGGAAGACGAAGGGGCAGTCGACGGATTTTTCGTCGAAATCGCCTGGTTTGTGAGAGGCGCTGAGGACAAGCTTTTCGTACTTATAGGGTGTTTCGAGATTGTGCGGTGTGGCGAGGTGCGAATTTGGATCGGCATGGAGGGCGGCAGGAAAGGCGGCAGGAAGCGCGAGAGCGGAGGCGCTCTGGATGAGGAAACGGCGGCGTGAGAAAGGGGAATGCATGACGGCCGAATTGTAGCAGTGCTTGAAAACGTTTTCCAATTGAAACGGGAGGGCTGGCGTAAAGGTCTGCGTGCAGGGCGGGAGTCATGTTACCAAAGAGTGGGAGATGACGCGGGGAGAGGCCAGAGGGGGAAAGAAAAAGAGCCGGACTGCGCCGGCTCTTATCTTTTTTCTTCTTATGTGTCTGCGTCAATTAGAGAGGCTGAACGTCTGCCGCCTGCCAGCCTTTTGGCCCCTTCACGACGTTGAATTGCACGGCTTGACCTTCCTGCAGACTACGGAAGCCACTTGATGTGATGGCTGAGTAGTGCACGAAGACATCTTCGCCGTTCTGGCGCGAGATGAAGCCGAAGCCCTTCGCGTCGTTAAACCACTTCACGGTACCTTGTTCCATTGTGTTGCTTTTCCTGAATGAATTGCGACGAGTGAATCGGAGCCTTACTGGCAGAACTTTGCACAACAGGTGGGCGAGAACTGCGTTTGCCCGGTTCGGTTCGAACGCAAGGCAAGTCTAGCAGAGTTTTTTCATGCAGTTATCGATGTTCTGTGTCAAGCAATCCAATTTGCGAAAAAGTAACAAAGCCGTTTCCTAGAAAGGATCGGGGGCAAGGGCTGTGGAGGCCGGCCGGCATGGGGAGGTTGCAGGCTGGATCGCGGTTCGCGATATCAGCCATTCGAGCCGTTTTCCTGATCTGACGGAGTGACTGAGATTCGGCAAGTGCAGCCGCTCTCTATTGGAACGGCCACGCGGGCCTTCCACGCCCCTCAGCATCATCCGGAGCACTGCTCTATTCTGGGAAGCGATGTCTCACTCGGATTTTGATTTGGCGTCGGAGTTGATTGCCAGGGCTCTGCGCGAGCTGGCAGCCGGATTCTCCTTGCCGGAGGGCCCGGCGAGGGGAGTGCCGGGTGTCGAGCGCATGCGGGAAGTGCTGGCCGAGGCTGCGGCGCGGATGGGGGATAACTACCCATACTTTCATCCGCTGTATGCAGGGCAGATGCTGAAGCCGCCGCATCCGGTGGCGCACGCGGCGTATTCGATGGCGATGGCGGTGAACCCGAACAATCATGCGCGAGATGGTGGGCGTGCGAGCTCGGCCATGGAGATGGAGGCGGTGCGCGAGATTGCGGGGATGTTCGGGTGGAGCGAATTTCTGGGTCACCTGACGAGCGGGGGTACGTTTGCGAACCTGGAGGCGCTGTGGGTGGCAGGACGGATGATGCCCGGGAAGCGGATTGGGGCGTCGGCGCAGGCGCATTACACGCATCCCCGCATCAGCGCGGTGTTGGGGCTGGAGTTTGCAGAGATTGCCGCGGACGCGCGGGGCCGGATGGATATGGGCGCGCTGGAAGAGCGGTTGCAACAGGGCAATGTTGGCACGGTGGTAGTGACGCTGGGGACCACTGCGCTGGGCGCGGTCGATCCTTTGGCGGATGTGCTGGAGCTGCGGAAGCGGTATGGTTTTCGCGTGCATGTAGACGCGGCATATGGTGGCTACTTTACGCTGGCGGGCAATCTGGGATCGGAAGCGCGACGCGCGTTTGACGCGCTGGGCGAGGCGGACTCGATTGTGATCGATCCGCACAAGCATGGGTTGCAGCCGTACGGGTGTGGATGCGTGCTGTTTCGGGATCCGGCGGTGGGGCGGTTATACAAGCATGATTCGCCTTACACATATTTCACGTCGAGCGAGCTGCACCTGGGGGAGATCAGCCTGGAGTGCTCGCGAGCCGGTGCAGCGGCGGTGGCACTGTGGACGACGCAACGGCTGCTTCCACTGGTGAGGGGCGGGGAATTTGCCGCGGGACTGGAAGCAGGGCGCGAGGCGGCGCTGGATCTGCATCGGCGGCTGCGACAGAGCGAGTATGCCATTGCGCCGCTGGAACCGGAACTGGACATCGTGGTGTGGGCAATGCGGGGCGCGACAGTGGAGGAGTCGTCAGCGCGGGCGCGGGCTGTGTTTGAGTATGCCGCACAGCGCGATCTGCACCTGGCACTGGTGCAGATGCCGGTGGAGATGTTTGAAGGGGAGCCGTGGAAAGAAGCAGGTGCGAGCCGTGCAGGCGGGATGGTAACATGCGTGCGCTCCGTGCTGATGAAGCCCGAGCATCGCCTGTGGATGGATGAGATCTGGACCCGCCTGGAAGGTGCGATGTGGAAGGCAGCGGAAAAGAGCGGGCAAAGGCCGTAAAAAGCCGTAGAATCAAGTTTTACCGTAGGAAAACTTATTGGGGAACCGAGAGTCGCGATGCTCGATGTAAACGGATTCATTGATCTCCACCGGGAGCGGTTTGGAGCACGCCCCACGCTATTTGCCGCACCCGGCCGGGTGAACCTGATTGGCGAACATACCGATTATGCGGAGGGGTTTGTGTTCCCCGCGGCGATTGACCTGACGACGACAGTAGGGGTGACACCGAGGGCAGATGGGCAGGTGGTTCTGTACTCGGCGAATTTCGAGAAGGAAGCGCGCGTGGCCCCGGCGGAGCTTCCAGAGCGGGGCATCGGGCAGTGGGAGGATTATCCGCTGGGCGTGCTGGCGATGTTGCGGCAGGCGGGGATTGAGGTCCCCGGCTTTTCGATGAGCATCACGGGGAATGTACCGCTGGGTGCGGGTTTGAGCTCGTCCGCATCGATTGAAGTGGCAACGGCGCTGGCGCTGCTGCACCTGTCAGGGAAGACGATGACGGGTCCGGAGATTGCGAAGCTTTGCCAGAAGGCGGAGAACGAGTATGTGGGTGCGCCGGTGGGGATCATGGACCAGTTTGTTTCGGCGTGCGGGGCCGAGGACCACGCGCTGCTGCTGGATTGCCGGAGCCTGGACTACCACCTTGCGCCGCTGCCGCATGAAGTGGTGTTTGTGCTGGTGAACACGATGGTGAAGCACGCGCATGCGGATGGGGCTTATAAAGTCCGGCGGGCGGAAGTGGCAGAAGGGACGGAAGTTTTGCATGGGATGAAGCCGGAGATCCGGGCGCTGCGGGATGCGACGCTGGAGGACCTGGAGCGGGCGAAGGGGCAGATGCCGGAGAACGTCTACAAGCGCTGCCGGCACATCATCAGCGAGAATACGCGGACGACGGCTGCCGCAGCGGCGCTGGATGCGGGAAATCTGAAGGAATTTGGCCGGCTGCTGGTGGCTGCGCACGCAAGCTACCGGGATGATTTTGAGGCGAGCTGCCCGGAAGCCGATATTTTAGTGGAACTTGCGCTGGAGCGGCCGGAGTGCATCGGAGCCCGGCTGACGGGAGGCGGATTTGGCGGGTGTACCCTGAACCTGGTTCGCGCTGAAGATGCCGATGCCTTCGCCGTCAGTCTGCAACGTGGATATTTCGCCAAAACCGGGATCGACGCCGAGGTTTACCGGTGCCGGGCTTCGGCCGGAGCACATTCTCTTTGACGCTGGAATGCAATGGATTTCCCACAGATGTGCACGACGGAACGCGCTCGAATCCTGATGGGAGCGGTGATAAAAGAGATGCAGACTTCAACTACAGACAGACCGGTCGGCAGCGGCGGAGATGCCGGATGCATCGAATTGATTTCGGGGCCTGAAGAAGGCCGGTGCCGGTAGGTCGGATAGATTAATGTAAGAGCCGGTTTGAGCAGGGAACGTCCGTACAGCCGGCTGCAGGAGATTTGCTCTTTTCATGACAGCCCTGAATCGCCAACCCACCTCCCCCCTTGCGCGTTTGCCCGAAGAGGGTACAGTTGCTTATTTTTCGATGGAGATCGCAATAAGGCCCGATATGCCGACGTACAGCGGCGGACTGGGCGTGCTGGCCGGCGACACGCTGCGTTCCGCGGCGGACCTGGCGCTGAACATGGCCGGAGTGACGCTGGTGCACCGGAAGGGCTACTACAGCCAGCATCTGGACGCAGAGGGAAATCAGACGGAGTCGGCGCAGCCATGGTCGCCGGAAGCGAAGCTAGTGGCGGAAGATCCGCGGGTGACGATTGCGATTGAGGGCCGGACGGTGACGATTCGCGCGTGGCGTTTTGACGTGCACGGTGCGACAGGGCACACGGTCCCGATCTACATGCTGGACACCGACCTTGAGGAGAATCATCCAGAGGACCGGAACCTGACGGACCACCTTTACGGCGGTGATGGCGATTACCGGCTGCGGCAGGAAGCGGTGCTGGGGCTGGGCGGTCCGCGAATTTTGAACGCGCTGGGCTATGAGCCAGTGGTCTTCCACATGAACGAGGGCCATGCGGCTTTGCTGACGGTAGCTGCGCTGGAGCAGCGGATGGCCGGACGTTCGCTGGACTCGGCGACCGACGCCGACGTTTCGGCCGTACGCGAGCGGTGTGTATTCACAACACACACGCCGGTGCCTGCGGGGCATGACCGCTTCTCACGGGAGCAGTCGAACCGGATTCTGGGCGTGGAGCGGACGAACCTGATTGAGCGCGTGGGGGGCTTCCACGACGGACTGATGAACATGACGTATGTGGCGCTGCGCTTTTCACGGTTTGTGAACGGCGTGGCGATGCAGCACGGGAAGGTTTCGCGGGCGATGTTTCCGGAGTACCAGATTTCGGCGATCACAAACGGGATTCATGCCGGGACATGGACATCAGAGACGATTCAGGCGGTGTTCGACCAGCACATGCCGCGGTGGCGGCAGGACAATGTGACGCTGCGGTATGCGATTGACATTGACAGCGAACAGATTCACGAAGCGCACCAGGCGAGCAAGCGGAGACTGATCCAGGAGGTGGCCGATCGCAGCGGCGTGCAACTGGACGAGAACATCTTCACGATCGGGTTTGCACGGCGCGCGGCTACGTACAAACGCGCGGACCTGTTCTTCCACGATCCGGAGCGGCTGGTGCGGCTGGCGCGGGATCACGGCGGACTGCAGGTGCTTTACAGCGGCAAGGCGCATCCGGCGGATGCTCCGGGGAAGGCGAAGATCAAGCGGGTGATCGAGCTGGCGCGGGAGCTGGGGTCGGAGACGTTGAAGATTGTTTACCTGGAAAATTACAACTGGGAGCTGGGCGCACTGCTGACGCAGGGCGTGGACCTGTGGCTGAATACGCCGAAGCGTCCGTATGAGGCCTCGGGTACGAGCGGCATGAAGGCGGCGATCAACGGGGTGCCGAGTTTGAGCATTCTGGACGGATGGTGGATCGAAGGCTGGATAGAAGGCGTGACGGGATGGGCGATTGAAGACCGCGAGGACGAGGGTGGTGAGGCGGCGTCGTTGTATGAGCATCTGGAGCAGGAAATTCTGCCCACCTACTACAAGGAGCATGAGCGGTGGCACCGGATCATGCGGTCGGCGATTGCTCTGAACGGGTCGTTCTTCAACACGCAACGGATGATCGAGCAGTATCTGCTGAATGCGTATTTCCCGGAGCAGCTGGTGGATATTTCCGCCGAGTCACTGGAGCCGGTACTGACGCGGTAGGGCGGACGGCTGGCAGGGAGTTGGGCAGGCCCCGGCGTGAATAGCGCCGGGGTTTTGCTTTTACTGCTGGCCAGTGTGGAAGACTTCCTGGGCCTGGCCACCCTGGACGCTGAAGAGGGCGAAGTGGCGGCTGGAGGTGCTGATTAGATCGAAGAGCAGGTCGGCGCGGCCGCTGCCGGTGGCATCGACGGCGTCGATGAGGCGCATGCGCGGCTGGTAGTCGAGGAGGTTGGCGGGGGTGATGCTCTGGTAGAGCGGGATGAGGCCGCCGGCGAAGTCGGGCTTGGCGATGAGAGTGATGTAGGTGGTGGTCTGGCCGGGCACGCTGGTGCGGGCGGAGAAGACATAGACGGGACCGGAGCCCCAGTCGAGCTCGAAGGCGTGGAAGCGCTCGTCTGTCAGGGTAAGCGGCGGCGCGGGGGCAGATTTGGCCGGCGCTTTGGCCCTGCGTGCGTGCGAGGCATGCGCCTGGTGCTTCGCGGTGGTTCTTGAGGTTGTGCGGGCTGACTTTGCGGCTGCAGCCGGCGCTGGGGGCTTGCGCGGGGTGAGGAGCTGGAGGGCGAGAGCTTCGAGCTTGTGGAGGGCGGCGATCTTGTCGCCCAGGTCGAACTGGCGCCCGCCGTTGCGGTAGGAGCCGGCTGCGACGAGCA